>SOER01000003.1 GCA_021646405.1 Candidatus Loosdrechtia aerotolerans
TTCGACAAGCTCACTACAAGGTTTTGGCACCACCGTTCCGGGTTAGCTGTTATTTTCATTTTTTATTTACAAGTATGTCACCCCTTCGGGGTTTACAATCCTTCTGGGGTCTTTTGCTATAATCATGGCATCCCTTCGGGATGAAAAACAATTGAACATAAAGAATCACTGTTGCATCATAGTAACATCATTAACCTTATAACAACACCTCCCCGTAAACCCGCTTACATAAAATGAAAATTCCTATACCATGAACTTACCGCCTTCGGCGGATCTTTACTCAACACACTCCATAGAGCAAAGAGGAATTACGTATTAATGGTAATGAGTTTGGTGATGGCGGAGCTTATGATAAAAGGACAAAGACTGGTATAAAGACAACGATCTTAAATCGTATGATGAAACTTGGAATGCCTGAAAGTTATGCTGTTACATAAACTATAAAATGCAGGGAACATCCGTCTTTTATCGGCTTTGTGCAATAAGGCCGAATAAGATATATGAAACGTAGCATACCATATCAAACCACGATACGTATGCTACGTTTCCTGATCATTCAACAAGTCATAATCTACGTAAAACGCTTTAAAACATCTACGTCTTAATCTGAATCTGAAATACTACTATACTTGAGATCCCTGTTCGTCGCATCATAATAGGTAACATGCCCGCCGCTGATGGAACTAATGGCCGCAGAGGCATATTGCCCTACATTCCCAGTACTATCAATCGCATCCGTTTCCCACGAACCAGTTGCATTTGTTGCAAACCTGAGATCTCCGTTGGTAGCATCATAGTAAACAATAAATATAAATGGTATTACTTCCTCATCTGATTCAAGGACTATGGAGGTATACTGACCCACATTGCCTGTACTATCAACTGTTTCGGCAGCCCATGATCCGGAAAAGCCGGTTGCATACCTGAGGTCTCCATTGGTAACATCGTAGTAACTGATGTAGATATTACCCGACGTATCAACGGCTATGGAGGTATACTGACCTACATCATCTGAACTATCAACTATTTCAGTAGCCCATGATCCGGAAAAGCCGGTTGCATACCTGAGGCCTCCATTGGTAACATCGTAGTAGCTGATATGGACATTACCCGACGTATCAACGGCTATGGAGGTATACTGACCTACATTGTCTGTGCTTTCAATTATTTCGGTAGCCCATGATCCGGATGCATTTGTTGCATACCTGAGGTCTCCATTGGTAACATCGTAATAGCTGATGTGGATATTACCCAATGTATCAACGGCTATGGAGGTATACTGACCTACATTGTCTGTGCTTTCAATTATTTCGGTAGCCCATGATCCGGACGCATTTGTTGCATACCTGAGGTCTCCATTGGTAGCATCGTAGTAGCTGATGTGGATATTACCCGATGAATCAATGGCTATGGACGAATACTGACCTACATTGCCTGTGCTTTCAACTATTTCGGTAGTCCATGAACCGGAAAAACCGGTTGCATACATGAGGTCTCCGTTGGTAACATCATAGTAGCTAACGTACAGATTATCTGATGAATCAATAGCAACGGATGTATGCTGTCCTACATCTTCCGAATTATCTACCGTTTCTGTCGTCAATGAGCCGCTTACATTCGTCGCATACTTAAGAGCGGTATTGGTAACATCATAGTAACTGATATAGATATTACCTGATGTATCAACGGCTATAGAGGTATACAGACCCACATTGTCTGCAGTATCAATCGGTGCAACAACCAGTGAGCCGGTTGCATTCGTTGCAAACTTGAGATTCCCATTGGTAACATCATAGTAACTGATATAGATATTACCTGATGTATCAACGGCTATAGAGGTAAATGCACCTACATTACCGGTACTATCAACTGTTTCGGTAACCCATGATCCAGCTGTACCGGTTGCATACTTAAGGTCTCCATTAGTAACATCATAGTAACTGATATAGACATTATCTGATGTATCAACCACTATAGAAGTATACTGGCCTACATTGTCTGTTTCATCAACTGATTCAGTAGCCCATGATCCAGTTGCATTTGTTGCATACATGAGATCTCTATTGGTAGCATCATAGTAGCTGATATGGATATTGTCTGATGCGTCGATAGCAATCGATGCATAGTTGGCCGTAGAAGATGATGTATCTATCGTTTCGTATTGCCATTCAATACCATCAAAATATGCATGGTAAAGATCATCCCCGCCATAAACAATATGAGCGTTACCACTAGAGTCAAGAGCAGTTGCCCTTGAATATATAAGCGCATCAAAGAATTTTGGAGCATCTATTGTCTCGTTTGATATCACAAGTGATTCAGTAGTAAAGCCCCAGGTAAAAGCCTCTGTCATTACATTTCCGTCCAGGTCTTCTACTCCCACTACAGTAGCGGTATAGTCAGTCGAATGCTTTAACCCCCGCGATGGTGTAAACGATGCAGTTAAGGTTTCACTATCATAATCTACCGTACCCGTTACTACTTCACCGCTTCCATCTTCGATCAGGGTAAAGGATGTCGTGTTTACTGTTGATTCATTTACATCTTCACTAAAGAGGGCTGTAAGAACGATATCCGTATCTACACCTGATGCACCGTCGGATGAGCTAGTAGAAACAATGGAAGGCGGAGTGATATCTATTGTAGTAAATGATTCCTCGTCACCATTAACGGTACCTCCGTTATTCTGTGCTACGATGCGATAAAAATACGTTGTATCCGATGCTAACCCATTGATCTTTTTTCTTACCAGTTCAAAGCTTCCACCGCTGCCTATATTCTCAGGAGAGGTTTGATTCGTATACTCACCACTGGTTGTTCCGTACTCAAACCACGCAGTGGTAGGTGACCACCTCGGATTTACCCTGCCTCTCAGCATTGCTGTTTTTACCATCACATCTTTTGCGGACAATGTTCCTGCTGTTGCCGGTTGTGCTACAGTCGTAAACGATACCTCATCACCATGAGTGGTACCTACGATATTCTGCGCTACAACACGATAATAATACGTTACACCCGGTGTCAGCTCATTAATCTTCTTGCTCACCAGCTCACGCATTTCACCATCATGACCAATAACCTCAGCGGTAGTTTGACTCGTATACTCACCACTGGCAGTTCCATACTCAAACCATACTGTTGTGCGTGACCATCTCTGATTTACCATACCTCTCAGTATTGCTGTCCTGGATAGCACATCTTTTGCTTCTATTGTGTTTGCGAATGGAGCATCTCCTGCTGATACCTCCGGAATAGTAAAGGCAAATATCATAAACAGGAAATACAGAGGTGCTATGAATGCGTGGATCAACCTTTGTCTTTTATGAGGCAAGGTATGAATAAACGATGTGCCTCTCATAAATTTTCCCCTCCTTTTCGAAATATAAACGTTATAGTTCACAAAAATATACCAGTACTGAAAACAAACTATGCCCTATTTTTTATTGGCTCATCCTCCATAAAATATTGAAAAACTATTTCTCGCTACGTTATAAAATTAAAATTATCTCAATAAAGTCCTGTATACATTTTTCAAAAATGAATTTATGCGGTTTAGGGAAAAAACGGCTTTCTATCGGATTTGTGCAATAAGGCCGTCCAGAGCGTCTATTTTGGAACAATAAAGAATACGGTTGTAACTGTCCGCGTTTAAATCTTTGCAGGTTTAATTTATCCGATTATGATAAAGTGATGTTTTTAAAACACGAACTGTCTGGTTTTCATGAATAGATTTCTTAATAGAAATAAAGTTGCAAACATATAGCACATTTTTTTTTTATTGTCAATACAAATATTTATACCCATTATGTATTGAGTTGATATTCAATACCCTTATCCCGCAGGAAGGAAAAGGCATAGTAACGTTGAGAAGGTTTTTTAAAGAATGCTGGTTTTATAATTATTCCGGTCTGTTAAGTCTTACCCAAAAACGATTTTCAGTTGACAACTTCTTTTTACAACACTATCATTTCAGAATGAATGCGTTTAAAGATATAAAACAATCTAAAAAAGTATTTCTTCTGTTTTTCCTTATTGTATGCCTCAGTTGTATCATTGCTCCCATTATTAAAGTAGCTCTCGATTCTTTCGTAACAACCAGCCCTTTCATAGTCAACTTATTAGATTATCATCAAGGAGGTTATGATTTTGGGAAGGTGATGCGCCGTATTATGATGGCTGTAGCAATTATCGTCATTTTTCTCATGAGAAAATCACTCATGGTCGGCTCCCTGGCTACCCTTGGTTTAAAGCATACCCAGGGACGGTGGGAACAGCTCCGTTTGGGGTTTTTTTTGGGAACGGGTATGTTAACCTTATATGTCGCTTTCTTATATGCTATTGGTACCAGAATACTTCGTATAGATGCAGAATCCTTTAGCGATTTCATACTGCAACTCATAAAATTTCTATTTATTGCAGGTATTGTTGGATGTATTGAAGAACTATTTTTTCGGGGATTTATATTCCAAAGCTTATTAAAGGATATGTCAGCACTTCCTGCGGTTTGTATCACAAGCATATTTTATTCTTTATTGCATTTCCTCAAGGTAGATCTTGTAGTAAGTCCTGGTATTCAACCTTTTGTAGGTTTCCTGGTAATGTATCAATTTTTCAGGAATATCATAGTAGATTTTCATACCCTCCTTCCCTCGATCGTGGGTCTTTTTCTTGTCGGTGTCGTGCTGTCATATAGCTGCCTGAGAACACGTTCGTTGTACTTTGCTATCGGGCTCCATGCAGGATGGGTATTTCTCATAAAGATAAGCAGTTTACTCTTTGACCGCTTAAAAAAAGATCAGGAATGGTTATTTGGCGACGGTAATGTAGTTACCGGTATACTTGCATGGATACTTTTAATTGTTACCCTCATAATCATATGGTTTATAACGAATACATCTTCCAAAAAGGCATTACCGAAACCGGACATTACCTAAGGATACGTAAATTGCGATTTTGCTGGTTATCTCTTGTATTACCGTGTAAAAACTTCTTTTGATTGCGGCAACACACTGCCCTGAGATATAATTATCTTTACATTTTAACTCACGAATAAAACGATTTTTCTTACACAGTACTTTCTATGGAAAAAACACTGCAAGAACTTGCTGAACATGTTGGCGGCACCGTTGTTGGTGATCCTTCTGTAAGAATACACGGTGTCCGGAGCATAGATGAAGCACGGGAAGGATACATTACCTTCATATCCAACGATAAATATACAAAAAAAATCCATCAAACCAGGGCCTCTGCCATTATCGTTTCTCCTGCATTAAAAGATATCAACAAGAATCTCCTGGTATGCAACAACCCCTATCTTGCATTTGCAAAGGTCGTAGAACTTATGATGCATAAAAAACCATCGTTTATAAAAGGAATTGACCCTTCTGCAAGGGTTGCCAGGACTGCTACTCTTGGTCGGGATATTTCCGTTTATGCACATGCACACATTGGAGAAAATACCCGTATTGGAGATCGTGCAGTTCTGTTCCCGGGTGTTTTTGTGGGGGATAATTGTACTATTGATGATGATACCATTATATATCCAAACACTGTAATATACAACGATACCGTTATTGGTAAACGGGTTACTATTCACAGTAATACCGTTATTGGAAGCAGTGGATTTGGATATGCACCTGATGGTCAACGGTATTATAAGATCCCTCAGGTAGGTATTACTATAATAGAAGATGATGTTGATATTGGTGCAAACACAACGATTAACCGGGCTGCACTGGGAGAGACCATTATCAGGAAAGGCACCAAGATTGATAGCCAGGTCGTTATCTCACATAACGTCGAAATCGGTGAGAATTCACTGATTGTATCCCAGGTAGGTGTTGCCGGTTCAACAAAAATTGGAAGCCATGTCACGATTGCAGGCGGGGTTGGTATTGTCGGCCACATTAAAATAGGTGACAACGTTACTGTTGGTGGACGTTCTGGAGTAGTGAGTGATATCCCCGATAATGAAACGTATTTGGGAGCACCGGCACTCCCTATCCGGCGTATGCGCCGATGTTACATTATCATTGAAAGATTACCTGAATTAAAGGAACATATAAAAACCCTTGAGAAAAGGATAAAAGAACTGGAAGACTCATGGAAAAACTCGGACTAATAGCAGGAAACGGCCGGTTCCCCCTATTATTTGCCAAAGGTGCACAGGATAATAATATTTCAATTATTGCCGTAGGAATCGAAGGAGAAACATTACCGGAAATTGAACATTATGTAGAAAAGCTCTACTGGATAGGAATCGCCCAGGTTGGCAAACTTATAAAGATATTGAAACATGAAAACATAACAAAAGCTGTTATGGCAGGTGGAATTACAAAAACGAAAATGTTTTCCTCGTGGAGAAACCTCCGGTTTATGCCAGATTTGAGGACGATCAATCTCTGGTACAGAAATGTAAAAAAACGAGATGATCATTCCCTGCTGGGAGCCGTTGCCGAAGAATTACTAAAAGATGGGATTGAATTACAGGATTCGACACTCTATGTACCTCAGTTCGTTGTTCAAAAAGGTGTATTAACGAAGAAACAGCCTACTGATAAGGAATTGGAAGATATCCATTATGGATGGTCTATAGCGAAAGAAATATCCAGGCTCGGCATCGGGCAGTGTATTGTGGTAAAAGAAAAGGTCGTTTTGGCTGTAGAAGCACTTGAAGGTACCGATGAGGCTATTCGCCGGGGTGGTAGCCTGGGAAAAGAAGATACTGTTGTCATAAAGGTCAGTAAACAGGATTTTGATCCCCGATTTGATATTCCTACCGTTGGAATGGAAACTATTAAATCATTACAAGAATCCTCCGCATCCGTCCTCGCTCTTGAAGCAGAAAGAACACTTATTCTTGATATCGAGGAAACAATCAAAATTGCCGATAAAGCACATATAGCAATTATTGGATTATAACAATCGAAGAGGACAGAGAGCGGAAATCACTATGCTATCTTAATACCTTACCTGTGAAAGCAATTATTATCACCTTTCCTTTTGTACCCTTTTCGTTATAATACAATTACCGTGGGATACATTTCCTATCCTTTATGAAATTACTTTAGGAGTAATCCTCTTTTATGCAAAATACGATAATTAGCCTTATGGCAGCAACATTTTTTATTGCCTTAACTCATGCAATAATGCCAACCCACTGGATGCCCTTTGCGCTTGTAGGGAGAGAGCAGAAATGGGGCTTGACAAAAACCGTCTTTGTCACTGCCGGTGCAGGATTAGGTCACTCTCTGATTACCAGTGTAATAGGCTCTGTTATTGCCCTTCTTGGGTTTAGCATAACAGAGCACATAGAAACCTATGCAGAACCTCTCTCCGGATCTGTTTTAATTGTTATCGGTATTGTATTTATTATCGTAGGAAGACTAAAACATAAACGGCATAATCACAACCATTCAGAACTCCCGGATAAAGCTATAATTATTTCCCTGTTTTTAATGTTAAGCTGTTCGCCCTGTGTTGCTTTATTACCAATATTTCTCGCTGCAAGCACGTTCAGCTGGACAACACTCTTATTACTTGCAATAATTTTATCAGTAACCACTATTTCCGGAATGCTTGGATTAACAATTCTTACCTATAAAGGTATAAAGAAAATAAACATTTGCAAAATTGAACCTTATGAAAAAGAAATCGTTGGCGGAATATTAACTACGATAGGAATAGTATTTCTCGTAGTACATCATTAACCAGTTCAATTTGCACCGGGCAACCGTGTTTTTTGAAAAAATCTAAATAATCCGAATAAAAGGTATGATACGTTCCTTAAGCTTTTTTAATGCTTCGGCACGATGACTGATCGTATTCTTAATCGAGGAATGCAATTCCCCGAATGTTTGATGATACTGGAGAACATAGAAAATCGGATCATACCCAAAGCCTTTATTTCCTCGTGGTTCTTCAGCAATATACCCTTCACAATAACCTTCTACGACCAGGAGTAATTCATAGGGACTGGCAAGTGCAATAGAGCAAACAAACCGTGCTGTACGCTTTTCCTTCGGCACCCCTTTTAATTCTGATAATACCTTTCCGATATTTTCTTCGTCAGTAGCATTTGGCCCGGCATATCTTGAGGAAAAAATACCAGGGCGCCCATTGAGTGCATCAATCTCAAGTCCCGAATCATCTGCTAGTACCCATGTATTGCAAACCTTTGCTAAAGTGGTTGCTTTTTTTATTGCATTTTCTTCAAAGGTACTCCCGTTTTCCTCTACAAATGGGAGGAAAGGAAAATCTTCAACATTTTTGAATAAAACCCCGGGAATATTCTTAAGAATATCCAGTATTTCTCTTTTCTTATGTTCATTCTGTGTAGCAATCAGTATAGTCTTTTTATGAATTTCATTTACATTTGACATCATATCCCGCTCTCTTCCAATACCCTTTTTTGAATTTCAGAAATTTCACGAATACCTTTTTTTGCAACCATTAACATTTCGGCTAATTGCTCGTCAGTAAAGGAATATTCCTCTCCGGTACCCTGGATTTCAACAAACTTACCATCGCCGGTCATAACTACATTCATATCTACCTGGGCGGCGGCATCCTCTGCATAACAGAGATCTAAAAGAACAGTATTATTCACAATCCCGACGCTCACTGCCCCAAGACTCTGTAAGACAGGGTTTCCGTGAATCATCTCTTTACTCTTCAACCACCGGATAGCATCTACCACTGCCACATAGCTCCCGGTAATAGCTGCAGTACGCGTACCCCCATCCGCCTGTATAACATCACAATCAATCCAGATGGTCCGCTCCTTTAAGAGGGCAAGATCTATAATAGTGCGTAAAGAACGACCAATGAGCCGCTGGATTTCATGGGTTCTCCCTATTATTTTTCCCCTCGTAGATTCCCGATGTGTCCTCATCGGCGTAGAACCCGGCAGCAATGAATATTCTGCAGTAATCCAGCCCTCACCGGTATTCTTAAGATGCGGAGGTACACTTTCTTCCACGGAAGCCGTACAAATAACTTTCGTATCCCCTGTCCCAATAAGCACGGAACCAGGTGCGTATTTCGTAAAATGCCTTTCTATCGTTATCGGGCGCAATTCATCAGATTTCCGGCTGTCAGCTCTCATAGTTCTATTTCCGCAACAGGAGTTTTAAAAGTGCTTTTTCTACGTGGAGCCTGTTTTCTGCCTGATCATATACAACAGAATGTGGTCCGTCAATAATCTCATCGGTTATCTCTTCTCCTCTATGGGCTGGCAGACAGTGCATAACCTTGACATCAGCCCTTGCTACCCTTAAAAGCTTATTGTTAATCTGATAATCATGGAACGTTTGCTTCCGCTTCTCCGTCTCCGATTCCTGCCCCATACTGATCCATGTATCTGTGTAAAGTACATGCGCATCCTTTGCAGCCTCTTTTGGATCCTCATACCTGTGTATCATCTCTTTCCCACCTGACATTTTTACAACCTCAGAAATAAACTCAGGTGTGAGTTCATATCCCGGTGGAGAAGCAACATGAAAGTGAATATCAAGTTTTGCACAAATTTGTGCGAGGGAACGTGCAACATTATTTCCATCGCCAATAAAGGTTATTTTTATATCTTTAAAAGTATTGAATTTTTCCTTAATAGTATAGAGATCACTCAATGCCTGGCATGGATGGAGATAGTCCGTCAGGGCATTAATAACCGGTACCGTGGCGTATCGCGCGAGCTCTTTTGCCGTATCCTGGTTATAGGTACGAATAGTAATACCATTTACATATCGCGATAATACCTGAGCACCATCTTTTATCGATTCTCTCTTCCCAAGGTTAATATCACTCTGAGTTAAGTAAATGGCATGACCACCAAGCTGCACCATAGCGACTTCAAATGAAACACGCGTACGCATAGAACTTTTTTCAAAAATCATTCCCAGGGTTTTTCCGGTAAGACACTTTTCATCGTACCCTTTATTATGCCATTCTTTAAGTTCCTTTGTTACGTGAAATATTTCTTCGATATCTGATACCGAAAGATCAGCAATTGAGAGTAAGTCTTTACACTTCATAAATAGCACTTTCCTATAAATTATACCTTCGGCAACTTTTTTTCTTTAACAACAAGACAATGGCACTGCATGAACGCCATTCCATGCCTGATTCGAAAATCCCTATGCGGAGGTTTTAGAAAGAACTGTTCTTAAAATGTCTATCCCTTCATCTATATGTTCTTTTCTAACATTGAGCGGGGGCATAAAGCGGATGACTTTATCATGGGTACAATTGAGAAACAGGCCAGCCTGAATACAATTTTTAATAATTTCAGCGCCATTCACATTGAGCTCGATGCCAATCATAAGGCCCTTACCACGAATCTCATTGATTATCTCGTAATCCTTTTGCAATATTGTTAATTGTTCCATGGCATATTTACCCATCTCTTTTACATTATGAATGAGATTCTCCTTTTCAATTGTTTCAAACACTGCAATTCCAGCTGCACATGCTAACGGATTTCCACCAAAAGTAGAAGCATGGCTGCCCGGCACAAGGCTTTTGGCAATCTCTTTTTTCGCCGTCATAGCCCCAATAGCGACACCGCCACCAAGTGCCTTTGCCAGTGTCATGATATCCGGTTCTATATCATAATGCTGATAGGCAAAATACTTGCCGGTCCTTCCCATTCCACATTGTACTTCATCCAGTATGAGCAGTAACCCGTTTTCATTGCAAAGTGCCCTTACTCCCCGGAGAAAATCCCCGGTAGCACTATTAATCCCCCCCTCACCCTGAATTGGTTCTAACATTATCGCACAGGTCTTATCATCTACTGATGTTTCTAATGCCTCTAAATCATTAAAGGGAACATACGTAAAACCTTCAACGAGTGGTGCAAATCCTTTATGATACTTTGGCTGTGCAGTTGCAGTAACTGTGGCAAGAGTCCTTCCATGGAATGAGTTTGAAAAAGTAAGTATTTTATATTTGCCGGTATTTGAGTTATAGATGCGCGCAAGCTTAATTGCAGCCTCATTTGCTTCGGCACCACTGTTACAAAAAAAACACTGTCCGCCAAAGGATTTTTCAGATATATATTTCGCCAGTAACCCTTGTGGTTCCGTATAGTAAATATTAGGAGCATGTTGCAGTATAGCCGCCTGTCGCTGAACGGCCTCAACAACATGAGGATGGCAGTGTCCCAACAGGCTTACCGCCCATCCGGAAAACAGGTCGAGATAGCGTTTGCCCTCTGTATCCCATACGTCTACACCGCTGCCTCTGCTCAACACAATAGGGTTCCGAATATAATTGGGAATAACATAGCGATCGTAAATTTCTTTCATCTCTTCAATATTCATAGTTTCTATTCTTTCGTTCCTCCTGAAAATGGGATTGAAGTGGGAATGGGCTTCAAACCCAGGGAAAACAAAATTATACAAAATTTATTATAAGATACAACAATTTATCATAAAAATATGCGTAAACAGGTAGAAACTAAAAAGCGCTAAATACGATACTCCCGAAGGCACCAACCGGGATTTGTTCACGATAACCTTGTACCGTTTCCCTTAAATCATCAACGAGTTTTTTTAATTCCACATACAGTTCATCACTGGTAATCAATTTCGGTAAGGTGCCCTCCCCCTCTTCTATCCTCTCAAGAATGTTCTTTATACTCTCCGAGGCAGCACTGATGTTTACAAAAACGTCCTTTTCCGTTAAAGGTTGTAATGCATCGTTCAACCCCTGTAAGGCCTCTCTCAACTGAGGTCCGATGTCTCCCAGTCCCGCAAGCGCATCACTAATATTCTGCTCATTCTCAGTGAATATCCTTTGAGCGACATCCGCTGCCGAGGTTATCTTGTTAATGAGTGTCTCATCAGTAATCAATTTACCCAATGTACCTTGTCCTTTGTTGATTTTTTCTGTAATATCAAGTGTCGAATCCAGCAATTTATTCAACTGCGGCCCTGCTTCTTCTAACGATTTCCCAACACTTTTCATGGACGCTATAAGCCCTTCGGTATCTTTCAGCGGTGCTAGTATATTCTGTATTCCTGAGAGCGCATTATCTACCTTGGCCATCATATCGGCAAAGGTCAGTGTCTCAACCGTCTCTATTACATCACCAGGTTCGTATACAGGACGGGAAACCGGTGCAAGGGTAATATTAACGCGGTTTTCACCTAATAAATACCCGGCAATAATCGAGGCCTTTGATCCTTCCCGGACTGGAATATCTTCCTTAACGGAGAGAACAACCTTGATCTTATCACCTTCAACAGTAACACTTTTCACATACCCGACCTTTGTGCCTGCCAGCGTAACATCATCCTCAGCCTTTAACCCCCCCGCTTCATTAAAATAGGCTATAAGATCGTAGTAATCGCCCCACTCAGCAAGTTTCTCTATGCGAAACGTTAAAGCAGCCAGTATCGCCATACCAATAATAACGAATATACCTACTTTAATAGCAGATTTCTGTGTTGGTTCCATAGCTACTTACCTCCCGAAATAAAGGGTATTACAAGATTCGCTCTTCAGATTTATATCCCTGCACCTCCGTGCCTGGTAATAAACTGCTTAACAATTTTATTTTCACTCTGCTTGAAAGACTCCGGATCTCCTTCTTCAATAATCCTTCCCTGGTAAAGCATGCAAATATGGTCCCCTATATAGAATGCAGATTCCATGTCATGGGTTACCACAACGGAGGTCATTTTAAATTTCTCTTTTAACTCCAGAATGAGTTCATCGATATTTCCGGCCATAATCGGATCGAGCCCTGAGGTTGGTTCGTCATACAATACAACCTCCGGATCCATAGCAAGCGCACGAGCGATTGCAACCCTTTTTTTCATCCCTCCGCTGAGTTCCTCAGGCATACTGTTATATTTTTGTTCCATCTTGACCAGCTTTAACTTCTCCATGGCGATTTCATTGATTTGCTTTTTCGGCAACCGGTGCTGTTCTTTCAATCCCAGACCTACATTTTCAGCAACGGTAAGTGAATGTAACAGGGCAGAAGACTGAAATACCATAGCAAACCGGTTTCTCAATTTTTCTGCTTCATGGCTGTTTATTGTTGTAACATCCACACCCCGTATGATTATCCTTCCTGAATCAGGTTGCAATAATCCCATAATGTGTTTTAACAAAACGCTCTTTCCCGTCCCGCTTCCCCCAATAATCACCGTAGTTTCGGCTCGCCGTATTTCTATATCAACATCTTTCAATACGTGCAAGCTGTTAAAGGATTTATTGAGCTTCTGTATATCTATTTCAACTTCATTTACATCCATAACCGTGTAATGAAATAATTTAATATGTATATCGAGACAAATGAGCATACAACAGACCTTGTTGTAGCCTCTCCCACACCTGCAGCCCCACCACTTGTCTTCAAACCATACCGGCAGCCCACGATAGCGATAGTAACACCAAAGACCGCCGCTTTTACAAGCCCTTTAATAATATCAATAACCTCAAGACTTTCCGCCATACGGTCGAAATATATTGTTACAGGAATCTGAAAATATGCTGTGGTAACTACCGCACCACCTAAAATGCCTACTACGTCTGCATAAACAACCAGGACAGGTAACATAAATAAACAAGCAAGGAACCGGGGCATCGCAAGATACCCGATCGGATTAATCCCCAGGGTCTTAAGGGCATCCACCTCCTCTGATACAGTCATAGTACCAATTTCAGCCGTAATTGCAGCCCCAATCCTGCCTGCAAGTAAAAGCGCCGTGAGTACCGGTCCTAACTCCCTTGCCATAGCAATGGGAACAATAGCCCCGAGTGATTCTGCCATGCCAAATTTTTCAAGCGTATAACCTGTTTGAAGGACCATGACCATTCCTACAAAGAGCGAGGTAAAACTGGCAATGGGCAGCGTATTTACTCCCATCCTTACCATAAAGTAAAAAATCTTGTCCAAATTCCGGAGGGCCTGTTTACACCAGTAAAGGGTATGAATAAAGAGTTGAATCAACTCACCTACCAGTTGAAACAGGTTCAGCGAATTTCTCCCTATATATTCGAGTGGATTTACCATGAATGAGAGCCCCTTTTTCCTTCAGCCGCAGGGCCTAGGGGTATTTTCAGGAAATGAAATAATCTTATATGCCGGCCTACTGTGTTTTTTTTGTATGTGAACATATTACCTACAAAGGAAAAATGGATATCTTCTCCACTTCTGTCTTTATAGAGAGAAAAAAGCGGAGCCATTTCCAAATAAAAAAACCTCGGGCTGCTTTTCTTATGAAAAAGCCTCCATAGAAAGCGTATCGTTTTCACATCTGTTGTTGTATCATGACTCTGTTTATAAAGAGAAAAAAAGGGCCCCCAGTTTCTCTCCCATGGCTCGTCGTGTAACAGCGGATATAAAGAGGGCACTTCTAAACGGGTAGAATGATTAAACTCTTCTTCCTGCTTAAAGAACGGCCAGACCTGTCTTAAGCCGGCATGTTTCCCCTCTTTTATCAGATATTCATCGCGCTTCCAATACAGTGGTACAAACCGTACCGTTTTTATTTTCAGAAAGGGACCTGTTCTATAATTAAACGACCAAAAGAAAGGGAACGCAATCGATAGGGTTTCTGAATCGGGAGTACGATTAATCAGCCAGAACGGGAGGAAGCTATTTTTATATCTCTTTTCACTCTTTATTTTCGATGCAATCGGAAATGGGTAATCCCATCGTTCGTATTCTTCTGTTTTACTCTTAATGTGATTAAACAGTGGCCAAAGAATTGATCGTGCACGAGATACTGGAGATTTTTCTGAAACATAAAACGGAATCGCTCCCCACCCCTTATACTTTCCAACGTTTTTAATATCTGCATGGATATAGGTATAGAATGGCCACATAATAAACCCCTTTTCATATGCTCCTTTTTTCTCGTGTTTCCCATAAAATGGCCAAAACTTGTAACCGTACCCGTCACCTTTCACATATTTTGAATAATTAAAGATTGGCCAAACGACATTCCACGCCTTACGATCATCATCTGCTACCATTGTATAGATAGGCCATAAGACAAACCGTATCGTATTATGACCGAATCTCTCGGAAAACTTTCCATAAAAAGGAAATAGAGCAAAATCCTCTCCGTTGTAATTTCTGCTGTAGAAAAACGGAAAAACAACAATATCTTTTTCCGGGACATCACTGGTAGTATCTTTTGTATAGGTGTAGAATGGAAAGATTCTCCTGTACCTTCTATCTCTGCTGCGTACAGCATAACTGAGTGGCCAGATGATCTCAGACCTTCTGTATTCCTCTGCCGGGATTTTTTTCACGCTATAGACAGGCCTGAAGGATACGATACCTGTATCCTTACGCTTTACCGAACTAAAAAAGGGATAGAATACTTCAATTACCTTTTCGCCATTATCCTTATTATAATAAAAAACAGGCCAGAAATTTATTTCAGGACTATAATCATCTGCACCAGTGGATGATACCAGGCACAAGAGTATAACCAAGATGATGAAGGAAGGGATGTATCTTTGTGCCATCCGGAACCTTTCTTGAGAGAGTTTTGGTAAAACAAAAAATCAACTTGGTAATTTTTTGGCATTAAAGGCACGAAAATTTCGAAAACCCTGTTCTGTATGAGATGTACTGTGTATTGATAAGAAGGTTTATACGATAATCTGTGTACCAACACCTTTATCAGTAAAGATCTCCAGCAGAAGGGCATGGGGAATCACCCCGTTGATAATGTGTGCTTTTTTTACTCCTGCTTTAACAGCATCAATGCATGCTAATGCCTTAGGAAGCATTCCGTCGCTGATCACCTTTTCCTCAATAAGCGAATGAACCTCACTTTCATGTAGTGTGGAAACTAAAGATGTCTCATCGTTTGGCCTTGTCATGATGCCGTGGGTATTCGAGAGAAAAACAAGTTTCTCTGCCTTGAGTGCACCTGCAATATATACTGCCACATTATCTGCATTAACGTTGTAGATATTTCCATTAACCCCCCGTGCAATAGGCGGAACAATAGGGATAGTACATGATCTGCATAAACGGAAAAATGTATCTTTGTTAATCGATGTTACTTTACCTACAAAACCAATATCCAGCTTTTTCAGGGTTCCGTCATCCATTCTTTTTTCAATGTAATATTTTTCCGCCTGTATCGGACAGGAACCATTTTCCCAAATACAAGCGGCTTCGTTACCCAGTTCAGAAATCTTCTTTACTATTGACGCACTGATCTGATTAACAAGAACATTCCTGGCTATTTCCAGGGTTTCATGATCGGTGATTCTGTGGCCCTCAATAAATTTCGGGCTCAATCCTCTCCTTGCCATCTCCCGGGTAATATGTGGACCACCCCCGTGAACCAGGACAGGCATAATACCAACAATCTTCATAAATACGATATCCTGAAGTACGTTTGTCAGTACTTCTTCATTGGACATTGCACTTCCACCAAATTTGATCACTACAATTTTACCTTTAAAAGATCGAATATAAGGGATCGCCTCAATGAGGATGCCTGCCTTGCGTATAGCATTTTCCATGATTTCTGATGTCTTTATAATAAGGATTTAATGATATCCGGAAACGGAATCTATAGATAAAAGATTTGAATTATAACAAAAGGAGCTCTTACGTCAAGCCTCAATTATGGAATCCCTGTAATCTTAAGCTTTCATGCTGTGACTATGACAAATTGCAATAGCAAGTGCATCGGAGGCATCGGTAGATTCCGGTGTGTTTGACATATTTAAAATAATCTTTACCATCTCCTGTACCTGATCTTTATGAGCACTACCGTTCCCTACAATAGCTTTCTTAATAACTGTTGCAGCATATTCAGTAATAGGAATATTGGCTAATGCTGCACATAAAAAAATAACACCTCTTCCTTCACCAATCCTTATCGCAGTCTTTATATTCTTACCATAAAAGACCTCTTCAATAGCCATTTGATCTGGTTTGTACCGGAAGATAATTTCCATGATTTTTTCATGGATAACCATAAGGCGCCGTGAGAAATCCTTATCTCTGTCAGCCCGAATAGAACCATAGTCAATAATGGATATTTTCGTACCCGTCTTTTCTATTAAACCGTAGCCTGTAACACGTGTCCCCGGATCAATTCCAAGAATTTTCATATGATTTTTAGTTAAGAATACAGACACACCCGGATTTTCAGGATTTTATCTCCATATATTTTTATCTCTCCACAATCCGTAACTATTTGTGCCTTTGTGTAAAGTTTTAGAGATTTTAACTTTATATTTGCTATAATTATATTCGTTTTCTTGATTGTCAATAGTAAATCTTCTAAAATATATAAATTATTGTTTGTCCCGTTTATATCTCTCTTACTATAAATATTCAACCATAATGTCAAAATTAAATCTATCTGTTAGGGTAGGTAATATTCAATTGAGAAATCCTACTATTTTAGCGTCGGGTATCTTAGGCGTCACAAAAGCACTACTCAAACGGGTTGCAGAGAACGGTGCCGGTGCCGTAACTACAAAATCTATGAGTAAAGAACCGCGGGAAGGTCACAAGAATCCAACGGTCATAACCTTTGAAGCGGGCATGCTGAACGCTGTAGGCTATTCGAATCCGGGTATTGAAAAAGCCGCAAGAGAGTTTGCAGATATCCAGGATGTGGGTGTTCCTGCAATTGCAAGTGTTATAGGTACCCACAAGGAAGACTTTGTCCGGGTTGTTGAAGGACTTTCCGGTACCCATTTCTCGGCAATAGAAATACCTCTCTCGTGCCCACATACTCCAGGATTTGGTCTCCTTGCAGGACAAGGAACTCCGCAGGCTACTTTTGAAATTACTTCTGCAGTAAGAAAAGTAACAGAGCTGCCACTCTTCATTAAACTCTCACCCAGTATTCCTGAAATCAGTACTATTGCAAAGGCCGCAGAGGATGCCGGTGCAAATGCTATTACCGCTGTTAATTCTATGGGGCCTGGCATGATTATTAATATTGAAGCTCAAAAACCTATCCTGGATTACAAGGTCGGCGGTGTTACGGGCGATGCCCTGAGGCCTATTGCGACACGATGTGTTTATGACTTATATGAGGCCATAAACATTCCTATTATCGGTACCGGAGGGGTGTCCACCGGACGGCATGCTATAGAAATGATGATGGCAGGGGCCTCGGCCGTTGGAATCGGAACCGGTGTTTATTATCGGGGCATTGATGTCTTCAAAAAAATATGTGAAGAAATATCTCAGTGGATGCGGGAAAATAGCATTAGTGATATCAATACGATTAAAGGGGCTGCTCATGATTGAACAACCTGCAATGGTAAAAATTTGCGATATCCGGGAAGAATCCCCCCTTGTAAAAACATTGTTTTTTGAATCTTCAATGAATTTTATTCCGGGACAATTTATCATGGTATGGATACCAATGGTAGATGAAAAGCCCTTTACAGTATCCTCTATCCAAAAAAATCTTCTGGGTATTTCTGTTCTCAAAAAGGGCACTTTCACCGATTTACTTCATCAAAAAAGAATAGGAGATACGATCGGTATACGCGGTCCTTATGGGAACGGATTTCATTTACAACCTGAATTACATTCATGTGTTGTGGGTGGCGGCATAGGAATAGCATCCCTGGCAACAGTTATTGATACATTACCGAAAATAACCATTATACAAGGAACAAGGACTGCATCAGAAATAATCTACCGAAAACGGTTTACCGATATGAGATTTTGTACTGAAGATGGTTCCCTCGGGTTTCGTGGAACAACGGTAGACCTTCTGGAAGATATAGTAAAAAAACAGCAATTCCAAAAGGTTTATACCTGTGGACCGGAAAAAATGATGTTCAAGATAGTGGAACTCTGCAAGAAGCATCATATTGCGTGTGAAGTATCCCTGGATAGATATATAAAATGTGGTTTCGGGATATGCGGCCAATGTGATTGTAGCGGTCAGCGGACATGCGTTGAGGGTCCTGTCTTTACTATTCCTGAATTAAATACCATGGAAGACTTCGGCAGAGTAGCCCTATTGAAAACGGGAGAAAGGGTTGATGTGAATAATCATAGACAATTAAGTTACATTTCTATTGACAACGCAAAATAAATATAGTATGCTGTAACTTTACGATATCCTTAAGCCCCCATCGTCTAGTGGCCCAGGATGTCAGGTTCTCAGCCTGAAGACAGGGGTTCAAATCCCCTTGGGGGTACATTGTTTACGATGAAGTATAAATTCAGTGAAGGCCTTTCCTTCCATCAGGCAGAGACATCTGTATACGCCCCATTCTTATGGAATATCCCGTTCAAAAATCCTTCAGTATATTCTTTTATTGTTAATGCAGAATCTTAGAAATATTTAAAGAAAGGACGAAGTTTATGAATAATGTTTATACTTGTGAGACGTGTGGTTTGGCAACAACAGCGAAAGGCCATCTTTGTAAACCAATACCTGCGAATAAGGCGGTTGTCTGTAAGTTTTGTGGTGCATTAACAAATGACCCAAGGCATGTATGTGCACCAAAAGTTGTTAGTTTAAAATATATATGTGAATCATGCGGCAGGCTCTCCGCTAAACGCGATCTCCTCTGTAATCCAACGCCTCTTCAAAAAGCAAAAAAACCAACTAAAAAGCCTGGAAAAATACCAACTACAAAATCAGCTACAAAACCAATTAAAAAGTCAGTTACAAAACCGGCTGTAAAATCAGTTGTAAAAAAGGCAGGACAGTCTAAAAAATCAAAAATAAAGAAATAGCTGTATTTATCATGTGTTAAAATAAGTTATATACCCTGTTTTAAACACAAATTATATTTTTTTCTATTTACATTATACACTTGTTTCCTATTTTCTATATACTTTCTTTTATAATGTGCCATGTCACAGGAATGTGATATCTGGTGGTTGTGACATGGCACATACCCCTCTTTCTTTCTCAATAAACAAACCAGGAAAACTATCACCCTTATAGAAAACCTCTCGCTCCATAAAAAAGAGTCTCAAAAGATATAACCCTTTTCATTACAATCTCTTATTGTAATCTACTCTATGCATCCGGCTTAAATATGGGATCTTATGCATTCTATAGCCCGGACGCCCTCCTTGCGTAAGGTTTAAAATATCTCATAGTCCTCAAAATCCTCATTCTATAAGGCACTGATCTTTATAATTTCTGCTTTTTCCTTCCATAACAATGCCAACAGGCCCCCTATTGAGATAAGTAATTGGGAAAAAATTCTATTTTTTCCTGTTCCTGTATCTATTGGCATGTTTTTTTCTATCCAATTTTCCCGTCATTAAACATAGAGAGGTTTTGTAAAGTATTTTTTAGTTTTTTGAACGTTACCTGGATATAAAGATGAGATTCCTTCTGGCAAGTATTTATATGGAGTGTCACTTAATAAGTTGGTCGGGGCGAGAGGATTTGAACCTCCGACCTCCTGCTCCCAAGGCAGGCGCGCTAGCCAAACTGCGCTACGCCCCGTTGTAAGCTATATTTTATACAGACAGGTACTTATTATACGTCATAACAACATAAATACAAGGAAAAATAATATTTCAATTCAATGAGAATAAAAACAGGAGGAATGTACACTCTATCATTTAAATGGTAAAGAAACGGTAAAGCGAGCATTTTTCATACCTAAGTAGTTAAATATCATGGAACAATAGTTTATCTGGTTTTGTTTAAATTTTGTAGCTTATTTTTCTTAACCCAATATGCAGGAGGTCTTAGATGGGTACGCAGCAAAAAGAAAAACCAAGGCGTAAAACTCAAAAAAGATACAACGAAAAAAGCCTTTCACTAAAAAACATATATACAGATAAGGCAGAAAGAACCTGTCTGATGTGTGGAAAAAAGTTTATCAGCCGGGGTCCTCACAACAGAAGATGTCAAAAGTGTAATCAAAGGATAGACCAGGCTGCAGAAAATACCTTTTATATGCCGACAGTATACTCGAACGAAGGTAGTGTTCAGGGCGAATTTGTATCTGTAATTGAGTAACAGTATACTCGATGTGATTGCAGAATGGGGTGTGTAAACCATCCATTACATGCCCCATTTTCTGCGTGACAAAATGTGCCAAAAGGAACGCAGATATGTGCCATTTTATTATCCCCCGATGATTCCTGCTTTTCTCACCGTTACTGATTCTTTCCCCCGCCCCCCATTCAATACCATAATATATTCCAACTAAAAAAATAAATAGCAAAAATACAGAGCCCTTACAGACCTCTCTTTCCTAAAAAGCACCTTACCCGCCTGACTCTATTTTTTATCCTTACCCTTAGTTATCAGTTTGCATAAAAAGATGGTAACTGCTCAGGATTCAAGGTTAACGGTTTAAGGATTAGATAAGAGACAAGATTGACCCATCCTGTGCTCTCCATAAACCTCCAAACAGATATTTTTGACAGGCAATGCCCTACCCTACTTGGCTTTTAACCCTGAACTCTGAACCTTGAACCTTGAACCTGAATAGTTACAATAGGGCATCATTATTCATAAGATAGTGTAATATGTGCTATAAGTTGACTTCACATACCACTTATGTTAAAATTTTTTATTCACGAAAATACATTACAAATTACCAATTACTAAGGATCGATACAATGAATTACGCAATCGGTGTTGACCTGGGTGGAACAAATTTAAAAGCAGGTATTGTTGATATAGATGGGAAAGTCCATCAGCGGTTATCAGTAAAAACGGATTACCATGCCGATTCACAAACAATTTCTGATCAAATATTTAGACTGATCGATACTCTTATCAGTATGGCACATTTAGCGAAATCGGATATTTCAGGTATTGGACTCGGTTCACCAGGTCATATCGATAAAAGGGGCGAAACAATATTATATTCGCCAAATTTGCCGCAATGGCGTAATGTACCGATAAAAAACATGATAACAAAACGGTTTGTTGTTCCCTGTATATTGGAAAACGATGCCAATGCTGCCGCTTGGGGTGAGAATTGGGCAGGGGCCGGTAAAGGCACCAGTTCAATGGTAATGATGACTATTGGTACAGGAATCGGGGGCGGTATTATCACTGAAAACAGACTTTGGCGTGGCGCTAACAATGTCGCGGGAGAAATTGGTCATATGATAATACAGGCAAGTGGACGGAAATGCAAATGTGGCAATCACGGATGCATAGAGGCATACGCTTCAGCTACAGCTATGGTACTACGTTTTAAGGAGGCATTAGAGAGCGGGACACAATCATCCCTAAAAAACTGTGATGAAATTACAGCAAAGATGATTAATGATGCAGCCTTTCAGGGTGATAAGGCATCGTTAGATATTATTAAAGAAACTGGGCAATATATTGGTATTGCCTTATTAAATATTATGCATATACTTAACCCAGAGACAATTGTATTGGCAGGTGGAATGACAGGTTCCGGTGAGTTGCTCATGGCCCCTATACGTGAAATAACAAAGCAGGGAACCTTTGAAGAACCATATAAGGATACAAAAATCGTATTTTCAGAACTTGGAAATGACGCAGGAATTATTGGAGCAGCAGGATGCCTACTGAAAGAATTAGAAACTTCTGTATAATCGCACATATTGATCACGGAAAGTCTACTTTGGCTGACCGTCTCCTGGAGAAGACGGATACCATTACATCGAGAGAGTTCAGAAACCAGATGCTCGACGATATGGATTTGGAGCGTGAGCGCGGAATTACTATCAAGGCCAGCGCAGTAGCCCTGAAGACGGTAAAGGACGGCAAAGAGTATACCCTGAACCTTATAGATACCCCCGGACATGTAGACTTTAACTATGAGGTATCGAGAAGTCTTGGCGCCTGTGAAGGGGCTCTTCTGCTTGTAGATGCATCTCAGGGTGTAGAGGCCCAAACCGTCGCCAATACGTATCTCGCCATGGAACATAATTTAACCATTATTCCTGTTATCAGTAAAATCGATCTGCCCCAATCCCGGCCTCATGACGTACTTACCGAAATGGAAAAGACCCTCGGCACTGCACCGGAAGAAACACTCATGGTTAGTGCAAAAACAGGACAGGGTATCGCTGAGATTCTTGATGCTGTAATCGAACGTATTCCACCGCCGAAAGGAGACCCAAACGTACCGTTAAAGGCACTCATTTTCGACTCTGTCTATGATGAGTACCGCGGAGTTATTATCTACCTGCGTATTTTTGACGGCTCTTTAAAGGTAGGTGATGAAATTTACATGATAAAGACAGGCCGTTCTTTTAAAGTAGAGGAAGTTGGTGTATTTAAACCCAAGATGGTGGTTAAAGAATGCCTTGCTACAGGAGAAGTAGGTTACTGTATCGCCAATATCAAATCTATTCACAATGTTAAAGTAGGCGATACAGTTACTCATAAGAAGAACAGAACAGCAGAGGCATTACCGGGATACCGGCAGCCCATACCTATGGTATACTGCGGTATTTATCCGGCAAATAACGCAGATTTCCACGTACTTCGTGAGGCGTTAGAGCGGCTGAGTTTAAACGACTCATCGTTTACCTTTGAGCCAGAAACATCCCAGGCCCTTGGTTTCGGATTCCGATGCGGATTCCTTGGGCTCCTTCATATGGAAATTATTCAGGAACGCCTGGAACGGGAGAGTAATATCAATATCGTACAGACCGCTCCTAACGTAACCTATGAGATAGTAAAAACAAATAATGAGGTAATCAGGGTAGACAATCCGGAGAAAGTTCCGCCACTCCATGAGATTGAGGAATTCCGCGAACCAATAGTACGTGCCAGCTTCGTCTTACCTTCTGAATATGTGGGAACTATTATGCAATTTGCAGAAGGACGCCGGGGAAGATACAAGAGCACTGAATATCTTAGCGAAAGACGCGCAATCCTTACCTATGAACTGCCGTTGTCTGAGATTATTTTTGATTTCTTTGATAAGATGAAATCAGCAACAAGGGGTTACGGAACACTTGATTATGATCTTATCGGATACGAATCCGCAGATCTTGTAAAATTGGACATCCTTGTATCAGGAAAACGTGTAGATGCCCTTTCAACGATTGTACACAGAAAAGATACAGAAATAAAAGGGCGAAAATTAGTGAAAAAGCTTAAGAGTGAGATATCACGGCATCTCTTTGAGGTCGTACTTCAGGCAGCTGTCGGAAGCAAAATTATTGCAAGAGAAACAATTCGCCCGATAGCAAAAAACGTTACCGCAAAATGTTATGGTGGTGATATTACAAGAAAGAGAAAACTCCTGGAAAAACAGAAGGAAGGGAAAAAAAGGATGAAATCAATCGGTAACGTGGAAATTCCACAAAAGGCATTCTTATCGGTATTATCCGTTGATGAATAAAAATTATATTTCAGGTACCAGAGAGGAAAATTTTTCAGACGTATCAAGTAGAGTGTTCTCACAATGCGCTCTTTGGTAAAACGTTAATAAGAAACAGAGTGAGGTTTAGAGTGGTCAATAAAAAAGAAAATCAAGCCGTCTCTGCAGCAGAGAAGAAGACAAAGAGACGAAAAAGTAAGTTACGGGAAAACATTGAATCTATAGTAATTGCCATTGCACTTGCATTTGCCGTCCGGTATTTCGTGATAGAGGCATTTAAAATTCCCACAGGGTCTATGGCACCAACGCTATTAGGCGAACATAAAAATGTGCAATGCCCAAATTGCGGATGGTTTTTTTATGCCGATCGCAATTCGGAAGGTGCTGTTTGTCCTAATTGCCAGCTTGATATAAATACCTCCGCTTACTGTAATGTTTGTAATAACAGGATTCGATACTACTGGCCTGCGTGGCTCTGGAAAAAAGGCACCTGCCCTACATGCCAGTCCTCTGTCCCCTGGGAAGACTTATCGAATCAGGTAATCCATGGAGGAAACAGAATCCTGGTTAACAAATTCTGGTATAAATTTAAAGACCCCCAACGATGGGATATTGTAGTTTTTGTGTATCCTTTGTATGATCTTACCTGTAAGGATTGCTATCTGCAGCTGCCCGATACAGAATGGCGTGAAGGACTGCGTTGTCCGCGATGCGGATCAACAAGATTTTCAAAGAAGAAAAAGAACTACATTAAACGGCTTATTGGCATGCCGGGTGAAAAACTGCAAATTGTGAATGGTGATATCTATATCAACAACAGGATACAGAGAAAGCCTCCGAAAGTACAGGACACCTTATGGCTTCCTGTCTACAATAGCCGTTATCCGGCAAAGGAAGAAATAATACCGGCATGGATAGCAGACAGCAAGGCATGGACTATCGATAAAGAATCACTTGTCCTCAATAATATCTCAGATAAAAATTCACCGGTATCAATGGTAACCTTCGGACGAAAGATTACCGATCAAAATGGTTACAACAGAAATAGCCATACAGAAATGGGGGATATAAAAATTAGTTTTGATGTAACGCCCTTACCGGGTTCTCAGGACATAAAACTTGTGCTGGAAAAAAACGATGATGTATTTACTGCCAGTATCCCCACAAATGACTCAGAAGGAAAATGTCGTCTTTTAAAATCAGGCACTGTTGTCCTGGAAAAGGATGTCCATATACAAACAGGACAAACGCATACGATAGAGTTTTCGCATGTTGATCGCATCGTATCCCTCTCAATAAATGGCAGGGAAGCGATTACCTTTGACAATGATCATGGTAATATCCCGGAATCACGTCTGTTTGATACCAGCAAGGTTCAGTTTGGTGGCAGCAGGGTACATGCAACCTTTGAAAATATTAAAATCCTTCACGATATTTATTACACGAACCTTTCCCCCGATACCTGGGGAACAGACCAACCGGTTCAGCTCGGAGAAAAGGATTATTTCATGCTTGGGGATAACAGTAGGAATAGTAATGACAGCCGTGTCTGGAAATTTGTTCCTGAGGAGAAGATTGTAGGAAAGGCGTTCTTTATATTCTGGCCATTAAATAATATCAAATTTATACGGTAACCCATAAAATACGCTCCCGATGATCGAAAGGGTAAGAACCACCTTTTTCTATCATCTTCTATCTTTATGGTTTGGAATAAAGGATTTTCATTATGAATTTATTAAGGGCAGAGGGTCTGACAAAATCATACGGTAAACGCATTGTCGTAAATCAGATAAGTTTTGAAATCAATGACGGAGAAATTGTGGGATTACTTGGCCAAAATGGAGCGGGTAAAAGCACTTCTTTCAGTATGATCATCGGCATTGTTCGTCCGGATAGCGGTCAGGTAATCTTTCAAAATGAGGATATTACTGATCTTCCCATATACCTTCGCGCAAGGAAAGGTATGGGGTATCTCTGTCAGGAACCATCCGTATTTCAACGCCTAACGGTGGAAGAGAATATCCTTGCAATCCTGGAAACACACAGATGCAGTTCTGATGAAAAATACAAACGCCTTAAAGAATTACTCAACGAGTTTAACCTCGCGTCACTGGCAAAGAATAAGGCATTTACTCTTTCGGGTGGAGAGAGGAGACGGCTTGAGATTGCACGTGCACTCGCCAATTCTCCAACCATGATTCTTCTTGACGAACCTTTTACGGGTGTCGATCCTATTGCGGTAAGTGAAGTGCAGAGTATTCTCTTACGGCTCAAAAACAGGGGAATTGGTTTACTGATAACGGACCATAATGTACGTGAGGCACTGAGCATCACAACACGCTCGTACATTATCAATGAGGGCACTGTTATCGCTAGCGGGACTACCCAGGAAATCCTGAATAATCCCCTTGCACGCCAATCTTATTTAGGAAACGGCTTTCCTACAAATGAGCAGAGACTAACAGAATTTAATACCAGCGGCAGGAAATCGAAAGATGTAAACAGGAAACCTATTGCCCGTAAAGACTCAATCTTTTAATCAAGCAAAACTATGCCAAAAGCAATCGTATCGCTATTCCAATAACAACAAACTTTCAGAAGAGCTATATAAAATGGAAAATCTGTGGGCACCGTGGCGTATGGGATATATCAAAGGAAGTACAGAAGAGAATGGCTGCTTTTTATGTACAGCAGTACAGAATAACCAGGATGAAAAAAACCTTATTATTTACCGGGGTAAAGAGTGTTTTTGTATCCTCAATAAATACCCCTATAATAACGGACATCTTATGATTGTTCCTCATAAACACAAGGGAGATATCTCCGATCTCACGGATGATGAAATGTTGGAAATCATGCGGATGGCAAAAGATATGAAAGAGATTCTTATAACGATAATGAAACCGGATGGATTTAACCTCGGCATAAATTTAGGGAAAGTAGCCGGGGCAGGACTTGTCGGTCATTTTCATCTTCATATCGTACCCCGATGGAATGGTGATACGAATTTTATGCCTGTCATATCGGACGTAAAAATTATTCCACAGTCCCTTGAAGATCTTTACAGAGAATTCAAAAAATATTTGTGATCATCCTTATGTTAACGAGGAAAGAAATTGAATTAAAAGAAGAACGGGAGCTTGCCTCATATGCTATGAAAAGCAAAAATTCTAAAGGCAGGAAATACCCTGAAGAGGAGCATCACTACCGGGGTATTTACCAACGGGACCGGGATCGTATTATTCATTCTACAGCCTTTAGACGGCTTGAATATAAAACACAAGTCTTTGTAAACCACGAAGGAGATTATTACCGAACGCGATTAACTCATACCATTGAAGTCTCACAAATAGCACGAACCATTGCCCGGGCCATGAACCTAAACGAAGATCTTGCAGAGGCTATCTCACTCGCCCATGATTTAGGACATACACCGTTTGGACACTCGGGAGAAGATGCCTTAAGAGCGCTGATGGAAGGACAAGGAGGGTTTGAACATAACCTCCATGGATTGCGCGTTGTTGATACCCTTGAGCAAAAATACCCTCAGTTTCCCGGATTAAATTTATCATGGGAATTAAAAGAGTCTATTGTAAAACATAAGTCCCCTTATGATAACACCCCTATTGTAACAGAATATAATACGAGGGAGCAGCCTCTACTCGAGGCTCAAATAGTAGATAAAGCAGATTCCATTGCTTACGATAATCATGATCTGGATGACAGCTTAAAGGCAGGTATCATCACGGATGAGGATTTACAATCCGTCGAATTGTGGCGGGAAACACAAAAGAAGGTTAGACAAAAGTATACAGGTATTGATCATGATATTTTAATTGCTCAGACCATTAAAGACCTGATCAACATGGAAGTCATCGATCTCCTCAATAATACCATGTCCAGAATTACCTGTAACGATATACAGACGGTTCAGGACGTGAGAAATTATCCGGGTATAATTGTGTCCTTCTCTCCTGAAGTATCTGAGCAAAAGAAAAAGCTGCAGGAATTTCTTTTTAAAAATGTTTATCAGCATTACCGAGTAGTCCGAATGGCAGATAAGGCAAAACGTTTTGTAGAAGAACTTTTTATGGCCTTTATCAAAAACCCGAAACAACTTCCCATAGAGTACCAAAAATGGGTAGAAAAAGAGGGTCTGTACCAAGGAGTTTGTGATTACGTTGCAGGGATGACCGATCGCTTTGCACAGGACGAATACAAGAAGTTATTCTACCCATATGAGCGTGTTTAAATAAAAAATATGCGCAAATTACCCGTAG
The DNA here is from genome assembly GCA_021646405.1 of Candidatus Loosdrechtia aerotolerans. Taxonomy (GTDB): domain Bacteria; phylum Planctomycetota; class Brocadiia; order Brocadiales; family Brocadiaceae; genus Loosdrechtia; species Loosdrechtia aerotolerans. The sequence goes on from SOER01000003.1 coordinate 28,551, forward strand.
AGCAGATGAAACAAAGCGAATTCACCGTCTCTTACCGAAACTATTTTGTGATCATATAGAACGATGAAAGTATCAGCAGTTTTGGTAGGAGCAGGCATAGGATTGCGGATGGGCGGACCTGTCAAAAAGCCGTACTTATACATTCAGGGAAAACCTATATTCCTTCATACCATTGAACGTTTTTCGTGCATCGATACTGTTACCGAGATCATCCTTGTCATCGGTGAAACTGAAATAAAACCGCTTCGTGAACAGTGGCAACACACCCTGGAATCCCTTAACGTTAAAAAAATTATCGCCGGAGGGAAAAGGCGCCAGGACAGTGTTTATCATGGACTTTGCCAGATAGAAGCGGATGCAGAGGTTGTACTCATTCATGATGTCGTTAGACCTCTCGTAAGAAAAGAACATATTGAGGCAGTCATTGCTAAGGCACAAGAATCACATGCAGCCATACTGGCAGCACCTGTAAAGGCCACCATCAAAGAGACAGGAAATGACTTGCTTATCAAAAGAACAGTACCGCGGAAGGGTTTGTGGATGGCACAAACCCCACAAGGATTCGAGAGAAATCTTATTTTAAAAGTATTTGATCAATTTAAAAACAGTGATACTGAATTTACCGATGATGCCGAAATGGTAGAAAAGGCAGGGTACCCCGTTTGCGTCATACCAGGTACAGATGAAAACATCAAAATCACAACCCCGGAGGATATTCGTCTCGCAGAAGCGTTACTGTAACAGAATGAGCCTCTCACTATAAATTTTGTAAAAATAAATTATTGTTAGTTTAATCTGAAGAGTACCGGATAGATAATTATGAAAAAAGCTATTATTCCCGTCATTATTTTTTCTTGTATATGTACCTCCTGTGTCCTGTCAAAATATACGCCGTATCAAAATACAAAATTCACCAGCAACCGGGAATTTGCCGGTACTGAAATGATCCGTCAGGAATTTGAAACGATAAGAAGGGTACTCCGCGTTTTAGAAAAGGCTACGGATTGCCTTGATAATGGTCAACAAATTCCCGCAGAAACGTTTCAAGGGATACTAGAGATCATTAGCAACTTTTCCGATAAGCGTCATCATGAAAAGGAGGATAAGATATTATTCCCTATTCTCAAGGATAAGGAAAATGGCGCCAAAAGAGATTTTTTAGGACAATTACTTATGGAACATGTTACCTCACGCGATAAAATAAGAGACCTGTCGGGATCCCTCATTCATCTCTCTCAGGGCAAAAAGGCAAAAAAGAAGATTACAAAAATCGCTTATGCGTATATCAAGCATACCCGAAGACATATTCAAACAGAGGAAAAGGTCCTCCTGCCATGGGCAAATACTGTGTTAACTCACGATGATCAAATACTCCTCAAAAATACATTCGGAGAATTAGAGCGGGATGATATCGAAACCGGCGTACATGAGAAATATATTACCATGCTTGAAGGGTTTGAGAAACAATTAGAGATTCATCCAGAATCTTAATCTAACAGAATTACCATATTATCCCGATGGATAACTTCATCGTATAGTTTATAGCCAAGCACCTTGCCAATAGCGGAGGTACTATGCCCTTTAATCTTATCGATTTCTCCGGAAGAATAGTTCGTGAGACCTTTTGCAAATATCATCCCACCTCCTTTTTTACAAATGGAAATAATATCTCCTTTTTGAAAAGTACCCACGACCGTTACGATACCTGTGGCAAGTAAGCTCTTCCCCTTCTCAACTAAAGCGTTCATAGCCCCGTCATCAACATAAACCTTACCCTTTGGCTTTAAGGTATACCCAATCCACCTCTTACGGCTTGTCAACCGTTTCTTTTTGGGGAGAAACAGGGTACCGATATTCTCACACCGGACAACCCTTCTCAATACCTTGCCAACTCTTCCATTTGCGATAACCACGGCCTCACCTGCCTTTATCACAGCAGACGCTGCCTCCAGTTTTGTCTGCATCCCCCCAACGCCCCGTTGTGTCTTTGTATTAAATGCCAGTTGTCTAATCTCATCAGAAACATCCTCTACAACAGGGATAATCACTGCTTTACTTTTTGCCGTTGGGTACCTGTCATAAAGCCCGTCAACGGAAGAGAGGATAATAAGCAACTCTGCGTTCAGGAGATTCATCACCATTGCGGAAAGCGCATCATTATCACCAAATGCAATTTCATCCACAGAGATCGTATCGTTCTCATTTACTACAGGAATGGCGTTCAGTTGGAACAATGTATGAATCGTATTGCAGGTATTCAGATACCTCTGCCGGTCCTCAAAATCCTCACGGGTAAGGAGTATTTGAGCTGCATGGTAGCCGTGTAACTTAAAACATGCATCGTACATACTAATCAATTTACTCTGACCAATTGCAGCTACCGCCTGTAATTCCGGTAATGTTGTCGGCCTCTTCCCAATACCTAACTCCCCCATCCCGGAACCGATCGCTCCGGAACTTACAACGACTACACAGTATCCCATTTTCTTTAATTCGACAACCTGTTCTGCCAGTCCCCTGATCTGTTCCTTGTCCAGGTACCCATTATCAGTTGTTAGAACACCTGTACCAATCTTGATAACAATCTTTTTTACCTTCGATAGAATCTGACTCCGTATCTCATCCTTTGGTTTCATGCTGTATCTTAATTAACAGAACACCAGATATACACAGAAAAATACTTTTGATAATTTGTGTTTATCTGTATCGAAATAAAATCCTTATATGATTTAAATCCTCTTCACTTGTATAAAGCTTGTAACTGTTCAGGTTTAACGTGGCTCATAGAGAAAGGTAATTGGCATAATCCATCTCCTAGATCTTATCCCGGATATTGTGAACCTGATAACTGAGTAGTTACTAAAGTTGTATTATTATACAACAATAATTATTCAATATTAAATGAAATATCGCAAGTGTTTTAACAACAAACAGGTTCAATTGACATCTTTCCCGCTCGTTTCTTTTGACCTATTCTTTTTTTGTATTGATAGAATCTTACGGTTTTGGTATTATCACCAAGTAAATGAAAAAGTATGAGAACTTAGCAAAGACGATTTATGATGTTGGTAAACTTTCATTCGCTACGCTGATTTTAGGCCAATTTGTATCACATAAGTTCAGTTTACTTGTTACAATTTTTGGTATTCTGCTTACAGGTTCGGCATTCTTTATAGCTTTTAAGATAGAACAGAGAGAGGATAAAGACATATGAATGAAATCAATCTCTTAGTAATCTTTGGTGTTGGAATTATTGCTTTATGGGTAATGTATTTTTACATCATAAGACACGGAAAACATAAACATAACTGAACTTGCAAACTATTTCGCAGTCTTGTCTCATTGTTCCCCTCTTTTTGCTTACCCATCTCCCGCTTTCTCTAAAACCAGATCAATCCCCTGCGGATGAGTTTTGCCAGGGGTACTCCTTTTCCCCTGCTCAGGGCTGTCAGTTTCTCATTAAGAAAGATCATACAGAACGCTTCATTCATATCTCATGCGCACCCTGAAGGATTGCGGCTACCTCGCCGTTACCTCTGTGGCAACTATTAGTAGCCTCATCCCTTTAGGTGCGCATTTTAGAATATTCTCAGCTTAAGAATTAATTGCAAACCTTTCTGCAACCGGATGAAGTACAAATATAGGTACATCCCGGGCTTCCAGTTACGGTGAATACATTCCAGGACTCGGATTTCTGAACAACTTTTGGGCCATTTGTCGTACCCATTTGCATTGGAAAGGGGGTGTGAACTTTATCAGCAACTTTATAATTCGTAAATTGAGTGGGGGAAGTTTGACTATTATTCCCATCCCAATCCGCACACCAGGTCTCCATAACTGTCCCATCCTCTGCTCGTATTGCTATTACCATTACTTTTTCCATATTCTACCTCCTTCTGACAGAAAAACTTATAAAAATTATTCGACTTCATATCCCGTACAACCACCTCCTTTCCTATAAGAAATTATGAAAAATTTTAAACGCCTAGATCGCCAGCGTGAAACTAAAAAGAACCAATCGTTCCGGAATAATGAGCGGGTCTGAAGGATCCGTATCCTGAAACCGGAGCTCTTCATCAAACAGGTTTTTCGCCTCAACGGTGATAAGTCCCCAGCGCTTAGGCAACCGATATCCGACAGCGGCATCAAATATCCAAAACTGATCTTCTCCAGATTCAACGGTCTCCACGGTAGGGTCTCCAAAATTCCCTCTCTGATTAACAAAGGTCGATACCAGCCGTACGATAAACCCCGATGGGTGGAAAAAACTGATTCCAAACGGTATTCGAATCGAATAATTGATTGAACCCCGCTACCTGGGTGGGCTCGATTGTTTGGTTCGATACCAGTGTCCTCGTTAAATTCCTGAATACGGCCGCACGAAATGTCGTCCCGGGAAGCACATTCCACGTTAATCCAAAACTTTGAGTTCAACTGATCACGCTCTGTAATACGGCCTTCAAGGAAATCAGCGCTTCCCCCAAGGGTCCATGTTACATTTTCCGGATACATAATTTGAGAATACAGGTAGAAGTTAGTATGACGAATATCAAATCTCTGAATTGTTCGTGTGGGAAACGAGAGAGATACAATGGTCTCCGTTTCCTCAAGATCTGAGTCAAAATGCCCCGCACCACTTATCATACTGAATCGTTCATGACGGAACAGATGCTGGAGTTCACCCATGTAACCATTCTCTCTTTCTTTAAGATCAAACGTAAAGGAAGGATCTGTAAACTCTGTATCAAAATCCTCATCCCGATAGATAAAGGAAGCAATAAGATCTGAATTTGGTGTAAAGGCATGATGGAAACCCAGGCGCGCAGAACGTGCTCTTTCTTCCTGACGTAATGTATCAAAAATTAAATTGGGATCAAATCTCAGTGGTAAATCTCCCGTCTCTCTATTCAGATATCGGAATTCTGTTTGAATGCTGGTTTTGTGTGACAGACTGAAGGGGCGGTTTTGAGTCTGTTTCCGAATGGCATCATAGAAAAAGGGAGTGGGATCAAGCGGACCAAGCTCTTTTACTATGACAATCTGAAAGTGCTTCATCAACCCTTCCGACAGAAAGCAACAATGATGCCCGATAATTTAAAAATCGTGGATCACGAACGTCTTCTGCTATTCTCCCGATACTAGAAAATGCCCCGGTCAAATCTCCCCCCCAATAATGCCGGATGGACTCCCGAACCAGTATCTGCCAGTCCTCATTTTATTAAATTTTCTACAAGGGAAGCGTGGAAAGAGCGGGGCCATTTCTCGGGGTTATCTGGTACATTGAGTTTGTCTGCAGAACATTTATCCATATTAATAATAACGACCTCTAGTGGTGATTGACGAGGCCCTCTTAGCGTGAATAATAAACTAAGATCCATATTTTCCTCAAGCCTGTTTACAAAGGGAATAAAACTGATTATTATTCCAAACAGACCAATAAGTAATCCCAGAATTACCGTCCTGCGCAGATAGAACATCTTTGAAAAACCTTAAAATAAAAAAGCCTTACGCCAAAAATATTTATTAAAAAAACATCTTTGGCAGTAAGGCTATCTTTTCTGATAAAGTACACCCAGGAGCTTATACTTTAAGACCCTTCCCTTTGCGTCCCTTGATTACTCAAGGTTTACCTTTAACATGATGTTTCGTTTTTATTCAAGTTATCTATCCATACCATGAAAATAAGAGAAAGATATTCTACAGGTTTTCTAAATACTTTACTGTAACTGCACCTTATAAGACACTATAAAATAAGACTAAAACTTGTGTCAAGGAAAATATTGTAATATATATAAATCCTATATTAATCATCCGGTTTTCTGTTCTGCATTACCCTGGCATTTATCCGGTTTATATGTAAGAACGTTTTTCTCTTCCGGTCATCGCTGATAATTTTTACCTGTACATCAACATGATAATTTCAATACTGTTTGCCATGTACCCATTTATCTTTTATACTTGACAGAGTAATTACATTAATAGCCAGGAAACTAAAATACATGGTGGAAACAAAAAAGATGTCCCGGGAAATTCAACATCGTAGGACCTTTCTATGTCTGAACATTCAAAACAACCGGTTGCAAATGAGGCATATTTTCGCTTTTATGCAGAACTGAATGATTTCCTTCCTCACGATAAGGTAAGAAGAACATTCCCATACCGGTTTAAGGGAAATCCTTCGATAAAAGACCCCATTGAAGCTATTGGTGTACCTCATACAGAAGTCGATCTCATCATAGTAAATACCGTATCTGTTGGATTTGGTTATCGGTTACAGAATGGTGATTATGTATCGGTTTATCCTGTATTTGAAAATATTGATATCTCTCCTGTTATCAAACTCAGAAAAGAACCACTCCGGAAAACCGCATTCATTCTGGATGTCCACCTGGGGAAACTCGCCAAGATTTTGCGCATGCTCGGGTTTGATGCTGAATATAGAAATGATTACCATGATCATGAGATTATTCAAAAATCCCTGAAAGAAAATCGCATTATTTTGACACGAGACAGACGATTATTGCACGCAAAAGTGGTTACGCACGGATATTGTATCCGTTCTGAAAATCCAGCAGAGCAACTGAGAGAAGTGCTTAACCGATTTGATCTTCCCCTGCAGATACAACCATTTAAGCGTTGTACGATGTGTAACTGTGAGTTAGAGAAAATTGAAAAATCTAAAATAGTACATCGCCTGGAACCTAAGACGATACTGTATTATAATGAATTTTCTATCTGTCCGGGTTGTGATAGGATCTACTGGAAAGGGTCCCACTACGAGAAATTAAAAGAACAATTAGAGTTGTTCTGCTGATAATTTTACCAGAATGTACAGTAAACTGACAGATCCACAGAGGCTTACGGCTTGAGGCCGCTCAAGTAAAGTAGGTTGAGTACCTATGAGCAAGATTCCAACAAAATTACAAACTTCAGCCGGAAGTGTTGTTTTTCGCAAGGTCAATGACAAGATTCAAAGGGACTTATAAGGGTAATAATTGTTGGTATTGCTGCTTATGTAGTACTCATCTTCACAGTGCAAATCTCCGGTAAACGCACACTCTCTAAAATGAAGGCTTTTGATCTTATTATAACCGTTGCGCTTGGTTCATCTCCGGGAACTACAATTTTATCAAATAATATTATGCTTGCAGAAGGACTGTTGGCACTTGCATTGCTCATATTTCTATAATTTACGATCACCTGGCTTTCTATTCGTTCAAAAATAATATATCACTTTGTAAAAGCAGAACCAAGGCTGTTATATCACAGAGGAACATTTTTATGGGGTGCGATGAAAGCTGAACGAGTGAAACAGGAAGAGATACTTCAGGCGATACGAGGCCAAAATATCGGTTCACTGGAGCAAGTCGAAGCGGTAGTAATTGAGACGGACGGAAGCTTTAGCGTGTTAAAAAACAAAACCATGAGTCACTATCAGCACTATCAAATGTAAGCGGTAGACCAGATAAAGAGAGTTAATACAGATTTAACTCAAGAGGATTAATGGCAGAAACCCATATATCGAGACCGGCAAAAGAAATCTCTGTACAACAAACGCACACCCGTATTGAATCAATTGATTTTCTTCGCGGCATCGTTATGGTCTTAATGGCACTTGATCACATCCGTGATTATTTTTACGATGTCCCCTTTGATCCTACAGATCTTACCCAGGCGAACACGGCATTGTTTCTCACCCGATGGATAACCCACATTTGTGCACCGGTATTCTTCTTCCTCGCAGGCACGGGGGCATTTTTAAGCTCTTCCCGAAAAATGACAAAACCGGAACTTTCACATTTCCTTTTAATGCGAGGTCTGTGGCTTATCCTGATTGAATTAACAATCATTCGTTTTGCATGGACATTTAATCTTAATTACCGGTACATATTCGGTCAGGTCATCTGGACGCTTGGTTGGTCAATGATTGTATTAGCCTGCCTGGTTTCACTACCCACCCAGGTAATTACATTCTTTGGAATTATCCTGATTGCCGGCCATAATCTTTTCGATGATGTTAATCTTGATAACCTTGGTACCTTTAGCTGGCTGTGGAGGATTCTTCACGACCCTGGCACAATCAAGCTATCAACACATACTACCTTTATTGTACTTTATCCCCTCATTCCCTGGGTTGGTGTAATGGCAGTAGGGTATGGATTTGGTACGCTATTTCTTTTGGAACGGAACAAGCGGATACAATATTTTCTTCGTACCGGTATCATACTGTGTATTTGTTTTGTAATCATGCGTGCTATAAATCTCTATGGTGACCCACGCCCCTGGTCAATCCAGGCCAATTGGTTATTTACCTTCTTCTCATTCATTAATTGTGAAAAGTATCCGCCATCCCTTCTCTTTTTGCTTATGACTCTTGGTCCAGCAATAATTATCCTTGCAGTACTCGAAAAAAGGTTACCAAGACATCTCAATGCTGTATTCACCATTTTTGGCAGGGTTCCCCTGTTCTATTATATATGCCATTTTATGCTTGTTCATATGTTAGCAGTTGGTTTTACTTATTTATGGCATAATCAGAAATACTATAATTTAACAACGGTATACCTGGTATGGATTCTTGTAATTGTACTCCTCTTCCCTTCCTGTTTCTGGTTTGTCGGTATAAAGAAGCGCAAGCGCAGTGCATGGTTAAGATATTTCTAGTAATATCAAACAAATACGCTCTCTATTCAATATTTTCCGTTGACTAAAATTAGCTAACGTATTATGATACATGAAATATGCAGTATCGGAGACTTCCACGAGTGAGTCGGACTAAAGGGTTCAATAACACTGATTACATCACCCTATTGTTTATCGCAGATTGGGTAACCAACGTAAGGCGCTTAGCGATAACATCTTTCTCGCCCTCATGGACACTCCAATAACAAAGTTCAAAAGTCACACACGAACGGCACAAGTATTTACGGTAAGGAAGATCTCCAATCACTAAAGATACAGCATTGAATATAAGATATCGTTGTCCGAACAAAAAGAAACATAGGTTAATAAAGTTCTGCATTACTTACTCTACACACCAGTTGCTATACCCTTTACCCTACAGAGAAAGATAGAATTCTTAATTAATGACATACGAGAGAAATGGAGGTGAGGAGAGAAAAACCTACATTAGGTACGAGGAGAATAAAAATATCCTTAAAATTTTAGTACGAGGCAATAAAATTTCAAGCAGGAAACATTTATAGCTGTAAAGGAGAAAAAAGTGAATATATATGTAGGCAATATAGCGCGCGAAACAACAGAAGAAGACCTGAGAGAAACATTTAAAACATTTGGACAGGTCACCGGTGTTACTATTATCAAGGATAAATTTACCGGTGAATCCCGGGGATTCGGATTTGTGGAAATGCCCTCTAAAGCTGAAGCCCAATCCGCTATTACTGATCTAAATGGCAAGGAGCTAAAAGGACGAACACTTACAGTCAACGAGGCACGTCCTCGTGTTGAAGGCCGTGGAGGCCGGGAAAGGAGAGACACTGGCCGGAAAAGAGGAGGTGGCGGAGGCGGCCGTCGTCCCTGGTAGGCAGAATAGGTGAAAAGGACCGTGCTGAAAAAAGGTACGCTGTCTTCCTATAGCGTTAGCCGAAATGGCTTTATTTTTGCAGAATTACCAGAAGATTTTGAAAGTACCGTAAAAGATAGGGGTAGGTTTTAAAACCTACCCCTATCAGGTTGTGTAACAAAAGCATTTATTTCTAGAAAATCCCGGAATGCCGGGATATTTTGAGATACATTCCCGGGTATAAGATTTTTAAAGTGTTGCGATTCTGTTTCTCCCTTCCTCCTTAGCATTATAAAGTGCTCTATTTGCATATCTCACCAATGTCTCTTTATCTATGGCTTGTTCAGGGAATGACGCAACACCGATACTTACCGTAATCTTAATTATCTGTCCCGTTACGATAGTATCGAAATTTGTAGATTCAATAATTCGACGAAGATCATCTGCCTTTACAAGCGCCTTCGTTTTGAACACCGTCGGCATTATTATGGCTAATTTATCCCTGTTGTATCGAGCTATAATACCGGAGTCCCGCAGGTAATCACTGAGAATTCTCGCTATTTGCTGTAAAAGACGATCTCCCGCACTGTTACCGTATGTATCGTTTATCCTTTTGAAGTAATCCAGACCCATAATAAGGAGGCTAATATATTCATTACGCCTTTTTGCCAAAGATAACTGTTTACTCAATATCTCATTGAAGTATCTGTTATTGTACACTCCTGTAACTTCGTCTATTATATTTGTATGTGTAGCAATGTCTAAAAGTTCCAATCTATGGAGCGCTAATGCCGCAAGTCCTATATAATTCGATATTAACCTGCGCACCTTTTCATCTTGCCAATGAGTTATATCGTTTTTGATTAGCAGGATTGCACCGAAAGTCTTTCCACCTGCTATTAAAGGAAGGCATAGGTATCCCCCCTTCTCAATCCTATAATGGATACATTCACAAGGAATTTCTTTATTAATATCGTTTACCATATGCACCTGGCCAGTCTTTATTACCGTACAAAGTGCAGAATCAAACACGGCTTCTTTTTTAAAGATTTTATCTGCAAATACTGGAGGTTCTGCCAGAGGAACATACATCGTATTTCTTTCTCTATCAAGCATAATTACCGCCATTATATCAGGCTCAAAGTGTCCTCGCAAAGCAACAGCAAGATATCTGAACAATGCCTCATCATGTATCGCTTCGTTCATTATGGCAGAAAACGATATAAGGTCTTCCAGCTCTCTGATATGGATATTCTTTCCCTCCTTTATCTGAAGACATTCAGCAATTTCGGCTTGCAATTCCTTATTCTTTTTCATCAACGCATCTATGAGATTCTCTCCCGGGTACTTTTCCTGTATTTCTTTAAACATCGCTAACTCTTCTTGTAATTTCCGGCAGATTTCCTTTAGCTCCCGATTTTGCATCTTGAGTTCCAGATTAATTATGTTTATATGTAACATTTGGTTAACCTTCGAATATTCTTTTTTAGAGAGTAATCTTTGACGATATCGACAGAAAGGAAATTTAGGATACCAAAAGAATTGCAGGAAGGAAGGTAGGTATATGCACAACACATATATGTTGAAGAGGGATTATACTGTGAAGATATCTCGTATTAGTCCATTAGTTTATTCGTCTATTACACACCAACTTTCCCCTTTAAAAGCTCATTAACTATCTTGGGGTTTGCCTTGCCTTTTGTTTCTTTCATTACCTGACCCATTAAGAATGAGAGGGCATTCTTTTTCCCTTTTTTATAATCTTCGATGGCTTCTGGATTGGTTGCAATAACCTTCTCTATTATAGATTCAATTAAACTTTCATCGCTAATCTGTGCTAGTTTTTTCTCTTCAATAATGGCGTGGGGATTTTTTCCGGACTGGATCATCTCAGAGAAAACTTCTTTTGCTATTGTGCTGCTGATCGTACCTTTTTCAATAATCTCAATTAATGATGCTAATTGCTTCGGCTTAATCGGTAGGTTATGAATATCTAATTTTCTATCCTTTACCTCTCTCAATAAATCATTGATAATCCAATTGGAAATAGCTTTAGGACGATTCAAGATTTTTACACATTCTTCAAAGAAATCAGCAAATACCTTTTCCTCTGTGAGGATACCGGAATCATAATCAGAGAGTTTAAAAACCTCTACAAACCTCAATTTTCTATCCAATGGAAGCTCTGGAATAGTACCCTTTATCTCGTGAAGCCATTTTTCATCAATTAAGACGGGCAGCAAATCCGGCTCGGGGAAATACCGATAATCTTGCGCCTCTTCTTTTGAACGCATGCGTTCACTTCTCTCGGTCACCGCATCCCATAATCTCGTCTCCCTGGCAACCGTTTCCCCTCTGTCTAACAGTTTACTCTGTCTTCCAACTTCATATTCAATAGCCTTGATAACGGCCTTCATTGAATTAAGGTTTTTTATCTCTACTCTATTCCCTAGCTTGTCAGAACCTTTCTCCCTGAGCGATATGCTTGCTTCGAATCTTAAAGAACCTTCCTGCATCTTGCAATCAGAAACGTCCATATAGAGCAGAATCTTCCTTAAGGTTTGCATATAGCTGTCTACTTCATCCACACCTCGCATATCCGGATATGATACAATCTCAAGCAAAGGGACACCGGCTCTGTTAAAATCAACAAGGCTGTAATTGGTACCAATCTCTTCAGGGTGGATGAGTTTACCTGCTTCTTCTTCCAAATGGACATTATGAATACGGATCTTTTTTGTAGATCCATTTACTTCAATAGTCATATATCCATTTACTCCCAGGTTATAATAGTTTTGGGATATCTGGTAATTCTTGGGTAGATCAGGATAGTAATAGCTTTTTCTGTCGAAGTTTGTAAACTTGTTGATTTCACAATGAAGTGCAAGGGCTGATTTCAGTGAGTACTCAAAGGCCTTTTTATTCATTACAGGCAAAACGCCTGGCATACCAAGACATACAGGACACACTTGCGTGTTTGGTTCAACACCAAATTTTGTACTGCACCCACAAAATAGCTTTGTTAACGTGGATAACTCTGCGTGAGTTTCCAGACCAATAACAACTTCATATTCCATACAGTCTAACCTTCTCTATTTATTTACCCTCTGCACCATCGCGGATCCTTCAATGGAGGGGTTTTCAAGTGAAAATTTGTTTCAGCTTCAAAGGTATGTGCGATTTGCAATAATCTTTTTTCTTCAAAATACCTTCCGAGAATTTGCATCCCGATGGGTAATCCTTCCCTTGAAAACCCGCAGGGGATGGATATTCCCGGAATACCTGCAAGGTTTGCCGGAATGGTATAAACATCGGTAAGATACATCTCCAGAGGGTTGTTTGTACGCTCTCCAATTTTAAATGCAGGTACAGGAGATGTCGGGCATATGATACAGTCAACCTTTTCAAAGGCCGCATCAAAATCATTTTTTATTAAGGTTCGTACTTTTGATGCTTTTAAATAATAGGCATCATAGTATCCGGCACTTAATGCATAGTTTCCTAACATAACCCGGCGTTTTACTTCATTGCCGAAACCCTCTGAGCGCGTACGGCAATACATACTTACAATTCCACCCTCACTTCCAGCTCTTAAACCGTATCGAACACCATCATAACGCGCTAAATTTGAACTTGCCTCTGCAGTAGCAACAAGATAATAGGTAGCTACCGCATATTCGGTATGTGGTAAAGATATATCGATAATCTCTGCACCGAGTTTTTCATATATCCCTAACGCATCTTTTATTGCTTTTTGGATATCTGTATTTAAACCATCGGCAAAGTATTCTTTGGGAATACCTATTTTTAAGCCATTAATACCAGAATCAATCCCATGAAGATAATCGGGTACGGGTACAGGTGCAGAAGTTGAATCGCATGCATCATGACCTGAAATTACTTGTAACAGTACAGCGGCATCTTTAATATCTTTCGTCAATGTACCAATTTGGTCTAATGAAGAGCCAAAGGCAATGAGGCCGTACCGGGATACCCTGCCATATGTTGGTTTTACACCAACGACGCCGCACATGGCTGCAGGCTGCCTTATAGAACCTCCAGTTTCGGAACCAAGTGCCATAAAGGCAAGATTTGAAGCTACTGCCGCCGCTGATCCCCCGCTTGATCCCCCGGGCACTCGTTCCAGATCCCAGGGATTGCGGGTTTCTTTATAGCTGGAGTTTTCTGTTGAGGACCCCATTGCAAATTCATCTAAGTTTGTTTTTCCTATAATAATGGCATCTTCTTCTTTCAGTCTGTTAATGACAAAAGCGTCATAAGGAGGTATGAAATTTTTTAGTATTTGAGAGGCACATGTGGTAAGTAAATTTTTTGTACAAATATTATCCTTAATAGCGATTGGAATACCCGCTAATAACCCGACACGCTCATTATTCTTTACCTTCTTATCAATCTCTTCAGCCTTTCTCAGAGACTCTTCTTCTGTCGTTGTGATATATGCCTGAACGTTTGGCTCTGTTTCTTTTATCCATTCAAAAAGGTGTTTAATAACGTCTACCGCCTGTATTTCTTTGGATAAAATTTTTTCTTTTATCTGTAATGAGGTTAGCTCTAAATGTTTCAAATATGTATTTTCCGTAACCCTAAGATCCTATTCAATTACCTTCGGCACTTTAAAAAAAGCATCAATCTTGGCGGGGGCATTAGCGAGGATTTCTTCCTTCGAAGTTGACGGGCATAGTTTATCTTCTCTAAACACATTAGACTTGTTGAGTGGATATGCCATGGGTTTAACATCTTCTGTATTCAATTTTCTGAGTTTTTCTATATATGATAAAATATCAGTCAACTGATTCATAAACATCTCTTCTTCGTCTCTCGTAAGCTCAAGTCGCGAAAGACTGGCAACATATTCAATAAGTTTTTTATCGATCATCGTATATATCCGTTATCCTAAGATAATCTCATTTCTTTTTGCTTATAACGCCTTTATGATCTTCTCAGCGCCAATACATCCCGTACAAACCTTAACCTTTCTGACAGTACCATTAATATTTGCTCTTACTCTTTGAATATTTGCCTTAAATTTACGCTTTGTCTTTCCGGTGATCTTTTTTCCTACGCCACCTTTCCACTTAGCCAAACCTCTTCGCTCTATTTTATTTCCTACCTGGGTCTTTTTTCCACATATTTCACACACGCGTGACATAACTTACACTCCCATCTGTTTATTCTGTTATAAACAACCTATTTTTGCCCAACCCATTCTGTTTCGATACAGTCTTCACATAAACCTTGAATTTGCAAACGATGAGATTCAGGTTTAAACTTATTAACTCTGCAAACCTCGTCCTGCAGCTTTTCTATTCTCTGTTCTACAAATTCAATTATTTTTCCGCATTTGTTACATACCAAATGATCATGGTGTTCATGACCATAAACATGCTCATAATGTGCATGTCTTTCCCCAGAAATGACTTCTCTCAATAATCCGCTTTCCACAAGGAGTGCCAACGTTCGATAAATTGTAGCCTTTGATATTTTCATATCGTTATTCCTGAGGTCAACGAGCAATTCATCTGCTTCAAAATGTTTATGAGTTGCAAACACCTGATACAGTATAGCCTGTCTCTCTGGAGTAAATTTTAATTTTCTCGATACTAAGTATTCTTTAAATTTTTCCGTTTCTGAGACCATTTCTGAAACCATAAGAAATAGTACCATCTAAAGTATATAGCTGAAAAATATAAACTACACCTTGCTTGTTAATTATAGAAAAAATTGAAAAAAAACAACAAAAAAGCCCGTACCGCTGATGGCGGGCTGGGCTTTTTTGTGGATAAAGAATCCGGCGGTGACCTACTCTCCCGGCTTTTGGCCAGTACCATTGGCATAGGGAGTCTTAACTGCCGTGTTCGGAATGGGAACGGGTGTTTCCCTCCCACTATGGCCACCGGAAAGTTTTATATTTTATATTATAAATAAATACTTGAGGGCAACAACAGGTACCGGATTGCAGGGATACGGGCAAGGGGAAATAATACGTCAAGCTTTTCGGCGTATTAGTACCAGTCAGCTGAGCACATTACTGTGCTTACACCTCTGGCCTATCGACCTTGTCATCTCCAAGGTGCCTCTCACCCGGTTAAGGGAAATGATATCTCGTCTTGGAGTAGGCTTCATGCTTATATGCTTTCAGCATTTATCCTTTCCGTACATAGCTACCCAGCGATGCCGTTAGCACGACAACTGGTACACCAGAGGTACGTCCATCCCGGTCCTCTCGTACTAGGGACAGATCTCCTCAAATATCACACACCCACGGCAGATAGGGACCGACCTGTCTCACGACGGTCTAAACCCAGCTCGCGTACCGCTTTAATCTGTGAACTCCAGAACCCTTGGGACCTTCTCCAGCCCCAGGATGCGATGAGCCGACATCGAGGTGCCAAACCGCTCCGCCGCTATGGACGCTCGGGAGCGATAAGCCTGTTATCCCCGGAGTACCTTTTATCTGTTGAGCGATGGCGTTTCCACACACTACCACCGGATCACTAGGCCCTGCTTTCACATCTGCTCGACTTATGGGTCTTGCAGTTAAGCTTTCTTTTGCCCTTACACTCTTCGTGCGGTTGCCAAGCGCACTGAGAAAGCCTTTGGACTCCTCCGTTACTCTTTAGGAGGAGACCGCCCCAGTCAAACTGCCCACCTATCACTGTCCCACATCCGGATTCACGGACTGTGGTTAGGACTTTACCATGATAAGGGTGGTATTTCACCGGCGACTCCATCCCGGCCAGGGCCAGGACTTCCTCGTCTCCCACCTATCCTACGCATACCATGACAAAACCCAATAATAGGCTACAGTAAAGGTTCACGGGGTCTTTCCGTCTTGCCGCGGGTACGTGGCATCTTCACCACGACTACAATTTCGCCGAGTCCCTCGTTGAGACAGTGCCTAGGTCGTTACGCGATTCATGCACGTCAGTAATTATCTGACAAGGAACTTCGCTACCTTAGGACTCTCATAGTTAGAGCCGCCATTCACCAGCGCTTCAGTTCTGAGCTTCGCATCCCGAAGAACACTGACCCATCCCCTTAACGTTCTGGCATCGAGCACGCGTCAGTCTCTATACCTTGATTTTTCATCTTCGCAGAGACTTGTGTTTTTAGTAAACAGTCGCCCAGGCCTCTTCACTGCGACCCCGGTCGCCCGGGGCACTCCTTCTCCCGAAGTTACGGAGTTATTTTGCCGAGTTCCTTAACGAGGGTTCTCTCGAGCGCCTTAGGATTCTCTCCTCGCCTACCTGTGTCAGTTTTAGTACGGGCACCACTCAAACTCGCTAACGAGGCTTTTCTCGGAAACCGCTCCGGTTACTTCCGGGCTCAATGCCCACGTGCTCACCCTCGGTGCCTTAGTGTCTCGGATTTGCCTGAGACAACACCTCCGGCTTGAACAGACCGTATCTAGTGGCCTGCTAACCTTTGCCGCTTCGTCCCCCCATGCTCAAACGCTTGCGTGGTGGCGCAGGAATATTAACCCGCTGTCCATCGTCTACGCCTTTCAGCCTCGACTTAGGCCCCGGCTAACCCTGGGCGGATTTACCTTCCCCAGGAAACCTTAGGCTTACGGCGAATAAGATTCTCACTTATATTGTCGCTACTCATACCGGCATTATCACTTCTACCTCGTCCAAGAGTCTTCTCAGTCTCTCTTCAACCTACCGTAGAACGCTCCCCTACCACTTGAAAGGTTACGCATAACCCTCCAAATCCGAAGCTTCGGTAATAGGCTTCAGCCCCGTAATATTTTCGGCGCAAGCGTGCTCGGTTAGTAAGCTATTACGCACTTTTTAAATGATTGCTGCTTCTAAGCCAACATCCTAACTGTCTTCGCACCCTCACTTCCTTTACCACTTAGCCTATCTTAGGGACCTTAGCTGTCGGTCTGGGTTGTTTCCCTCTTGACCATGAAGTTTATCCCCCACAGTCTGACTCCTCTGATACGGAAAATGGTATTCGGAGTTTGACTGGATTTGGTAGCCGGGTAGGCCCCAAGTTCCAATCAGTATCTCTACCCCCATTCTCTACTTCCAGAAGGCTAGCCCTAAAGCTATTTCGGGGAGAACCAGCTATCACCAGGTTTGATTAGACTTTTACTCCTCCCCTCAGTTCATCGCCTCGCTTTTCAACGCAAGTGCGTTCGGACCTCCATGAGCTTTTACACCCACTTCATCCTGACCAAGGGTAGATCACCTGGTTTCGGGTCTACTCTATACTACTCATATCGCGCTCTTCACACTCGCTTTCGCTCGGGCTCCGTCCCTTAAAAGACTTAACCTTGCAATATAGAGTAACTCGCCGGTTCATTATGCAAAAGGCACGCGGTCACACTGGGCTCTCACCCATAGTGCTCCCACCGCTCGTAAGTACATGGTTTCAGGTTCTCTTTCATTCCCCTAACAGGGGTACTTTTCATCTTTCGCTCGCGCTACTGGTTCACTATCGGTCGCTAAGAAGTATTTAGCCTTAGGGGGTGGGCCCCCTTACTTCACACCCGCTTCCACGAGACGGATGCTACTTGGGTTGCCGTCCAGAAAGGATATGACTTTTCGCCTACAGGACTTTCACCTTCTCCGGTTAGGCTTTCCTGCTCTATTCAGCTAAATCATATCTTGCTAACTTTCCCCGCAGTCCTTGACCTGCAGTCGGACAGCTCCCTCGACCCCAGCCGTGCAACGCACAAGGGCTTCTCCACACAACTGGTTTGGGCTCTTTCCTGTTCGCTCGCCGCTACTGAGGAAATCGATTATCTCTTTCTCTTCCTGGAGCTACTGAGATGTTTCACTTCGCTCCGTTCACCTCGATACCCTATAGATTCAGGTACCGATGCTCCGGTATTTACCCGAAGCAGGTTGCCCCATTCGGACATCCCCGGATCAACGCTCGGTTGACAGCTCCCCGAGGCTTTTCGCAGTCTTCCACGTCCTTCCTCGTCTCTTAGCACCTAGACATCCACCATGTACCCTTTCGTAGCTTGACATCTTACTCGTATCCTACGCAAAGAGGATCCTATTGCTACCCACTTAAGTATTCATTTTTCAAAGAACTTCTCTACTCTCATTTCTCTCATTACCACCTCATTCACCTGAAATGGTGGAGATGAGCGGAATCGAACCGCCAACCTCTGCCTTGCAAGGGCAGCGCTCTCCCAATTGAGCTACATCCCCTGCTTCCAGACAGCTTCACTCTATCATTCTCTATTCACCGGAAGTGGTGGGCCTAAGTGGATTCGAACCACTGACCTTTCCCTTATCAGGGGAATGCTCTAAACCAACTGAGCTATAGGCCCAAATATCGAACAAAACCTATTTCTGGTCTTCCGTAATCCCAAGAATCCTGCAAGGCCCTCTTGCTCAGCCCTCACAGTACTCAAGATATACACGAAACCCAGCCATATCCTTTTATCCCTTTTCTTCCTTTGGGCCCTTACACTGTCCTTATAGAGAAAATTCGACGGAGCATCTACATCGATTCTATTGTATTCTCTCGTATCATTATAAAGATGAAGAAGTCAGGTGTGCAAGGAGTGAATCGTTTCCTTCTTGTTTTACTCCTTAGAAAGGAGGTGATCCAGCCGCAGGTTCTCCTACGACTACCTTGTTACGACTTAGTCCTCCTCACAAGACACACCTTAGTCACCTCCCCCCCCTGTTACGGGGTTAGGCCAGCGATTTCGGGTACGCCCTGCTTGGGTGGCTTGACGGGCGGTGTGTACAAGGCTCGGGAACATATTCACCGCGGCATAGCTGATCCGCGATTACTAGCGATTCCTACTTCATAGAGGCGAGTTTCAGCCTCCAATCTGAACTGGGATCGGCTTTTCCGGGGTTTCGCTCCGCCTTACGACTTCGCATCCCTCTGTACCGACCATTGTAGCACGTGTGCAGCCCGGGACATAAGGGCCATGATGACTTGACGTCATCCCCACCTTCCTCCGTCTTAACGACAGCAGTCTCTTTAGAGTGCTCGGCTCTACCCGTTTGCAACTAAAGACAAGGGTTTCGCTCGTTAGGGGACTTAACCCAACGTCTCACGACACGAGCTGACGACAGCCATGCAACACCTGTGATAGCAACGGACTGGATACCGTTCGTCACCCTTTCAGGCTCCTACTACTACCATGTCAAGCCCCGGTAAGGTTCTTCGTGTTGCATCGAATTAAGCCACATGCTCCACCGCTTGTGCGAGCCCCCGTCAATTCTTTTGAGTTTTAGCCTTGCGGCCGTACTCCCCAGGCGGGGCACTTAACGCGTTAGCTCAGGCAGGGAAACATCTAAGGCCCCCCTACCGAGTGCCCATCGTTTACGGCTAGGACTACCGGGGTATCTAATCCCGTTTGCTCCCCTAGCTTTCGCACCTCAGCGTCAGTTACGGACCAGAGAGTCGCTTTCGCCGCCGGTGTTCCTTCTGATATCTACGCATTTCACCGCTCCACCAGAAGTTCCACTCTCCCCTCCCGTACTCTAGCCCCGTAGTATCAACTGCCGTTCTTCCGTTAAGCGGAAGGCTTTCACAGCTGACTTGCAAGGCCGCCTACGTGCTCTTTACGCCCAATAATTCCGAACAACGCTTGCCACCTCTGTATTACCGCGGCTGCTGGCACAGAGTTAGCCGTGACTTCCTCTGGGGCTTTCGTCACGGTAAGGTCTTCCCTTACCCTTCTTAACCCCTAACAGTGGTTTACAACCCGAAGGCCTTCTTCCCACACGCGGCGTCGCTTCGTCACCCTTGCGGGCATTGCGAAAGATTCTCGACTGCAGCCTCCCGTAGGAGTCTGGGCAGTGTCTCAGTCCCAATGTGGCCGACCACCCTCTCAAGCCGGCTACCCGTCTTCGCCTTGGTAGGCCTTTACCCTACCAACTAGCTGATAGGACATTGACCCCTCTCTGAGCAAAATATGGCTCACGCCACAATCCTTTGACCTCCGGCACCCTTGTACCACAGGTCTCATCGGGTATTAGCAACCCTTTCGGAAGTCCCGGTTTTACCCGGAACGTTGTTATCCCCGTCTCAAAGGCAGGTTATCAATGCATTACTCACCCTTACGCCACTCGGTTTGTGACCCTTTCGGATCACTCCCTCGTTCGACTTGCATGCCTAATCCACGCCGCCAGCGTTCGTTCTGAGCCAAGATCATACCCTTCATAATTCACTATTATAAAGTCCGCCTGCCGCTTATCACGACCGGCTCTCTTAGCTTCTTCTACTCCTTGAGCTTCTCACTCACTGAGCTGACTTGGTTCTCTTCACTTAGCTCGCACACCTTTACTTCTCATCTCTCAAAGAACATGTTGCCTTCTCCCTTCCCGCAAACCAATTCTCACTTATACTCTCCTACCTCATCTTCATAAGAATGGCTCTTCTCGGCAGGTATCGGGAAAAGTCTTATTATACTCTAAATTACCAACAAATCAAGATCATTTATTCTATAATTATGTTCTTAATTTTTTATTGTAAACTGAACAAAGATTTTATATTTTAACTTATCCTCGATTAAAAGCAAGATAAATTATACTTTATTCTCAAATGAGGTGCCTGATAATTATACTTGCAAAAAAGCCAAATACAAGTACAAAAAGAAATATTATATTATTACTTTATAAACCTTTCAAAAATAAAAGCTTATCAAAATCTTTTATGTTGTCTTACTAAAAATCACCCGTTTTATATCAAGTTAGGCCTTCGGCGACTTTTGTCTGTTGTAAAGATGCAGGGCAAGGCTTTAGCCTTGCTTTCCCGCCAGAATACCTGTACGGGGAGGCAACCCTAATGGGTCGCCCTGCTTTGAAATTCCTTAGCATGTACTTAACCCCGAAGGGGTGAAATGATTATAGCAAGAGAATAAATCACAGACTAATAACCCCGAAGGGGTGACATTATGAAGCTGTTAGTTCGACAATCTCACTACAAGGTTTTGGTGCATCCATTCCGGGTTAGCTGTTATTTTCATTTTTTATTTATAAGTATGTCACCCCTTCGGGGTTTACAATTCTTCTGAGGTCTTTTGCTATAATCATGACATCCCTTCGGGATTAAAAACAATTCAACATAAAGAATCACTGTTGCATCATAGTAACATCATTAACCTGATAACAACACCTCCCCGTAAACCCGCTTACATAAAATGAAAATTCCTATACAATTAAACTATTTATCAAGTAAGAATACCCGTTTTTTAAAATATTCTGAAGTAACAGTTACAAACATATTTGTTTTTAAATATCATTAATTTTGTTATTATTAAGGTTACGATGCCAAAAGCTCAGTTCTTTTATTATGACTGCATTGAATAATATTCAAACTCTACAAAAGGAGAATTTGTATCCAATATTATGTTTTATAAATTCTATCAAATAGTATTTACCCTGTATTCATGGACCATATTTATTTTGCTTTGGGTATTTTCAACATTAGCTGCCTTAATTTTAAGTGTTGATTCACGGGATACTGAAAATATATTCAACACTATAGAACGATTTTTCAGCCGTATCGCATTTAAGCTTATAGGCCTAAAAGTAGAGATCCGAGGTATAGAGAATATTCCGAAAGGTGAACATTTGGTATTTATATCAAACCATCAGAGCATGATGGATATCAAACTCTCTCTTGCCTATATACCAATAAACTTTAGCTTTATTTCAAAAGACACTGTTTTCTATATCCCAATATTAGGCACCTATATGAGGGCCTCGGGCCATATACCCATCAAGAGAAGTGATGATAGAAAGGCTTATGCTACGCTTTTAGCCGCAGTGAAAAAGCTTACGGAAAAGAAATCGCTGGTTGTGTTTCCTGAAGGAACGAGAAGTGAAGATGGGAAATTAGGTCCATTCAAACGGGGTATTTCACTCATTATTCTTAAGTCAGGAAAAAGGGTAGTACCAATGGCTATTTCCGGTAGCAATCAGTTCATGCCGAAACGTGGATGGTTGTCTAACCCAGAAAAAAGAATTGTTCGAATATCATTTGGAAATCCGCTATCGTTTGATACTTCTCGGAGTGATCGTGAATATACCACACAAATAATCGATACCCTCCAGAACCAAGTATCTGTATTATTACAACAATAGTCGTTCAAATAGGATTTTTACTTTTCTCATTTATGGAAGATACTTAAAAATGAAAATTTTATTATGCTCTATGCCGGATACTGTGCCCCAATTCTCTGCCAGGACATGGAGGGCCCCTAACTTGGCAATCTCTTCCCTTGCCGGAAACGTTCAGCCACACCATGAAGTGGCCTTGGCCGATCTGATACTGAAAAGGGAGAATCTATTACCTTCTATAAAAGAAATCATTGAAAAATACCAACCGGACGTCGTAGGACTCAGTGCTATGACTTTTCAATTCAATACAGCACGAAGGATTGCTGCCTTTATAAAGGGTTTACAAAAAGATATTAAAATTGCTATTGGTGGTTATCATGCAACCCTTATGTATGAAGAAATTACCTCCTCCGCTGAAAGTGAGCCCTTTGATTATATTATTCGCGGAGAGGGTGAGAGTACTTTTCGTGACATGCTGGATGCGATAGAAGGAAACCTACGGTGGGAACACATTCCTGGCCTGTCATATCGACACAAAGATCGTTTTCTCCATAATAGCCCACGAGGTTTAGAAAATCTGGACGCTTTACAGCTTCCCCGCCGCGATGTACGTATTTGGAATGGTTATTTGTTTTCCGGTAAGAATCTTGATATGATCGAAACGTCCCGGGGCTGTACAATGACCTGTAATTTCTGCAGCATGAACCGAATGTACGGGCGTACCTTTAGAACTTACAACTTCGATAGAATTATGCTCGATCTTGCTCATGCAAAAAAGAACGGTGCCCGATATATTGCCTTTGCAGACGATAATATCACTTTACAGGTAAAGAGATTTGAATCTTTATGTAATGCAATTGTAACTGCAGGCCACAACGACCTCCGTTATATCGTACAAGCAAGCACAACAGGTATTGCGTCCTCTCCTGCATTAGCACAGAAAATGGCTCGCGCAGGAATTCAGATTGTATTCCTGGGAATTGAAAATGTATCAGAACGAAATTTGAAGATCATGAACAAAGGAAATATTTTAGAAAAAACAAAGAGGGCCATTGAATATCTCCATAATAATAATATCCTTATTGTAGGAGGTATGATTATTGGTCATCCAGAAGATACAGAAGAGGACATTGCACAAAATTTTGAATTCTTTGATAAACATAATATTGATTTTTATGGTGAACAGATCATTACCCCTTACCCGAAGACAGGTATGCGGGATATGTTGATGAAAGAGGGTTTGATTACCAACATCGATGATCATACGAAATACAACGGTTTCTGGGCAAATGTCAGGACAAAGAATCTTTCATCTGAAGACTTACAATTTTTACGCTGGAAATATAAGCGTAAATACTCTACCTTTTTTAAGACAACACCTGCATTTAAGGCCAACTTTCCATTAATTACTTTATTACGAATATGTATTCTGAGACCTTATTACCGTATGAAAAATCTCTTTTACTCTTTCATAAAAACGGAACGTGCTTTGTTTAAAATGGAGATGAAGAAATTCATAGCGGCAAATAATTTTTTTGATCGTAAAACGAAATAACACCCACCTAATAGTGTCTCCACAATTTCACTTTTGGTATTTGTAACTGTGAGTTTTTCAAAACATTATTAACTGAAAAATATATTTCTGATATCATAGAGGCAATTCATGAATTGCCTCTACAATGCATAGTAACCCTGGTATTCCCGGAATTTTTTTAAAAAATTAAATCGTTACCACTTTTGATTTTTCACCCTCTTTCGTGTCTTTTGTATCTGAAAAAAACTTAAAATAGCTTGCAATCCTCTTCATTTTTGTTTTAATAAAAACCTTTGAAGGAAAAAGCAATTTCCTATCATCTACAGGCGAAATGCCGAATTCATTTTTCTAAGGGAGGTTTATTGATGAACATAAGGCAAGAACAGTTGAATTCGAATATCACTGTTGAATTTCCAGAAATAACGGAAGGATGCATTTCTCAGGGCAACGATGAATATTGCCTGGTGAGATCCCGAGATTCGGAAATGGAAGTTCGCTTTCATGAATACCAGACTATTTATACCGTAGAGGGACTGTACGAACACCTGTTCTACCAAAAGCTGAAATGCTGCTCTCCGCAGATGATTTGCTCGCAGCTTCGACGAGAGTTAAAGAAGTCGCAGATCCCTCCGGATAAGCTGAGAGTTCTTGACTTTGGTGCGGGAAATGGAATGGTCGCCGAAGAGCTTCAACGAATGGGAGTTCAAAATGTTGTTGGTCTGGACATTATAGAGGAGGCCGGGCTGGCAGCACGAAGGGATCGTCCCCACGTATATGATAACTACTACGTAGCAGATGTTATTGATCTCCCCAAATCCCTTTATACAAAGCTCAAAGACTATCGCTTTAATTGTCTGGTCACGGTTGCAGCGCTGGGTTTTGATGATGTTCCACCCCTGGCCTTTGCCGAGGCATACAATCTTATTTCCTCTCCGGGGTGGGTTGCCTTTAACATAAAGGAACATTTCCTTGAAGATGGAGATCAATCAGGCTTTTCTCACCTCGTGCACCAGATGATTGATCACGGCATTATGGATCTTCGCATATCCTCCCGCTACCGGCACCGTTATTGCCTGGATGGTACCCCACTTTACTACGTGGCCATAGTAGGCCGAAAGCAGAATAATATTCCAGATAAATGGTTACATCGGATGCGCACGATAAACAGGTTCCACATGGGAGCAACATAAATGGAACCAGATATCCTTCAATACTTTTCGCGGAACGATCGTACCGTTATCCTCCATGATCTGCTCACCCCCCGCTTTGTCCATTATCACAAGCCTGAAGAGCTCCGGAGTTGGTGTACAACATCAGGATTAACAAATATCAGGCAGGTCCCTTATGAGGCAAACGGTCAAACATGCGAGAGGACAAAAGACATTTTAGCAAAATACAGGCGTGTATGCCGTCCCGGTTTTGGCCTTCTTGCCCGGTACCCCGCGGGTATTGCTTCGTGATTGAAATCAAGAATGTATCAAAATCTTTTGATCAGGGGAAAAGTTTTGCTGTACAGAATGTTTCCCTGCATGTACAACAGGGTGAGGCATTGATCCTCCTTGGATCATCCGGCTGCGGCAAAACAACTACCCTGAAAATGATTAACCGGATTATCGAACCAACGTCGGGAAGCATTTATGTAGACGGAACCAATGTTCTTGAACAAGACCCGGTTTCACTTCGCCGGTGTATCGGCTATGTTTTCCAGGGAATAGGGCTTTTTTCACACCTCACGGTGGAGGAGAACGTGGAAATCGTTCCCCGGCTTCTTGGCTGGCCAAGGGATAAACGACGCGAGCGAGCCCGTTTTTTGCTTGAACTGATGGAGATTTCTCCAATCGCTTACGGCCGGCGTTTACCACAAGCACTATCCGGAGGTCAAAAACAACGGATCGGGGTTGCCCGTGCTTTGGCTGCCGATCCTGACTACCTTCTTATGGATGAACCTTTTGGTGCACTGGATGCCTTAACACGGGATGCACTCCAGCAAGAGTTGCTTGCCATCAAACAAAAACTTAATAAAACGATCATTTTCGTTACACACGACATTTTTGAAGCCCTGACCCTTGCCGACCGTATCGCTGTTCTGCACAAGGGTCGGCTGGAACAGGTTGGGACAAAGGAAGAGGTTCTGGAAAACCCCGCCAGTCCTTTTGTACGGGATCTTTTTGCTAAACCGACCGAACAACTGGCAGCATTCAGAAGGGCATCGCCATGACAGGAAGCTGGATTCCCTTTGTATACAACCGGTTACCGGAATTATGGCTCCGCATTGGTGAGCACATTCTCTTGACGGGTATTTCCACTTCCCTGGCAATTCTTATCGGAATTCCCTTAGGTATTCTGGCAAATCAGGTTCGTGGTCTGAGAGGAATTCTGCTCAGTACGGTTGGCGTGCTTCAAACGATTCCCAGCCTCGCCATGCTGGCCATCCTTCTCGCCCTGCTACAAAAAATTGGCGTGGTTCCAGCTATCACCGCCCTTACCCTTTACGCGTTATTGCCCATCGTACGCAACACGTATACCGGGTTGGAAGCAATTCCACCGGAGATGGCGGAAGCAGCTCTCGGCATCGGCATGACCCCGGGGCAGCAGCTTTGGCTTGTCAAATTGCCACTAGCACTGCCGATGATAATCGCCGGCATCCGTACAGCAGTGGTGGTAAACGTGGGTATTGCTACGTTATCGGCCTTTATTGGAGCGGGAGGCCTTGGTCAATTTATCAACCGGGGGCTGGCCCTTTCCAACACGCGATTGATACTGCTTGGCGCTGTACCAGCAGGAATATTAGCATTGTTCGTAGATTTCAGCATCGCTACGGCAGGTTGGGGGTTACACCCAGCCCGTAAAACGGAATACGGCCTCCGGAAAACGATCCTCCGGATCACAGCATTATCCTTACCTTTTACTCTCTTCATCCTGGGCGTAATCGCCTATTCCACCGGTCTTACCAAAACTTCTGTAACTGTTGCGGGAGAGTCATCTGTCCCACAGGCAATTGTTCGCATCGGGACAAAAAACTTTACGGAGCAATTTATCCTGGGGGAAATGATGGCCCAGCTCATTGAGGCACGCACAGGGCTCTCTGTCGAGCGTAAATTTAATCTGGGTGGCACGATGATCTGTCATGGCTCCCTGATTAGCGGAGGAATCGATATCTATCCTGAATACACGGGAACCGGCCTCACTGCCATCCTCCAGAAAAAAATGGTATCCGACCCCGATAGCGTGCTCCCTATTGTTCGGGAAGCTTATCAGGAGCGCTTTCAGGTGAAGTGGCTTTTTCCTTTCGGGTTCAACAACACGTATGCCATTACCGTCCGCAAAATGGATGCAAACCAGCATAACTGGCATACGATTTCTGATCTCGCTTCAGCGGCATCCGGGCTCAGAGCAGGTTTTACCGGCGAATTTGCAGAGCGACCCGATGGGTATCCAGGCATCATCCGGGAATATGGCTTCCAATTCGGAAGCATTCAGGATCTTGATCCTGCGATTCTGTACGAAGCGATTGCCAGGAATCAAGTGGATGTAATTTGCGCCTTTGCAACAGATGGCCGAATCACGGCTTACCAGTTGCAACCGCTCAAGGACAACCGCAACGTCTTCCCTCCCTACCATTGTGCTCCGGTGATTCGGGAAAAGACGCTCAAAAAATATCCTGAAATTTCAGATGCGCTGCAACCCCTCGCCGGAATCCTTGATAATGAAACCATGCAGCGCCTCAATTATGAGGTGGATGAAAGAAAGCGGATGCCTAAAAAGGTGGCAGAGGAATTTCTCCGTAAACACGTGCTTTTAGATCATTAAAGTCCTGAAAGTCCTGGAAGCCGCATAGGTTTCCCAGTGTACTGTACGCTTTACATTAATGGAAATCTCAAAATCCATATTTCCAATTTACCGAATGGAAGGAAGAAAATATGCCTGAAAATTCAGCATACCAAATACGAAAATTCCAGCTACCTCCAAACATTAGCGGAACAACCGTCCGTTTGATGGTATTAGGCGTCGCTCTCTTCTTATTTATATTTTCATCCGCATTTACTGTAGATCCCGAAGAAGTAGGGGTTATCCTGAGATTTGGCAAATACACGCGGACTGTAAACCCTGGTCTGCATTTTAAATTACCATTTGGAATCGAAACCGTTGATAAGGTACCGGTAGAACGCCAATTAAAGCAGGAATTTGGTTTTCGTACAGTAACAACAACCGGCATTGAAACGCAATACCTAAAAAGGCCATACCAGGAAGAATCTCTGATGTTAACAGGTGATTTGAACGCCGCCGATGTCGAGTGGATTGTTCAATACCGGGTTAAAGATCCTTATAAATATCTGTACCGGGTGCGAAGTCCTGACAAAACGTTCCGCGATATCACAGAAGCAGTTATGCGGGAAATCATAGGTGATCGCTCCGTTGTTGAAGTACTCACCTTTGGTCGTCAGGAAATTGCTGATGCAGTAACCGTTAAGTTACAAGATATCTGTGATCAATATGAAACAGGGATTCGGGTGGAACAGGTAGCTCTGCAAGACGTGAATCCACCAGACCCGGTAAAGCCAGCTTTCAATGAGGTAAATGAAGCCCAACAAGAACGGGAAAAATTAATTAACCAGGCACGTTCTGAATATAACAGAGTCATTCCCAAGGCAAAGGGGGAAGCAGCGCAAAAGATTGAAGAAGCTGAAGGATATGCCCTAGAACGGATAAATGAAGCTCAGGGGGATGCAGCAAAATTTCATGCAATCTTTACTGCATATATGAAAGCAGAAGAGGTAACACGCCAGCGAATATACCTGGAAACAATGAGCAAGATTCTGCCTAAAGTAGGAAGAAAATTAATCACCGATCAGGAAATAAGTGGAATATTACCGCTATTTCAGTTAAACGGGGAGGAAACAAAATAATGGCCATTGTAAAATATGTCTTCATACTTATTATTGTTTTCTTTGGATTGTTTATGCTGAATAAGATTTTCCCGGTTGCCTTTGTTGTCGATGAAACAGAACAGGTGGTCGTTACACAATTTGGAAAACCAGTTGGCAAGCCCATCACAGAACCGGGGATCTACTTGAAGATACCTTTTATTCAGAAGGTACATTTTTTTGACAAGCGATTTCTGGAATGGGATGGTGATAAAAACCAGGTACCTACAAAAGACAAACGATTCATCTGGGTAGATACATACGCGCGCTGGCGTATCTCAGACCCCCTGTTATTTTTTCAACGCGTATATGATGAAAGAGGCGCCCAATCAAGACTCGATGACATTCTTGACGGTGAGACCCGAAATGCAATTGCCAGTCACAATCTTGTGGAAATTATTCGCACTACAGATCGCAATTTACAGTTTGGTGAAGATTACCTGGAAATAACAGAAGACGTCAGAATGGCAGAAATTAAATACGGCCGTGAAAAAATAACCATGGATATTGTCAGGGTAGCCGCGGAACGTACCAAGGAACTTGGGATTGAGCTTCTGGACCTGCGGCTAAAACGCTTAATTTACGTGAAAGAGGTCCAGGATAAAATTTTTGACCGGATGATCACAGAACGGAAAAGGATCGCTGATAAATACCGGTCTGAAGGCAAGGGGGAAGCGGCAAAGATCATCGGAAGCAAAGAACGCGAATTGAAAAGAATTCAGTCTGAGGCCTACAGGACTGCTCAGGAAATTATAGGCAAGGCAGACGCTGAGGCGACAGAAATTTTTGCTGCAGCTTATAATCAAAGCCCTGAATCCAGAGAATACTACAAGTTTTTAAAAACACTGGAAACCTATGAAAAAACACTGAAAGAAAATGATTGGTTAATCTTATCTACAGAAAGTGACGTATTTCAATATTTACAGAAACAGACTTCAAAATGATCACATAAATCCTCTTTATTTATTCCGTAAATAATAGAGGTAGTCATCTGTAATATCACTAATTATGTGCCAACAATATTAGCATACAAAGGGCGAACCACAAGTGTTCGCCCCTTCATATACTCATAAATGATATTGATTTTTCTGGAGTTACACATCGGTTGACTATTTAATAGAATCTCCGTTAATCTTAATACATAAATTATAAGATATGAGGACTCCTGATGCTTCCCGACTATGTACCTATTTTCTCAAGTTTCGCGCTACAAACCTTGTATTCGGCTGTTTGGGTGACATCATCATAAGCGTCCTTCGTTAGTTTATTCGCTGCAGACTCGGCAAAGTGCATCGGTATCCAGATTACACCTTTTTTCACCTTTTCCGATACCTCGGCACGGGCTGTAATCTGACCCCGGCGTGTAATAACGCTAATCATCTCACCATCAAATATGCCCAATTCTGTGGCATCTGCCTGGTTTACCTCAACAAAACAATCATTCGTTTTATGGATAATCCCTTCCGACCGACGAGTCATGGTACCTGCATTATAGTGATACAGGGTTCGTCCGGTTGTGAGGAGCAATGGATATTCCTTATCAGGGCTTTCAGCAGGTGGACGATAGGGTAATACAAAAAACTTGCCGAGACCCCTTGGAAATTTACCTTCATGTAAAAATTTCGTACCAGGGTGTTTTGTATCCGGACATGGCCATTGAATACCGTTATGCTCTATCCTCTCATAATTAATGCCTGCAAGCATTGGTGTAAGACTGGCAATTTCGTCAAAGATTTCCTTTGGCGAAGGGTAATCCATCTTATATCCCATACGCGTAGATAATTCAGCGGTAATTTGCCAGTCCGGCCTTGTATTTCCTACGGGGTTGATGGCCTTCCGCACACGCTGAACACGGCGTTCTGTATTGGTAAAAGTACCGTCCTTTTCAGCAAAACTGGTGGCTGGCAGGATAACATCTGCATACCGAGCCGTCTCTGACATAAAGATATCCTGTACGACAAGAAATTCAAGGTTTTTTATCCCTTTTATCGTGTAATCCTGATTGGGTTCACTAATAACCGGGTCTTCCCCGATTACGTAGAATGCCTTAAATTGATTCTTGTACATACGCTCGAACATGGTTGATGCAGTGTCACCCGGAGTTTTTGGCAATGTAACACCCCATGTCTTTTCAAACTTCTCCACAACAGCCGGATCTGAAGGATCCTGATATCCGGGTAGCTTGTTTGGCAGGCACATATCTGTCGCACCCTGTACATTATTCTGTCCACGAATAGGATTAACGCCGGTGCTGGATTTTCCAATATGTCCTGTTAATAAAGCAAGATTTGCAATAGTTCGTACATTGTCTGTACCACAGGTATGTTCGGTAATACCAAGTGTATAATAAATAGCAGACTTCTCGGATGTCGCGTAAAGCCTTGCAGCCTGACGGATATCTTCTGCCGGAATGCCAGTAAATTCAGCAGCCCGTTCAGGGGTAATATCTTTCACAAATTCCTTTAACTCTTCAAAGCCTTCGGTACGGGTCTTTATGAATTCTTTATTTTCAAGGCCTTCAGCAATAATAACATGGGCCATTGCATTCAATAACCAGTTATCAGAACCTGGTATTACCGGGAGGTATAACCTGGCATGCTGGGCGAACCAAATCCTGCGCGGATCGGCTACGATAAAAGTACATCCATTCTTCAATGCCTTCTTCATCTCCAATCCTATAATCGGATGTGCATCTGTCGGATTGCCGCCAATCAGAAAGATGAGTTTACAATCCTTGATTTCACTAATAGAATTGGTCATTGAACCGCTACCAAATGACATCGCCAGACCGGCGACGGTAGGTGCGTGTCAAGTCCGGGCACACTGGTCTACATTGTTTGTACCAATCGTAGCCCTCGCAAATTTCATTGCAAGGTAATTTTCTTCATTCGTACATCGCGAAGAACTCATTACCCCGATATGATCTGGTCCGTATTTGGCTTTTATTTCACCTAATTTTGTGGCTACAAGGTTCAGCGCTTCATCCCATGTTGCCTCTTCAAATTTTCCATTTTTCTTTATAAGTGGTTGCTTTAATCGTTCAGGATGATGGATAAAGTCAAACCCGAATCTTCCTTTCACACAGAGGTTACCGTCGTTGGGAATAGACCCTGGCTTCGAAGTTACTTTAACAACCTGATTCTCTTTCACATTTAAATACATCGTACATCCTACACCACAATAGGCACAGGTGGTCTTGACCTGTCTAAAGTCCCATCCTCTCCCCTTTCCTACCGCCTGTTTCTCCACGAGTGAACCAACAGGACAGGTAGATACACACTGACCACACAACACACATGTTGTATCACGCCGGGGCATTCCGAACGGAGTACCTGTTTCTGTTTTAAACCCCCGGTTCTTAAAATCAATAGCATAGTCCTGTTGAACTTCAGCACAAATGCGAACACAGCGACCACAGAGGATACATTTACTCGTATCCTGCTGAATGACAGGATTGCTATCCTCCACAATTCCGCCATCTGGCTCTTCAAAAAACTGGCTTTCCCTTATACCGTGTTCATATGCAAGATTTTGTAAGCTACATGAACCGCATTTCTCACACGTCATGCAATCCTTAGGATGATCTGAGAGGATTAATTCCAAAATCATTTTTCTCGTTTTTAATACCTTCTCAGAATCTGTTCGAATAACCATCCCATCAGTGGCTTCTGTATTACAGGAAGTGATAAGTGCCGTTGATTTGCCCCGCTCTATCTCTACCATACATACGCGACATGCTGCAAAGGGCTCCAGCCGTGGGTCATGACAAAGGGTAGGAATACGCACACCAACAGCATTAGCCGCTTGTAAAACTGTTTTACCTTTATCCACCTCTATAGTCTTACCATCAATAGTTACTTTTATCTTTGAAATCATTACCATAAATATCTTTTCTCCTTACTGTAATTAGGATACAGATGTCCGCAATGTCTGTAGATTTTATCTTTTTATTCCTTACTTTCTCATATTCTAAAAATGTACATTCTGCTGAATTCAAGCACTCCACAGTTATTTAACATATCATAATTCCCGCGTACCCTACAACTCGTTCATAATCGCCAGTAACAACACCACTCGTTTCGTAGCGCACCAATTCAGCACCCTTTGCTCCCCGTTCCTTGGAACATGTCAACATCGCAATTGTAGGATAAATACCACACATCGTAATACGCATGCTATAGGCTTTATTATATAAGCTATTTTCATTCAGGGCCAGGATCTCATTAATCGCAATTTTATCTTTTCTGTTAACAGATATCTGTGATTCATAATGTGTCATATCGGTAGACGCTATAACGAGCGCATTGGGACAGGATCTTAATAATACTGATGACAGGCACTTACCAATGTTCTTAATATCTCTCATACCTCCCGGTGATATAACCATAATTACGACACTGACATGAGGATTGAAGTATTGAACAAAAGGTATCTGCGTTTCTGCGGCATGTTCATATATATGGGCTTCTGAATCTTTCTCAATAAGATCACAGGCCAGTACTATTTCATCTACTATCTCTTCATTTACCTGAACATCTCCCAGCGGTGTATTCCACGATCCACTTGGCCAGATAGAATACGGAGCACCGTTACCTGTATGGTTTGGCGCTAGTATAACAACCGTATCAGGGATTATAATTCTCGAATACAGGTTCCCTGCAACCCGGCCAGAATACAGATACCCTGCATGAGGAGAGACAATGCCTAATACAACCTGCTTTGGGCAATCCTTGACGGTGAATCCCTCAATATCGCTCTTTAATTGGTCTGCATCGCTACTATAAAAACTACCTGCCACAGCAGGTTTCCTTATCATTGGTATATGGTTATGATGGTATTTTATGATGGCATCACCCCAAAATTCTACCGTTCTTCAAGTCCTTGTGCAGGGAAAACGATATTAAGTATTTATTTCTTAAGGACAGAGAATTAATAGGAGTATACTGTTTATCATAGAAAACAAATAGCTATAATCAATAGTGTAACATCACTTCTTTTAACAGTCAAACCTCTTTTATAAAATGATTTTTCAATTGAAGATACATGTATTATGGTTTAAAATTTACCTTTTACATAATCTTAATGATCTCAATTTGCAATTAATTAAGGAGTCTGGATTTTGGCAAAGGCATTAGCATTATTATCAGGGGGCTTAGACAGTACCTTAGCTATTCGTGTTATCCAAGAACAAGAAATTGAGGTTATTGCTCTCAATTTTGTAACGGTGTTCTGCCGTTGTACATCCCATGGTAATTGTAAATTAGAAGCAGTAAAGGTTTCTGAAAAACTCAAGGTACCAATCAAAGTTATCAACACTACGGAACGGTTCTTAGAGCTTGTCAAAAAGCCCAAGTTCGGATATGGGAAAAATATGAATCCTTGTATCGATTGCCGAATTAATATCTTCCGCACTGCCGGGGAATATATGAAGGAAATCGGGGCAGATTTTATTATCACAGGTGAGGTACTGGGGCAGAGACCTATGTCACAACGAAAAGAGGCCATGAAAATAATCGATAGAGAGGCAAACCTTACCGGTTTTGTCCTGAGGCCTCTGTGTGCTAAACATTTGGAGCCCACGATTCCTGAAAAATTAGGAATTGTGGACAGGGAGAAATTACTTCAGATCCGGGGACGCTCCCGGAAGGATCAGATACAACTTGCAGATGTGTTTCAGATTAAAGATTATCCCTGCTCAGCGGGTGGATGCCTGCTTACCGATCCTGAGTTTGGACATCGTATGAGGGATCTGGTCCAAACCAGTGACGCTTCGGTTAATGATGTTAATTTACTCAAGGTAGGAAGACATTTTAGGCTTGATCAGAAAACAAAGGTTATTGTTGGAAGGAATGAAGAGGACAATATACGAGTCGCCACCCTGTCAAAAGAAGATGATCTTCTGCTCAACTTAGTTGATATGCCAGGTCCTCTTACCCTCATGCGTGGAGAGATTACAGAGGCAAAGATTGAAATTGCAGCACGTCTTACTGCCAGATACGGAAAATCTCAATATTTGCCTTTTGTAAAAGTTTCCGTAAAACAAGCAAGGAAAGATGCACCTGTGAGGATCTTAGAGGTTGCCCCAATGAGCCAGGAAGAAGCAGATAAACGTATAATAAAAAAGATACCTGTTTATAGTGAACATTAAATTATGAAACGAATATTGAAAGAACTATTCTATAATTTTAAAACAACAACAAAGAATACTTTTTCGGCATCAAAAAAATCTTTTGTCAAAACCGATAAACAAATGTTCGTTGCTCTCGGGGCTGTGTTTGTCATTTTGATAATAACACTTGTCTGTTACTGGTTTTTTAAAGAAAAACCTTACTATACTACTTTACTTGCCGAAAAGGATGAATTAATAAAGACGCTAAAATTTACCCGTGACAAGCAAAAGAAGATATATGAAAATGCTCTAGACGCGTATGAGAAAAAACTAGCAGAAGAATATATCTCAAAATCTGTTTACGACCTTAAGGTCAGTGAGTATGAACAAGAATTAAACCTGTATAAAACGAACTATATTTCTCATGAGGATCATGAAAATCAAATAAAACTTATAACGCAGCAACTTAAGGAAGATACCCAAGTAGAAACAACAGAGGATACATCGAAAGAAGAGGCTGAGAAAAAAATCATTGCTCTGGAACATAAAATTTCCCTTCTCGAGGATAAAAACCTTAGTATAAAAACATCCCTCGAAAAGTCCCTGTCATTCATTAAGGGAGAAAAAGAAACATGGGAAAACATGCTCTTATTGGAGAGAAAAAAGGCCCTTATCCCCTCTTTAATTCTTCCCGAGACAAAACCTAATGCATTACGTAATGATCTCTTTGGGAAATTGGTTGTTTTAAAAGATACATTAAGAAACATTGCAGAGATGAATATTTCTTTACGATCTGACACATATTTTGAAATGGGTCTTATCTCGTATTACAATAAGCAATATGATGAGGCAATAGAACAATGGGAAAACGCAATATCTTTAAATAAAAATGATATGAGGGCATATATTTGCCTCGGGATCGTATACAACGAAAAAGGTATGTCAAAAAATGCTATCAAAATTTTAAACCATGCCGTTGAATTCAGTCCTCAATATTCTACACTGCATCTCACGCTTGCCCGTATTTATGAACAACGGGATGCTCTTGATAATGCTATTTATGAATATTCGAGGGTTCTGGAAATTGATCCACAGGCAATAGACACCTATAATATCATTGGCAGACTCTATGAAAGGAAGGGATTAAAAGAGGAAGCAAGAAAGGCTTTTGCCCAATATGAAACATTAAAAAATAAATAATCACTAGTACTAAGGCTTCCAGCTTCCATGAAGAATTGGTAACCATTTTTCACACCACTACGCTCCACCCAGTGTCTTCTTGCCCGGCCTCCATTCAACCGGACAGAGTTCCCCCGTCTGTAAGGCACTTAATACCCTGAGTACCTCTTCAACACTCCTCCCAATACCTAAATCGTGAATTAGTTGATATCTCACTTTTCTTTCCGGGTCAATGATAAATGTTCCTCGCAGTGTAATGCCTTTGTCCTCGATGAGGACCTCATATTTCCTTGAGACTTCTTTTGTAATATCACTCAGTAAAGGATAATTAAGGTTTCCAAGTTCTTTGAGCCATGCCTTGTGGGAATATACGCTATCAACGCTTACCCCCAGGACTTGTGCATTCAACGCCTTAAATTCATTGTCACGTCTTGAGAACTCGGTAATCTCAGTGGGACAGACAAAGGTGAAATCAAGCGGATAAAAGAAAAGAACAATCCATTTTCCCCTGTATTCATTTAAACCAATATCCTTAAATGTGTCCCCGACAACTGCCTGTAAAGTAAACTCAGGTGCATCCAGTCCGACCCTCACACTCATTTTTCATTCTCCTTTTTATAAATAATAATTGTTATATAACTATGAATACACATTATAAAAATAAAGTGTCTTTTGTCAACAGTTCTTTTTTATTTTTTTATTGTAAAAAAGGTTAATGCCATTACTTGAAAGATTAATGCAAGTAACAGGTATGCATGGACGTCGCCATTACGATTTAGGTATGCAAAAACGAGCGAGCCAAAAACAAAACATTGGATAACGGAGGCAAGGATGTTAAGCCACGAAGCAGGTTCATAGGTCAGGGTTCTATTAATACCTTTTAGTTCATTTAGTAAGGATTCAAGAATAAAATCCTTCTCTTCATATCCTTTTTCTTTTCTCGTTTTTAATGCCAGACACTCCCTGCAAAGGAGTATTCCACTTTCCTGATATTCCGCATATCCAGAATTAATATCGTCTCTGGATAAACTCCGTTTACAATTAACACACAATTTAATCTCTAACATACATATCGATTATTTTTATCTTTGCCTGAGGAAAACGAATATAGGCGTTACCCTATTACTATCACCTTCATACAGACCTTTATTTGAGTCCATATCGGTCTATTTTTCGATAAAGAGTACGTTCACCAATTCCAAGTAATTTTGATGCGTCTTCTCTGTTTCCGCCTACAGCCGCCAACGTATTTTTAATTAATTCCTTTTCTGCCTCTTCTACTGTCATTCCCGGTTGCAACCATACTGAATTTTGCTCTTTATCCTTTCGCTGAATAATATGGTCAGGAATAGTTTCAACATCCAGGATATCTTTTGTACTAACAACAACCATACTCTCAATACAATTTCTTAATTGCCTTACATTTCCCGGCCATGAATATTTGTACAGAATCTTTCTTGCATCTAGCGATATACCTGATATCTTTCTTTTGTATACCTGTGAAAATTCACGGAGAAATGCATCGATAAGCAACGGAATATCTTCTACCCTTTCCCTTAATGCTGGTAATCTGACAGAAACAACGTTTAGTCTAAAATACAAATCTTCCCGAAATTTACCCTCTTTAATAAGTTCTTCAAGATCTTGATTCGTAGCAGCAATTATGCGGACATCCACCGAGACGGATTCGTTATTACCAATACGGGTAATGACACCATCCTCGATTACCCGTAATAATTTTACCTGTGTAGAGAGGGGCATATCACCCACTTCATCAAGAAATAATGTACCACGATGGGCATGTTCGAATTTTCCTTTCCTCTGATAGAGGGCTCCTGTAAAAGCACCCTTCTCATGTCCAAAGAGTTCACTTTCGAGGAGGTTTTCAGGAATTGCTGCTGAGTTTAGAATAACCAGTGAATTATTTTTCCTGGGGCTGTTAGTATGAATAGTTTTTGCAATAAGTTCTTTACCGGTACCGCTCTCACCAGTAATGAGTACCGTGGCGCTTGTACCGGAGATCTGTTTAACAATATTCAATACCCTTTGCATCTTTGAACTATTACCAATAATACCTGATAGTCCAAATTTTTCATCCAACCGTTTATGAAGCTCTTTGTTACTTCTTATAAGGGCTTGTTTTTCAACCAGCTTATTAATTTCTGCACGCAAGTGATTAATATTAATTGGCTTCAAAAGATATGTGGCAGCACCCTTCTGCATTGCATCAACGGCAGTCTCAATTGTACCATAACCCGTAATCAGGACTACCTCAGCCTCCGGCAATATTTCTTTTGTTGCCTTAAGTATTTGCAAACCATCAATATCATGCATAATCAGGTCTGTAACAACAATATCAACCTCCCCCGTTTCAACGATCTTCAGCCCTTCCTTACCGCTTTTCGCAATGCGGCATCTGTATCCTACTTTCTCCAGAACCTCTGCCGCAGCACTTGCATGCTCTTCTTCATCATCAATAACAAGAATAACGGTATCGTTTGTCATAACTTAATCTTTCAAATCTGTTGGTAACTGTATAGAAAACTTAGTACCCATCCCTTCTTCGCTATAAAGAGAAATCGTTCCTTTATGTTCTTCTATAATACGTTTTGTTGTTGGAAGACCAAGACCCGTTCCTGTTTTTTTTGTAGAAAAATAAACATGAAATATCTTATCTATATTATCTTTAGGAATACCAGTACCTGTATCTGTGATATCGATCTGTATATTCTTTTTATCTTTTGATGTACGGATCATAAGTTCCCCACCATTTTCCATTGCTTGTTCTGCATTAATGATAACATTTAAAATCGCCTGTTTTACCAGGTTACTATCAATACGACAGGGTAGAAGATGGGCAGCATAATCTTTTAGTATTACGATATTCTTTTGTTTTAATTCCGGTGTAACAAAATCAACAACCTCATCGAGAACTTCATTCATATCGCAATTTTCTAATTCCAGTTTTTTCCCCTTAGCGAACCGAAGAAAATCGTTAAGGATCTCTTCCAAACGTAATATTTCTTTTTGTAAAACCTGTACCTTTCTATATATCCTCTCGCTCTTTTCATCTGTCATGGTCTGTATATCTTCCTTCAAAAGCTGCAGATTTATATTGAGCGTACTGAGTGGATTTTTAATCTCATGGACAAGTCCTCCTGCCAGGGTACCAACAAAAGCCAGCCTTTCAGAATTCATCGCTCTTTTTTCAAGTCCTCTTGTCCTTTCAATAACCCTTTGTATATAGAAAAAGGCAACGGGAATAACCAGAATAACAGATGCGAATGCACCGATTAAATAATAAATCACATTTTCCTTTATAAAAAAAGAGCCAGGAAAAAAGACCTGATTGTTCTCCTCCTGGCTCAACTAACATACAGTGAGTATCTCTTTATTTTAGGAAGCGATACGCGTTACTTTTTGGGCTTGTAAACCTTTTGCCCCTTCAACAATATCAAACTCTACCTTTTCTCCATCCTCAAGTGTCTTAAATCCCTCTCCGATAATGTTTGAGTAGTGAACAAAAACATCACCACCACCCTCCTTTTCAATAAAACCAAAACCTTTTTTTGCATCAAACCACTTAACTTTACCTATTGCCATCATACTGCTCTCCTATTTGAGTAAATACAACTTAAAACATTACAACATACATCTAAGCTTATTTTTGTTCTTTACGTTTTTCCACCTCCTAAAAACTAAAATATAATTAATAAAATACAGGCTTTCCTCCTCCATTTACCTATTTTTTAATAATTAACTTTCAGCTAAATATTACGTAAGTAACACCGGAGAGTTTTACACACTTGAAGGTTCGGATTGTTGTGTTTCTTTGAGGGCAGCTTTTCTACTTAATTTAACCCTTTTCTGATCATCTATTCCAATTACTTTTATCAAGATCTCCTGACCAACCTGTACAACATCTTCAACTCTCTCTACATAACTATCGGATAGTTCAGAAATGTGCACAAGTCCGTCATGTCCTGGAAGGATTTCTACAAAAGCACCATATTCTTTTAGAGAAAGAACCTTTCCCATGTATGTTTTGCCAACCTTAACTTCCTCTGTCATGCGCTCAATCCGCATTTTGGCTTTCTGCACCGATTCACTAAGCATTGAAGAAATTATAACGGTACCATCATCTTCAATCTCGACCTTTGCACCTGTTTCTTCTTGTATCTTTTTGATCATTTTACCCCCGGGACCAATTACCATACCGATTTTTTCCGGGTTAATCTTAATATGTGCTAACTTTGGCGCATAGATAGAAATCTCTTCTCTTGGTTCTTCAATTGCCTTTTTGAGCTCTTGAATTATAGAGAGTCTTCCTTCTTTCGCCTGTATGAGAGCATCCCTGAAGATATTTTCTGTAATCCCGGAGACTTTAACATCCATTTGTAATGCAGTAACGCCTTTTTCTGTCCCCGCGACTTTAAAATCCATATCGCCCAGATGATCCTCTGTTCCCAGAATATCTGAGAGGATACATACGGTATCCTTTTCTTTAATTAAACCCATAGCGATACCGGCAACCGGTGCAGTTATGGGTACTCCTGCATCCATCAGGGAGAGGGTACCACCGCAAACAGTAGCCATGGAGGATGATCCGTTAGATTCCATAATATCTGAGACAACTCGGATAGTATATGGGAACTTACTCTGTGGCGGCAGCACAGGTTCCAGTGCACGTTCAGCTAGCGCCCCATGCCCAATCTCCCTCCTGCCTGGTCCACGCAACGGTTTTACTTCACCTACACAGAAAGGTGGAAAATTGTAATCCAACATAAATTTTTTTGAATATTCATCCTCAAGGGTATCTACCTTTTGCTCATCCATAGGTGTACCAAGCGTCGTTACAACAATGGCTTGTGTCTCACCCCTTGTAAATAAGGCAGAACCGTGAGTTCTCGGCAACATTCCTACCTCGCAGGTAATAGGACGTATATCTTTTACCCCACGCCCATCTGGCCTTTTATTTTCTTTTACGATTTGATCACGAACTACAAGCATTTCTATCTCTTCAAAGATTATTTTAACTGCCTTTTCCGAAGGGGCACCTTCATTATCAGTACAATACTCATGAATTATTTGCTTCTGTAATTCGTTCAGTGCCTGCTTTCGCTCATGTTTTCCGGGTACTACATTCCTTTCCGCTATTTGCGCATAGTACTTGTTCTTAATTTCTTCAATAAGTGCCACATCTACTTTTGAAGGTGGAACAGGCTGTTTTTCTTTTCTATATTCAGATAATAACTCCTTCTGAAGTTCTATAATTTCTTTGATAAAGATATGGCCAAACATAATAGCATCCACCATCAGCTCTTCAGGAACCTCTTTACTGGATGCCTCAACCATGGTAACAGCATCTTCTGTTCCTGATACCACCAGGTCCATACTACTCACGGCCAGTTCCGAATGGGTAGGATTCACCACAAAATTCCCATCAACCAAACCAACCCTTACAGATCCTGTTGGCCCATAAAACGGGATACTCGAAACGGATAAAGCAGCAGATGAACCTACCATTGCAAAGATATCCGGATCGTTTTCTTTATCTGCGGAAAGAACCATGGACATAATTTGAACTTCATTAAGGTATGTTTCTGGGAAGAGTGGTCTGATAGGGCGGTCTATTAACCGCATGGTTAATATTTCTTTATTGGTAGGTTTTCCTTCTCTTTTATAAAATCCCCCCGGAAATTTTCCCGCCGCATATACTTTTTCTCTGTAATCAACGGTG
This sequence comes from Candidatus Loosdrechtia aerotolerans, assembly GCA_021646405.1. GTDB lineage: Bacteria > Planctomycetota > Brocadiia > Brocadiales > Brocadiaceae > Loosdrechtia > Loosdrechtia aerotolerans. The sequence continues at coordinate 70,631 of SOER01000003.1, forward strand.
AGAGGGAAAAAACTTGCTTCTTCATTTGCTTCTGCCGAAACAGCCGTACATAAGACTACAGTATCTCCATATCGAACTATTGCTGCACCATCGGCCTGTTTTGCAACCTTGCCTACCTCTATACTCAGCATTCTTTTGCCGATCATTCTTTCTACTTTACAATAAGACATTTGTTACCTCCAACTTCGCTTGTTTCCTACTTTTTTCCTTCGACCAGCAAAAGGAATGGACAATTTTTTTTTATACATTTTTGATTAGTCTACAAATCCTCCTCAAGATTAATTATTTTCGAATACCAAGCTTACCGATAATATTCTTGTATCTTTCGTTGTTCTTTTTTGATAAATATTTCAGTAATGCTGATCTACGCCCGACCATTTTTAATAACCCCCTGCGAGAAGTGTGATCCTTTTTATGTTCCCTGAGATGACTACTTAAATGATTAATGCGCTCTGTTAATAATCCTATCTGCACCTCTGGCGAACCTGTATCATTCTCATGAGTTTTAAGGTCACTAATAAGCCGTTGTTTCACTTCTTTACTTATCATTTAAACAAATTCCTTATGAAGAATAAAAATTTCAGAGTACTTAGTTTTCCTATAACTATCTCATTGCTGATCAACATATCACAATTTGGCAATATTATTATATTTTTTATACTATAGCAAAATTAGACCTTTTTTTGCAACAAAAAATTTATCGTTTTTCTAATATAAGTTTGAGCAACAGTTCTGCAGAATCTTTATTTATAGAGAGAAATGCCATCCCTATAATATTTTTTTTAAGAAAACAAGAAGTATAACGGGAAGTCTTGTCCTTAAAGGTATGAATTATCCCTGTGTGTGATTCTTGTTCATTCCACGTTTGCCATAACGCCACTACATCATGAAAAGCAAGTCTTGCAGCATTATCATCAGGGTATTTTACAATCATAAGTTTTAAAGAATCTCCATGAGAATCGGCTTTATATTCTGCTACAACACAATCTGTCTTCTCATTGAGGTGAAACACGTTCTCCTCAATAAAATTATCGGAAATATACAGATTATCAAGAACGATTTTTTTATGAAAAAATATCGGACTTTCCTTGATAAGATACTCTTGGGGGAGATAATTCATTACGGCTGGTAACTGTGTTTTTTTATACGGCATCAAATTGATAATATATTTTCCGATAAAAATAATCTCCTCGGGTAATATATCACCTTGTCTCGGCTCAATTCTTATAAAGAATACATCATTCCACAAACAGAGATAATTATCAAATAATGCACTCCCATTACCCAATCCTATGTTCATCCCCGCACGGTCTTTACTAAAAACTCCAAAGGCATCTTCAGAGCAACCAAACTCCCAAATGTCAATAAAGATCTTTTTATCCGCTTCAGATGAATATTCAGCAGTGGAAACCCGGATAAACGAATACGATAAATAGGGCTCTGCACCCCCATTGATGTATTCATAAAGTTTTTCTTTACCCGCATACATGTTTGGCTTCAGGACCCTTTTCCACCCCCCAATAGTCTCCGGAAGGAAGTTGTTATCCGATGACAGACCTTTTCCCTGTTTTATTCGTGTTTGAGGTTGTATACCTTCTACAACAATCGCCGACATCCCTAAAACAGGACAAACTTTTTCACAAAAACCACAACCAATACAGACGTCCTCTCGCACAAAGGGTCTTCGTATCTCTCTCCCATGAGCATCTGTGTAGGTGTTAAAGTGAATAGCTTTCGTAGGAACGGGGCATACCTCTTCACATACACCGCAATTGAAATCCTGCCACTGTTTTTCTAATTCAGGAAGCCGTGCATATCCCACCCAGGGGATACACCGATTGTGGTCTATCCGTGCCTTACCTAATGCTGTTTCACGCTTTTCCTCCAGCGATAAGCGTTTCAGTGCGCCCGATGGGCATACACGAGTACAGAGTACACAACCATAATCACAATATCCAATCCTTGGAATAAGTTTAGGTGTCCATACACCTCCAATGCCGGCTTCTAATAATGCCGGATGCAATCCATTTGTCTTACAAACCCTCATACACTCACCGCAGCGGACGCAGAGGTCAAGAAATCCCTCTTCATCTACAGCACCTGGCGGGCGAATAACAGAGACCCTTCCCTTATTGACATGTTTTCTATAATCTAATTTCAGCAAAGGTACCGCGACTGCACCAGCTAAACCCGTAAGGATGAATGCCCTCTTCGAGAGATCAACGGTGTTCCTCTGCTCTACCGGTTGCCCTCTTTTAAAAGAAACGCTATCCTCCGGACATACCTTTTGGCAGGTCATACATAAAATACACTCACCTTCTTTTGTACTCTTGCCATCGCTTTCAATTGCACCCATACCACAAGCTTCAACACAAAGGCCGCAACTTGTACATGACGATGAAACGGTTCTTTTCCTGAATGACCAATCTGAAATAAGGGCAAAGATTGCTCCCATAGGACATATATTCCTGCACCAATAGCGCCGGAACACCATACCAAAGGCAATCAATAAAATAAATACAGAGAGAAGAATTCCATGTGCCCTAAAAAAAGGTGCGTGGTAAGAGAAGAGGATATTTTGAATACCTTTATGAATCAAAATAAAAAAATCCCCTGCAACAGGGAAAGCAGCAAGATATTCAAAAAGATAATCAATAAGATGGACTGCATAAGGATGAAGACTTATTGTATATACATTTGTTGCAAGAGAAAGCGGATCAAACCATCCAACATACTGCTGACTAAAAAACAAACTGAACAGGAGAAAAGCAAGTAAGTAATACTTTGCCTTACGGCCATCATACACGTTCCTGTAAGACCTCCTTCGAAAACCAGCAAGGAAATGATCGGTAATATCTATCGTTGTTCCAAGCGGACAAATCCACGAACAAAAGAAGCGTCCGAAAGGAATGGTTAACAGGAATATAACAAGAGCAGGCCAGTATTTTATAATATATGTTTTTGCAGCAACCATTGCCCCTACAGCAGAAAGAGGACTCATACGAAGAAATATATTACCTGAAAGATCTCTCTCTGTGAAGGGATCCAGAAAAAGAAGCAAGTAAATAAAGAAAAAATAAGAAAGGAATTGGATAACCTTACGTGTATAATACAGCCAGGATATCCTGCATTGTTCTTTTTGCATACTTATAATAAGGAAAAATATTAACTTATACTATTAACTCTATACTTCTAAAATATTATAGTAGCACTTCACTGTTTTATCCACAAGTATTCGCTTCAGACCATATACCTTTTCTTAAGACTACAACGTATCATCATTTGCAACATGCGACATGTCATCATTTGTAACATGCTACATGTCTGTAACTTGTCACAGTTTTTCTTTTTTTCTGCATTCGTTCTCCTCTATCATATCCATATTATCCCCTGATAAAGCGTTTTCGACTCACATCACAAAAGTAAAAATAATTCATTCTTAGTTTTTTAAAATCGGAAACTTAGGTAAATTTTATTATTTAACAACATTTGGTTTTCACCTTTATAAAAAATGTTTGGTATAGGTTTTTCTATATAACTTTTTCAGGGATTAAACATGCCTCTCTAGCACAATCTTATAATCACCCATATAAAATAATTCAAAAGAAAAACTTATATTGTTCCCTTTTTGATATTTTTAGAAGGAGGTGCAACAGGAAACCTATCTTTAGAGCAGAGTAGTTTGTTTATACGCATTCTATCAATGGTGTAGTATATATCGTAAGAAAAGGAGTGGATATGACCAATAAAAGATTTTTACTCAGCATACCTTTGGCTTTCTTCATGAGTCTTGTTTTATTTGTTATGGATGTTCCGGCTAAAACTGTGTGGGAAAAGAGGGCAATAGACCATCCAAAATATATTACACAGTGCTATTCGAGGGCAATCACTATCGATACCAACAATCGACCTCATATTACATATGGAGGAGATTGTCTCTATTATGCATACCATGATGGTAATAATTGGAAATATAGAATTGTAGATCGGTCACCCGGGGTAGGTTATTATGCCTCTATAGCACTTGATGCATCAGGTAACGTGCATATCAGTTATTATGATTGGTATAATAAAAATCTGAAGTATGCAACAAATGAATCTGGATCATGGGTCATAAAGGTTTTAGATGCAAAGGGAGATGTAGGCCTATACACCTCTATGGCGGTTGACACATCAAATAAAATACACATTAGCTACTATGATGCTACGAATGGTGACCTCAAATATGCCACGAATGCATCCGGCTCATGGGCCAAAAGGCGACTGGACAAATGGGAAGATGTAGGCCGGTATACATCCATAATGCTCGATTCATCAGACAAAGTCCATATTAGCTACTATCATGTCACAAAAGGTAACCTTAAGTATATTACCAATGCATCGGGTTCCTGGGCAAAAAAGATTGTCGATGCGAAAGGAGATGTAGGTCAATATACCTCCATAGCGCTTGATACATCAGGCAAGGCTCATATTAGTTATTACGATGCCACAAACAACAAACTGAAATATGCTACGGATAAATCAGGGTTATGGAAAAAACAAACGGTGGATAGTTCCGGAAGGGTAGGACGTTATTCCTCTATTGCACTCGATAAATTTGACAAAGTACATATCGCCTACTATTCTACAACCATGGGAGATCTGAAGTACGCCACGAATACCCTTGGACAATGGAACATAGTAATCGCTGACGCTCACGGAATTACAGGCCAGTACACATCATTAGCGCTTAATAAAAACGGCCAAGTGCATATATCTTACTATAACTATTCCAGTAAGAGTCTTATGTATATTACGAATATTTTAAGTTCGTGGGCAAAGGATGTTGTAGATAATTGCGGAGTTGTAGGCCAGTATACATCCGTGGCGCTCGATTCATCGGATAAGACACATATCAGCTATTTTGATTCACTTCATGGTAACCTTAAGTATATTACAAACAAAACAGGATCTTGGACCAAGAAAATTGTAGATAATGAGGAAAAGGTAGGTATGTATACCTCCCTGGCACTTGATTCTTCGGATAACATTCATATCAGCTATTACGATGATACAAACAGCGATCTGAAATATGCGGTATATAACGGGAAAAAATGGACCGTTATAACCGTAGATAGTAATGGAAACGTTGGTGAATATACCTCTATAGCAATTGATGCGTCTGATAAGGCACATATCAGTTACTATGACAGGACAAATGGTCATCTTAAGTATGCAACGAATGTAACAGGTACATGGGAGACAACGGTTGTTGATAACAATGGAAATGTAGGGGCTTTCTCATCTATAGCACTTGACTCATCAGGTAATGCGCATATCAGCTATTACGATGATACAAATGACGATCTGAAATATGCAACAAATGCCTTCGGACAATGGGCATCAACAAAGGTGGATGGTCAGGGAAATGTAGGTATGTATTCTTCCATTGCAGTTGATACATCCGATAGGATTCATATTAGCTACTTTGATGATAGCAGAGACGACCTCAAATATGCCAATAATATATCAGGTTTATGGGCAAGATTCATTATTGATGATGGTATAGGGATAGGCCAACATACTTCAATCGTACTTGATGCATCAAATAACGCATACATCAGTTACTATGACAGTTCAAAAGATAATCTCAAGTATGCAAGTAACGCATCAGGCAAATGGGAGATAGAGACCTTAGATATCAGGGGAAATGTAGGTGGACATACCGCTATAGCGCTGAGCACATCAAATGATGTATGCATTAGCTACTATGATTGGACCAAAGGTGATCTAATGTGTGTTATCAGTTCGACTACAGAGTAGGATTTCAGAGACAAAGTATCATATACGCTGATAATCTGAAGCAGGAAAATCATTTCAATCGGGAATAGTTATCATAAGAACAGGGAATGCTCCTATACATTCCCTGTTCTTTTGGTACACCAAAATAAAATACAAAATCAATTATGAAACTTTTTAAATACTCAATTTAAGATTTGGGTAAAGTTCATATCTCCTATCTTACAATAATATCGTTCTCAACGGCCTCGACACCTTCAATATTTTCCGCAATATCCTCGGCCCTGCGGGCTTGTTCAGCACTGTCGACAAAACCACTTAATTGTACTACACCATTATTCGTGCCTACATCTATATCCAATGCACTAACAATAGGATCAGCGACAAAGGCTGATTCAACCCTTGCAGTAATAGCGGCATCATCAATATATTCACCGGTGGTTCGTCGGGTTTCTGTACCTCTGCAACCAATTATTATCGTAATGAACACTAAAGCAATGAAATATTTTATTTGACCTTTCATACCGTATTTTCCTCCTTCTGAAGAATTTTGTTCATAAACATTAACACGTATCATATTGATTATCTATTGCATTCGTTAAACTTTGTAAGGCGAGTATTTACCTTACGATATGCGCTGATGTAATAAAGATGTTTATTTTACGATAATATCATTCTCAACAAGTTTAACACCTTTGACACCAGCCGCAATCTCTTCTGCCCTCCGGGCCTCTTCGGCAGAATCCACGAAACCACTCAACTGTACCGCTCCATTGAGAGAATTTACCTTAATACTCAGCGCGCTAACCGTTGGATCTAAAGCAAAAGAGGTCTTTATTTTTGCAATAATAATAGAATCATCAATAAATTCACCTAAACCTTCCTCCTTCACAATGAGAGTATTCTTAACCGATTTAACGCCCTTTACCCCGGCTGCAATCTCACCTGCCCTGGAAACCTGTTCAGAAGTATCTACAAAACCGCTCAACTGCACCACACCTTCGTACGTCTCTACATTGATATCACCCTTATTAACAGCAGGGTCTGTAGCGAACGCTTCCTTTACCCTTTGTGTAATAACAATATCACTGGTATCCTCCCCTACCGTTTCTTTAACCTGGGCATTAATATAACTTACTATATGAATGATTACTGTAAAAATAAGTATATTTTTTAACATGTTTCTCATGATACTCCTCCTTCATCGTGCAAAGGTATCCCACCAAATCTAAATACTATTATAGGTAACAAACATCAGTTAACCTCAACGATACTATTCAACCACTATCTGGGTACTACCTTTGCCCTATTCATCATCTTTTCTTTTTTCATCTCCGTGACCCTATAATTATTAATGCAATCCCACCTGCTAACGATATCCCGCCAACAATTGGAGGTACCGGGATTTTCCTGGTCTTTTCAGCAGTTGCTTCAACCGGACCAACTTCTAATACCTTTTCCTTCGTTGTATAAGTAATGCCCTCATATACCAAAGATATGATTCCGAATACAATCAGCGCTATTCCAATAAACAGGTATGCCCTTCTCATATTTTCAACCTCCCGCCTGAATTTAAAGTCCTAATTGCCGAATATAGGTACCTGACCACAAATTTTTGTACATTTGTATTACCGGGGAGTTTCAATATGCAAATATTTATGTACAGGTACTTAATTACAGATAAACAAAGAATTACACCAATACAGGAGATGTTCAAATATCATACCAACATAAATAGCCCATAAAACTTTTTTGCGATTCCATAAAAAAAGCCTTACGGCAGAGATGCTCTTTACAAACATCTTACCGTAAGGCTTTCCTGGTTTAGTGCCTTCTAAACTCTAAATTCTCTTTATCTTACGTATTTAACTTGACTTATGTCAAAAGATACATGAACAAATATCAAGAAACGTACGGATACATTATATTCCATATATAGTCATTTAATTCTGGGAGAAATGATGGTCAATAATTATAGAATACAATCTACACAGAAAAACGGTTCTTAATCTTTTCCGGTGAGAGCTGTGATAAATCTCCCAGAAACGATTCCTCTATCTGCTGTAAACATCGCCTGCTCTTAAACGACAATCGACTGATAATAGATTCAACTATCAAGCGAGACTCATCATATGTTACGATAATCTTGCAGATAAAGTATAGTTTCAACATAATAATAAGCATTAACGGTGATGTAAACAGGAGTGCCTTCGTCAATGACATTTCCAGGGAAAGGCGTGGGGTTATAGAGAGTAACAAGAAGGCCATTGCAGAAAAGGTCGCAAGAAGAATGAGACCGACTTTTACTCCCATATATATCACAAAACAATCCTTCAGGAATGGCTTGTATCTTTCTTTAAGACCACAAATAAACGCTAATGTTCGAAGTACTTTTTCTTTAAAATCTGAAATACATTTCGTGTTTTTACATTTTATTGCAATCTGCATAATACACCTCTTCTCTGGGATATAGCTTACTGATTCTGTAAACAAGGAGAAATAAAACGATGGTTATATTGTTTATGATAATATCCCATAAACTCACTATTTTTTATCCGTTTCCACCAGTTCTCATTATCTCTGTACCATTGTATGGTATCCCTTAAGCCAGTTTCAAATTCTATTTTCGGTCTATAACCTAAAGCTTTTAACTTTGTACAATCTAAAGCATAGCGCCTGTCATGTCCTTCCCTATCTTTAACATGTTCTATTAGCGTTCCGGGCTTCTTGAGTTCATCGAGGATAAGGCTTGCCGTATCAATATTACATCGTTCATTACCACCCCCAATATTATATACCTCACCATCTTTTCCATGCGTTAAGAGAAAGTCAATACCGGCACAATGGTCCTCAACATGAATCCAGTCTCTGATCTGCCTTCCGTCACCGTACAGGGGAAGTTTTCTATCCTCTATTGCATTCGTAATGAAGAGGGGTATAAATTTCTCCGGGTATTGATACGGACCATAATTATTCGATGCCCTCGTTATAATAATCGGTAATTTATAGGTTATCCAATACGAATAGGCTAATCGGTCTCCTCCAGCTTTACTAGCAGAATATGGGTTACCAGGATTTAAGGCATCCGTTTCTTTGAAGGCACTATGATAAGCCGTTCCGTAAACCTCATCGGTAGATATTTGTATAAACTTCTTTATAGCATACCGCCTTGATGCCTCTAGCAGCACGAGAACACCTTTCATGTCAGTATCAATAAAGGCACTTGCACTAAGAATACTCCGGTCAACATGGGTCTCTGCAGCAAAGTTGATAATCGCATCAATTCCTTCCGTTGATAAAATATATTCAACCAACTCCTGATTACAGATATCACCTTTATAAAATGTGAACTGTTTAGATCTCCTTGAATCTCCTGTAATATCTCTGAGATTCTCAAGATTTCCAGCGTAGGTTAGTTTATCGAGTACCACCACCCGCGTATCTTGATTAATCATGCGGCGGACAAAATGGCTTCCGATAAATCCTGCACCACCCGTAACGAGTATTGTCATATATCTTATACAGTAAAACCCTCAATATAAAAAACCAGATAGCCTTCTATGCTATACACTATACCCATATTTTTTATATTTTTCAATTTAAATACTTCAGAAAAAAAATGCCTCTTAACGTATTAAGAGGCATTGTATTAATTATTATTCATAACCCATGTATGAATCATAGGTAAAGTGCTATTTCTCCGATAGAAAACATCATATATCAGTAAATAGTATTGTATAAATCGGGGGGATCTTACTTATTTACTAAACCTAACCAGGTATTGGCGCGCCTGAGAGCAGCCTGTGCCTTTTGCTTTTCCTCTGCACTTTCTCCACTGGACAGGGTCTTTTCCGCCAGGACCTTTTCAGCACGAACCTTCTCAACATCTATTTCACCTTCCGTAACACATGCATCAGTTAGTACAACAACATTGTTTGCCATAACCTCAAAAAATCCCCCGTCAATGGCAAATCGTATTGTCTTATTATTTGAATCACGAACTGTCAAAATTCCCGTCTTTAACCCTGTAATTAATGGTGCATGATCCGCAAGAACGCCGAATGAGCCCTCCGTCCCATCGGCAGAAACGCTTTGAACATGCTCACTATAAACAACTCTTTCAGGTGTAATAATCTCAAATGTAAATGTCTTGGCCATATTTTACCTACCCATCTGTTCTGCCTTTTCAGCCGCTTCTTCAATACCACCTACCATGTAGAAGGCTTGCTCAGGTAAACTATCATACTTTCCCTCAACTACTTCTTTAAACCCTTTAATTGTCTCCTTCAATGGCACATATTTTCCTTTTGTACCGGTAAATTGTTCAGCAACAAAGAATGGTTGCGACAGGAATCGTTGTATCCTTCTTGCCCTGGCAACTAATACCTTGTCTTCTTCCGAAAGTTCCTCCATACCCAGAATAGCGATAAAGTCCTGGAGTTCTTTATAACGCTGTAATATCCTCTGTACTTCCCTTGCTACCTCATAATGTTCCTGCCCTACAATCCTTGGATCAAGAATCCTGGACGTTGACCGTAACGGGTCTACAGCGGGATAGATACCTAATTCAGCAATTTGACGGGACAGGGCAATTGTTGCATCAAGATGGGGAAATGTTGTTACCGGTGCAGGATCGGTAAAATCATCTGCGGGGACATAAACAGCCTGTAAGGATGTAATTGACCCCTTCTTTGTCGTTGTGATCCTTTCCTGTAAATCTCCCATTTCCGTAGCTAATGTAGGCTGATAACCAACGGCAGAAGGCATACGGCCCAAAAGTGCCGACACCTCTGAACCCGCTTGAACAAATCTGAAAATATTATCAATGAACAAAAGCACGTCCTGACCTTCCATGTCCCTAAAATACTCTGCCATAGTCAAACCTGTCAAAGCCACTCTCAGCCTGGCCCCGGGTGGTTCATTCATCTGGCCAAAGACCAGTACCGTCTTATCAATAACCCCGGATTCCTTCATTTCAAGCCACAGATCATTTCCCTCACGGGTTCTCTCGCCGACCCCGGCAAAAGCGGAATAACCACCATGCTCCGTAGCAATACTCCGGATCAGTTCCATAATCAATACAGTTTTTCCTACTCCCGCACCTCCAAACATTCCGATCTTTCCACCCCGGGCAAACGGTGCAAGGAGGTCAATAACCTTTAACCCTGTCTCTAAAACCGTGGTAACTGTCTCTCTTTCTTCAAATGAGGGTGGCGCACGGTGAATAGAGAGATGATTTTTCGTCTTTACATCACCCTGTTTATCGATTGGTTCACCCAACAGGTTAAACACCCTTCCCAGGACCTCTTTTCCAACCGGTACGGTAATTGGCGCGCCCGTATCTACGGCATCCATACCGCGGATAAGCCCGTCTGTTGAAGACATTGCAATGCAGCGGGCAGTATCATTACCCAAATGATGTGCAACTTCAACAATAACGGCTATATTTCTTTTCGGATCTTTTATGTCAATTGCATTCTTTATAGCAGGAAGATTATCGGGTGCAAATCGCACATCCACGACAGGACCAATCACCTGTACAATGGTTCCTTTATTATTATTTTGTTTTTTAATCAAATATTTAGCTCCTTCCTTTGATTTAAGAGTAAAACTACATCCCAGAGGAAAGACATCACACATTCCGTTGTTAAGAAAGAAAACAAAGCATTTCCTCTCTATAAAACCTTTTGTGTATCCTCTATGCTTCGTTTTTATCTATGGACCAAGGCCTCAGCACCAGAAACAACTTCCAGCAGTTCTTTTGTTATCGCAGACTGCCGGGCCTTATTATAAGAACTAACTAATTCATCAATCATCTCACCGGCATTTTCAGTTGCAGCAATCATGGCAACCCTCCGGGCAGCATACTCGGATGTTAATGATTCCAGGAGGCACTGATAAAGCCTAGTTTCAATAAATTTGGGAAAAAGGTTGTTGAGTATCTGTGCTGCCGATGGTTCAAAGATATATTCACCACCTGGCTGCTCTTTTGATTCAAAAATATCTCTCTCAATAGGTAGTAACCGCATGCTGGTAGCGAAAGATTGCATCACCGTGTGGAATTTTGTAAAAAATACCTGTAATTCACCAAACTCACTTTCCTCATAACCTTTGATTAATTGAACCGCTAATTCCTGCACCTGGCTATACCCGATCTTCTCTACACTCTCAGGAACGTACTTTTCGATCATATGGGCATATTCCCCTTTAGAAAAGTACAGATACCCTTTCCTTCCTATCAGGATTAGCTTAACCTTTTTATCAGTTTGAGCTCTAATAAATCGTAGTGTTTTCTGTATAATATTATTGTTATACGCTCCACAAAGCCCTTTATCCGCTGTAATTAACAGCACAGTTACAATGGGTACCTTCTGCTCTTTTTCAGTAAACCATGGATGTGTTCCCTCTACCGAGGAGACCAGATGGCTTAGCACCATATGCATCTTTTCTGTATATGCTCTTGAAGCCAATACCCTGGACTCAACCCTTTTTAACCGGCTCGCTGCAACCATCTCCATGGCCCGGGTAATTTGTTTAATGCTGGTAATACTCCTGATACGCTGTTTAATCTCCCGAGTACTCTGCATTCCTTAGCCCTTTTTTACAAAATTTTGTTTGAATTCCTTGATAGCACTTTCTAATTTCTGAGTTACTTCCTGATCAAGCTTTTTCTTCTCTTTAATCTCAATACCAATAGCGGCATATTTTTCTCTCATAAACTTCAGGAACTCACTCTCAAAAGACTTTACCTTACCAACAGCAATATCGTCCAAATATCCATTAATCCCGGCAAAGATTACCATAATCTGTTCTTCTACCGGTACCGGTGAATATTGTGGTTGCTTTAAAAGCTCTACAAGCCTGCTTCCCTTAGCTAATTGTGATTGTGTGAATTTATCCAATTCAGAACCAAACTGTGCAAAGGAAGCCAGCTCCCGATACTGAGCCAGGGTTAACCGTAATGTGCCGGCTACCTTCTTCATTGCAGGAATCTGGGCATTTCCACCAACCCTTGATACCGACAATCCGACCGAGACTGCAGGGCGTATACCAGCATTAAACAGATCACTTTCAAGATAAATCTGGCCGTCGGTAATTGAGATTACATTGGTTGGAATGTAAGCAGAATAATCACCCGCTTGTGTCTCTACAACGGGAAGCGCAGTTAAAGAGCCGCTGCCAAAATCATCACTCAGTTTCGCAGCCCTTTCAAGCAATCGTGAGTGAAGATTAAATATATCACCAGGAAAGGCTTCCCGACCGGGCGGACGCCGTAATAATAACGAAATTTGGCGGTATGCAATTGCATGTTTGTACAAATCATCATACATAACTACAGCATGCATACTGTTATCCCGAAAATATTCACCCATAGCACAACCGGCATATGGTGCGATATACTGAAGCGGAGCAGGGTCAGATGCGGAAGCTACTACGACGATGCTTATATCCAGCACTTTGTGGTCTTCCAATGTCTTAACAACATCAGCAACGGTAGACATTTTTTGTCCAATTGCAACATAAATACAATAAACACCTGTATTTCGCTGATTTATAATCGTATCAATAAGAATAGCGGTTTTTCCCGTTTGCCTGTCACCAATAATAAGCTCGCGCTGCCCCCTCCCAATTGGTATCATGGCATCAATGGCCTTGATGCCTGTCTGTAATGGCTCTTTCACAGGCTGTCTCTCGACCACATTCGGTGACGAACCTTCGATAGATCTAAATTCTTCGGCAGCAATAGGCCCTTTACCATCAATAGGCTGACCTAACGCATTCACAACACGTCCTAATAATGCCTTACCTACAGGAACTTGTACAATCTTTCCTGTGGTCTTTACAATATCACCTTCCTTAATCTTTTCATCTGAACCAAGAAGAATTGCGCCAACATTATCTTCTTCAAGATTCATAGCGATGCCGTATACGTTTTCAGGAAACTCCAATAGTTCACTAGAAAGACAGTTATCTAAACCATAAATACGCGCAACCCCATCTCCCACCTGCATAACATACCCGACATTCTCTAATTTTAGTTTTTCCTCATAACCCTCAATCTCTTTTGTAATGATTGAAGTAATATCAGTGGATGCTAGTGCCATACCCCCTTACTCCTATCTAAAATTATTTAGATCCTTTCCCACGTTCTTTGTGAATTATTATTTCACTTACAAATAAACGTGATCAAAGAACCTCAATAAAAATTACCAAATTTTAAAACATGTGGCAGGAATAAATCCTGCCACACATTTATTGTCTCGTTATTGTATAGTTTACCGATATACATGAGTAAATTATACTAAGCACTTATCTCTTTTTATAGAAAATGGTTAGATCAAACTACGCTGTACGTACTGACAGCAATTTGTTTTTCAGATTTTGTAACCTATTTGCAACGCTCCCATCAATCAAATTATTCCCGATCTGAACAATCATTCCTCCAAGGATATCGGGGTTGCGAACAATCTCGATTTCCGGTGTCCTGCCAGTAATTTTATGTAACTGCTTCTTGAAGTTATCCAGCCTTTCCCCTGTCAAAGGGATTACTGTCTGGACCCTAACTTTAACGATTCCCTTTTTTTCATCAATAGCCTCTTTATATATCTCAGAAATGAATTCTAACACCCGCTCCTTTCTTCGGTCTATCAATAAATATAAGAAGTTCCTCATAAGATCTGAGACTGGCTCACCAAATACATCTTTGATTAAATCCTTTTTATCATCTCGCGAAATTGTCGGATGAAAGAGTACCTTTTTCAGGTTGTCATGTCTTGTAATTACATCAGAAACTAAGTCTAAATCTTTTTCTATCCGTTCAAACTCCCCCCTTTTAGAAGCGACATCCAACAGGGCATTAACAAATGTAATTGCAACACTTTTATCTAACACGTAATTCCCCTATCTCTTCAATAAAATCATCGACGATCTCTTCAGCAGTCTTTGGACTTATCGATTGTTGAATGATTTTGGAAGAAGCCAGAACGGAAAGGGTTACAACCTGTTCCTTTATTTCAGCCAGTGCCTTTTTCCGTTCTTGCTCAATACCTTCCTGTGCCTTGATTTTGGCTTGTTCAACCTCTTCCCTGGCACGCTTAACAATCTCTTCACTCATACGATTGCCATCATTAATTGCTTCCTGAATCCTCCGTGCAGCCTCAGCTTCAGTCTCAGAAAGCTTCTTTTGGTACTCTAATCTGATCCTCTCCGCCTCTGCCATATCATTTTCAATCTTCTCATAGGTATTCTTTACTTCATCAGTTCGAGCCTGAATCATGGCAGAAACCTTACCAAAAAGGAATTTTTTAAGGACAAAGAGCAGTATTAAAAAACCCGTTCCCTGGATAATGATTAACTTAAAATTAATTCCCAAGGTATTTAAAATATCCAAGACATCCCCTCCTAACTATTTTACAGCATGCTGAA
This sequence comes from Candidatus Loosdrechtia aerotolerans, assembly GCA_021646405.1. GTDB lineage: Bacteria > Planctomycetota > Brocadiia > Brocadiales > Brocadiaceae > Loosdrechtia > Loosdrechtia aerotolerans. The sequence goes on from SOER01000003.1 coordinate 85,835, forward strand.
TCAATTCAAGGACGGCTTCTGTCTTTGGTAATTTTCCAAGAAGCATAAAGGACATCATCAATGAATAGATTGTTAACGATTCAATAAAGGCTAAACCTACGAACATAACAAGCTGTATCCGGCCTGCCGTTTCTGGTTGCCTGGCGATACTCGTTGTTGCGCCATAAACTGCCATACCTTGTCCAATAGCACAACCAAAAGCCGCAATTGCTATCAAAGCTACCGACACTGCCAACACTGCAAAATAAACCACTTCACATCCTCCTTTTCAAAAAATGTTAATGATGTTCTTCTTCCTCATGGATGCCAATCGCACCCGCTATATAAAAACTTGCCAATAATGAGAAGATCATTGCTTGTATTGTGCTTCCCAGCAAGGCAAGAAAAACCATCGGGAGATGCATTGGTAAGGGTATATACCCCAGGAGAAACGGAGAAATTCCAATAAATATTGCAATAATAGTATCTTCTCCCATAACATTGCCAAATAAACGCATTGATAGGGATAGTGGACGTGAAAGAAATTCTTGCATTAAATGCAATGGGAATACTAACGGAGCGAGCCAAATTGGCTTCCCGGCCATATGCTTAAGATACCCTACAACACCGTTATTCTTTACTCCCTGGTAATGGGTAACAAAAAAGACAATCAACGTTAGAGCTATGGTTGTATTAAAGTTACTCGTTGGTGAGTGAAAAAACGGTATTTGCCCTAACATGTTCATGGTAAAAATATATATGAATAATGTCCCAATAAATGGAATAAACGGCCCTGCAGCTCGTCCCATCTGCGATCGGGTAAAATTCTCAAGCCCTAGTACTATAATTTCTAAAAAAGCTTGGAGCCTGCCCGGAATTTTTCTCAATCTCATGGTTGCAAGGATAGAAAATATACCCAGGAATATAATTATCGTTGCAGACATGATAATTGGTACCCAGTCATGCTTTGTTAGGCCTAAAAATTGGCTATGAGGATCAACTGGTACCAAATCCACAAACGATGGTAGTTCTGTTGTATTTTCATTTCCACCTGCAGCAGACACTCGACTTTCACCCCTTTCTTCATTTATATCAAATTAAAAATTTCATACGTTACTATCTTTAAAAGGTACCTTAACTGCTCTGTTTACATAACCTACAATCAATTTACTTCCAATTTTCATCATCATCACTATAATAACAATACCAAGACCTAGCGCTGTCGCAATTATATTAATATCCAAGAATAAACAAGAGGAGAGTAAGATTGCCCCCATAGTGAAGTATTTCAGGAGGCCTATCTTTAAAAAAAATCTTTGTATCTTAGGTTTTTGATTTTCACCTCTGTACGATATAGCCCGTTGTATCGTCCACCATAATGTTTTATAGAAACCAAGACTTATAAAACAACCTATCGCAAGGCTTAATGTCGATATAAGCGACACAGAGGATAATGAACAGATAATCATGAGTAGCGATAAAAAAAAGGACGTCTTGAGCACCCTATCGGGAAACCCACTATCGAGAGACAAGAGTAATTTTTCCTTATCCTCTATCGCCATGACCCTTTTTATTCTCCCCTGACAATTTCTTTACTAATTTGAAAAACTCTATAAAACTTCCTGTAATTCCTAACAAGATAAGGATTAATGTAAGCCACGGATATGTATCAAATCTTTTGTCTAAATAACTACCCAAAAAATACCCGCCTGCTATGGCCCCGGCTGTCGTAAAACCAAACCCTCCTATCAATCCAACAATTCGGTATGCTTCGTTATCCTTATCTTTCTTTGTGTGAAACAAAATATCACTTACTCATAAAGAATCTGTCAATCGCCTGTTTCGTATGCCAAATCACTTTCGTTAAAGAGTTAACAATACTTAAGTATAATGTAGAACTCTGGGGCTGGCAGAGACCCTTAATCAGCCGCTCTTCGTGCTCTTCAGAATAAATATCAACCGTCCGATTAATGTTTGCGCACTTATCAAGGATATGGTTCTTCAGTATTTCATTTTTCGTTAAAATCGTATCACCAGCAACTGTTAAAACATCAATAGTCTCCCGAAAGAGATGACCGATCTCACTAACACCTTTGTCACTAAACAATATTCCTTCATTCACCTTCACTTGTACATGCCGGAGAACATCATCTATCCCAGTAATCGCCATTTCCACATTTCCGATAACTGCCATTAGCGATTTTATCATATCTTTATCTGCATCGGATTGTACACCTTTATCACTAAGAACGTTCATTAATTCGTTCTCTTCCTCATGAATAGCCTGGCTTAATTTTTTTGCTTCATCGATTGATTCCATCTTATGTTTCATAAAGCCTTCCATGCAGAAGTTTAAAATCGCTTCAGTATCAAAACACATCTTACTGATACGCTCAATTATAGCTTTAATATCTTTATTTATGTTTATAATTGCCATATGTTATTTAAAAACCTTTTATGACCTCTTTAAAGGCATCAACAGTTTCATCGATCTCTTTTTCACCGTGAACTGTTGACATAAAAGCAGCCTCGAACTGGGACGGTGCAAAGTAGAATCCCCGGTCAAGCATGCCGTGAAAAAACCCTGCATATCGTTTTGTATTACACAATTTTGCTGTAGCATAATCGATAACCGGCTGATCAGTAAAGAATGTACACATCATCGAACCTACCCGTGTATGGTATGCAGGTATCCCGACATCCTTACAAACTTTTTCCATACCTGCAGCCAATCGCTGAGATTTTTCCTCCAGAGACTGATATAAAGTCTTGTCTTTTAATATCTCTAATGTAACAATACCAGCAGTCATAGCTACGGGGTTACCCGATAGCGTACCGGCTTGATAGATAGCACCTACAGGCGATATACAATCCATAATCTCCCTCTTACCGCCATATGCACCTACCGGAAGACCGCCACCGATAATTTTTCCTAATGTTGTTAAGTCTGGCATAACATTATAAAGTGACTGAGCACCGCCGTATGCTACCCTGAAACCCGTCATTACTTCATCAAAGACCAGAACAATCCCGTGCTTTTTTGTTATTTCCCGCAGTCCTTCTAAAAAATTCTTCTTCGGCGGTACAACACCCATGTTTCCGGCAATTACTTCAACGATGATGCAAGCAATATCCTTTCCCCGTCTTGAACAAACTTCATTCACTGCATCTATATCATTGTATGGAAGCGATATCGTATGTTTAACAAAATCCTGAGGGACACCCGGGCTCGTGGGCGTTCCCAAAGTTGTTGCACCTGAACCTGCCTGAATAAGCAAACTATCCACATGTCCATGGTAACAGCCATCAAACTTGATTACTGCATCACGTTTCGTAAATCCTCTCGCCAAACGGATCGCGCTCATTGTTGCCTCTGTACCAGAATTTACCATTCTTACCTTTTCCAAAGAAGGCATTGCATCCTTGATAAGCTGTGCTAGTATCACTTCTAACTCTGTCGGGGCCCCGTAACTCATACCATTGGTAACGGCTTCATGAATTCTGCTTATCACCCGTGGTTCCGCATGTCCTAAAATAAGCGGACCCCATGAACCCACGTAATCTACGTATTTGTTATCATCAATATCTGTTAAATAACACCCTGCGCCGGATTTTATAAAAAGCGGCGTACCACCAACTCCGCCAAAGGCCCTCACAGGACTATTCACTCCGCCGGGTATAAGATTTTGCGCTTCAGCAAACAGCTTTTCTGATTTTTCCGTAATTCTTTTTGACATATGATTTTAATTTTTATATATTTTAGCTAAAAATGGTTGTAAGTCTATAAGATTCTTTAAGTACCGTAAAGACTGGCATCATAGCAAACATTAAAATTTTTGTCAATGTTTTTCATAAAATTTAAAAAAATCTACGAATACCTATGGTGAAAAAGATTCAGTTAGGGGTGTTAATCTCTGGAAGCGGCAGCACCCTTCAAAATTTTATCGATCAGATAAAAGCAGGAAAACTCAACGCCCATATTCAAGTTGTTATAAGTAGCAAGTATGATGTTGCTGGTTTAGACCGGGCAATAAGGAATAACATACCTACGGCAGTTATTCCTTATTCACATTATAAGGATATTGATTCATTCAGCAGTGCTATTACCCGGGAACTTGATAGGTATTCCATCGATTTGATTGCCCTTGCAGGTTTTATTCATCTTTACAAAATTCCCGAGAAATATTTAGGAAGGATTATGAACATCCATCCCGCCCTTATTCCTGCCTTCTCCGGGCATGGATATTATGGCAGAAAGGTTCATGAAGCAGTCGTTAACTCTGGTGTAAAGGTATCCGGATGTACGGTACATTTTGCCGATAATACCTATGACACCGGCCCTATTATTCTCCAGAGAGCCGTTCCCGTATTCTTCGAGGACACCCCGGATACCCTTGCTGCACGAGTATTAAAGGAGGAATATGAAGCATACCCCGAAGCAATACGCCTTTTTGCTGAGGGGAGATTACAAAGAGTCGGCAGAAAGGTAAAAGTACTTAATTCAAAGGAAAACTATAAACAACATGAAAATTCACAGAATTCTCATTACCAATAAAAACAGACCGTCAATAATACGGTACGAAATCTTTCCTCCTTAATTTATTCTCTTGCAAATTTTTAGTGATTCCTTTAACCTTTAAAATTGAAATAGGATGAAGGTATGTTTTTATGTGAAAGGTTTCCATTTTATGAAAAATTGCATAGCAACATCTCTGTGTTTTTTCCTTGTAGTTTTCATGGTGGGTTGTGGTAAGAACGACACACCGTCTACAAGCGTGGGAATTCTCTATACACCGGGAAACATAAAGAACGAAAACCATAGAGATGAAACATCCCAACAGGATGCCTCTACGGCCGTATATCTTCAACAACTCAGTAACAAACTAAAAGTAATGAATAACGACGATGTATTTCGATATGCACTTGATTTACAAAATCAGGGAAGATATTCTGAAGCCCTGGCAGCATACAACAAAATTATAGAGACGGATGAGAGCTATCCTGAAATTTATTATCACCGGGGTCTTTTATACCGGGATATGGATGCGCAGGATGAAGCTATTTGTGCCTTTCAGACAGCTGTTATCCAGAACCCAGATTCTGCTGAAATTCACTATAATCTTGGTTATGCTTACCAGCGTAAGGGGCTGTACACTGAAGCTATCACTGAATACCAAAAAGCCTTAGGACTTATTTCTGAAAATAAGACAAAACAAAAATCTTCCATCCATTTCAACCTTGGTTCTTCTTATTTTTCTCAGGGGTCCATTGATGATGCAATCAGCGAATATGAAAAGGTATTAACTTATAACCCCCGGGATAAGGAAACCCATCAAAAACTTGGTATTGCTTATACAGCCAAGGGTTGGGTAGATAAGGCCAAAAATGAGTTCTCTCTCAGCACTGAAAAATAATAAATCCCCAGAAATTCCATGAAACTGAATAGAGAGAAAGCAGATACGATACTCTTTATAACTTGTGTTTTACCTGTGCTCAACATATACACCTCTGTTGTATTCCTGGAGAGAGTATGAAAGACCTTAAAAACAGGCTTGATTTATTAGAAATGGATTTAAAAAAGTTAGAGGAGAAAATAAAAGAAGAAGGGGATTACGGCACCGAGCAAGAATGGCATCATGTACTGCGCAGAGCAAGAAAAATCGAGGAATTTGCAATTGCTCAATTGGCAGTCAAAAAATATTTAGAAGAACAGAAAAAATCGGAAAACGGTCAGCGACAAACATAAAGCAAACATCGCGATACGGACCCCGTTATCCATGAGCGATACTACAATTTCTCACTGTATTTATGAGAAATCATTCTCCATGAGACTTCCTTTAAAAAACAATTCAAGTATTGTAATTATAGGCGGTGGGCCATCAGGTAGTTTCTTTACCTATTTCACCCTCAAGCTTGCAAGGAAATACGGATATAATCTTTCATTAACAATCTTTAATGGAAGGGACTTTATTCAGAAGGGCCCTGTTGGTTGTAATATGTGTGCAGGAGTCCTGTCAGAGACCCTTATCGAAAGAATGGAATCTGAGGGGATTGTACTACCAAAGACACACGTCCAGCAGGAGATTAACGGCTACTATTTTCAAACACAAGAGCGTGGCATTCCATTATATCACCCGGTACCAGGACATAAGCCGAAGATTGTAACAATATTTCGGGGGAATGGCCCCCGGTTTTCCAGGCTAACGGACAATGTCAGTTTTGATGATTTTTTACTCAGGCACGTCGCAGCCCAGGGCGCAAAGATTATCCCTGCCGTTGTAGAAGAAATAGAGCTATCAAAAAACCCGCATGATTTGGTAAATATTGTTTACTCCGAAGCAGGTGTAAAGAAAAAGATATCCGCACATCTTGTCGTTGGGGCATTTGGTCTTAATACATCTCTGATTAAAAGGATTGTGGGCAAGGAATTTGGATACCGGGAACCGCAATCCGTGCGTACCTGTAATGCAGAACTTCGCTTAGGACGCCCGTTTATTCAGGAAAACTTCCACAATACCATTTTTGTATTTGCGTTAGGAATCAAACCCATCAAATTTGCTGCCTTCATACCGAAGGGAGATTATATTACGGTTTCTCTTGTTGGTAAAGAAGATATTACAAAGGCACATTTAACAGAATTCTTGAAACACCCTAAAGTACGAGAACTTCTACCCGACGGATGGTCATTACCAAAAGATCTCTGTATTTGCTTCCCGAGAATCCCGATTTCCCATGCCACCCACCCGTATACCAACCGATTTGTTATCGTAGGAGATGCCAGCATCTCACGTACTTATAAGAATGGCATTGGGTCTGCTTTTGATACTGCAAAACTAGCATCATATACCATCTTCAAAAATGGAATCGCTGAAAATGATTTTAAGAAAGGATATTTTATCCCTGCATTAAAACTTTTAGCGCAGGATAACTTCTTTGGTAATCTTATATTTGGTATACACGGCTATACCACATCCAGCCGGCAGCTGGTAAATATTCAGATTGATCATCTTATGAAACATAAAAATGCCTGGGAATCAAGACAGATTAACAGCATTCTATGGAATATGGTTACCGGTAATGCAAGTTATAAAGAGATTTTCCTCAAGGTTATTGATGTACGTCTCCATGTATTGATGTTCCCCTATATCTTTTCTGCCCTTGCAAAACAAGCATATGAATATCTGGATAACCACCTGCATCCGGGACAAGACAAAACAGTGACATCTCAAAAAGAACTGGAATTAGGTCCTTTGAAAAATGGGCAAACGGTCGCCATTATTGGAGGGGGACCTGCAGGTGCAAGTTGTGCAATCGCCTTAAAAAATCTCGCAAAAAAACAGAATATCAGCATAGATGTCATCCTGTATGAGATGAAAGACTTTGAAGGTGGTATTGAACACAACGAATGTGCCGGAGTCCTTTCACAACCCATAGAACGTATTCTTGAAGAAAAACTTAATATCCCGTTTCCATGGCATCTCGTTAAAAGGGAGGTGTCAGGTTATTACCTCCATACTGACGGACAGATTGTCAAACTCGATGGAGAAGGAGAAATCTCTTACGCAGTCCGCAGGATTCAATTCGACGCTTATCTTTTAAAAAAGGCAAAAGAGGCTGGCGCAACGGTCATCCAAAGCAAAGTTACTGATGTAGAGATTGGTAAACATAAGGTTACGGTGTACAGCGATACAAAGCATATTTTAGCTGACGTTGTCGTTGGGGCGTTTGGTCTTGAAGAGGGCACCAACAGGGTATTTGAAAGTGAAACATCCTATGAATCACCGGGATTCATTCTTACTCTGTTAACCAAATTCCACCCGAAAGGAAAACTTCATGAACTAGAAAATACCAATGGATATATCCATGCCTTTTTACCTTCTGGTAAAGGAATAGAATTCGGTGCCATTACCCCGAAGGCAGATCACTATACGATCAATATCGCAGGTGCAAAGATTTCATCCAGGTCTATGGACAAATTTCTTCGATTACCTGAGGTTTTAGCCATACTTCCCGAAAATTTTAAAGAGTCGCTGGATAAACTTGATTACCATCGCGGTTGTTTTCCTATAAGACCTGCAAAAAATCTCTTCGGGAATAGATATGTCACTGTTGGCGATGCCGCTGGTCTCATACGCCCATTTAAGGGTAAGGGAGTTAATGCAGCATGCCTGATGGGCATTGCTGCCGCAGAAACAATGATGCATGTTGGTATATCGAAAGAGGCTTTCCGCACATATGCAGACAGTTTTCGGGAAGTCATGAAAGATCTTCCTTATGCAAAAGCGGTAAGAAGATTTGTTATCTGGGGCACACGTTATGGTTTTCTTACCCCTATTATCCAAACTGCAAAGAACCATCCATTATGCAAAAGGGCATTATTTGATAGTATATCGGGCAAAAAGATGTACCGGGAGATATTGTTAAGTACCATGAGTGTGGCACTTTTTCTAAAAATAGCTGCACTACTCGCTCAGTGGTCTGTAAAGCGTATATATAACTCCTTTAAGTATTTCTCCCGCTTTTGAAACTGTACTGGAGTTTGATGTGCTACAACAATAACACCTGATTCCGGCAAGCACTACTCAAGATTGGAGTGCCTCTTGTGCATATCATGCTCAGAACTATTCAACCTTGCTAAAAGCGAAAGGATAACTCCGTCTAAATAAACAAGGCATGCCTGCTCAAAAAGGGTACTGCGAAACTGAATAGATCCGTTATTCTTATAATTGGTACTTACCTCCTGTACAGGCAATTCAATAATAACATCTGCACCTCGTGCGAGCGGGGAGTTCCTTTGAGACGTCACAGCAGCTATCATAGAGTGTGAATTTTTAGCTAATCCTGCAATATAACAAGTGATATGAGTACTGCCAGAACTACTGCATGCTACCAATAAATCACCCTTATCAATATTCGGGGTTGTAGCATCGCCAACACAATAAGCACTCAAACCGATATGGGTAAGTCTCATTGCGAAGGTACGTGATACCAAACCCGACCGTCCTTGCCCTGTAACAAATATATTTTTTGCAGTAAGAATCGATGAAATAAACTGTTGATAAGCATGATCATCAATCTTCTCAAGTACAGAACGAATTTCATCCAATATAATCTGCGTAGTCGCTTTAATACTTATTGAGCCGTTCTCGATCTTCAACCTGTATTCCTCTATTTAAAACATTCATCTCAACATAAAATATCTGAGAAGGAAACTATAAGGAGATTTTCATAAAATCCATATAGGGAGAATTTTATCATGCAGCATTGCATATTTCAAGTAATCATACAGGGCATATATACTTACTGTTCAGGATTTATTTTTATTGCTCTCAATATTTTAATGTGTTAGTATTTCATCGTTTAAGTGTTAACAACTCATTCATAGTCTAGGAAGTTTTTTACTCATTTAAGCAAAAGGAGTATCTATATGGGGGTTTTCTTAGGTAAAATTATCAGTCTCTATGAGATCGCATTACTTATTAGAATTGTCCTCTCCTGGGTACCGCACAATCCGTATAACCAGGCGGTTCAATTTCTCTACAAGATTACAGATCCGGTATTAAATCCTGTACGAAAACTTATTCCACCTTTTAGGGGTATAGATTTTTCTCCCGTAATTGTATTCGTCGGGTTGGGTATTCTCAAGCGAATTGTAGTGTCACTATTCTAACGTCTCATAAAACATGGGTACTATGCCGCAAATACTATCTCTTTTTGGCACTATTTCTAGAGAAATTTCTTACAACACTATTCCAGGAAGTATATGGTAGATACACCTACTGCAATGAAAAAAATTGTTATTATGGATGTAGATGGTGTCCTATTTAAAGGGCAATTTCTTCTCCATCTGGCACGTTCTTTAGGAGCGTTTGTATATATTCGAACTGCACTCCTGTGCTTTCTCTTTAATTTGAATAAAATTTCTATTCGAGAACTGCTTCTTCAGGTATATGAACGCTTTAAAGGTATTGAGCTTGAGTATGCCCGGAAGGTTTATCAGAATATTCCTCTTATAGGTAATGCAAAAGAGACCATTGAGGTATTGAGAGATAATGGCTACTCTGTTATTCTTATGAGCAGTGGCGTACCTGATGTATTTGTGAAAGACCTTGCAATGCGGTTATCAGCAAATGACGGTTACGGTATAGAAATTGGTATACAGAATAAAAAGCTGACAGGAGAGGTATCCGGACGTCTTGTACTCCCCAATGGAAAGAGAGATTTTGTTGAAGAACTCTTAAACAAATATAATCTTACCTGGCAGAATACCGTTGTTCTCGTGGACGACCGGAATAACCTTGACATTATGCATAAAGCCAGTATTAATATTGGCGTTAACGCTCATTATGCCGTACGGCAGCGGGCACATTATCTTATTGACAGCAGGAACCTTGCAGAGGTACTCGACATCCTCAGTATAACAGACGCTCATACATTCCAGACCCTGTTTGCAGGCATTCACAAGCAGTTTGTACACTCCTGGTATCAGGAAATTCGGAGAAAACTGCTACATGTTTTGATTGCATTTGTACCGGTATTCTCAAGTCTCATCTACCACACAACTATCATGGTACTTTTTGCCGTATTGGTTGTTTATTTGATTTCTGAATGCTTAAGAGTTAATGGATACTCATTTCCGATACTGGGAAGGATAACAAAATCCAGTATCCGTAAAGCTGAGGAACGAGATTTCGCACTTGGACCAGTAACCCTGGTTCTCGGTGCGATTTTTTCTTTACATTTTTTTCCTGCTGTCATTGCGATTGTTGCTATCTGGATCGTTGCATTTGCTGATACAGCTGCAACATTAGTTGGAAAAAGTTTTGGTAATTATCGCATTCATTATAATAAAAAAAAGAGTTATGAAGGCACCCTGGCGGCTTTGATAGTCGCTTTTTTCTGTGGGTGTGTATATTTCCCTGTCCCAGTAGCTTTACTTACGGCAACCTTTTCAAGTATAATAGAATCATTACCATTAAAATCATTTGATAATCTGCTTATGCCCATTGGAACCGGGATTCTCCTTCTCTGCCTCGGATACTGATAAAGGGAATTGTTTTTATAGGACGTATGAGTAGATTTATTATATTGGATTCATTATTGTAAGAAAGATAAGTTCATAAATAACATTACCGGGAGTAAATTAACTCAATATTTTCAGTATGCGTATACTTGGAATCGATTATGGTGAAAAACGAATCGGCATAGCAATAAGCGATCCACTTGGAATTACCGCACAAGGATTACCAACGATAGAATGTACCCACAGGGAGGAAGATTTAAAAAAAATAGCAAACATTGTCCGTGAAAAGGACGTGAAAGAAATTGTTGTTGGTCTGCCAAAACATATGAATAATACCCTCAGCGATAAAGCATTTACCGTCCTGGCCTTCATCGATTCATTAAAAAAGCATGTCCATATTCCTATAAAAACCGTGGATGAAAGACTCAGCACCGTTAGGGCCAATAAGGCTATGTTAGAAGGAGACCTCTCGAGAAAAAAGAGAAAAAAGCGAATCGATATGATTACTGCTCAGCTTATACTGCAAACATATTTAGATATGATTAGGAAATAAAAAACGTACAGAGCCTATACACATTTTATTTATTACCACTGTGCAGAAATATTTACGAGTATTTCAAAAATCTATGATACAAACAGATGCTGTACACAATAAAAAACCGGAACTCGTTGCACCAGGCGGGGATATCGAGAAACTGAAAACCGCAATAGAGTATGGTGCCGATGCTGTCTATACCGGTGGGGAAGGTTTTAATCTCCGCATGGGCGCCTCTCATATGACCCTGCAGGAAGTGAAAGAGGCTACCGCATGGGTTCACGACCGTGGCAAAAAAATCTACATTACGTTAAATATTTTTGCGCATAATTACCATATTCGTGGTATACGATCCTATATAGAAAAACTTGCAGAAATCCCGATAGATGCTGTAATTATTTCAGATCCTGGCATTTTCCTGACGGTAAAAGAAATTGCCCCGCATATTCCTGTCCATCTCAGCACGCAGGCGAATACTACCAACATAAAGTCTGTCGAATTCTGGTATCAACAGGGTATACACAGAATAATCCTCGCCCGGGAATTAACCTTAGGCGAGATTCAGGAAATCACCCAGAATTCTCTCTCAGAAACCGAGGCATTTGTACATGGAGCTATGTGCATGTCGTATTCTGGACGCTGCCTCTTGAGCAGCTTTTTGACAAACCGGCATGCAAATCTTGGAGACTGTTCTCATTCATGCCGGTGGCACTACACCCTCCGGGAGGAAAAACGGCCGAATGAATCATATCCTATTATTGAAGATGAAAGCGGCACGTTTATTTTAAGTTCCAAGGATCTCTGTATGATTCAGCATATTCCAGAGTTAGTCCGTGCAGGTATTACGGCATGGAAAATAGAAGGACGGATGAAAAGCCAGTATTATGCTGCTGTTGTTACCAGGATATACAGAGAGGCAATAGATCAGTATTTTGCAAACCCTGATAAATATCTCTACGATCCGAGATGGCTCGAAGAACTTGAGAAGGTTAGTCATAGGGAATATGGAACTGGTTTCTTTTTTGGGAACCAAGGATATAAAAGCCAGACAATGTATCCGGAAAATTCTCCGATAAAAGGATATAATTACCTTGGAACAATCTCTAATGTCCTTTCAGAAGACATAGCCGAAGTTCTCGTAAAAAACAGGATTTCTCATAATACACCTGTAGAGATCATGGGGAAGCGTTTACATGATGATTTTCGTGAAGTGCTTGACATAAGAAACGAATACAATGAACCCGTAAAATCTGCCAACGCAGGGCAAAAGATACTGATAAAAGTATCACGTCCTGTTGATAAGTATTTTATGATTAGGAAGTGCTCATGAGAACTGTTGTAAAAAATGTGGCAGGTGTTTTTCTTATTATCATTGGCTGTGGAATGCTTATCCTACCCGGCCCCGGATTATTAACGATACTTGCAGGATTATATATTACCAATTTTCCCGGCAAGACCACCCTCATTAAGAAAATCAGAAAAACAAAGTTTTACAACAGATTTTTAATAAGCCTTGAAGCAAAATTACATTCAAATAAAACAAGAATACGATCAAAGTTTAAAAGGAAGATAAAAAATAACGATGAATAGTAAAACAATTATATCCCTCGCCCTCGTTACCTTTATCACTGGTTGTAATTCAACCGCCCGGTTGCTCAGGGGAATATCACCTTTTAAAAGCGAAGAGGCTGTACTGGAATCCCACAATAATGCGGAGTCCTCAACCATCCAGAAAACAGATGATGTATTTGTATGTGCAGGCGATATCGATATTGCCTATAAGAAATTAGGTATGGTAAGCCTTGGTGAATTTGGCTTTTCAGGACAAGACATCCTGATCTTTAAAATAAAAGAAGAGGCCCGTACCGTAGGTGCCCAGGCAGTAATTAATGTCCAGTACGATACCGGAGCATCAAAATCATGGCAAGGATATGGAGAGCTGGGAGGAACAGATTATGGTGTAAGGCACACATCATGGTGCAAGGGTATGGCAGTTGTATTTTTAGAATCATACAATCACCTGGGACTCTTAGCTTGCAATCTTACGAAGGAAAACAGAGAATGGTTTCAGATTAAAAAGAAGCAAAATGGCGTACTTGTTGCTAATATATTACCCGGAAGCACTGCAGCAAATGCAGGTATTAAAGTAGAAGATCTCATTACAGAATGGAATAGTGAAAAAGTCGAAAGCAGGAAACATCTAACACAATTAATACAAGCATCTGCCGGAAAAGAAGCAAAACTTGCGGTAATACGTAACAGAGAAATTAAGGTAATGACCTTATCGGTACCCGTATCCCCACCAGACGTGCTTGCATCAACCACATCTAATTCTTTCCGGGAGGAAAAGCATCTTTCAACGAAACTGAGCACGGAAGCTGCAGACGTGTATAATGAAGTTGGTGATCTTTATTTGCGAAAAGGAATGTACAACGAAGCAATCAGGGAATACAGAAAGGCTATAGAGGCTGATCCCAGCTATGCCCTCCCTCATTTTAACCTTAGCATTGTTTATGAGAAAAAAGGTATGAAGGAAGAGGCAGACAGGGAATTTGCAACATATAGAAGATTAAAACAAAAAAGAAAATAGACTTATCTTAATCGGAAGAGAATAAAAATGATACAAATTTAAGCTGGTATCTCAAAAGGAATCATAAATTTACTTCATCTATACATCTTACCCTATTCAAACGCTATTAACCTTTTGAGAAATTATATTATAGATTTCACATTCCCGGAAATTTTTACTACAGTAATATATTAATTTGGTTATACTTAAGCTATTCATTGTAACACAATGGCATTTTTCGTTAGGAGGATTTTTAATAAAAGGACAGTACCATTTATTGAAATCTCCCGCTGCTGGCGTTGCCTGTTTCTGTAATCTCTCTTTTACGTTCATTTCGCTCATGGCTTCATACCGATTAATCTGAACACTACCTCAATCCGCCAATTATTCGTAAGGGAATACTATTTACCCAGATATTCTATAAACATAGATACACATCGAGTCCTTGCAAGCCCCGCTGAATTAAAACCGCAACCCTGCTTTACTCAATTGCTGACGGTTCTCTATGATATTTTTGTAAATAGAAGTCCATGATCTTCTCGCATAAACGATAGGAATTCCTTGATTATGCGCGAATCTCTTCATCTTATTTGCCAGGTTATGATTAACAAAATCATAGAGCAGTATAATAAAAACCTTTTTTCCCAGAGTCGTCCTGCGAATTTTTTGTCCGCCCCTACCACTTATATGCTGTATCTGTTTAATTCCAAGTTTATCAAGTTCTTTAGGGATACATCCCAAACGATCTCCTCCAACGATTAATACAAACATTTTTTGCATCCTTTCTGGGAAATTCAGCAAAACGTAAAATTAAATTTTTAATAAAACATCTTCAAAAAATCCTGGACCGGAACAGGGTTCTGATTCAAATTTAAACTCTCGGCTTATGATACATACTGAAATTTCAGGAGTATATTACTACTACCAATATGCAGTCCATGAGAACACCCCAAATGCAGGTTAGTAACAGTTCAATATTCAAAACATATACCAAGAATTTATAGAAAGATATTTATCTGCCATCGTTTGCTCTTTGAAATGATAAACAGGATGGCAAAAAACAAAAATTTTTATATGTGCAACATAAAAATAAAGGGAGGCATAGTTATTGAAAAACAACCCTGACAATAATTACCACCCACAGATTAATTACCCATAAATCTAGAATAGATATAGGCTTATAAACGTATAGTTTCTGGAAAAAACCTCTTCAAGAAAAGAGCACGTAGGTGAATAGAATGGAAATTAAAAATGAAGAAAAGAAACAGTTATCACACAATGGTAAAATATTTGTGTGATAACCGGGGGAGAAAATAACCGGGGAATGAAAATAGGATTATAGGCCCTGAAAGTGTCTCATGAGACAAAAATGTCTCAGGACAAAAGTGTCTCAGGACATATCCTCAATACGTTCGAACTGCTCCACAATTCCATACAAAGTGTTCCGTAACACCTTAAATATCCTGCATTTTTATTTTATATTCTTCAATTTTCCGGTAAAAGGTACTTCTGCTCATCCCCAATAAACGGGCAGCCTTAACCCTACTCCAGGAGGTTTTCTCAAGTGCCTGAATAATCGCTTGCGGTTCATCGGTTTTTACATCTTCTTGAAAATCCGGTCTCGTTTCAACAAATCCTTTCAGTGCAACAGGTAAGTGATCTACGGTAATTATACTTTGTTGACAAAGAACAAAGGCATGTTCCAGGGTATGTTCCAGTTCCCGGACGTTTCCCGGCCAGGAATATTCCATGAATAATTTTTGGACGTCTGAAGAAATTGCTGTAATCTCCTTATGTAATTTTTTACTATATTTATTTAAAAAATAATTTACCAGAGGCGGTATATCTTCCCTTCTTTCTCTTAGTGGCGGCAGGTGTATTTCCACGACCTTTAGGCGGTAATATAAATCTTCCCGAAACACACCACTCTTAATTTTTTCCTGCAAATTTTGATTCGTAGCTGCAATAACACGCACATCCACCCTAATAGGTGTTGAGTCTCCAACCATCTCAAATTCTCTTTCTTGTAATATCCTCAATAACTGGAGTTGCATCCTGGGTGATATATCACCAATCTCATCTAAAAAAATAGTACCACCATTTGCCTTTTGAAATCTCCCAACCCGGTCATGAATGGCACCGGTAAATGCACCTCTCACATGTCCAAAAAGTTCACTTTCAAGCAAGCTTTCTGATAAAGCAGTACAGTTTACCTTAACAAAAGGTTTATTATTTCGGTCACCGCTACAATGCAATGCCTCTGCAATTAAGCCCTTGCCGGTACCGCTCTCACCCGTAATAAGCACCGTAGTCTGAACGTTGGCCAAATTTTTTATAAATGAATAAACCGTTTGCATCTTCTCACTCTTTCCAATGATATTATGGAACTGCTGATATCCTTTCGTATTATGATCAACGTCCACCAAATGCGTTTCGTCACTTACTATGAGAACAACACCGGAAAATACCCCTTTATTATTTACAAGAGGATATGTGGTAATAGCAACTACCTGTTGGGGGCGGAGTTTATGCTTACATTCAACACGGTACACTTCTAAAGGTTGATTTTTGTTAATGGTTTCCTTGATAGTAATAAGGCATTGTCCACTACAGTGTCGCGGAAGAGAACGGAGTGGTTCCCCGATAATTTCACGAGACAGATTACAAATATCTTTAGCAGCCTCATTAATCTCAAGTACGAGTAATTCCTTATCTACCGTAATAATTGCATCCTTTACACTATTAAAAATAGCTTCGAGGTTCAACCGGTATTTTTCCTTTTCATCCACCAACGCCTTATGCTGTAACGCCTTCTTCGTAATCCGTAACAATGGCTCTTTAAGAACCGGTTTCGGTATATAATCAAAGGCATCCAGCCGAAGGGCATCCGAGGCTGTCTCAATATCAGGAACCCCTGTGATCATGATTACAGGAGAAGTAATGTTTCTTTTCCTCACCTCCCTCAAAAAATCAATACCCGTCTTACCTCCCAGGATTATATCCGCAAATATCAGGTCAAAATCAAACTCCTCAATTTTTGCCAAAGCTTCATCGTAATTTACCACAGTTTTAACATCATATCCTGCGTTTGTAAGGAAGCTTTTCAGGGTAAATCTGATATTCTCTTCATCATCAATTATGAGAATTTTTACATCCATCCTACCCCCCCTTAGGATAAAGGGTTTAATAACAAGAACAAATAATACAGATTCAAAAACAGCAAGCCACAACCAGCCTATCCACAAAAATTCTGCACAGTAGGAAATATCACGGTAATCCTGGTGAATTCCCCCTCAACGCTCGTAATAAGAATTTTGCCACCATGTTCAGTAACAATGCCATGGCTTATGCTTAGCCCTAACCCTGTTCCTTTACCTCTCGGTTTAATGGTAAAGAACGGATCCATTATTTTATCGACAATATTCGAAGGTATACCGGTACCGTGATCACAGAAACTAATTTTTATATACGGACAGCTATCTATTATTACCTCTTCAGAGAAAATCTCAAGAATCTTATTCTCATGTACCCCCGGATACTTTTGATTTAAAGCATACCGTGCATTACTAATGAGGTTCAGAAATACCTGTTGAATTTGCTGTGGATGTACATATATTCCCGGTATATTCTGAGGGATATTTAATTGTATCTGAATACCCTCCTTTCGTAATTGCGCCTCTGTTAAAATGAGTGTTTCAGTCATTATCTCCTGAATACTGGTATTGCTCTTTTTCTCTTTTTTATCACCCGGTCTTGCGAATGAAAGAAGACTGCTCACAATGTTAGCTATACGCTTACCTTCCTTAATAATCCGGCTGGCAATGTCCCTTTCTTTACCATCATCACTATTTTTATCGTATAATATTTGAGCACAGTTAATAACCCCCATAATGGGATTATTGATTTCGTGGGCAACACCAGCTGCCAATTCACCCAATGCTGCTAAGTGTTTATTGCGTATTGCTTCCCTTCCCAACGTTACCTTTTCAGTAACATCCCAGAAAATGCCTAAGATACCGATAACATTACCTTCTTCATCTTTTACAGGGGTTCTAATAGTATGGATAATAAACTCCTGCCCATCCTTAATATGTTTCTCTTCCATATCCTCAGGTTTCCCCAATTTCATAATCCGTATATCGTCAGCCATATATCGTTCAGCAATTATTTCAGGATAAAAATCATAATCAGTCTTTCCTCTGATATCATCCGGCCTGATACCTAAATCCCGGGCATAATTCTCGTTACAAGATACATAGACAAAGTTTTTATCTTTATAGAATATCCTTTGAGGAAGATTCTCCAGAAGTAACCGGTATTTACTTTCGCTCATGCGAAGCGCTTCCTCTGCCTGCTTACGGTCAACACCTAAGGCAATAATATCTGCAGCAGATGCCAGCGCTCTCGAGATATATTCAGGGAGCATCTTACGTGCAAACATCCCAATGACTCCCACCAAATGATCTTTAACAATGAGTGGATAGCCGGCAAACGAGACAATGCCTTCCTTTTTTACCCAATCTCTGTCACTTATATAGGGATCATCTATGATAGAATTTGTAAGATATGGTCTGCGCTCCAGGGCAATACGACCAATTTTAAACTCACCAACGGGTATCCGGCTGTGGAAACCGGTTATATGAGTATACATCCCGGCACTAGCCCGCAGTTCCAACATATTCTCCTTCTCATTGAGTATCCAGATACGGGCAAATACAGCATCCAGATTATGAACCACAGCCTCGGCACATTGTCGAAGGATCTCCGGTAAATCATCGCCCTGGGTAATAGCAACACCGACATCTTTGACAAACGACATTATCCGGAGCCGCTCCACAAGCGCCTTTGCCTGCTTTTGTTCGGTAATATCAATTCCAAAGGAGATTACCCCGCTAACCTTTCCCCGTTCTGACACCTCAGAATTTTGCCATGATATGTATCTTCTTTGTCCTGTTTTTGTTAAAATGGGATTTTCAAATGTTTTCAATACTTGTCCACCTGAATAGAGTTTCATAAACTCTTCCCACACATAATAAAATTTATCCTTTGGTACAATTGTCTCAAACCAATCCTTCCCTATTATTTCATTTTTTTCATATCCGGTAATTTTTTCGGCGGCTTTATTAAATACACGAATACTTCCCGTTGTATCCAAACCAACTACCATCACATTTGCTGTCTCAATAAGATTTTCAGCATAATCCTTCGCCTGTCTGAGTTCATCAACCATTCGCTTCCGTTCTGTAACATCGGTTATTATACCGACAATACCAGTAATATTACCGCGAGAATCATGCAAAGGCGCTGTTGAAACACTAATATCAATCGGAGAACCATCACGTCTCTTTCGCCGCAGCTCCAATCCCATGAAAGATTCTCCTCGCAATATCCAATTTCGCAGCATGCGGAATTCTTCTTGTTTTCCTTTCAGTGCAGAGGGGATTGGCTGATTCAGTAACTCTCTTTCGGTCCAGCCGAAGATATGTTCAGCAGAGGGATTCCACATCCTAATACGTCCGTGTGAATCAAGTACAATAATTGCTACAGGAGATGCGAGTATGAGGGCATGGAGGGTTTGGTTTGTTTTTCGCAACATATCCTCAATTTGCCTTCTTCCGGTAACATCTCTTGCAATACCGGTAACGCCGGTTATGTTTCCCCCTTCATCCTTTAAAGGAAGATTTTTATACTCACATAATATTCCCGTATCTTTAAAGTAAAGTTCATATTGAGGACTTTCACCCCTCAATGTTCTCGCGTAGACATCCATTGCCTTTTTTAAATTCTCTTCATCAAAAAGGGATGCAAATGATTTTCCGACAAATTCTCCTGATTTATGGCCAGTAAGTTTTTCAAACATGTGATTTACAAATACTATATTGCCTTTTGCATCACAAATATAGGAAAGATCAGTCATTTGTGAAATTAGTATCTCATATTTTTTTAACTCCCTTTTTGCCTTTTTGTGTTCGGATATCTCTTCCTTTAAAAGGTTATTCGTTTTTAAAAGTTCAAGGGTACGCTCCATAACACGTATCTCTAGCTTATCATATGCCTTTTGTAACATCTCTTCCTTCCGCCTGTGTTCTAAAGCGTTTGCAAATATCTCCCCTACTACCTTAAGCAGGGTAATATCCTGCTCTGTCCATGTTTTTTCCACCCGTACAGAATCGAACCCCAAAAACCCGACAAGAGAACCTCCGTAAATCATTGGAACAACAATGAACGACAGAACTGATTGCGACCGCTGCAGTTCCCTTTCCGCCCTTGCATATTCCGGCATACTGCTTACGCTGGGAACGTGAACAACCTCAAATCTCTTTAGTTTCTCCATCCCCCACGGAAACTGATCAACCGAAATCCCTTTGAGATTTTTCATTTGTGATTCAATCCCTTCCGCACACCATTCATGGGTATTATCCATTGTTTTTTCATTACTATCAGAATACAGGAAGACATAACTACGATCAACATCAACAAAACTCCCAATCATTTCTAACGCATAATGGATCCCTGTATCAACTTCAGAAGGCGCAAGATTAATGAAGCTGGTCGATATAACAGCAATCAACTCTTCCAGTTTAACCCGATAGTGTAATAATTCTGTTGTACGCTTGTGTTTTTCAACCTCCTGCCTCAGGTCTGAATATGATTCCGCAAGTGCCTTTGTCATCTGATTGAAGTACATGGATAATTGTCCAATTTCATCCTTTGTATTGACGTTGGCAGTATGGGTAAGTTTTCCTTTAGCAACATCCAGAGTAGTATATGCCAAATGCTGGAGTGGTGAAATTATATATCTGGCAAGAAAAAAAGTCGTACAGACACCACAAAAAATAATACTCAAACCCATAGGAATAATACTATAAAAAATAACCTTATGAATTCTTTCCGTTAATCTGTGAGTAGATAAACCAATCTGCACATATCCTAATGGTTTCTGTTCTGTTTCTAAAGAAACTGTATCTTCACTGAGGATTTGTCTGGCAAATACTTCTTCCGGAAAGGCCTGACTCTCAAATACAGGGGTGGAAAAATCATAAAAATCATTTCCCGGAATGATATTTATCCGGTAAGTAAACAGTACATCTGTATTTTGATAGTCCTTTACAGCAGGGATTGTCTTTGTATCAATGGCAATCTCAGAAGGCCTTTCTTCAGTTATCATGATTCCCTCGCTATTTGATACACGCAAATAACCAATCTCATCATCCGTGTCAAGTGCCCGTATCTTTTTCAGGAGGGCGTCGGGAAAGGAAGGTTGTGTATATTTCAAGGCATGTTTAACCTTGTCATCCTGAGCAAGTACTATGGCAAGAGATATGCCTAATTTTTTCAATGCTTCTTCGTGCTGTTTCTTTGAGTGCATGAAAAAGAATAGACAACTTAGTATCCCAACAATACTTATTAGTGCATTGATAAAAAGGATAAGTTTTATTCGAATGCTCATCAATAAATTTTTGAATAATTATAGCTGTATTTTCTGCTGCAACTGAAGAGGAAATAAAGAATGGTATCTGGAGAAGAACTATGCAATTAAATGAAATTATGATAAAAATGAAAAAGCTACAATTAATGAAAATACCTCTGTAACAATTTCCTCAAATTATAATCTTTTACCCGAGCGTAAGACAATAAAAAATTCACACCGAGTTATTTTTTATATAGCTTATTGAAAACAGAAAGTCCCGTAGTATAATTAATGCAAGAATACTTTTGTAAACAGGGAAGCCTTTACAACCCACTTATCAACGCATCGAATCTGCATCCATTTGCGATTCGACACGTATCCAGTGTTCTCGTGAATCTGATAAGGGTTCATTATTAAAGGGAAATCACTATTTTTTCATTCCTTATCTCCTGAAATAAATCTATAATCGTAAATAAATAATACACCCTATGGAAAACCTACAAATAAATATTAATCATGTCTGGATTGTAGCAGCGGCATGCATGGTCTTCTTCATGCAGATTGGATTTACCTCATATGAAACGGGCTTCTCACAATCCAAGAATGCCATCAGCATCTCCATGAGAAACCTCGTGCTATTTCTTATATCTTCTCTAGTCTTTTACATCGTTGGATTCGGGCTCATGTTTGGTAAAACTTATAAAGGATTCATCGGGACAAATTATTTTCTTACTAATGGAATACAGATACACCCACAAGATTTCGGTTACACATTTTTCTTTTTTCAACTCGTCTTCTGTGCTACAGCTGCAACCATAATGACAGGTGCCATAGCAGAGCGTTCATGTTTTCTTCCAAACGTCATCGGTGGTATATTTATGGTAGCTTTTATTTATCCGTTTTTTGGTCACTGGGCATGGGGAAATCTCTTTCACCCAGAACAATCTGGCTGGTTAAGGAAACTGGGATTTATCGATTTTGCAGGTTCAACCGTTGTACATTCCATTGGTGGTTGGTTTGCCTTATCGGGGGCTATACTCGTAGGACCAAGAATTGGTAAATATAATCCTGATGGGTCTTCAAACCCCATAGGCCTTCATAACATTCCCCTGGTTACACTCGGTACTCTATTCCTTTGGTTCGGATGGTTTGGCTTTAATGGCGGGAGCCTTCTGAAGGCAAGTGCAGATATCAGTCTTGTTATTACAAATACCAATCTTGCTGCAGCTGCAGCGGGGGTTTATTCACTGGTATTCAACGCTATCAGAGAAAAGAGGGTCAATGCCGGAAAACTCTTTACCGCCATACTGGCTGGTCTTGTCTCCATAACAGCGGGTTCGAGCCGGGTAACCCCTCACGGTGCGATTTTTATTGGTCTCATTACCGGTGCCGTAGTAACCCTTGCCGGAGATCTTATTGAAAAGGTATTAAGGATTGATGATCCTGTTGCTGCAATTACCGTTCATGGAGTTGGCGGAGCTGTCGGTACCCTCTGTGTTGCACTCTTTGCCATAAAATCAACCCTGCTTGTAGAGAGTGGCAGTCGTTTGCAACAACTTGGTATTCAAGCATTAGGTGTCGGAGTTGCCTTTGTATGGTCATTTGGAATGGGAATGCTCTTTTTCTGGTGCTTCAAGAAAATTACGGCCATCCGCGTAACCCCCGAAGAAGAAAAAAGGGGATTAAATATCGCGGAGTACGAAGATGTAGTCTCCTGGCTTGATTTCATGCGTATTACAAGGCTTCAAGATGTAAACACTCTGCTTGAAAAAAGGGTTGCAGAAAGGACAGAGGAACTTCGGAAGGCAAATATTGCGCTTGAAAAAGCGAATAAACTAAAATCAGAATTTCTCGCAACTATGTCACATGAATTTCGTACCCCATTAAATGCAATTATTGGTTTTGCAGAGATTTTAAAAGATGAGGTTGTCGGGACCCTCAATGCGGAACAAAGAGAATACCTCGGCGATATTCACGGCAGCGGCCAGCATTTACTGAATATGATAAATGGTATCCTTGATCTCTCAAAGATTGAAGCCGGAAAAATGGAACTCCATTATGAAACATTTCATATAGAAGAAGTTATCAATGAAATACTGGAGACGGTTTCACCATTTTCTCATAAAAAGAATATAGACACCCGGTCCTCCATCCAGAAAAATATCCCACCTTTGACTGCAGATAAGATAAAAATTAAACAGATTTTATCTAATCTCTTATCAAATGCCGTCAAATTTACCCCCGATAACGGTAAGATTACCATCGCGGTGAATCTGCTAAATCAGTACATTCAGTGCGACGTCAGCGATACCGGTGTCGGTATCAAATCAGAAGATATGGACAATCTATTTCAGCCATTTCGCCAATTGGATGCCTCATATTCCCGCCACTATGAAGGAACAGGCCTTGGCCTGGTACTTACCAAACGTCTGGTTGAATTACACGGCGGGAGAATATGGGTAAAGAGTGAATATGGAAAGGGAAGTACCTTCTCCTTTACCCTGCCGTTAAGACCATTATATGATTTATCCTAGCTGTGACACCTTCCCCCATATTTCTCATAATAAACAATCTTTTCAAGACGGAACCGGGGTCTTTGCAGCGGTTCTTCATCAGGATACCCTACGGGAAGTAAAGCTATGATTTCAATATTTTTTGGAATCTCAAGTATTTCTTTTACCCTGGTATCATCAAACCATCTTACCCAACAAGTTCCCAACCCTAATTCAACAGCCTGAAGAACCATATGTTCAATCGCAATATCCGTATTTCCTGTGGCAGCAATCAGGAGATGCCACTTAATATCAGCACTCATTCCACCTTTTTTTAAAGAAGGAACAAAGATCTCCCGTGTTTTAGCAGGCAAAGCACCAACTGCAATAAGTTCATCAATTCGTTCCGGAAATTCACCAAATGCCTTTATATCGGCACAACAGGCAATAATAACAGGAGCCTGTCCAACATGGCGCTGATTGTAGGAAGCCCTCTGTAGCCTCTGTCTTGCCCCGCTATCTTTTACTACAATAAATCTCCATGGTTGTGTGTTTGAACCTGAAGGTGCAAGCCGGGCACTTTCCAGTATTTGTACTATCAATTCATCAGGAACAGCATCTGGTTTAAACCTCCTAATACTTCGTCGTTTGCTAATTGCATCTCTGACATCCATATTGTACCCCCTCTCTATTTATGAAGTTCATCTCATTCCTTTCACGCATCAAAGCAATAACTCAGAATTCCTATATTATAGTAAACGGCAATACTCTGTAAACAAATCTCTTAAATCTTCAATTCTTCTTATTATCGTATGCAAACTACGATAAAAATATGTAGAAACTCCCTACAAGAAAATGTTACAATACAACCAATGAATCTCTGAAAACATTGTTCATCTTCTTTACGGTATTCCCAAACAAGGTCAGTTTCACCAATCCGGAGCAAGTTATGGTAAACATCACTATAAACAGATCAACCATAGAACTTGTTGAAGGCGATATTACAAAACAAGAGACAGGCGCTATTGTCAATGCAGCAAATCCAGGCTTGCTTGGTGGTAGTGGAGTAGACGGTGCAATCCATAAAGCAGGCGGTCCGCAAATACAAGAGGAGTGTAGAAAATTAGGAGGATGTCCGACCGGAGAAGCCCGCATTACTACAGGAGGAAATTTAAAAGCGAGGTATATAATCCATACAGTAGGGCCCATCTACCATAATGGCAAGCAGCAAGAGGCAGAACTGTTATCTCGTGCCTACAGGAATAGCCTTAATCTCGCCTCACAATACAAGCTTAAGAGTATTGCATTTCCATCTATTAGCACAGGTGCCTATGGATATCCCGTCGATGCAGCGGCGAAAATTGCCATAAAAACCGTAATGGATTATATAAATACTCATACAGATATCGAACTCGTACGTTTTGTTCTCTTTGATCAGAGATCATATCAGGCTTATAAAAAAGCCTTAGAAGAACTTATAGAACAGAAGTGATATTACCATAAAGGCATTATTCAAAAATAGTTGCCAAACTGATCGTGTTACATGCATTCTACTAATACGGGAACCCAAGATTGTAGTAAACTATCAGTATGTTTGTCAGTAAAAAAGAAATCATCCTCAATATCAACAAAATCATTTTCTCCAGCCTTGATATCCGAGATGTTTACCAGACGATGAGCAAGGAATTTCTCAAGGTAATTGATTTTGACCGGCTCAGTGTTACCCTTATTACCGAAAATAATGATTTGTATGAGACATTTGTACTATCAAAAGATTACGAACATACCCAACTCAAGGAGGGTGTTCTGTACCCCATGGAAGGGAGCTTAATGAAACGAGTGGTTCAATTCCGTGAGCCTGTAATCGTCCAGGATACCTCGAAAGGCCGGTTCCTCACGGATATTATATTGTTTGGAGAAAATATTCACTCGCGGTTAGGATTTCCGCTCGAATATAAAGGACGCATAATAGGCAGTGTAAATTTTGGCAGCAAACGAAAAGAGTATTATTCAAAGAAACATATTGATTTCCTTTCAAAAATTGCCCCTCAGCTGGCTATGGCAATTGAGAATACAAGACTCTTTAACAAAATTAAAGAGGCAGAGGAAAAGTACAGAACTGTTATTGAAACCTCACCGGATATCATTTTTGAATGTACAAAAGATGGGAAGTTTTTGCTGATGAGCCCTTCTGTAGAAAACGTTACAGGCTATTCATTACATCAATTTTATGATAATCAGGGGTATGGGCTTTCCCTGTGTCACCGCGAGGATCAAGAACAGGTGCAATCGGAAATACTTCAGGTATTACAGGGAACTAATAAAAGCTTACTTAATCTAGAGTTTCGGGTTACTCACAAAGAAGGGTACACCGTATGGCTTTCCCTCGAGGTACTCCCTATTATTAAAGAGAATACGATCGTTGGTATTGAAGGGTTCTGCCGTGATATTACAGAAAGAAAAAGGCTGGATGAATTAAAAGATAATCTCATTCGTGACGTTACTCACGAGTTAAAAACCCCCGTTGCTAAGATAGAAATGGCAATCGACATGTTTCAGCGTTCTCTCTTACAGGAAAACAAGCATACATCTGGAAGGGCATACCAGATTAATGAGATTTTAAGGAATAATATCGACCGTTTAAAGAATGTAATTAAAAATATCCTTGATATATCTAAGTTAGAATCGGGAACGGAACCATTAAAACTTTCAGATATTTCATTAGCCGAACTTATCGAGCTGGCTATCAACACAATGAAAGATACAGCCGACAAAAAAAAGAATACCATCGTATATGAGGTATCCCCTGAGATCCCTTTTATTAAAGCAGACCGGGATAAAATCCTTCATTTACTAACCCATCTGATACATAATGCTATTAAATTTACAGAACAGGGGACGGTTCGTATATCAGTAAAACAACTCTCTCATACCGTAGAGATAACCGTAGAAGATACAGGTAAAGGATTAAACAAAGAAATATGTGAGCGTATATTTGATAAATTTTACAAAGAAACACCTTCGGCATATGGATCTGGTATAGGCCTTGCCATTTGTAAAAATATTGTACAGATGCATAAAGGGAAGATCTGGGCAGAATCTGAAGGAAAAAGAAAAGGTTCACGGTTTAAAGTTATATTGCCAATACACGGAGAACATCTTCTGGTAAACACATAATTAAGGAGGGAAAGAGATGAAGGAGCTGTTAATCGTAGAAGACGATCTGGAGATGCAGGAATTCTATAAGGACATGTTACAAGGAGAGCCATTTAACATTACCCTTGCTCCGAACGCAGATGAAGGTCTCAGAAAGATAAAAGAGGGTACCTATGATATGGTAATACTGGACATCCTCATGGAGGGCATCACAGGAGACAGGCTTTTTGCCCTATTAAGAAAGGAAAGCCGGTACAGGAATGTACCTGTTATTATGGCTTCCGTCCTCGAAGAAAATACCTATCGATGTTTTCAGGCGTTGGGAAATGTATCTTTTTTAGAAAAACCTTTTAATAAAGAAAAACTTTTATCTGAAATAACAAAGCGGTTTGAAAGTTCCCGGTAATAGATAATCAACAGTACCACATTTTCATCTTGAAATATTTTATTTTCTGCTTGAAACAACGTGCAATACGTGATAATTAAAATAGAGAGCCGCGAAAAAACCTAATGTCCAAACACCGTATGTCTCTTTTCATGCTTTAATTCACAGGTCCAACGTTTAAGGGTTCAGGGTTAAAGGCATGAGGAAAAGAATTGCCTGAAGGGTATGAAGAACACATGACAGCCAGATTCACTCCTCCCCTGAGTCTTAAACCGCAAAAACCTTTCAAGATTCTTCACTTCGCTTCGTTCTGAATGACAATACATGGTATTACTCTCTCGTGCAAGAATGAATCTCTTTCATCAGGGATGAGACCCTTCGCTCCACTCAGGGTGACAGAATACAGGGTGCCATCCTGAAACCCTTCATTCCACTACAGAAAGAAACATTATGGTAATATATTGTCTTCATTACCCTTATAATTACACCTCCCCGCAAACCCGCTTACATAAAATGAAAATTCCTATACCATCAAGCTGAGGATAAGCCTTTATCCTTTTCTTTTTTTCTTACAAAAGGCCTTTAAATCGTCTAAAGAAAGGGTATTAATTACATTTCTTGCCTCTAACCATCCCCTGCGTGCAATCCCCACACCTAATTCCATCATCCACATCTGGTCCACGTTGTGAGAATCTGTACTAATGGAGATCATAACTCCCGCATCTTTTGCCTTTCTACAGTTACTGTCATCTAAATCAAGCCGGTCGTAATAACAATTGAGTTCAAGTGCAGTTCCTGTCCCGGCACATGCCTCTATAACCTTATCCAAATCGATCTCATAAGCCTCGCGTTTTCCGATTAACCGTCCTGTGGGATGGGCAATAATATTCACATACGGATTATGAATGGCAGCAACCATCCGCTCGGTAATTTTTTTCTTCCCCTGCTTAAACCCACTATGGATAGAGGCAATGACAATATCAAGTTTTTCTAATGCCGTATCAGGAAAATCTATCGATCCATCTGACATAATATCGACCTCGGTCGCTTTCAGTAAGGTAAATCCTTTCAATTTTTTATTGAGTTTATCAATCTCTTCAATCTCTTCAAAAAGTTCTTCTTCTGTCAAACCGTTAGCAACATGAAGCGATTTCGAATGATCTGAAACCACAAGATACTTATACCCCATCTTCATTGCTCGTTCAGCCATCTCCTCAAAGGTATTTGTACCGTCAGTCCGGTTTGAATGACCGTGAAGATCTCCCTTGATATCTGAAAGTTCGATGAGTCTGGGCAGTTTCCCCTCCTGGGCAGCCTCAATCTCTCCCGTATTTTCACGTAATTCAGGCGGTATCCAATCCATGCTTAATGTTTTATAAATATCCTCTTCACGCCGGCCGCCAATCTTTTTATCTCCTTTAAAGATACCATACTCACTGATCTTATATCCCCTTTTCTTGGCAATTTCACGGAGATGGATATTATGTTCCTTCGATCCGGTAAAGTATTGTAATGCAGAACCAAACTCATCCTCTTGAACCACTCGCAGGTCTATTTGTACACCTTCCTCTACATGAACACTTCCTTTCGTATCTCCGGCCGCTAATATTCTTGTTACTCCCCGCATGTTCACAAAAGATTGTATAATGTCCTTACCATTTGTACCGGTTGCGAGTATATCTATATCACCAACCGTCTCTTTCATCCTACGCAACGAACCTGCCGGCTGGATATCTGTTATATGAGAATCGCGCTTTAATACCTCTACTATTCCTTTTACAATAGGATACGCGGTCCCGATAGGAATACGCTGTTGACTCTTCTTGAACAGTTCGATCCCGCGGCTAATATTCTCAACCTTCTTGCCTCCAATACCGGGAAGGCCATTCAACCTGCCTTCCTGTATCGCCTTTTCGAGATCAGCCAGGTTTGAAATACTTAACTTCTCATTCAACAGTGCGACTGTTTTTGGACCTAAACCAGGTATTTGCATAAGGGTTATGGTCTCTTCAGAAACCCCCTTCATCGCCTCCTCATATTTCGATATCTTCCCTGTGGCGATGTATTCAGAAATTTTCCCGGCCATACCCTCCCCTACACCGGGGATATCTTCTAACCTCCCTTCTCGTGCAAGCACCTCTATATCTTCAGTTAAATCCCGGATTGTACGGGCAGCATTTCGGTATGAGTTTATCCGGTAGGTATTTCCCCCTTTCAGTTCCAACGCATTAGCAATCCGTTCAAAGAGTAAAGCTATCTCATGATTTTTCATACCTAACCCTTCATTATAATTCCAAATGGAAAATGTATACGGTCAGTTAAGTTGATTATATCAACGACCTTATAATACTTCAAATTTTATTTATTGACATGGATAAGACGCTTTCGCATAATCTAGAACCTCGTACATCGCATGAAGACTTTGTCTGCTACATTACGAAAGAGTATGAAAGATAAAAAAGAAAGGGTACGGTAACCCCGGGAAAGAGTATTTCTGCAAGAAAAAGATCACCGCATAAAGGAGACAGTAAAATGGGCGAACAAGTAATTGGTATTATTGGAGGAAGCGGTCTTTATAATATAGAAGGCATTAAGGACGTGCATGCGGTATCAATCGATACACCATTTGGTAAACCTTCTGATAGTTTTATGGTAGGCACCCTTGAAGGAAGGAAAGTGGCTTTTTTACCACGTCACGGCAGGGGACATACTATCTTACCATCCGAGCTTAATTTCAGAGCCAATATATACGGAATGAAAAAATTAGGAGTGGAACGTATTATTGCCGTCAGCGCCGTTGGAAGTATGAAAGAAGAGATCAGACCCTTAGATCTTGTTATTCCGGATCAATTCATTGACAGAACAAAGGGCAGGATAAGTACATTCTTCGGAGAAGGAATCGTCGGACATATAAGTTTTGCAGACCCGGTATGTGATATACTTGCACACAAAATATTCCAGGCTGCTCAATCAATTGACATCCGGGTACATAAAGGCGGTACCTATCTGTGTATGGAAGGTCCTCAATTTTCTACCCGGGCAGAATCGAATGTATACAGGCAATGGGGAGTCAGTATTATTGGTATGACTAATCTTCAGGAGGCAAAACTGGCGAGAGAGGCAGAAATATGCTACAGCACATTAGCCATGGTTACCGATTATGATTGCTGGTATGCGGAAGAAGAACCTGTAACTCTGGAAATGGTTGTAAGAAATCTAAACAAAAACGCGGAGACAGCAAAACAGATTCTCAAAATAGTTATCCCTCAAATAGAGGAGAAAAGAAGCTGCTCATGTGCAGCCGCAGCCCAGAATGCCATCGTTACCCCTAAAAATTTAATTCCAGAAAGTACGAAAGGGAAGCTCGATATTATTTTTGGGAAATATTTACAGTAGTTTACGCCTTAAAGGATTCATAATCTCAATAAGTTTGATATCAAAAGTAAGATCTTTTCCGGCTAAAGGGTGATTCATGTCGAGTGTTACTTCCGCCTCTGATATATCAATCACCGTAGCGATAATAGCACTACCGTCGTCCTGGCAAATATCTAACTTTTGGCCTGTCGTGAGCTTCAAATCTGATGAAAATTCGCTCCGGTCTACGGAAACAATGAGATCTTCATTATAGGAACCGTGCGCTTTCATTTGGGATACCCTGATAGTCTTTGCCTCACCCGGCTTCATTCCAATAACAGCCTCTTCAAGACCCTTAATAACATGACCATCACCTATGGTAAATTTCAAGGGTCCGTCATTAAAAGAAGATTCAAATACGCTACCATCTTCAAGTCTCCCTTTATAGTGAATCCTGACAGTATCACCGTATTTTGCAAGGACCATCCTTCCCTGTTCCCTATGACGAGTTGCTTTCATAATCAAAAACCTCTTGAATTGTTGTTTATTGAGTGTGCATACATCTTTTATCAAGAAAATTATGTGCCAATATAACAGGAATAAGGAGAAATATTGTAACTATTCAGGGTTCAGGGTTAAAAGCCAAGCAGGGTAGAGTATTGCCTGTCAAAAATATCTGTTTGGAGGTTTATGGAGAGCACAGGGTGGTCAGTCTTACTCCTTACCTGATCCTTAAACCGCTAACCTTGAATCCTGAACTTGAGCAGTTACGTTGTGTTTTATTTTTCTATAAGTGAAGAAGAATAAAATGTTACATGCGAAGTTACCGGGAGAAAGCATTCACGGTGTGACATGGCACGTGCACTGTGACATGAGAAAAGCGTGATATCCCGGGACAATGTTGGTTTTAAACGTGAGTGCGCGCAGGTTGAAGCTGTGCGGCTATCCTGGCAGTGCAGGGACAAATTATTTTATTTGTCCCTGCACTATCTCCAAATGTTTCGGTAGTTTCTTATCTGTTATGAGACTCGTTATTCAACCTCTACGAGCCGGATATCGAAAACCAGGTCTTTTCCAGCCAGGGGATGATTGGCATCTAATGTTACCGTGCTTTCTGTAACATCTGCTACCGTAACGACAGTTGTTCGGCCATCCGTTGTACGAACTTTAAACTGTTGACCCACTTCAGGTGTTACATCTTCCGGAAATTGGTCCCGGTTTACAACCATGACCATTTCATCTTTGTGGGGACCGTATGCATTCTCCGACTTAACCTTAACGGTTTTTGATTCACCAGGGCTCATACCAACTACAGCTTTTTCAAAGTCCGGAATTAGCTCATGATCTCCTATGGTAAATTCCAACGGGTCACGATTCGATGAACTATCAAACACGGTACCATCATTTAATTTTCCTGTATAGTGGACCTTAACAGTATCTCCATGCCTTGCTTGTTTCATTTTTTTCACTCCTTTCTATCCGATCATCTTCTAAAAAACAGAAGAAATAATGTATCTAAAAATAGTATAACGGGGGCAATTTGAGCTTGAATTTGAATACAAAAAACAGGGAAGCCATTGAGAGGCAAATGAGAATTGTTCTTGAATGGTAAGCGAAGGTGTTTTATCTTACCCTATCTGTAACCGGTTGATTTCCAAATCCTGTAAAAATTGTTTCCCTCTAAACAGGGTGTTAAATGTTTTTTCAAGTATCCCTCTCTGCAACGTAAAATCTTATCCAGCGTCCTGGTTGCATGCCGTAAATATTTTACAAAATTTCGTAGCACAGAAAATCCTCACAAAATATACTATACCTCATAATGCAGAAAAAGGAAGATAAAAAGAAAAAAATTTAGAGGCTTCAAGGCTTAAGGGTTCAGGGTTCAGGGTTAAAAATGTTCGTTAAAGGCCAGTCTTTCCCATCCCCTGAGCCTTAAACCGGGAACCGTGAACCCTGAATCAAAGCAGTTACGATAGATTTTTGATCTCTTCCCTCCCCCTCTCCTCAGTGACAAAATAAAATAGAATTCCACCTGCAATAAAAAAAATCGATACAGATGAGATACTAACCCGCGATGCAATAGTACTACTATAACCAAGAGACTTCATGAGCAGGCCAGTTCCTCCAATAAGCATTGGACCAAGAATAGCAGCAAATTTCCCTACCAGATTATAAAAACCAAAGTATTCGGCTGATTTATCAACGGGAATTATTCTCGCATAATATGAACGACTTAAAGCTTGAATACCTCCCTGGACAAGCCCGACAAGAGTAGCCATGATAAAAAATTCGTGCTCGTTGGATAGAAAAGCACCATAGAAGGAGATACATAAGTAGACCGCAATAGCAGTAAAGATGGCATGCCGGGTACCAATCTTGCCTCCCAGGTAAACAAACCCGAGAGAAGCCGGAAACCCAATAAATTGGGTGATAAGCAACGCAACAATTAAATCATCAGATTTAAGACCAATGGAAATACCGTAATCTATTGCCATGTAAATAATAGAGTTTACACCATCGATATAAAGCCAGTAAGATATAAGAAACAGAAAGATGATCTTCAAGTGCCTGATCTTTCGGAACGTTTCTTTCAATTGAATAATGCCTGCCTTTACCAGGCTCAGGTAAGGTTCTGTTCTTTTATTCTTACGTTCTTTTACGAATAAGAAGAGGGGAATCGAAAACACAGTCCACCAGATACCAACAGAAATGAACGAAAATTGCATAGCCTCGCCAGGGTTTTCAAATCCCAATACTTCTGGATTGAGCGTTGTCCATACATTAAAGGCAAAAAGAATACCTCCACCCAGATATCCAAGGGCAAAACCTAATCCAGAAACAAAATCGAATATTTTTTCAGATGCAATATCAGTTATTAATGCATCATAGAAGATATTCCCCCCTAAAAATCCAATTGTTGCAAGGATATATAATGCGATAGCCATCGGCCAGCTGCCTTTTGAAATGAAAAATAAAAGCAGCGTTGCAGTCGCACCTACATAAGCAAAAAACAAAAGGAATTTCTTTTTCGATGTTCCTCTATCGGCGATGGCTCCAAGGAAAGGCGCAGAAAAAGCTATCGTCATACCTGCAAGAGAATTTGCCAATCCGAGCCTGGCTGTGCTCACAACGGTATCAACATCAGCACTCCAGTACTGCTTGAAAAAAATAGGGAAAAAACCAGCCATAACTGTAGTAGCAAAAGCAGAGTTGGCCCAATCATACATACTCCATCCAAAGATTGCTTTTTTATCAGTATACTGCATAGAATAGAAATCCTCAAAATACTACCTGGAAATGTACACCCTGAATGGTACGGCTACCAAATTTAAGTTAAAAGCCTTACCCTGCACTCCTGCCCAAACCCGTTTCCGTAAGAAACCTAGCAAATCTGGTAAACTATGTCAAGTATTCCGTGAAATAAGAAGTTTTTCAGCAGAGAGAAAAAATATTGTACTTATATGGTATTGATAGTAAAATTTACTATTAATTCTGGAAAACCCCTTTTAGGATTTTAAACGGGTTTTATACCTCTTATTAACTCTGAAAAAAGGTTTCTGAAATGAATTACAAACCATATGCAGTTTCATGGAATACAACCTATCGTTGCAATCTGCACTGCAGCCATTGTTATCTCGATACGAATGCACTAACCAAACAATCTGCCAGTGAATTAACCACCCGGGAAGGATT
Source organism: Candidatus Loosdrechtia aerotolerans (assembly GCA_021646405.1). GTDB lineage: Bacteria > Planctomycetota > Brocadiia > Brocadiales > Brocadiaceae > Loosdrechtia > Loosdrechtia aerotolerans. Next base: position 120,432 of record SOER01000003.1, read on the forward strand.
TAAACTCATAGACCAGATGGCAGAACTGAATCCCAACCTGCTCTTAATCCTTACCGGTGGAGAGCCCTTGCTCAGAGAGGATATTTACGATTTAGCTTCATACGCCTCCCAGAAAGGTATGATGGTAGTGCTGGGCACAAACGGAAACCTGATTGACGACGACATTGCAAAGAGGTTAAAAGAGAGTGGGGTAACCGGTATTGGTATCAGCCTTGATTCTCTTGTACCTGAGATACACGACAATTTCCGGGGAAATTCAGGTACGTGGGACGATACCCTTAACGGGATCGAAGCATGCCGCCGGCAGGGAATCGAGTTCCAAATACAGACTACCGTCACCAGGAAAAATTTTCACGAAATTCCCCGTATTATCGAATTCTCATACAACCTCGGCGCAAGGGTTTTCAACCTATTCTTTTTGGTATGCACCGGTAAAGGTCAGGAACTAACGGACATTACACCGCAACAATACGATCAGGCGCTTCTTCAGCTCTACGAAATACAAAAAAACTACCAGGGAAAAATGATGGTAGGCGCAAAATGTGCGCCGCACTATCGAAGAATTGTGTATGAACATGATACCACATCACCTCTTGTCCGGGCATACGCAGGGGGGTGTCCGGCCGCCACGCATTATTGCAGGATTACTCCAGAGGGAGATGTTACACCGTGCCCTTATATGCCTAATATTTCCGGAAATATACGGGAAAAGGATTTTGGGGAGATATGGAATAATGCCGCCGATTTTCAATCCCTGCGGTATGCAGACCTCAACGGTAGATGCGGAATATGTGAATTCAAGCACCTCTGCAAAGGATGCCGGGCAAGGGCACTTGCTACAACAGGAAACCAAATGGACGAAGATGCCTGGTGTAATTATATTCCGGGACACTATGGTAATACGGTTATCCAATTGGCATCATCTGAAACCTTTGGAATTGAGGAGGATTTTACTCTACCCTGGAGCGCAGAAGCAAAGGGCATTCTAAAGCAAATCCCCTCTTTCAGCCGGGGTATGGTTATAAAAAATGTAGAAAACTATGCAGCAGAAAATAATCATCAGGAAATAACATTAGCAATAATGAAATCTGCACGGGAAGAGATGATTTTAAAGAGAAGAACTGCGTTTCCTGCAGAAGATAAAAATCAGGATATACAGGTGAAAGAAGATAAAGACCGTGTCCACCAGGACGATGAAATTCCATGGACCGAAGAGGCAAGGAAACGGGTTGCAAACGCCCCGGACTTTGTACGACCAGGTATTTTAAAACTCATGCAGAAAAAAGCACGGCGTCATGGTTATACAGAAATTACCTCTAAATTTCTTTCTGAAATAAGGGATGAATCTATGCAGCTTGCGTCAAAACGTATTAAGAATATCGGCTTTGATGAACTCAGAATGGACGCCTGGGACAAGGCAAAAGAAAAATTAAAAAGTGTTCATAAAAAAGAAGTTATCGATACTATTAAGAAATTTCTGGAAGAGCGTACCCATAAGAAAGAAGGCATTATTACCAAATTCCAGGCCTATTTGAAAACTGTAAACAGAACAACACAAGAAACCCCTTTGTCACCTACATGGACAGAGGAAGCATCACAGCGTATTGAAAGAGCACCTCTCTTTGTGAGAGGGAGAGCAAAGAATGCCATTGAAGACTTTGCAGTCCAAAACGGTATTGCCGAAATCACTATAGAATTGATAGAGCGATACATGAAAAACATCCCCTCTTTTGTTAAAAATAAATTCCGGGATACATAAGTTACTGAATGAGTAAAAAGCTTTTGTAGCCGGATTCCTTCAGTGCAGAATAATGCTGTACTTTTTCCGGGGTATGAACGTAAGTGTGCACAGACTGAAGCCTGTAACAAATAAATTCCAAATAACAATATCCAAATAACAAATAAATCCCAAAAAACAAATCCCAAATTCCAAAAAGTGTGGTTTTGGAAATTGGATATTGAGATTTGGAATTTGTTTGGAATTTGGAATTTGGGATTTGGGATTTACGCTTGCGTTTATCTGCGTCCTATTTTTGGTTTTTGGAATTTATCATGAATACCATAGTAAAGCAGATCCTGCAAAAATATGGAAACTACAAAGGCATCATCCTTAAGATTATCCATAAATTTCATATACCCTCCTACAAATCCATACGAACGAAGATTATTATTTCTTCAATACTCCTTTCCATATTTCCTATCCTCATTATGAGGGTATTTGTTTATCCTACCGAGAAAAAGGCCTTGCAGGAGTCGTTGATCCAAAACCTTGAAGGGGTCGGACACAAACAAGCAGAGCTTATCGTAAAGTGGATTAACGAAAGAAAGGCAGACGCAAAAATTATTGCAGAGAATCCCAATGTACCAGGCGTTATTTATAAATCCGAAGGCAGCGAAAATTTTTACCGACTTCTCCATCATTTGAATAGTGTTCGGGAGGCTTACGGTTATAAGGAAATCTTCATTTCTGATCGTCATGGGGATCTAAAAATTACTACGGCAACGGGAATGGTGATTACCAATCTGACAGGATACGAATTTTTCGAGAAAGCTGTCCACGGTGCTACCTTTATATCACCTATTGCACCATCAGTGATCCCATTAGAGAATGAATATGGGGAATTGGAGTTAGGTATACCTACTCTGTATATCACTACACCGGTGATTTATGAAAAAAAGATTATTGGTGTAGTATGTTTGAGAGTAGACGTGATGGAGATTAGCAAACTTATGAGAAGTGTCAGGCTGGGAGAAACAGGGGAAACATATCTGATCAATAAAGAAGGATTTATGATCTCCGAATCCAGGTTTTTAAAAGACCTTAAGGACTTTGGAATTGTTCGCAAAAGAACAACCCTCGAACTCAAGGTAATAAATCCGAAGACAGGGGAATTTATCCGGAGCGTTAAAGAATGTTTAAAAGGAAGAAGTGGAAACGACGGTGATGGCTACGAGGACTACCGGGGAATACAGGTATTAGGTTTCTGGCAATGGATCCCGGAACTCAACTGGGGCGTTATCGCAGAAATCGACGTTAATGAAGGCTACGGTATGGTGAGAAAACTCCATACCATCATCTCATCAATCATGATACTTATAACACTTATCGTTATCTCCTTCGCATTCTTTTTTGGTAAGAAGATATCAGAGCCAATTCTTTATCTTACCGAGATAACAAAAAGTATCTCCGAAGGGGATTACAGTAAACGGGTAAAAATTATGTCTCACGATGAAGTTGGTGAACTAACAAATTCCTTCAATAAAATGGCAGGCTCCTTAGAAGAAAAAACACAGATACTCAAGGAATACACCTCGAACCTTGAGAAAACGGTTGAAGAAAGAACAAAAGACCTTATCCGTACGAATCAGAAACTTGAAACACAAAGCAGCAATCTGAAAAAGGCGTATAAAGAATTACTCACACTTGATCAGATGAAGGACAAAATGATACGGGATGTATCTCACGAACTTAAATCACCCGTCGCTCAGGTACAAATGGCCGTCGATCTCTGGTTTAAAGAGGTGAAAAAGGGATATAAAGACCGTTCAAATGAAGAGAAATTCAGCAAGATTATTCACGACAGCCTGCAAAGGTTGCGGAAAACCATTGAGAGCATCCTTGACCTTTCTGTTTTAGAATCAGGCCGTTTGGTATTTAAAAAAGAGATCCTCCACCTCAGCGAACTTACAATTCAGACCATTACAGGTATGAGGCTTATTGCAGAAAAGAAGGGACTTGCTCTTGTAAGTGACATACCTGATAGAGTACCCTCTGTTATTGGAGATAAGAGTGAAATCCAACGGGTAATTACCAACCTCATAGACAATGCAATAAAATACACCGAACAAGGGGAGATTCATGTTTCTCTGAGACAGAAGGGTGCTTACATAGAGTTCTCTATAAAAGATACGGGAGTAGGTATCGGAATACCACAAGAACAGTTCTCAAGAATCTTTGAGAGATTCTTTCAGGAGCGCCCACGGATAGATGGTGCAGGGGTAGGGCTTGCAATATGCAAAAACATTATCAAAGCACACAGAGGGCAGATATGGGCAGAAAGTGGCGGGCCCGGGAAGGGTTCAACTTTTCGATTTACTTTACCGTTAGCATAGTATTCATATGATGAAACCGGACATTATCAAGTCAGGCCTTCGGCGACTTTTGTCTGTTGTAAAGATGTAGGGCAAGGCTTTAGCCTTGCTTTCCCGCCAGAATACCTGTACGGGGAGGCAACCCTAAAGGGTCGCCCTACTTTGAAATCCCTCAGCATGTACTTAACCCCGAAGGGGTGACATTATGAAGCTGTTAGTTCGACAAGCTCACCACAAGGTTTTGGCACCACCGTTCCGGGTTAGCTGTTATTTTCATTTTTTATTTACAAGTATGTCACCCCTTCGGGGTTTACAATTCTTCTGAGGTCTTTTGCTATAATCATGGCATTCCTTCGGGATTAAAAACAATTCAACATAAAGAATCACTGTTGCATCATAGTAACATCATTACCCTGATAACAACACCTCCCCGCAAACCCGCTTACATAAAATGAAAATCCCTATACCATCAAGCTAAGGTATCTCCCTCACACAAAGACACAAAGAATAAAGTTGAATACTGATTGTTGGAATAATAGCTACCATAGTTCCGCTTCTCGTTGGTTTTACCCTGGATAAAGAGGAGAATAAAAAGCGGAATGCCGGAATAAGAGTTGAATACCTCTTAATTTTTCATAATCTTTGATATAATCCGGATGCCCGGATACCGCCATTTTCCACAATAAACTTTCTTGGTTTATCTGTTTTCCATGGAAAAGTTTTTCTTTCATTCTGCCATCTATCGTAAAAACATATCAAAACCGATAAAGACAAACAAGAATTAAATTCCTTTGAAAGTCTTAAAAATATTGATACAATCAAAAGAAACAGGAACATATGAGAAATCATAAAAATATCTAAAAAAAGCCTGGAAATTTTTTCATGAAACTTACCGTTAAATAATGAGTAGAAGGTCTCTCTTTTCTTTAAGCGTGCTCCACTCCTTACTGTTTTTTGTAATTACCTATGTATCTATAGAATCTTTAACTGCGGAGAAAGCGGAGAGTCATAGCAGGGGAAATAACTTTCAGCGCGTGGTACACGGTTTGGGTTTGGGGGCTACAACAAAACCTACGTGGTGCTATATCAATTTCGACCCGAGGGTCGACCCGCGCTGTCCATGTATCGAATGGCCTGTCCCCGGAGGTTTCTGCTATTGCCCGGAACATACAGGCACCGTCTCTTATATAGCTGGTAATGTCGAAATGGGTATAGCAATAGAAACAAAAGAAGGCACAGCCCCTGAATTGTAAGGTACCAATCTTATCTATCGGCTTTTAAAGAGTATTTCATTGAAATCGATACCAAAAGACTTGTTGAAAATTTAGGTTGCTATCGTGAATAAACACATAAATCTTCTTCTTCTGGCAACAGAAAATATATTACGGCACAAAACAAAAACCGTCGTCGTGTGTCTCTGTATTGTTGCTATCCTTTCCCCTTTCATAACGGCCATTGCCATATCAGAAGGCATAAGAGAACAATCACTCATTTCGGTCGGAGAAAGTGCAGATCTCTACCTTACGTATGATGAATTTGGCAGAAATGCAGCCGTTCCTTTAAAGTACCTCGATGAGATAAAAAAAATCTTTGGTGTAACAAAAGCAATACCGCGTATCATCGGCAGGGGGTATTTACAAAATAAACTTGCCGTTATTGTCGGCATCAGGAGAGAAGATATCCCGCCGTCCGTTTCCTGTATTTCAGGGAGGGTCTTTGAGCATGCACATGAGGTTATTGTAGGTTATGAACTGGCAAATCATTTTCAGTTACATCCCGGCGATCAGTTTAGCATGCGCGGACAACAGCGGAAGACATTCACCGTCACAGGACTCTTCTCGGCAGACTCAAGTATCTGGGGGGCATCCATGATACTCATGTCTTTTCAGGATGCAGGAGAGCTCTTCGGCAAACAGGATGTTGCTACCGACATACAGATTTACACCCTGCCGGGACACAATTCAGCAATTGCTGCCGATCTATACGATATCTTTCAAAATGAACCTTACAGGATTCAGGACAAGCAGATGATAGAGACGTATTTTAAAAAGGGATTCATGCTCAAAGAGGGTATTTTTACCGCTCTCTATACCATAGCATTTGCCCTTGGCATACCTGCGATCCTGGTAGCCTCGGGTTTTGGATTATCAGAACGGAGGAGGGAAATCGGCATCATGAAGGCAACCGGGTGGAATACCCTGGAAGTTTTAGAATTAATCTCCTTCGAGCAAATATTCATTAGCCTGCTGGGGGCCGTAACCGCTATTGTATTGTCTATTTTGTGGGTCAAGCTTTTTCATGGTGCATTCATAGCACAATTCTTTGTTGCAGAGATGCCCATGTTACCGAAATTTACGCTACCATCAAGATTTCTGCCTTTACCATGCCTGCTGAGTTTCTTCTTTGCCTTTCTCCTGACCATGGTCGGCAGCATATATTCTTCCTGGAGGGCATCTGTAGAACCACCGGTTATCTCGATGAAATAATCATGATAAGAACTGAAAATCTCGGGAAATACTATACCAGTCATTCACATCACGAAGTACATGCCGTACGGGATGTCACCATAACAATCTCAAAAAACAGCTTCGTAATACTCAAAGGTCCATCCGGTTCGGGAAAGACCACCCTGCTGAATATTATTGGTACGCTCGACCGGCCAACTGAGGGCAGAGTACGCATGTGTGGTGAAGATATAACCTCCTTTTCAGATATTGCCCTCTCAAGATTACGACGTGAGAAGATCGGTTTTATCTTTCAGGATTTTCATCTCATCCCCTATCTTGCCACTTGGGAAAATGTTTCTTATCCTCTTGTTCCGTTAGGAATCGATATCAGGAAACGTTTTGAAAGGGCAAAAACACTCCTGGAAAAGGTGGGACTTGGAGACAGATTGGATCACACACCGGAAGAGCTTAGCGGAGGACAACAGCAGCGGGTAGCTATTGCACGGGCACTCATAAATAATCCTGAGATTCTTATTGCTGATGAGCCTACATCAAATATCGATGAAGAAACCGGAGAACATATTGTAGAGATTCTGACAGAACAAAAATCTCACGGCGCAACGATCCTTGTTGCTACCCATGATACCCGGTTTGAGCGTGTAGCAGACGTAATATTCAGACTGAAAGACGGGAAGCTTGAATAACTCATTTATGAAAGCATAAACAAAACCATCACCATGATTATCAATATTTATACCCTGATCATGTTATTCGTTGCATGTGTTTCTCTCTTCCTCGGCGGATTTTTGCTGTATGCAACAATACAATCCCTTGTGACTTTCAAAACGGCCATCCCCGCTAAAGCGATAAATACATTTGAACAAAAGGGATACTTGCTTTTCTTAATCGCATGCGTAGTGATCGTCATCCGGATGCTTGCCTGGCCGTGGTTCTATTTCATGCTCCAGAGTTTCGTACCAGAAATCCCCGGGGCAATGTGTATGTTTGGCGTTACACAGATTCTCCCGTCTACAGTGATTTTTTTACAAATTATTAAGCCGGTTGCCTTTTTCGTCATGGGTGGATGGCTGCTGTGTTACGCTGTTGATAAATCTACCCCCACCACACCACTGGCCAGGAGAAATCTTTACTTTCTGCTCATAGTTTGCAGCATACTTCTCATAGATAGTGCTGCAGATATCTCTTATGTGCTCCGTATGAAACCATTAATGTCCGTTTCCTGCTGTGCCACCTTTTTTGATACTCCTTTACGGCCGTCGGCCATGATCCCGCAGGCTATTCTCGGCAGCAACTATCAGGACATTTTATTTATTCTCTATTATGCGGTAAACATCGTTCTTATTGCCCTGTTATTTACCTCCCTTTCAAAAAAGTGGCAGTCACTACCAGCGTCATCAAAGAAATATATCCTTTACGGCCAGGCTGCGTTAGGGATCGTGAATATTCCCATTGTAATCTTCGCATTTTTTGAGATCATTGCCCCAGGGCTCATGCAGCTCCCCTTTCATCACTGCATCTATTGTTTCATGGGGAATGGTACGGTACCTGATGCCCCTATTATGCTCGGAATGTTTGTCATCGGTACCTTTGCTATCGGTTGGATGGGTATCCTTCGGCCCCTTTGTAAAAACAAAGAGGTACAACCGGTAACAGAACGGATGCTCGTAAAGGTTAATCATTTAGCTGTCTTTTGCCTGCTGGCTTCTCTTATTATGGTAACGGTACATTTTCTCTTTATTTAGATATGGCAAGAAAATTTTGGATCGGAATACTTATTACATTAACAATCGCGCTGGCGGGGGTATCTTACCAGAAACTCCTCAGGAATCCCCGGTGTGCGTATGACGGATCTCCCATCGCACCTATTTATGAGGTTGATATTATTCTCAAGGATACTTCAGTAAGGAAGTTTTGCTCTGTTTACTGTGCAACTCAGTGGTTCGAAAAAAACACCCTGTCAGTTGATCACGTTTTGGTTACTGATGAAATCAGGGGAAATAAGATCGATTCAAACATGGCATATTTTGTGGAAAGCGAGTTAATCACGAACGAAACCAATGACAATCGCATTCATGTCTTTCAACTGCGGCAAGACGCCCTTACCCATGCAGAAAAATTCCATGGAAAGACAGTAGACGATCCTTTTTTCATTGATGAATGATTATAAACTCCGAAATCATTATTATACGTTATACCACTTCCCGTTCCTTGAGTAATTTATACTCAATACTATCCACAAGGGCATGCCAGCTTGCATCGATCAGATTTTCTGATACCCCAACCGTATTCCAGATATTTTTTTCATCCTGCGATTCAATAATTACCCGCACCTTTGCCGCTGTTCCTTTCCGTGGATTAATTACCCGCACCTTATAATCCACAAGTTTCATGCCTTTTAATGAGGGATAAAACCTCTCGAGTCCCCTGCGCAGCGCGGAATCAAGTGCATTTACCGGGCCTTCTCCTTCACTTGCAGAAAGCTCCTGAACACCGTCGACCTTTATCTTTACCGTCGCTTCTGTTATCGGCAACCCATGATCCCTCTTTTCAACGATCACGCGAAACCCCTGTAAATCAAAAAACGGCCTGTACCGGCCAATCTTCTTTTTCACCAGTAACTCGAAAGAGGCCTCGGCAGATTCGAATTGGTACCCTTCATTCTCTAAATTCTGAACCTCTTCAAGAACAGACCGCATAAATTCACCATCATGGGTCAGATTAAACTTCTCTACCTTGGCAAGGATCGTAGAACTGCCCGAGAGTTCTGATATCAATATCTTTCTCTCATTTCCGACGGATTCAGGTGAAATATGTTCATAGGTACCTCTGTTTTTTTGAATAGCGTTAACGTGCAGTCCACCTTTATGGGCAAAAGCACTCGATCCTACAAAAGGCTGATTTGGCCGAAGCAGTAAATTTGCTATTTCATAAATATACCTGGATACCTCAGTAATTTTTTGCAGCTTACCCTCTCCCAGACACTGATACCCTTTTTTCAAAACCAGGTTGGGAATAATAGTACAGAGGTCTCCATTTCCACACCGTTCGCCAAACCCGTTAATCGTTCCCTGGACCTGTTGCACCCCCTGGTCCACCGCTGCAAGGGTGTTTGCAACAGCAAGATCACCATCATTATGAACATGAATGCCTAACATACCATTTACTTTTTGCCTTACATCTCCAACGATTTCAGCTATTTCAGCAGGCAAGCTGCCACCATTCGTATCACATAACACAATAACATCTGCACCCGATGATTGTGCTATTTGGAGTACCTGTAAGGCATATTCCCGGTTTCTCTTGTATCCGTCAAAGAAATGTTCTGCATCAAAAAAGACCTCCCTGCCCCTCGATTTAAGATAAGAGAGTGTATCGGCAATCATTCTGAGATTCTCATCGAGTGAGACCTTGAGTACATCTGCTACCTGGAAGTCCCAACTCTTTCCCACGATAGTCACAGTGGGTGTATCTGCCTGAAGCAGTGCCTTTACATTTCTGTCATCCTCAACGCGTTTATCCGGCCTCCGGGTGCTTCCAAAAGCAGCGATTTTCGCATGGTGCAATTTTAGCGATTTCACCTCTTTAAAATAGGACTCATCTTTGGGATTAGCCAGAGGGTAGCCACCCTCTATATAATCCACCCCCAAATCATCTAATTTTACCGTAATGGATAGTTTGTCCTGGAGTGAAAAGGATATCCCCTCAGACTGGCTGCCATCACGCAATGTAGTATCATAAATGAAGATTGTATTCATAGTTCTCTCAAAATACCCCGGGTAATTTATATGCTTCCTCATAGGAAAAAGAATTTTTTAATGGTATCAACAGCCTGAACAGTTGTCAAGGCTAATCGGAACTTGCCCGGGATCCGGACAGACACTCATATGCATGAACTTACCGCCTTCGGCGGGCTTTTACTCAACACACTCCATGGTATAGTTGTTACACCCCGGACATCCGGCTTTTGGCATATACCCTATGACAATACATGGTATTACTCTCTCGTGCAGGAATGAATCTCTTTCATCAAGGATGAGACCCTTCGCTCCACTCAGGATGACAGAACACAGGGGTGCCATCCTGAAATCCTTTATTCCACTCCGGATGATATGTCAGCAGGGAATTTGTCATTCTGAGCGAAGCGAAGAATCTCGTCTTTTCATGGTGTTAAGAGAGCATCTTATACTGAACACATGAAAAATTCCTATGCAATGTACTTAACCCCGAAGGGGTGACATACTTGTAAATAAAAAATGAAAATAACAGCTAACCCGGAACGGTGGTGCCAAAACCTTGTAGTGAGCTTGTCGAACTAACAGCTTCATAATGTCACCCCTTCGGGGTTATTAGTCTGTGGTTTATTCTTTTGCTATAATCATTTCACCCCTTCGGGGTTAAGTACATGCATATGAGACAGACACCTGCCAGGCGGGATACTCTCTTATATTATATCGATATTGTATCCATAGTAAACTTTTGGTATAGTTAATCTGATAAAATCTTAAGCAAGATAAGACAGTACGAAAAGAATTGAGGGCAGATATGATACAAGGAATTATATTCGATATGGATGGTACACTTACGAAACCCAAGGCTGACTTTGCGGCTATTGAGCGGGAAATAGGTGCCAGGACCGGATTTATTATTGATTATGCAGAAAGGTCGAATCCCGAAGAGCGAAAGAGGGCACTGGATATCCTTGAGCGGTACGAGGCACAGGCAGCACAAGAATCAGAACTTAACGAAGGGGTGGAAGAAATTCTTGAGTTTATCTCAAAAAAACAGTTAAAAAAGGCAATTTTAACCCGCAATTCCCGCAAATCGGTAGAGACTGTTCTTCGTAAACACAGTTTATACTTTGAATTTATTGTCAGTCGCGACGATGCAAGGCCAAAACCCGCACCTGACCCTATTTTCCTCCTCAGTAAAAAAATGAACATCCGCACAGATCATTTATTAATGGTTGGTGATTATAAACACGATATACTTTGCGGTAAATCTGCAGGCACAAAGACCGTCTTATTATGCTACAACGGATACAAGGAGACCGAGGTTATACCCGATTTTGAAATAAGCAACATCAAAGAAATTATCGGCATTATCGAACATTTTGAGAAAATGGTACCGGAACTCCATGGAGGAAATAATGTATAAAAACACATTCATCCTGTTTCTCTGTTTCGTAGTAAACGTCTCCCTTTTTCAAACACCCGTCTTTTCAAAAGGAACATCAGGCCAGAAGGACAGAGATGAAGTCCTCAATGAAATGGAAAAAGCCAATTCAAATTTTAAGACACTGACAGCGGATATCACTTTCACCCGTACAATTAGCCTGCTTGAATCTACAGATACATCCAAAGGAACCTTACGTTACAAAAAACCAAAAATGTTATATTTAAAATTTTACCCGCCCCGTAATGAAATAAACATCATTGATGGAAAATACCTATGGGTATACCGGCCGGATGAAAGACAGGTTGAAAAATACCATATTGGAGGCGGACAATCCGGAAAGGATGTAAATTTTCTTGCGTTTGGGTATGAAGAGTCAGTAATGGCCGCAAAAAAGAATTACAAGATTACCTTACTTGGCACAAGAAAAGAAGGGAAACAGCGGTTTTATATATTGGGTTTATCACCAAAAGATCCGGAATCCCAGTATTCAGATATCCGGTTATGGGTAGAAGAAGGATTCTGGCTGCCAGGCAAGATAGAACTTTATGAAAGCGGAGGCGAGGTAGTTAATATCATTGAATTTAATAACATCAAACTTAACAAAAGCATATCCAATAAGATTTTTCTCTTTGAAGCCCCGAGAGGCGTCGAAGTTATTGAGCCATTTAAATAAAACTCATACGTTGTTCCAGGTTTTTTGGTTCTGGGTTCTGGGTTGGTTTACCTTTTTTTGATTGTGACATACCTTTAAACTAACATTCAGGGGATTTCCTATCGCGTTGTGGAAATTTCCTCATAGATTCGGTTTCAATTCTTATTAACTATAGCATCTAAGGAAAGCAGGAAATTCAGGAAAAAAGATTTTCTTTTCTACAAGGGTTTAAAAACAAGAAAATTTTGATAGGTAAAGGTAGAGTGCTCTGCACATATCCTACCAATTTCTCTCTTCCTGCTATTCCTGCTTTCCTTAGATGTTCTCCTCCTGAATATCAGATGGGACACCTGATCAACAATCCCCTCTCCTAGGCAAAAATTTCAAAATTTTGAAGATGCTTTTTCGACAATATTCCTCTCAGGATACCTTAAGTTAGACACCCGGAAAAAAGCAAAAAAGAGTTGATTATTTAAACCGATTAATGTTTAATATCGAAAATTTTTTCCCGTAATTGCCTTTTAAATCAAGGAGAGGAAATGAAAAGCAGGATTTTTACCATTTCATTTTATATTCTCATGGCAATGGTATGGATACACCATCCACTATTCGCTCAAACAACAACATCACAGTTACGCAACACCCTGCGAACATCAAATAATATAGAACAATCAACAGTATCTCCTCGTTCTCCGATTGTTAATAGTTCAAATCCTTGTCAGTGCGGAACAAATGCCCAATCGTCAGCAATACTACAACAAGGTTTACCCGTTATACAGGGATCTAATATCCCGCAAACCACTACAGGATTACCGGGGTCAGTACAGCCTGGATATCAGGATCCGGCTCTGCAGCAAAGTTTGTATGCACCGCAAGCCTCTGATGCTTATGCACAACCAGAACCACTCTCTCCGATAGAAATCTCATATCAGAACGTTCTTTCCTCTTTGCTCTTGACCACTGGTAAAAAGACCTCAATACAGGATATTACATCACTTTTAAACCCATCTACAGATACAGAAGATGAAGGAGATTTGTCTCAGGATATTACACATAGTGGATATACATCTACCGGTCTCTATCCGCCTTCCGGATTATATACGCCTCCACCTGTTGGACAATATACATCCACTGGTTTATACACACCTCCACCTGCCGGACAATATCCACCTACAGATTTATACCCATCTCTCATTGAAAAGGAACCGCCTTTGATACTTTACCAGTTTGGGTATTCTCTTTTTAATCGTACGATCTCAACCTTTTCTCCCGTAGAAGATGTCCCTGTAAGTCCGGATTATATCTTAGGACCCGGGGATGAGTTGCGAATCACGATGTGGGGTGCCATAGAAAATACTTATGCCCAGACAGTGGACCGTTACGGCCGCATATATCTCCCCACAATGGGCCCTGTAAGGGTTTGGGGTCTTACGTTTTCCCAGGCGGAAAAACTCATTTTAGCACATATCTCCCAGTATTATAAAGGTTTTCAATCAAGTATAACAATGGGATATCTCAGGACAATTAAGGTGTATATCGTAGGTGAGGTTAAACAACCGGGTGCGTATAACATTAGCGCTCTCTCAACGATAACAAATGCACTCTCTGCCGCCGGCGGACCCAGCAAAACGGGATCACTCAGGAAAATTGAATTAAAGAGAAATAATCGTACCGTTACATCGTTTGATTTCTACAATTTTCTCCTTTACGGGGATAAGAGCAAAGATTCTCATTTAGAGTCCGGGGATGTAATCTTTGTCCCTCCAATAGGCCCGGTAGCAGGAATAGCAGGTGAGATAAAGCGGCCTGGTATTTATGAACTCAGAACACCGACAAATATTAAAGATTTTATCGATATGGCCGGAGGACGAACACCACAAAGTTATCTTAAACATGTACAGATAATACGAAACAAACCTAACGGCGCGCGGGAAATTATCGATCTGGATCTTACACGTACAGGTAAAAAAGAAAATAGTATAAACGATGCAACCCTGAAGGATGGTGACCTGGTTCGAATAGTACCTTCAGATCCCCGTATCTATAACAATTATAGTCTTCACGGAACAGTGAAACACCCTGGTATTTACGAAGTAAAGCCAGGAATGAAGATAAGTCAAATCCTGATACCGGAAGCACTCCCCCCGGAGGCTTGCCTGGATAAGGTAGAAGTCATCCGGTTTCGGCAAGACCTGACTACAGAGGTTATTCATCTGAATCTAAAGAAGCTGTGGGAAGGCGATCATACCCATGATATAACCATCCAGCCTTTTGACCGGATCACCGTGAGAAGTGAATTCAAAGCCCCGGAGACGGTAATCCTCTCGGGTGAGTTCATGCGCCCCGGAACTTATACCATCCGGCAGGGAGAGCGTTTAAGTTCTGTAATTAAGCGCGCCGGTGGTTTTACTGACAAGGCCTATCTGAAGGGAATTACCTTCACCCGTCAAACAGTAAGATTAAAAGAGACAGAGATGCTGAACCAGTTCATGAAGCAGTATGAGGAGAGCCTTTTTGCGGAGGAACAGGCGATTCTCAGTTATTCTGAAGCGGATAAAGATCTGCGCCAACTTGAATTATCTGAAAGACGCCAGCAACTGAAAATAATCGCCTCAAGGGTTGTTTTAGGCCGGGTTGTTATCCATATCGATAGCATAGAGAAATTTGAAGGTACACAAGATGACGTAATTTTACAGGATGGAGACAGCTTAATAGTACCCCGCAAGCCATCTGATGTTATGGTCCTGGGAAGCGTACGAAACCCGACGTCTTTCATTCACAGGGAAGGGGCAAATGTTCAATACTATATAAATCGCGGAGGTGGATTTTCGAAGTCAGCCGACGAAAAAGAGGTCTACCTGATTAAGGCTGATGGCTCTGCAGTTGTAGGGTTTATGAAGTTAAGAGACGTTGAACCCGGAGACGCAATTATTGTACCTCCAAAGGCTCAAATCCGAAACTGGACATGGGTAAAAGATGTTGCTACGATAGCAGGTCAAACAGCCCTTACTTTTGCTAGCCTGGCAATTATCCTATGATTCTCTGTTCCCCGTATTATAAACTCATAAAACACTGAGATCATGGTCCCCTTTTACTGGCATGAAAGAAAAAGGGGGTCGCTCAGAGGAGATATTTTTTATGATAGAACAACAAAATCAGCGCCCGATAGATGAAGGCGAAGTCAACCTGCTTGAATACTGGCGTATGATTTGGAAATGGAAAATACTCATAGGAATCATTTTCCTGTCACTTACGATAAGTGTGCTCCTCTTCTGTATTTTTTCACCAAAGATCTATGAGTCGACGGCGTCTATTCTCACTCCTGCTGAAACGCCAAACAGTTTTGGGAATTTTATGAGTAGCCTGGGGAGTATAGCAAACTTTGCTCAGGCAGCAGGTATTTCAGTACCTTCGGTGACACAGGACCGGGACATTTATATACGTATTTTAAACAGCAGAATGGTGCAGGAGGCTATTGTTAACCAGTTTAATCTGAAAGACCATTACAAAAAATTTTATTTCAAAAAATTAAATTTTACCCAGGATGCAATCAAATATTTGCAAAAAGTGACAACAATCAGCACGGAAAATGAAGGGGCAATTTTAATTACGGTAGAGGACAAGGATCCACAATTAGCAGCACGTATTGCAAATGCATATGTAAACCATTTAGACCGGATCGTATCACAATTAGGAACCGGTGCTGCGGGACGTCAGCGGCGTTTTATTGCAGAACAATTAGCAAAAACTGAAAAAAATCTAAAGGATACAGAAGATGCCTTAAAACAATTTCAGGAACAACACCGTGCTGTTGCCATTGAAGAACAGGCAAAAGGTGCCATAGAAGCTGCTGCTATCCTTAAGGGAGAAATAATGGCGACAGAGGTAGAATTACAATTGATGCAAAATTTTGCCAGAGATAATCACCCGGAAGTTATGAAACTGAAAAGCAAAATCGATGAGTTAAAGCATCAACTTGCCAGGTCACAGTACAATGCAGGTTTAGACTTGCCAACCAACCAGAGCGGTCCCAGACATTACCGGAAAGAGATTTATCTTCCGGTAGTAAATGTCCCCCAGGTAGCCCTGGAGTTAGCAAGGCTGACCCGCGATGTAAAAATACAGGAAACACTGTATACGTTTCTTATACAACAACTGGAACAGGCAAAGATTGCTGAAGTAAAAGATACACCATCACTTCAGGTTCTGGACCGGGCTGTTCCTGCAGAAAAAAAATCGAAACCAAAAACGATAATTGTTACGGCTATCGCTGGAATTATGAGTCTTTTTTTAGGTTTCTTTTGTGTCCTTGTACTGGAATACATTGACAAACAGCGATTAAAAATGAGCAGACCGGCAAAAATTTAACAGGTATTCATCAAAAGAATTATTTTCATGATTATTAATCAGTATTTAGGATTCTCTTATAAACGGTTGAAAATACGTTGTAGTGCTCTCCTTATTTTATTTGTTCTCTGTTATTTACTCCCCGTTTCATCACTCTCTGCGGCTGACAGGACTAATATCCCGTTAAAAAACTGGGGTGGGTTTGCAATTAACCGCTCATGGATTTATGATGCGTTAGAAAGGATTGTGCTTGCAGGATTAGCGGATCAGGTGCTTTTGAATACAAAACCATTAAGCCGGGTGGAGGCAGCAAAGATTATAGCACAAGCAGTACAGCGCATCCAGCAGGATCAGACGGGCAACTATAATAACCGTGGTTATCTGGAAGAGATATTGTATAAACTCATCGAAGAATTTGGTCCCGAGTTAGCGGAAATAGGAGTAAGAACACCACTGAACCACGAAGCACAGCCGAGGTTCTTCGGTCTCAAGCCTGTCGATCATATACAACTGGGAAATGCCTTTGCCAATAATCCACAAGAGCCGGTAACGAACTTTGGACGGGAATTTCGTGAAGGAACAAACCATGCTTTTACCTTTGACGGAAGAGGCAATATGGGAGATTTCCTGTCGTTGTATTACCAGCCAGAAATTTTTTTCAATGAGGATACTACACAAGGACGATTACGAATCGGTTATGCAAAACTCACCTTCTGGAATGTTGAGCTGGAGGCAGGCCGTGACAGCATCTGGTGGGGACCCGGATTTCGGGGCTCAATGCTCTTCTCCAATAATGCCCCCCCGCTTGATCAGGTACGCCTGGGTTCAGCAGAACCCTTTCGGCTTCCCTGGATTTTTAAACATATCGGCCCCATTAAAGCAACGACCTTTGTTGGCAAACTTGATAGCGATCAGGAACCTTCCAATCCGTTTGTTGGCGGTTATCGTATCAGCCTGGCCCCTTCCCGCCTATTGGAGATTGGTCATGGCCGTGCTTATCAGTTCGGTGGCGATGGGGTTGGTTACACGATAACAGATTTTCCAGGAACGATTTTCCAGACTACCACATCAGAGGGCGTGGATGACCGTGATAGCCCGAGAAATATTAATAACTTACTCTCTTTTGATATAACCCTGAGAATTCCGAATGTTGGCCGTTATATTTACATTGCCGAGGATATGGCACTCTACGGAGAACTGGGATGGGATGATACCCAAAAGGGCTGGATATACCCTAAAGAACCGGGAGGCCTCGTTGGTACCTATCTTACCGGCTTTTTAGGAGATCCGAAACTTGATTTCCGTCTTGAATATGCCAGGACTACTTCAATCATGTTCACCCATAATAACCGCTATGAACAGGGGTTCATCTATAGAGGTTCGTTACTTTCACATTTCATCGGAACCGATGGAAATGAAATTTACGCCAGGATCAGCCGCTGGTTTACCAATGATATACTTCTCGGTCTTCAGTTAAGCAGGGCCGAAATCGGTACAACACAACATGATCTCGTTGGAAAAGCACCTAAGGAAAGACGCTACCTCATCGGACTCGATTTCTCTTATCAAATTACAGATCATCTCTCGATTTATTCAGAATATGATTTTACTCTTATTGATAATCATAACTTTATACGGGGAGAAGAAGAGACCGATCATCTCCTCAGAATTGAATTCACGTATTCATTCTAACAATTAGGTATGATGTATTATGATGTATTTAAATGGTAGCGGAAATCAAAATCCGGAAAATTTTTATCCCTGTCAGACACTACTGCTGGCATAAAGGGCCATTCAACGTTAAATTTAGGGTCGTTCCACCGTATACCCCTTTCTAAATGAGGGGCATAAAATTCCGTAATAAAATACATAATCTCCGTATTATCCTCTAAGGTAAGAAAAGCATGCCCAAATCCCTTGGGGACGTATACCATCTTCCTGTTCTGATCTGTTAATTCAATACCACACCACTTTCCAAATGTTTCAGAATGAGGGCGTAAATCTAAAATAACATCGTAGAGTGAACCCTTTATACACCGAACAATTTTGGTTTCAGCCTTTGGCGGCAGCTGATAATGAATACCTCGCAGCGTACCACGATAAACATTTAACGTGTTGTTTATCTGTACTATTCGATGATCCAAACCGTAATTTTCAAATTCATGCGTACAAAAAGATCTCGCAAAAAATCCCCTGCTATCCTCGCGTTTCTCAAGGCTTATTACGTAAGCTCCTTTTAGCACTGTCTCTGAAAATACCACATGCATCTCCTCACAGGTTCAAGGTTTTTCAAAAAACAAAAGTGTTATAAGAAAAAGATGTGCCAATACATACGCGGAATGGAGAAAATAATACAATTCTGTTTTTAGCACGGGCAATCTGCTTGTTACCAAACAGATACTTCGGCAGACAAGCAAACGCCCTGTGAACGTTGGGTGAACAGTAGCAGTTGTCCCCATCCGGAGCTCATCCTTACCTACAAGTTGGATAAAGAGCAAAAGGGTGGCCAGGATGTTGTATGTGAATGATGATAGGAAAAAACAGGCCGCTCCTTTGGAGCTTAAGAGACTTTCTGTCTTGAACTTACCGCCTTCGGCGGACTTTTACTCAACACACTCCATGGTATAGTTGTACACCCCGGACATTCGACTTTTGGCATATACCCTATGACAATACATGGTGTTCCTCTCTCGTGCAGGAATGAATCTCTTTCATCAGGGATGAGACCCTTCGCTCCACTCAGGGTGACAGAATAGAGGTTACATCTGAAATCCTTCATTCCACTCTGGATGAGATGTCAGCAGGGAATTTGTCATTCTGAGCACATTCACGGAGTTTATACTGAGCGAAGCGAGTGTGTTCAGGGTAAACTCCGCGAAGCGGAGTGAAGAATCTTGGCAGCGAAGAATCCCCCACTCAAAAACGAGACCCTTCGTTTCACTCAGGGTGACAGAAACAGGTTACCATCCTGAAACCCTTCATTCCACCCTGGATGAGACGTCAGCAGAGAATCTGTCATTCTGAGCGGCAGCGAAGAATCTCGTCTTTTCATGGTGTTAAGAGAGCATCTTATACTAAACAACGGTATTTGTACTCCTTTACAATCAATGCCACAAACAGCCGGCTCCGATGGAGCCAGGTGCATGTGTGCTTTTATCATGGTTATCGCTATTCTTTCTTAGTATCAGTATCTCCCAAAGGATTACGTTTCCTTTATTGATACAGCTGACATTCAAGAGGTTTTCAAAGGAAGAGAGAAAAGGATATCGTTCTGCACCAGGTCCCATGTTATAGTACTAAGCATATGAAATCGAACAGGAAATAAAAATGTAATTTTATGTCACCCTTTCAGGGTGAATTCTCTTGTTTTTTCATTATCCCAGGGTAAAAATTTACCCTGGGATATCAGAGAAAAGCCCTTTGGGCTTTAAACTTGAATGTCAGATACAGGTGTAAAATGGCACATAACTGTGACAGCAAAAAAGTGCGACATGGCACATCGAAGAATGTGAAGACGTAAATAATTTATCGTATCTGAAATTATCTGGACGATGTACTGTCTGAGAAGCAAACAAGATAAAAAGTTTTGCCTCCTGTATTCGTGATACTGTGCTTCACGCCTGCGGGGATTCTGATAATGCTCCGTTCCGTATCAACCAAAAATTCCCTGGAAGATTGAGGATCTTGTAAGGTGATTTTGGCGAGGTTCTCACCCCCGAGTACACAAAGAACTTCATCATGCTCATGGAAATGGTTTCCCCGGGTAGCTCCGGGCTTAACACTCACGATGTGAAAATGTTTTAAACCGGGATACTTAAAAGATAATGAGAAGCCCCGGTCATCTGCGGTTTCTATCGTTTCCACTATTCGTATTTCCTCTTATCTGATGCCTTTCGTATAATACGATATATACCAGTCAACAAATCTTTTCAACCCTTCCTCTATCGGGGTCGATGGTTTAAAACCGGTATCGGTACTTAAATCATCTATATCAGCATATGTAGCAGGGACATCTCCGATTTGTATCGGTAATAAATTTTTCACTGCTCCTTTACCAAGATAGTCCTCTAATAGTTCAATAAAATAACAAAGTTCAACGGGTCTGTTATTGCCTATATTGTATAATTTATATGGCGCATAGCTGGTTGCCGAATCAGGATTATCTCCGTTCCACCCGGGGTTTGGCCCGGGAATTCTTTTCATTGCCCTCACTACACCTTCAATAATATCGTCAATATAGGTAAAATCCCTCTGCATTTTTCCGTAATTAAATACATCTATTGGCTTACCTTCCATTATAGCCTTTGTAAAAATAAAATATGCCATATCAGGACGTCCCCAGGGTCCGTAAACAGTAAAAAACCGCAGGCCTGTAGACGGGAGATTATATAAGCTTGAGTATGTATGTGCCATGAGTTCGTTCGCTTTTTTCGTGGCAGCGTAAAGAGAGACGGGATGATCAACATTATGGTGTACAGAAAAAGGCATTTTTGTATTTGCCCCGTAAACAGAACTTGATGAGGCAAAAACACAATGTTTTACCTTCGTATGCCTGCATGCCTCGAGAATATTTATAAACCCGACAATATTACTATCTATATATGCACGTGGATTTATTAAAGAATACCTTACCCCGGCCTGTGCGGCAAGGTTTACAACGATATCAAACCCTTCTTCAGCAAAGAGTTTTGAGATTGATTCTTTATCAACGAGATCAATTTTAAAGAACCGGAATCTTTCCCTCCCTTCAATTTGACGTAACCTGGCGAGTTTAAGATTAACATCATAGTAATCATTTATATTATCTATACCGACAACCTCATCACCACAATCAATCAACCTCTTGCATAAATAAAACCCAATAAATCCTGCTGCACCGGTAACAAGAATTTTATTCATAATGATACCCGTTATCAATTTTTCTGTTTTTATGCTACAAATACCTTCATTCTCTTTCTTCACTCCTTCAGAGGAGAAATAAGGAGAGGCTTTTTCTTCTCACACGTATATCCCATCTCCCCCATATTGAAACGTATTGCAGATACCCCGCATCTTCCATACCTATTATAGAGGATACTATTAATAAAAAAATAATGAGAACGCAGATGAACGCTGATGGAAGCAGATTGACAAGATTACCAACAGAAAAATCTGGTAACTCCTCAGGTTCAATATTCAACATCTGCGCAAATCTGCGTCCTATTTTTAGGTTTTTGGATTTGAAATTTGTTTTGGATTTCACCATTACCTGTAAAGATTAATCAGGTCTGTATTCTTCCGTATTTGTCTTCCATCCTCACGATATCATCCTCCCCAACATACTCCCCATTCTGCACCTCTATAATTTCAAGATGTATCTTGCCCGGATTTTCAAGTCTGTGAGACATTGATTTCGATATATAGATACTCTCATTCTCGTGAATAAATTTCTCTTCGTTTCCAACCGTTACCTTTGCCACACCTTTTATAACTACCCAGTGTTCTGATCTGTGGTGATGTATCTGCAGACTTAGTTTTTCACCTGGTTTTATCATAATCCTCTTTATTTTGTATCTGGGCCCCTCATCAAGAATCGTGAAGCTTCCCCATGGCCGGTATGTTGTAACATGTTCTTCAATCTCATTTCTCGATTCTTTTTTTAGTCTGTCTACAATATCTTTTACTTTCTGAGCCTCTCCCTTTCTTGCAATCAGTATCGCATCATCGGTTTCGATGATTAAACAGTCCTCTAATCCAACCGTTGATATCAACCTTTTATTACCGATAACAAGGGTACCCTTTGTGTTAACAGAACAAACATCACCCTGCGTAATATTCCCGTCTTTATCTTTTTCCAAAACATCAAACAATGAATCCCACGAACCAATATCATTCCAGTATACATCGAGAGGTAATGTTACCACCCTGTCGGATCTCTCCATAATGGCGTAATCTATGGATATCTCAGGCATTTGGGTAAAGGCGGACAACATTTCATCAAAACCCTTATCAAGCTCTTTGCTAATCTGTGGTTCGTGCTTCTTAAACTCTTCGAGGATAGTGCCGAGTGTAAAGGCAAACATACCGGAGTTCCAGAAATAATTACCCTCGCGCATATAACATTCTGCGGTCTCTCTGTCAGGCTTCTCCGTAAACCTATCAGCCTTGAAATACCGCTGTTGACTGCCGGGACTGTATCCGGTGCATTTAATATACCCATACCCGGTTTCGGGTCTTGTAGGCAGAATTCCAAAGGTTACAATAAAACCTTCTCTGGCAACCTTTTCCGCCTCTCTCAGATACTCCTGAAACCTTTCAACAGGCCTGATGATGTGATCAGAAGGCGATACAAATATTACTTCATCCTTATTACATCCTAATGTATCCAAACAATATTTAATTCCGAGGGCGATTGCGGGCGCTGTATTTTTACTTGTCGGTTCAAGTATTGAATGGGCGGCAGATACAGTACTTAATTCGGATATGACATAAAACTGATAACCACTTTTTGTTACTACGATAATATCATTGGGTGGAATTATTCCCATTACCCTTTCAACCGTTTGCAGCAGGAGAGACTTGTCTCCATTCAATGTAAGAAATTGTTTAGGAAAATTTTTTCTGCTTAACGGCCAGAGCCTTGTTCCGGAACCACCTGCAAGGATAAGTGCTTTCATTCTACCTCCAGAGGTTTATGAAAAAAATAGGTAAGGTGTAGTATACCTGAAAGGGGAGTATACCATAAATGATGCCATACGCAAAAGGATTTTGAGCCCTGAACTCTTTCTCTCTGGTTCAACGCAAGTAATTTAGCGGCAAAGCGGCAAACCTGATAAAATTTATCTCAAACAATGAATACGGAGTACTTTGAGTGTTGAACAAGAGAAGCCGGTTCCTGATTTTTGCTTGACACAATATATATATCAGGTATGTTATATAAGCTGCTTTTCTGTTGAGGAGAAATGCCGGTTTCATTTTCAGGTTCCTATAGTAAGTATACATGATATTCCTAATTCTCTTTACCTCCTTTTTTATAACCCTTGTTGTCCTGCCCAGGCTTTCTGATATGGCACCCAAAATAGGGTTGATGGATCTCCCACACAAACGAAAGATACACATGAAACCGAAACCTCTGGTTGGCGGCCTCGGGATTTTTACAGCCTTTCTTGTCTGTTCACTGCTCCTCACCTCATTTTCAAATTTACAAGGGTTTTATGCAGGGCTTCTTCTATTGATTATTATAGGGTTTTTTGATGATTTAAAAGGATTAGCACCCCGATGGAAATTTCTTGTCCAGATACTTGCTGCAATTCTCCTGATTTTTTTTAATAAAACAGTCCTTATCTCTGTTGGAAACATTCTTTTCCTCGGGCCTATCCACCTGGGTATTTTTGCAATTCCGGTGACCATATTTTGTATTGTTGGTGTTATTAATGCTATAAATATGATTGACGGAATAGATGGGCTTGCAGGCGGTATTTCCTTTATCTCTCTGGTGTCATTTGCCGTTCTTTCATATCTGAATCAGCAGAAAGAGCTGATGATAATCAGTACCGTACTCAGTGGCGCTGTTATTGGCTTCCTGAGATATAATTGGTATCCTTCAAAATTATTCATGGGAGATATAGGAAGCAATTCACTTGGTTTTACTATGGCCTTCCTGTCAATAGCATTATCCCAGAAAGGGAAATACAGCGTTTCGCCAATGGTTCCGGTGCTTATCCTTGCAGTACCGATTGTTGATACACTAACAGTTATGATTAAACGAAAATTAAGGAATGAAAGTCCGTTTCGCGCCGGGAAAGATCATATTCACCATGTCCTTTTAAGAATGGGTTTCGACAAAAAGACAACGGTAACCGTAATTCTCTCCGTATCATTTCTTTTTTCCCTCTTAGGCATTTTCGGCACATTTCTCAAAATACCGGATTATTACCTGTTCCTCATCTTCTGTACCTATTTTATCTTCTATTTCTCCTCCTCATTTTATGTAAAGGAAATATACACTTACAGGATGAAGTTAACCAGGAGGATTAGAATAGCTAAATGTAATAAGTGATTCGTAATCCTCAACAACTTTATTCCATGTGAAGCATGGCCGCAGCTTTGATCTTGCCGATTGTGATACGTCATGCCATGCCTCAATCGAACAGGATTCCACCCAATCGAGTTGACGTATGAGCGAATCAATATCATGAAAATAGAGACCTGCATCTTCTAAAACCTCTTCATTAAAAGGAGTCCTTCGGGCTATCACAGGGGTACCGGTTGAGAGCGATTCCAACAGGGTTGGATTAATACCACCAACAGTATGGCCGTGAATATAGGATAGTGCATTACATCGTAAAAGATAGAGCAGGGGGCGATCATAAATTGGCCCGGCAACAATCACCTGAGAACTTCCGGCTATTAAAGGCCGTACACTATTTTCGAAAAACGGAGTTGACGGGCCAATCAACAGGACCGGTTTCCCTGCAACCCTTTTCAATGCAGCCTCACAGATCTCTTTAATACTGTTTTCCGGTTCGAGTCGCATTACAACAACATGGTATCCCCGGCAATGAATCGTATAGGTATTCAAAAATTGGTTCATCTTCTCTTCTGATGCATGATCATTCGATACATCAGGTACATCGGTCCCGTATGCAATAAATGTAGATTTCTTCTTGTACCGTTTTTCATAATATTTTACGATATGGGTTGAATCACTAATAAGTTCGTTCGAGAAATATGCTGCAAAAAATTCTGCACAGCGAAAGTATATTCTTACATACCAGGGCCATTTTGAACGGAGATACTCAAAACCGTCGGTATTTATTATGAGTTTTTTTCCGAAAATACGCGGTATAAGAAAAAATGGTCCGGCACCATATCCGAGCATAACAATTACATCCGCATCACTCCGTGAAGCATGCCAAAGAGAGCGAATATCATAAAACAGGGGAGCGGATTTCCCTTTCCCGTGTTTTACGAAGACCAGATTCGCTTTACCATATACTGCCGGACAACCCTCCTGTTCAGGACAGTATATAGTCCACCGGATGTCTTTTCCCCGGCTTACTGTAGCTATTTTATCAGCACATACCTCAAAGGCCCCGTAACATGCGGGAACACCCCTTGAACCCAGAAGGGCAGCATGAATGGGTTTTGTCCTTTCTGAAGAAATCATTACCTGTTCTCCTTTAAGGAGGCAATATACTGCCGCCACCCGAGTGGAAAGTTCTTATCTACTTCGACTGAATCAAAACCTATGGGTTGCCGTGGCCCAATCGATTTCACCCAATCTGCCATACGCTTGATTCCAATGGATAGTGGTGTTGGTCTTGCTAATTGAAAAACCGAGCGGATAAGTGTATGGTCGCAAAATGCATGCACCACCTCCTTTCGTGCCGGAAGGTATCGTACTTCTGGTGTCATATCAAATGCCTTTGCAACAAGATGTACCAAATCATTGACCGTATACGGAGTATCCGCACCTATGTTAAACGTTTTACATTGTGCCTTCTTTATATAAGGAGCCTGTGCAATGGCAGGCGCAACATCTGCTATATAGGAAAAGGCCCGTGTCTGTGTACCGTCACCAAATACCGTCATAGGCTCCCCATGAAGGATTTGATTCATAAAAATACCAATAACATTACGGTAGCGGTCTGCTATATTTTGCCTTTCACCGTATACATTATGGGGACGAAATATGATATAGTCTATCCCGAACATCTCATGAGCCGCCTTCAGATCAAGCTCAACAGCGTATTTAGCAATACCATAGGGATCCTCGGGTAAAGGAACCAAACTTTCGTGCATCGGTGTCTGATTCGTCCCGTATACTGCTATCGAAGAAGTAAAAACAAAACATTCAACACTATTACGAATTGATTCATTCAGGAGATTAACACTTCCAACAACGTTATTAATATAGTTGAACCCGCGGATATAATGAGAGAGGCCTTCTGCAGCATACGCTGCAAGATGATAAACATATTGAAAAGGGCCGTATTCTTTAAAAAGCCGGGAAACAGTATCAGGATGTGTAACATCTGATTTTACAAAAGTCACACCCCGTGGAATATTCTCCAGAAACCCCCCCGATAAATTATCAACCGCTATTACTTCGTGACCATCTTCTGCAAGGTTTTCAGCAACGTGGGAACCAATAAACCCTGCAGCACCGGTAACTAAAAGTCGTGACATCTCCCCTCCTTTAAAATGATATATGCCAAGTTTTTATCTGTTTGAACAACAGTAATTTTTTCTCGAAAAACAAAATTATTACAATATGTTTTCATTTACCAGGATATTTCTCCCTTTTTTGAGAATCTCTTCACCGGTAAATCCGATTATTTCAAACCCTGCTCACTTCAGATCATTGGTTTTCTGTTTCTCTTTTACAAAAACCCTTTTCCCTCCCCTGAGTCTTAAACCGCAAAAACCTTTCAAGATTCTTCGCTGTCGCTCAGAATGACAATACAGGGAATTTGTCATTCTGAGCGACAGCGAAGAATCTCCCGCTCAAAAATGAGACCCTTCGTTCCACTCAGGGTGACAGAATACAGGGTGCCATCCTGAAACCCTTCATTCCACTACAGAAAGAAACACTATCGTAATATATTGCCTTCATTACCCTTATAATTACACCTTCCCGCAAACCCGCTTACAGAAAATGAAAATTCCTATACAATCAAGCTAAAGAATTTTGCTGTACTTTTTTTAGTGTTTGATCGTGAGTGTGCGCAGGCTAAAGACCTGCGGCTACATTTGCGGCTACCTGTAGTTGCCTTCGGCAACTGCAGCCGCATCCCTTTAGGGTGCGCCTTATGCCGGAGTGCGGAATAACGCTGTACTCTTTTCTGATAGAGAGCGTAAAGGGCGCATAACTGATAGCATAGTGAGGAATAGTACCTTAGTTTGAACATTATCGATATCCAAGTTTACTCATAGTTTCATCAAACTGACACTGTATCAAAGGATGCAGATTACCAGGAGTATATGAAGAAGCCGGACGCAGTACCTTTACCGCATATTTATGAACCGCATCGTCATGGGGCAATCCACAAAAATCGGTTATCGTTGTTAACACATCGACAGGATTTTGTATCAAATCCTCATAACGTATCAACTTTACTGCATCAGGGTACTGCTCCATAACAGAGAGACCTTCGTTCATGGTCACCCCCCACTCCACCGCAGCCATGTCTTTATGGCTGGTAAGATTACGAATACCGCTGAGCACATCCGTAAATGCAGAATCGTTTGCTACAATCTGGTCTACCAACAGGTGCCATTTACGGTTATTTACACCCCACCAATCATGGGTTTTACCCTGCATCCGGATACCGAGTCTCTCTGACCATTCATGAATGGATTGAATAACACTCCAGCCATTGCGCACTAAAAATATAAACCTGGCATCCGGAAAAATTGCCTTTACAAATGGCACCCTGAATATTAATTCAGGATATTTATCAATAACCCTTTTTGACCGGCTCACAGTCAGATAAGCCCCGTACAAACGGTGCGCAGTATATCGTATTTCTTCCGTTACTTCGTCCGCGCTGAGGCGGTAGTAAGCATCGCCCTGGGTATAATTACCAATAATATCCTCTTTCTGATAAATAGAATACCACATCGCCTTTGGCTCATTAAGGAATCCTACATCTCTGTGCATTGACAGTATCAATCCTAAAATCGTTGTACCACTTCTTCCTGTCCCCAGGATAAAAACAGGCTTTTTCACCTTTTTCAGTTGTGGTAATTTCTTTTCTATTGAGAAAAGAAAAAACAGGAAGGGATTAATCCATCTTCCCTTCGTAGTTAACGGACGGCCTTCAAACAAAAGATAACTGATAAACCGGTTTACTACCCTGCCAGGCCGGGTAGTAATGTAGAGTGGATCCATTTGTGCAATCATAATAAAACCTCACTATACACTTGCATCAGTTTTTTATAATATACCTCTTCGCTAAAAGAAACCTCGATAAACCTTCTGCAATTATTTGATAGTGTCCTATACTCCTCATGAGAGATATTTTCTGCACGTTGAATGGTATTCACCAATGATTCAACGTTTTGACTCTCAAAGAGAAAACCGTTTATCGTATCCTGAACCAATTCAGGAATCGCTCCGATTTTAGACGCAATAACAGGTTTTCCACATGCAAAACTTTCTATAATATTCAAACCAAAGGTCTCGTACCATTCAGAAGGGACCAGGGTAAATTTACAGTTCCTGATTACATGAGATAATTCGTTACCGGCCAAAAACCCTAATAATTCAACATTTTTTACATCATTCATTCGAATAAACCGTAGTATCTCATTTTCGAATATTCCATCGCCAACGATTTTTAATGGTATATGCGGAAAATATTTCCACGCCTTCAGCAATGACAGTAAACCCTTTTCACTTGATAATCTTCCGAAATACAAATAATAATCACCTTGTAAACAATTTGGTTTCAAGGTATTTGTATTAATAAAATTATATATCTGAACGGCCTTTGTGCTTAAATATGGTCTGTAGTGCAGATATTTTCCCTGTACGAATTTACTTACCATAATAAATTTATCGATATATTTTTCGTAGGGGAAAATGATATCCCTGACGGAGCATTCTAAGGCAGCAATAAAACTATACCATACATTCTTTTTATTACATCTCTGCAGGAGAAAATGAAGATAATTCCTGTGAGCGCATTTCTCACATATCATTCCTGCACTATTCAAAAACGTATAAGCAGGACATACCATCTTATACTCATGCACGGTCATAATTGTCGGGATTTTGTGTCTTTTTAAAACACGAAGAACTGAGGAAGTAAGCCTTCCGTAAAATATGTGGAGGTGTGCAATATCCGGCCTCTCATTTTGAATCAACCTTTTCAGCCTTTTCTCTGCATCAAAAGAATAGATAAACTTCCCTGTATTTTTCAGCTTATGAAACAGATTATTTTTTAAATAGTGTACAGGTTCAATGAAGTAGTCCTTGTAAGGACTCTCAAGAGAATCCTTATCATTTACACTGAAATGTATAACCTTATGTCCATTCTTCTCCAGCAGCTCCGAAGTCTCCAGGTAAACCCGTTCAGAACCGCCTCTTAAATAATGGTAGTTATTAATCTGGAGTATTCTCATTCTTTAAAAGAGGCAATAAACCACGGATTTACCAGTTTCTCTTTATTATATTGTAAAGGCTTCCCCGTCTCAAACTCTATCACCTTACCGCCAACCTCTTCTACGATAGCTTGTCCGGCAGCAGTATCCCACTCCATAGTTGGGGCAAATCTTGGATAAATATTTGCCATTCCCTCTGCAACCAAACAAAATTTTAATGAACTGCCTGTAGAAATGAGCCCGATATTCCGATACCTTTGTTTTAAACCGCTTATATAATCCTCTGTCTCTTTCGAAAGATGTGACCGGCTGGCAACAATAGTAACGGATGAAGAGGAATCCGGCGCCGTGGACTGCCCATCTGTAAGGGGAAGCTTCCGCGAGATCTTTTTTAGCCCTTCCAGGGTATTGTTATTTTCACCCTCCAACCAATACCCGTTCAGTCTCTTGTCACAATCCGGCAGTTTATAAGCACCAGCCCCTTTTGCAGCAAAATAAAACACATCCGGAACGGGGGCATAAATAACCCCGAGTACCGGCTGGCC
This sequence comes from Candidatus Loosdrechtia aerotolerans, assembly GCA_021646405.1. Classification (GTDB taxonomy): domain Bacteria; phylum Planctomycetota; class Brocadiia; order Brocadiales; family Brocadiaceae; genus Loosdrechtia; species Loosdrechtia aerotolerans. Next base: position 150,800 of record SOER01000003.1, read on the forward strand.
GTGATGTATCAGGGCAATATTCACGGTAAATTCTCCGTTCCTTTTTATAAACTCCTTCGTCCCATCAAGCGGATCAATAAGCCAGAAATATTCCCAATCCTTTCTTTCCGTGTATGGGATATCTTTACCCTCCTCACTTAACAGGAAGTAATGATGACCGTGGTGATGTTTCATCTGTGATAAATGCTCTGTGATAATCTCATGGGACTGCTTATCTGCCAGGGTTAAGGGAGAATCATCTTCCTTCTGTTCTACAGAAAAATCTGAATTATAGACCTTCAGAATGGCATCACCAGCCTCTTTTGCTGCAGTGACAGCCGCAACCAGACTTACTTCGTATTCATTATTATTCATAAGTATCTATCATATCCTATTTAAGGTTCTCGATTTAACGTTCAGGGGGAGGAGTAGAGCAATATGCATCAAGCTTTCGTATCTCATGCGCACCCTTACGCTCTCTCTACCGGCACAGGTAGCCGTAGGTCTTTAGCCTGCGATATCCAGAAGATACTGACCGTATCCGTTTTTCTTATAGGGTTCGGCAAGTTTTTGAAGCTGTTCTTTATCTATATAACCCATCCGGTATGCAATCTCTTCGATACAGGCGATCTTCATTCCCTGCCTCTTCTCTATAGTCGCTATAAACTCTCCGGCCTCCAGAAGACTCTCAGGTGTCCCGGTATCAAGCCATGCAAATCCCCTGCCCAGAAGTTCAACCCTTAGCCTGTTCCTCCTGAGGTATTCGTTATTCACATCGGTTATCTCAAATTCTCCTCTCCGTGAAGGCTTAACATTTTCAGCAATCTTCGTAACTTCATTATCATAAAAGTACAGTCCTGTAACTGCATATTTTGATTTCGGGGTTTTCGGTTTTTCCTCTATAGATGCAACCCTGCCATCGTTCTGAAACTCAATAACCCCGTATCGTTCCGGATCATTTACCGGGTAGCCGAATACCGTTGCTCCCTTCTCTGCCGCTATATCGGCTGCAATCCTTCTTAATAAACCAGTCAGACCATGCCCGTAAAATATATTATCACCCAGGATAAGACAAACATCATCCTTGCCAATAAACTCCTTACCGATGATAAATGCCTCTGCAAGCCCGTTTGGTTGCAGTTGTTCTTTATACGAAAAACGCAATCCAAGATGTGACCCGTCACGGAGTATCTCATGAAACATTGGCAGGTCATGCGGTGCAGAGATTATCAGAATATCCCTTATACCGGCAAACATGAGTACAGACAGGGGGTAATAAACCATTGGCTTGTCATAGATTGGTAAAAGCTGCTTACAAACAGCTAAAGTTAGAGGATAGAGTCGCGTACCGCTGCCACCCGCTAAGATAATGCCCTTCATAATATCACGTATGCCTGTACCTAGGGATTTTATGCAGAGCAAATAGTACTTTGCTCATAAAGAAGTATTTTAATTAAAACAAAGCATGCGGAGACAGGTTCTAAGCCTGCCCCTGCAGTAAATATGAATGTTTGAGAACCTTCAAAGAAGGCCAATAGTATAGCATATTCAGGTCTGTACGCAAAACAAATTCTTATTTTAAGCAGACAACTTATCTGTATATGAAATCCGATGTTAAGTAAATACCTTTTTTAGCTCTAAAAGAGCGGTATAGATAGGATTCATGCAATTTTATGTCACCCTTTCAGGGTGAATTCTCTTGTTTTTTCATTACCCCAGGGTAAAAATTTACCCTGGGCTATCAGAGAAAAGCTCTTTGGGCTTTAAAAGTGTATACAAATATATTCGTTTTCATCCGTGGAGTACTATAGTTGAGATTTTGCATTGAATAGCAGAGAAAACACTTTATAATCAATATATTTTACAGAAAGACAATTTCCATGCGGCTTGAGCTTACAGAAAAAAATCTTAATAAAAACATCTTTAAATTAAGTATCCCCATTATTATTGAAAACGTACTTCATTTAGGCGTTTTTATGTCCGACACCATCATGGTTGGACGATTGGGAACTGCTCCTATTGCAGCGGTAGGTCTGGCAGGTACCATATTCTTCATTGTTTCTATGGTTTTTTCTTCCTTTAACATCGGTGCGACCAGTATCGTTGCACGGCATACCGGTGCCAGGGAATATGAGAGTGCGCAGATAATTGCGGGCCAGGCAATCCTTATGTCGTCTGTTATCGGTGTAACTGTTACACCGTTCCTCTTTTTATTTGCACAAAAGATCTTGCTCCTCATGGGAGCAGAAGCAAATGTTGTAGCGCTCGGAAAGGGGTTCCTTCAAATCGTTAGTGGTTCCCTTTTCTTTCGCCTCATCGTTCTTACCTGTAATGCAATCCTCCGGGGGGCAGGAGATACAAGGACACCGATGAAGATCACATTGGTTATTAACTGTGTTAACATACCCCTGAACTGGCTCTTGATTTTTGGTATAGGTCCGTTCCCTGAATTAGGTGTTTCCGGAGTAGCCTGGTCCACAGTTATTGCTTATGGGATTGGCGCCGTACTTCTCTATACAGGACTCTTTAGTGGAAGGTATGCAGTACGTGTATCACTTCGTCATGTAGCTCAGATCAGAATCGATTCCATGTGGCGAATTATCCGTATCTCAACCCCTGCAGCCATAGATGCCGCTCTCACACATACCGGCTATTTATTCTTTACCAAGATTGTCACCCTTCTTGGCACGGTACCATTGGCGGCACATCAAATCGCAGTCCGGGTTGAGGCAATGTCCTTTATGCCCGGATTCGCCCTCGCTATTTCAACTGCCACGCTCGTCGGGCAAAGCCTCGGGAAGAAAGATCCGCAACTTGCATTACTGAGTATGAGGCGCAGTTGTCTTTTCGCCCTGATCTTTATGGGATCCTTTGGTTTACTATTCCTTGCAATTCCCGAAAAAATAGCCATGATATTTAACCCCGAAGAAAGGGTACTTTCGTTGGCGTCGATATGTATTATGATTGCCGCAATAGAGCAGCCCGCCCTGGCAATATATATGGTGTATGCCGGCGGCCTCCGCGGAGCGGGTGATACGCTAAGTCCTATGATTATAACGGTAGTAGGTACCCTCATCTTCCTTGCCCCTCTGGCATATTTTTTTGGTATCGTGCTCGGGTGGGGATTATCCGGTGTATGGTTCGGTGCGGCCATTGACTGGATCGGCCGTGCCGCTGCAGTCTATATTCTCTACAGAAGGGGCAGGTGGAAGAGGATCAAGGTATAAATCCGGTTGTCAGGACATGGATTTTAAGAGTTGGAGAGTTGAGGAGTTAAGGAGTTTTGATTTATCTGATTGGTTCCGTCTTCTGGCATATACCCTATGACAATACATGGTATTACTCTCTGGTGCAAGAATGAATCTCTTTCACAAAGGATGAGACCCTTCGCTTCACTCAGGGTGACAGAATACAGGGTGCCATCCTGAAATCCTTCATTCCACTCTAAATGAAATGTCAGCAGGGAATTTGTCATTCTGAGCACATTCACGGAGTTTATACTGAGCGAAGCGAGTGTGTTCAGTGTAAACTCCGCGAAGAATCTCGTCTTTTCATGTACCCGACATTCAAGAGGTTTCCTGTTAAGTTCGCAAATTTCTTGTAAAGGCGGAAAGCTCCGGAGGAGCGGCATATTAATAGAATGAGAATTTACCCACATAGTAAGCTCCAGAGGAGCGACATGTTGGTAACCCTCAGTTCAGGGTTCAGGGTTAAAAGCGTTAGGAAAAGGACTGTTTGGAGGTTATAAAGACTCGGGACGATTAGCATCGATTATTTCCGTGCCTTCTATGCCGCTCCTCTGGAGCTCAAGAGTGGTACCTATTGTTTTTCTATTAATATATCGCTCCTAACGGAGCTTTCTACGTTTTTCAAAAAACGAAATTATTACAATATTCTTTCATTTACCGGTGAAAACCTCTTGAATATCAGCTATACGACTGAATAGGGAAACGTAACCCTTTGGGAGATACTGATACTGAGAAAGAATAGCGATTACCATGATAAAAAGTAATTATTCAGGTTCAAGGTTAACGGTTTAAGGATCAGAAAGGCAAAATTTAATTTTCGCTTGACTTGTCATCGAAAAGGTATTAGCATGCACCATGCGATTTAAATAGTATCATGTATATCCATGAGTCCATTCCATGTTATTATCACATTTTGTTAGAAAAAAAAATTTAGCATATACCGTTTTCATTACTATTCTCATCCCATACCTCCTCTTGTGTCTGGCCATTGGAGGTCTCCATGGTAGTATTCTGAATACCTCGCAATGTAATCATGATCGACAATCAGCACATCACATTTCCACTGACGAGCATGGAGGAATTTATGATACTACCTATCAGCATGATTCAGAAACGTGTCAAATCTGCCATTGGCTAAAGACACCATCATCATTGATGCCTTTCCTTTCACTTGACACGTACCCCGGATATATCTGCATAAACTTCATCCCTTACTCAAATCCAGTCCTTTCTCTATCACCCGTCAGTAAATACACGATTCGTCCACCACCCAGTCCCTTCCATTTTTCTTCATAATATTTTGTGTAGTATTTTAAGAATTACAATACAGTCATACTTTTCAAAATTGTTATTAGGTCTAAAGGGCAAAAAATAGAGAGCTAATGGCAACTGTCCCCTTCGGAGAGGGGGTGAAGGGCATATGCATCAAGCTAAGCCTTATTAGCCTGGCCTGCTGTGGCCTGCCACAGGCTTGTAGCCTGTTGGACTCTTCCTCTTGTTCCCAAACTCTGTTTGGGAACACAATGGGTATCGAAACTCTGTTTCGAGGATGAAACACGAAACAAAGTTTCGTTTGAAATGGTGTTCCCAAACAAATGCTTCGGCAGGCTCAGCACATGGTTTGGGAACAAGAAGAAGGGGGAGAGTTTGGGAACAAGAGGAAGAGGCAAAACTAAATTATGAGGGAGGTTCGTATGAATCAGCTCCGGTATATGCTCATCGTATGCATTACTGTAGGATGGTTTATTATATTGAATACCCATAGTAGTAAAGCAGCATCAGCGGTAACAGATGACAACACCAGTCTCGCAAACTCTGCAAAAGAGAGTTCTGAAGAAATCCACATGAAAGCAGACGAATTTAATGAGATTGTAGAACAACTTCAGGGCATGAAGGCCTTCCTTGAGCAAATGAAACAGGATTACGATGCACGTTTTCAGGAGATGCAGGAGAAAATTGCTATCCTTGAAAGGGAAAAGGCACTCCTCGAAAAGGAAAAGGCACTGTGGAGAATAGAAACTCAAACCGGTACAGAGACATCACCTCATACCGCAGATTTTCCCACAATCCAAGAAACAGGTGTATCAAAAGAGGATGAAGGCCCTTTTTTACCCTCCTTTAAAGAAGAGGAGGAACCGCCAGATGTTGAACAACAGCCTCTTCCACCCCAGACGGAGATGGATACGACACCCCCGTCTCCTTTTCCGGCAATACCTGAACTCGCCACACCACAAACAACTACGCCCCAAACACCTACAATCCCGGAAACCGGGCAATGGTCTCCTGCCCAGCCTATTACCCTATGGAGTGCAGGGGCCGGTTATATGAATATTTCTTTTGTAGGATTATTTGCTGCAGCGGCTTCAACATCCCCTGACCTGGATGAGCTTGAAGCAGGTGCACACGACCCTATACAACGCGGCTTCACGGTACAAAATCTGGAAACGGTATTTGAAGGGGCAGTAGACCCTTATTTTAAAGGGCAGGCCAATATCATCTTTCAAATCGATGAAGAGGGCGAATCGTTTCTTGAAGTAGAAGAGGCATACCTGACCACCCTATCTCTTCCCCTGAACTTACAAGTAAAGGCAGGTACCTTCTTTACCGAATTCGGCAGGTTAAATCAGCTTCACCCCCATGCATGGAATTTCGTTGATCAACCATTAGTCATTGGCCGGTTCCTGAGTCCTGACGGCCTGCGCAACCCCGGCGCCCGGATCTCCTGGTTAGCACCTGCCGACATCTATACCGAGTTATTCCTTACGGTACAGAACAGTCAGGGAGAAACAGTCCGCAGTTTCCGGTTTGAAGAGGACGGGGAAGGATTGTTCGGTCGCAGCGCCGTGGAGACAAAGGTACGCAGTATGGAAGACCTCCTCTATGTCCCGCGTATGGTAACCTCGTTTGATATAACAGAGGAACAGACAGTCCTCTTAGGCGCTTCTGCTGCCTTCGGACCAAACTCTACAGGCAGAGATAAGGATACGATCATTTATGGCATAGACATGTTTTGGAAGTGGAAATCGAAATATGCCTCCGGAGGATTCCCGTTCCTGGCATGGCAGACAGAGGTTTTAAGAAGACATTTCGAGGCGGGCGAAGATGAAAGTGCCGGCCTCCCGGATGAGGTAATCCGGGATTGGGGTGCTTATTCGGAAGTCACGTGGGGATTTAAGAACCGATGGGTAGCCGGACTCCGTGGTGATTATGTTGAAGGAGAAAAGGAGGCAACAAGCCCGCTGGGATTCGAACGATGGAGACTTTCACCGAATATTACGTTTTACCCATCTGAATTCTCGAAAATCCGGCTCCAGTATAATTACGACAGTATATTAAGCACTGACGATACAGAGCACTCTGTTTTCTTACAATTTGAGTTTTTGCTGGGTTCACACGGTGCACATACGTTTTAGAGATTATCAATGATAAAATATTAAAAAAACAGCATAGGGATCGTTAAATTGCGTTTTTGATGGAATACCTGTCCCCCTCCGGAGGGGGTAAAGGGCATGTGCATCAAGCTAAGCCTCAGTAACTTGCTCACCTGTTGCTTGCCTGTATGCCTGCCCCGCCTGCTTGTTCCCAAACCCTGTTTGGGAACAAGAGGAACAAGACTTGTTAACATTATTTACTGAGGAGCATATCTCATGAGGAAATTATATCAAATATGCCTTTTTTTATTATTTCTCATAAGCTGGATGTCAATAGTCCATGCAAAACCACAAGTTGTTGCAACAACCTCAGATCTGGGCTCTCTCGTTTCTGAAATCGGGAAGGATAAAGTCTCTGTAACCACAATTTCAAAACCGACAGAAGACCCCCATTTCGTGGATGCAAAGCCTGGTTTTATTGTTAAACTCAACAGGGCAGATATGCTTATCAATGGAGGATTGATGCTGGAGGCTGCCTGGCTGCCGCCGTTGGTTCTGGGGGCAAGGAACGTAAAAATACAGCCCGGAAACCCGGGATATATGAATGCCGCTGCAGGCATTGATGTATTAGAAGTTCCATCTGTGGCAAATCGTGCCATGGGGGATATCCATCCACTGGGAAACCCGCATTTTATGTTAGACCCGGCAAATGCAAAAATAGTTGCCGCACATATCTCCGGGCGTTTATGTCAGATCGACAAAAAAAATTGTGAGTACTATCGAAATAACGCAGCTACCTTTTCAAAAAAACTGAATCAAAAATTATCTGAATGGCAAAAGATATTGGAACCCTTTCAGGGCACAAAAATTGTTACGTATCATAAGACGTTTCCGTATTTTGCAAAACGGTTTCATTTTAATGTAGTGGGAACGCTTGAGCCGAAGCCGGGTATTCCACCCTCTCCCGCACATTTAAATACCCTTATTCCCATGATGCAAAAGGAAGACGTAAAGCTCATTCTCATTGAAAACTTCCGGGAACGCAAAATACCCGAATTCGCAGCATCCCGGACAAATGCAAAGGTCGTTATTGTGCCAATCATGGTTGAAGGTGAGAAAGGAACCGATAATTATATAGCCCTCTTTGATTATATTATCAATGAAATCGCCTCGGCCCTTAAAACATGATTTACCGGTAACTTCAGAAGTAATCGCGAGGTAAAGTAACCACGGATGAACACGGATAAACACTGATGGAGAAAAGAAAATTTTGTAATATTTTCGTTTTTTGAAAAAACCTGAAAAGCTCCGTTAGGAGCGGTGTAGTAATAGAACGAGAATCTAATCAATGTTAAACCCCGGAAGAGCGGCGTATAAGGAGTTCCCCTCCCTTGATGGGAGGGGTTAGGGGAGGGTGATGGAACATATGACAGATACTTTTCCTTCAGCCCCACCTAACCTCCCCCATCAAGGGGGAGGAACACTTGGTTTGAAATTCCTTAACACCGATGTTGGTCTCCCGGTTTTATCCGTGTTCATCCGCCTGCCTGTACGTGTCCGTACGCAGACAGGTGTTATTATGCTATGAAATCTGCGTTTATCTGCGAAAATCTGCGTCCTATTTAAGGTTTTTGAAATCAGGAAAGGCCTATTTACACCATCATGACAGAAAATTGCATTACCGTAAAAGATCTGACAATCGGGTATAAAAGACACTGCGTCCTCAGTAATATTAATTTTTCCATCAAAAGAGGCGAACTTGCAGTCATATTCGGCCCAAACGGTTCAGGTAAGACCACCCTGTTCAAAACCATCTTACGCATCATTCCGCCCCTTCATGGCACTATTATCTATGGTAACAGCCATTATCCAAAATTCGGCTATGTACCTCAGCGACAGCATTTAGATGAAATATATCCCTTTACCGCTGAAGAAGTAGTCCTCATGGGTACTTTCGGTACGGTAAAACCATTTAGTCCTACCCCTGGTAAAAACCGTATTCTGGTAGAACAATGCTTAAGGGATGTTGGAATGCTGGAATTTAAAAAACAATTATTCTCTGAACTATCCGGGGGGCAAAAACAACGTATCCTTATAGCGCGTGCGCTGGCAACACAACCCGATGTACTGCTGCTCGATGAACCTATTACAGGGATTGACGTCCATGCACAAAAAAAGATTATAGAACTCATCTCAGAACTGCATTCAAAGCGTCAATTAACAATCCTGATGATTACCCATGAGGTTCACCATATTCCCAAATGGGTGAACAAGATAATCCATATCCACCACTATAAGGTAGTACTCGGTTCACTGGAAGAAATCGTTGCGTTATCGAGAATTGATGAAATACCAAACGAGGGGACTGATACGTATGGAACAATTATTTGAAATACTGAGTCCGCATTTCCTCTTGCGAAACGCCCTGTACGCCGGGTTGCTTGTAGGGCTTGTATGTCCGCAGGTAGGTATATTTTTCGTACTGCGCCGTATGGTTTTATTAGGCATAGCCCTGCCGCAGGTATCGAATGCAGGAATTGCATTTGCATTTTTATTACATACCCTGGGGTGGCATTTTTTCGCCCATATGGAGTCAGAAAAGGTCATGGCGTTATCCGGGTCTATTGTCTTTACCCTCATCGCCATATTTACCCTTGCGATCCTTGAACGCGTACAGAAAGGATTTACTGAAAACCGGATTGGATTTACCTATGCCCTTGCAGGCGCTGCCTCTATTTTATTTGTTGCCTGGAATCCTTATGGTCAAACTGAGGTACTTTCCATGCTGAGAGGGGAAATTATCTCCATACCGGATCTTTATCTGTTATCCATGCTGGCTATTTACGGCGCAATCTTCATCTTCTTAATCGGCTTCCATCGCAACTTTATCCTGGTATCGTATGACATTGACATGGCAATTACCCTTGGTAAAAAAGCAATCCTCTGGGACATCCTGCTTTATCTTATCATTGGTGTAGTAATATCATTTGGGGTAATGAACGTTGGTCCGCTGGTCATATTTGGTTTTCTCCTGATACCTCCAATGGCCGCCCGGATGGTTACCAGGGGTATTTCCATGTTTTGCATCATCTCCTCTGTTATAGGAGTCGCCGCATCCTTTATCGGTTTTTATCTGTCATATCGCTTCGACCTCCCCACAGGCCCTACCGACGTAGCCCTGCTCTGTATCATATTTGCGCTATTATTTATAGGAAAAATAATCTTCCGGTTAAAGAGATAAGTTGATTCTCCATCTTTCTATCGATATAATTGTGAATATTTTTACCTTTTTTGGAATTCATTTATTAAGGAGTAACATGGTGAATACGAAAGTAGTTATTACAGCAACGACCGTCGTTTGTAGTTTTATAAGCACGCTAGCACTCAGCCCAACCTGTAGTTTCTCTGAAGAAACACAAGGACTCGGTATGTTATTCAATACCGATATCGCTCACGAACAATATAAACAGGGCATGAACTATGCGAAGTACGAGCTTTTTGATGAGGCGATAGAGATGTTCAAAAAATCGTTAGCTGTAGACCCCAGTAATGCCGACGTGTATTATAACCTCGGACTTGCATATGGGCAAAAAGGGATGTACGATAATGCCATTAGTACATTTCAAAAAGTCACAGAACTACAGCCAGATAAAATTGATGCGTATTATCATTTAGGTACTTCATATTTCGATAAAGGTGATTTTCAAAGGGCCGCTGAAACCTTTAAAAGGGTTATCCAGCTCGATTCTGAACATAAATCTGCATACTCCCTTTTAGGGGTTGCCTATTTAAAAGACGGCAGGTATGACGATTCGATCCGGGCGTTCCAAAAACGTATAGAACTTGATCCAGACCTGCCAATGGCACATTCAAACCTCGGTATTGCATATTCAACAAAGGGAATGGATAAAGAGGCACTGATTGCGTATAAAAAGGCACTCGACATTAATCCAAATCACGAGATTACCTTATACAACGTAGGACTTTTACATGATAAAGCAGGAAACGTGGACGAGGCTATCCGTTACCTTTCTATGACAGTTGAAGTCAATGCAGGCAATGCAGATGCCCAATATCAGTTGGGAAAAATCTACATGAAGGAAAAAAGGTATGATGATGCGATCAATGCCCTCCAGATGGCCACCATGGGGAATCCGGATAACATAGAAGCATACCAGGACCTTGGTAATGCCTACAAGGCAAAAGGCATGCGGGAAAAAGCAGATACTTATTTCTCTCTTTACGAGAAGCAGTTAAGAGCAAAGAGGAGATAAACATAAACCTGATCTGAATGAACCGGTTTAAATGGGACACGGATGAACGCGGATGAACACGGATAAAAACAAATTTTTTAATGGGCATATAAACAAGCGCAATTTTCTCTATCAAGGATAGAAAATTGAGAAGTTAAGAGGATAAGAAGTTAAGAGGTTGAGAAACTGAATTGTTAATGGTTAATAGTACAACTATTAACCCAACTTAATCCGTACTACAATCCATCAACTTCTTGTTTTTCTATTCATATATCTGACATTCAAGAGGTTTTTTATCAAGCTAAGGTACTATTTCTCGCTATGCTATCAGCAATGCGCACCCTTACGCTCTCTCTACATCAAGAAAAAGTATAGCGCTATAGCTATACTCCGCATGCTATCGTGAAACGCACCCTAAAGGGATGCGGCTACTTGTCGTTGCCTTCGGCAACGTGTTGCCGCAAAATGTAGCCGCATCCCTTTAGGGTGCGCACACTCACGCTCAAAACACCAAAAGAGTACAGCAAAATTCTTTAGCTTGATTGTATAGGAATTTTCATGTGTTTAGTATAAGATGCTCTCTTAACACCATGAAAAGACGAGATTCTTCGCGGAGTTTACACTGAACACACTCGCTTCGCTCAGTATAAACTCCGTGAATGTGCTCAGAATGACAAATTCCCTGCTGACGTCTCATCCAGAGTGGAATAAAGGGTTTCAGGACGGCACCCTGTATTCTGTCACCCTGAGTGGAGCGAAGGGTCTCGTTTTTTTGGGCGGGAGATTCTTCGCGGAGTTTACACTGAACACACTCGTTTCGCTCAGTATAAACTCCGTGAATGTGCTCAGAATGACAAATTCCCTGCTGACGTCTCATCCAGAGTGGAATAAAGGGTTTCAGGACGGCACCCTGTATTCTGTCACCCTGAGTGGAGCGAAGGG
>SOER01000040.1 GCA_021646405.1 Candidatus Loosdrechtia aerotolerans
TGGGAAACTCTTAAGACGTTAATTCGATCGTTCAATGGCTTTGTTGCCTCTATGGCTCAGAGAACTTCTGAAGTACTTTCTCGGTGTGTTTCTTATTTGTTCGGTTTCAACTGCTGTTAACTATAATTAAGACAAATCGGCCTATTATAGGATAATTACGTTTAGCGGGAACTGACCTTTATTTTGCTTATTATAACAGGAAATGAGAATTTGTAACTATCCTGCATTTTGTAATAATGGAGAAAAATTATTCTAAACACATGTTCACTCGTAGCTAATAACACAGAATAATTAATGTATCAAGAAAGAGAATTATGACACTGAAATTTTATAATACCCTCACAAAAGGAAAGGAAATTTTTACACCACTGTATGAAGGTCGCATCAATATGTACGTATGTGGTCCCACTGTCTACGACCATCCTCACATCGGGCACGCAAAAAGCTATGTCAGTTTTGACGTAATAGTCCGTTACCTCCGTTATTTAGGTTATAATGTGCGTTATATACAGAACATTACCGATGTTGGCCATCTCACTGACAATGCAGATGAAGGTGAAGATAAGATCCTGAAACGTGCTCAAAGAGACCATGTAGAACCAGCAGAGCTTGTTGAAATATATACTCGTAGCTATTTTGAAGATATGGACGCTTTGAACAATGTAAGACCTACTATATCTCCGCGGGCAACCGCGCATATTCCAGAACAAATTGAACTTGTAGAAGACTTACTTGGGAAGGGATATGCCTATGTATCAAACGGCTCTGTTTACTTTGAAGTCCAAAAATTTAAAGAATATGGTAAACTTTCCGGAAGAAGACAGGAAGAGCTGGAAGCAGGTGCCAGAGTAGAGATAAACCCTGAAAAGCGGCATCCATCTGATTTCGCACTCTGGAAGAGAGCAGAACCTGGCCATATCATGCGGTGGAAAAGTCCCTGGGGAGAAGGTTTCCCGGGTTGGCACCTTGAGTGTTCTGCCATGTCCATGAAATATCTAGGTCCGACACTTGATATTCATGGAGGCGGGCTGGAAAATATCTTTCCCCATCATGAGTGTGAAATAGCACAGAGTGAAGCAGCAACCGGCAAGCCATTTGTGCGTTACTGGCTTCATAATAATATGGTAACGGTAAATGGACAAAAAATGGGAAAATCATTAGGTAATTTTATAACACTTAAGGACGCCTTTCAAAAATACCGGCCGCTGACGGTAAGATTCTTTATCCTTAATACCCACTATCGAAGCCCGTTGGATTTTAGTAACGAGGCACTTGATGCAGCAGATAAAGGCCTTGAACGGCTCCATAATACTATCAAGCATTTACGTGAACGATTACTGTTCCCGAAGGACGGAACAACACCCTCCACCCTCTATGAGAAGCTAGACAACCACAAAAAAGCGTTTATGGGGGCAATGGATGAGGATATCAATACCTCAGATGCAATTGGTACGTTATTTGATTTGTCAAAAGAGGTAAATACCCTTCTCAATTCAGGTGAAGAAATCAGTAAAAAATGCTTGGAAGATATTAATGCATTTTATCAGCAACTCGGAGGTGATATTCTCGGTATTATACCAAAAACCTTTGAATCCCAACAAATAGGTGAAACTGATGTGCTGAAGGATGTAATGGATATCCTTATTGATACACGTAGTGAATTACGTAAGGCAAAACAGTGGCAACTCTCTGATTTTATCCGTACAAAACTTTCAGAGATCGGGATCGCCCTTGATGATAAACCAACTGGTACGGTATGGAAAAAAACACGGTGAATAAAAATGGTTACATTAGAACAGGTCATGAACCATCCAGATGTCAAAGTATACATACAAAGAGCAAACGATTTTCTGGGGGTGATCGGGTATACAGAACATGGAGAACGGCACGGAAAGTATGTGGCAAAGAATGCGCGGAGAATCCTTAAAGAACTTAAATATGATGATACTCTCTGTGAGTTAGCTGCTATCGCAGGATATATTCATGATATTGGAAACGTAATAAGCCGCCAATCACATCCGACATCGAGTGCATTCTTGGCCAGTCAATTTTTAAAAGAGTTAGGTATGCCGGTGGAGGACCGGGTACTCGTCATGAGCGCAGTCGGAAACCATGATGAGGCAGGCTACGATGCTGTCAGCCCGGTGTCTGCAGCACTTGTTATTGCAGATAAATCCGATGTCCATCGGTCAAGGGTACGAAGCGAAAAGGCGATTAAGTTTGACGTCCACGACCGCGTCAACTATGCAGTAACAAAATCAGAACTCCTTATGAATCCCGAAAATAAAATAATCACCCTCAAACTTGAAATAGATAAGGAGATTTCTGACCTCGTTGAATACTTCGAAATCTTTATCATCCGCATGGTTGCCTGCCGCCGTGCGGCAAAACTCCTTGACTGTTCTTTTGATGTGATGGTTAACGGCACTGTTTAGAATAGACCATATCTCCATTCAAGAGATAAGTACCTGACCGTAAGTTTTTGCACAATATTTTATGGTGTAAGAAATACGGGTCTTCTCAGTTTTGTGTGGGTAAATCTTCATACTTCTGGTAAAAACGCCGTTACTATTTTCAAACAAAGCCCGAAGGGCTTATATACGAAAGCCCAGGGCAACGCGCCCTGGGTATACAGGTAAATACCTTATTAATAAAAACGTACAAAAATTTGTGGTCAGGTACGTATATATTAGATTTAGATATATTCTCTTTCGCGCAGTTTCCCGGGAGTATTTCTTGTATGCTTATACAAGGCTTCTGAAATGAATATCAGTTGATCGAGATTCAGTACTTCACCCCTCACACGATCATCCAATTGCATACTACTGAGGAGTTCCCTACAATATGCCCGGGAAACGCCGGGTAATTGTAATTTTTCAAGGCTGTTGAGTAAGGTCTTACGCCTTGATGTAAATATGGCGTACATAATTTTTTTAAAAAATGGGTAGTTTGATATCTTCCCCGCAAATTTCTCTCTCTGAATACGTATCTTCACAATAGCGGAGTATACATCAGGCCTGGGCCAAAATACCGTTGGAGGGAGGATTTTTACAACTTCCGTCTCCGAAAAGAGCTGTATAATGATAGATAATATACCATATTCCTTTGTACCGGGTGCTGCCGTCATCCGTTCGGTAATCTCCCTTTGAAGCATGAGTACCATTACGCTGATAGGGAGATTACCCTCTAAAAAGTTAACAATGACGGGAGTACTGATATTATAGGGTAAGTTGGACACTACCTTCATGTGTTCCTGATTATGCACCCTTAACCAATCGTGTATTCCGGAGAGCACTTCGGGATTCAATTCATGTTTCGTCTTTAAAATATCCGCATTGATAAGGGTTATATTCTTATAAAACCGAAGAATATCAGATGATAATTCAAATAATTTTTTATCAACCTCTACGGTAAATACATGGCGGGCCTTATCGGCTAACAACCTTGTTAGCCCCCCGGTTCCTGTTCCAATCTCCAACACTACATCATTTTCACCTAAATCAGCAATCCCGGGGATGGATACCAGAATATTGTGGTCAATAAGAAAATTCTGTCCGTATCGTTTGCTAAGCGTGATCCCTCTGTCTTTGAAAATCTGTTTTAGTACAGACGGTGTATGTGGAACAAAATTTACTGGTTTTAATGACATAGCTCTCCAGCCGGTAGAAAACAGGTTTTATCACAATACTTCTTCATCTTCCGGCCGCCATGCAGGATCTACAATACACAAGAATTTCAGGTTACCAGACCCTGCATTTCTAATATATTGAACAGCATGTGGCGGAATATAAATCGCTTGGCCAGGATAAACCTTTTCAGATTCATCATCAATGAACATAATCCCTTCACCTTCAAGGATATAGTATACTTCTGAATTCATCAGTTTATGTCGTTGGGAGGCCTCACCTGGCCTGACAGTTGCGTGTGCAAAACTATAGCGGAGTTTTAAATTCTCTTTAACGGGATGGAAAAGTTCCCGAAGGATTGTACTATCGCCGGCTATAAACTCCTCGCATTTTTGTAAATCTTTTATGAGCATGGAAGTATCATCTCCTTGTATTACAATTGAACATTTTTATGGCCATTTTTATAGCTTCCATCATGGAATGCGGGTTAGCAATACCTTTACCGGCAATATCATAAGCAGTACCGTGATCAGGTGATGTACGCACAAATGGAATGCCTAACGTAATATTTACTCCGGTTTCAAAGGCATGCAGCTTCAGAGGTATTGCACCCTGGTCATGATAAATCGCTACAACTGTATCGTAAGCCCCCTTCAGTACCTTATAAAATACGGTATCGGCTGATACAGGCCCATCACATTGAATACCTTTTTTCCTTGCTTTCTCAATTGCAGGAATAATAACCTTTCTTTCCTCGTCACCAAATATTCCCTCTTCCCCCGCATGTGGATTTAAACCACAAACGGCGATTCTTGGTTTTTCAAGGTTAAAATATTTTTTAAGATTATCGTTACAGATGGTTATCGTCCCCAGGATATCTTTCCCGGTAATCAAATTTGGTACATCTTTCAAAGCAATATGGGTAGTTACAAAAGCTACCCTCAGTTTCCCGCCTACCATAAACATAACAACTTGCTTAACACCTGAGAAGATGCGAAGCATCTCTGTATGTCCGGGGTAGCCATATCCACCCAAATGAATGGCTTCCTTACAAATTGGCCCGGTAACAAGGGCATCAATATAGCCGTTCTTTGCAAGATTAATACCCCGTAAAACCCACTGAACAGACAGTTCACCCCCCTCTGCCGTTGGTCTCTTCAACTGCATGAGGTCTGGCTTAAAATCACCGGTAGATAACACTGAAAAACGTTGCCCTGAATCCCGGATTTCTGATATACGGGATACCGTCTGATATTGTATTGGTATTTTTAATGCCTTCGCCGTCCGCTCCAACACCCCTTCATTACCAATAATAACATAATGTGCACTGTTCTTAATCGATGGGGATTTTAATGACTTTACGATAATTTCAGGACCAATTCCGCAGGGGTCTCCCATAGTAATCCCAATCAGCAACCCTGGTTTTCCCTGTTTTGAAATATTTGCCATATACGTATTTTTATTTTTATTCCGGGGAAGTTACTCCCCCCTGGCATCAAACTAAAAATTGATTCTTCAGACGATTTATCAGATGCCCTGGTATAGAGTAGTTTACAAAATAACCCCGTATCGTTGGCTATAAAAATCCTTGCCTCTCTAATTGTTCTTGCGTAATACCAACTTTCTTTTGTTGTGTACTCATGAACAGTTTTTTCATCCACTTACCCATCATATCAACTTCAATATTTACCTGATCTCCCACATTTTTAAAACCCAGCGTAGTCAGGGCTAATGTATATGGGATCAATGCCACGGAAAAAATGCCATCTGTCACATCTACAATGGTAAGACTGATACCGTCAACGGCAACAGAACCTTTCTCGATCATCATGTCAGTAAGGTTTTTGTTCGCAGAAAAGGATATGGTACACTGATCAATAGATTGTTTCTTTTCCTTTATTATACCCAGACCATCAACATGCCCGGAAACGAAGTGCCCTCCCAATCTGTCTCCTACCTTTAATGCCCTTTCAATATTGACCATTTCAGCGGAGCGTAATGTACCCAGGGTAGTTCTTTTCATGGTTTCCGGGGAAATATCAAAACGAATGACCTGTCCTTGAATCTCTTTCACCGTAAGGCATGCCCCATTAACGGCAATACTCTCACCCTGTTTAAGGTCCTCATAAAAACGGTTCATATCGAGAAATAACTCCCCTCCGCCTGCCTTTACCAATAGTTTTTTCACTGGAGCCAAATGCTCAATAATACCGGTAAACATAACAAAGACCTTTGGAATTGTCAGAAAAAACCTATTTTTATGTTACATTTTTATATGAGATACATCATGGTTCTGTTAACAAAAGAGAGCACTTATCATTCTCCCTCATATATTCTACCGAGGATTGTCTTCCCGGCAGTTACTCTCTCTCCCACATTAACCATTATCTCAAAACGAATTGAATTTGGTATGAAAACCTCTACCCGCGAGCCGAACTTTATCATACCAAACCGTTGCCCCTGTTTTAGGACATCACCAACCTTGCAGGCACATACAATACGTTTTGCAATCCTACCCGCAATCTGTTTTACTGCAATTTTCCCATGGCCTCCCGTTAATGATAAACCCATCACATTGTTTTCGTTACTATGAAAACAATCATCGTCTCTGGCATCAAGGAACTTTCCTTTTGTATGCTTTATGAATTCAACGCGTCCGTGAGCCGGTATCCGGTTTACGTGCACATTCAACACCGACATAAAAATACTAATCTTAATAGTATCACATTTTAAATAGCTGTCCTCAAAAACCGGCATAATGTGAGACACCATTCCGTCAGCCGGGGCAATAATCAGTCCTCTACCGTCCGGAACCCTTCTCTCCGGATCCCGAAAGAAATTAAGCAGAAAAGCAAGGATACATACCGGAACAGGGATAATCCATGGAAATAGAATAAGGGATAGCCCTATTCCAATGATACAAGGAATACCCAAAATAATCAATTCTCTCAAACCATATTTTGCCAGCGGAATATGCATGATCTAACGAGAGGTACCTCACTTTCTATACTTTCTAAGGGAAAAATGTACGAGCAGGCTCACATCAGCCTGATATATGAGGAATGAAATGTATACTTATGGATACTTATGGATACTTACGTATACTACGAAAATTCAAGTAATGAATGCGGGGGTTGAAAATAATTACTATAGCCGGAGGTTATTCTCCGTTAATTCCTTATAGGCACAATAAATAAGGTTTTCCCCTTTTATGATATAGATAATATGAAAGTTTCAATACCTTATAGGTTCAATGATGGATATAATTATCCGGATAAGAACTAAATTATAATTATAATCTTCATAAATTCAAGAGATTTTATCTATTGTTTATAAAAATTGAACAGCAATTTTCCCATCCACATATCCCCCGTGTCTGATCTTGGGCCTCAGACTGATATTGATAAATGAAGTGACTATCTGATGACGTACAGCCTCCCGCGTTTCACCATCATACTTAAATTTTACCGGTATCCTCTCTACACGCGGAGGAATAACCTTTTGTCCTGGTACAAGAGAGGGTATATCGATTTCGTATCCTTCTGTAAAGACATTGAATGGTAACACCGTATTGTTATACACAAGGTTCTCCCGGTAAATTAAATGTACAGGCCGCAGGTCCCGGATTCGTACAAGTTCGTCTTTCCGCCCCAGGGAAAGGGCATAAACGGGATGTTCCAATGCACTCTGTATTTCTTCAAGGATTGATTTTTCAGCGGTTACATAAATTATATACTGAGGGGTAAAAAGCCACTCCCGTACAAGGATCGCGCCAAAGTATTGAACTCCGTTAAGGACAAGTGTATCCTCTGTTTTATCCATCTCTGTACGTGCTTTCATCTTCCTGTATTTCCATAAATCCCTTGCATCTCCTTCTATCTTCTTGAGATATATCCCTACCTTTACCGTATCTAATAATTTCTCGTTTACTTCTGCGGCTGAATATCCAAGAGCAGCCCCAAACATTCCGCAGATGGTTGTTTTTGGTGGAAAGAGATAGCTCTTCTGATAGGTATGATGATCGGCAAGGCGGAAGGAATTTACCTTTCCTACTACTTCTATACGTAAGACCTCTATGGAATGGGTATTCATTTCTACCTCAGAAAGTAACCGTGTCAGATTGAACATCGATAATCATCGCATCAATCGCTTCATTCACTGTCATGATACGGTAACCGGCATCAGACAGTTTGCTCTTAATTTCCTCTTCATTAAGGAAAATACCACTCCGGAGCCCAACAACCGTGTTATCAATAAAAGGCGAATCTTTTAATACTTCGAGAACCGGATGGATGTAAAGAGCCTCATTTTTATCCATACAGAAAGATTCCAAAAAGATGGGGCTTTTTTTAGACTGCCGGGTATAGATTATAAATTTAGGGGACAAATCGGTCATGAATCTTGACTGCTTTCCTCCTCCCCATAAGGTACGAATAGATTCCAAAAGGGCTACAACCCTTTTTTTCCGTTCCTGAAGCGGTAATTCTATTGGTTCTGGTTTTTCACCTTTCTCTTTTTTCTCAAGTTCATAACCTTTAAATCTTCCTATCCTGTCCAGTTCTATTAAAATATCTGTTCTAAAAAAGTTATAATACATCTCTGTCTCAAACAAATTCCCACCAGCCTCCATCGATTTCCCTTCCACACCTTCCTTATATTTTGTTCCAAGATCCCGGTCTCCTTTAAATACGGAAAGTGCGATAGCTGCAGAGACTCTTACAGGAGCTGTTCTTCTGCGATTCTCTCTTTTTGAAGCAATCATATAACCAAAAAGATCATCGTCAATAAAATGGGGAGCCCCGGCGGTAATGTCAACTCCTTTGCTATTCTCGGCTGAGAAAAGAGGCGACAGAGAACAGCCCAGCTCTCTCAATTTTGCTCGTAAGGCATATTTCAGACTCTGGCCGGAGATGTAAGGCATAACCCTGCCGTCAAGACACGTAATTTTTTTTGTAGTAGCCACATTACCTTCAGTGAAACTGCCGTTGATACTCCCAAGTGATGTTTTAAAAATATACCCGATGTTCAGGCAGTTACTCATTCCCGGTCCCCTCCTTTTTCGGATTATAGAAAAACTGATTTGCAGCAAAAATGGAAATGAGCGACTTGTAATCCTCCCAATTTTTATCCTGAATAGACTCAAACAGATTTTTTGTATAACTTATCTCCAGGGGAAATTGAATTTGCGACAGCGTTTTAATAAAGTCGCCAAGACACTTACAATTCCGGATGGCATATAAAAATCCCTTTGTATCCTTCGCTCTTGATTTTTTACCTATTTCACTGCCTATCGCTGCACACAGATTAATCATACTCTCTTCCATTCCTACCACCTCCCTGTTATAAACTTTAATAAAATAAAAAAGATTTTTACTTGTTCTCTCAGAACGGAGTAGATATTCCTCAAAAAGATCATTTATTTTATTGAAATTAAGAATACGTTCGCATATACGATTTCTCAGGAATGAACTCTCATCAGACTTTAAATATAACGAGTTAAGAAATGATGCCCATTCAATTGCCCCATTACGACCTCTGCCTTTATGTGGTACATTTTTCACCTTCTCAAAAAAACGGAAAAGCTCTCCCAGACGGTTAAACTCTACCATCTGTTCAAATCTAACGTTGTTTCCCTGTCTCACAGCTACAAAACCTGTTATCTTTTTTGTAGCAACAGAAACAGGCCATTCCCGGTCCTGCTTGAATTTCTTAAAGATATTCAGCAAAAAAACAAACAGGGTTTCGTAAAGAAAGGTTGTAATAATTGATTGTTTATCAAAATTACTGTAAGGATTATTTGTTATGGTATTTATTTTTGACTGCAGACGGTATGTTTCAAAAAGGTCCTGATCGTAGAGTATGAAACAGTTTAGATAGGAATTATTAATTGAGAAATAGCTTTTATAAGAGCCTGCTAATGCTGAAAGACTGCATTTTCCACACAACCGATATTCACTGTTCATATTTGAATAAAAAGTTTTCAGATTAAAGAAACCGACAAGCAAAGGAAAATGCATTCCATCGAGAGAAACAAGTTTCCTGAATTTGTCACCGCAAAATGAACATAATTTTTTCCCGTGCATTAACATGCCATTATTCACTGCCGTCTTGTTGCTTAAAGCAAAAATCATTCTGGAAGTAGGAATCTCATTACCAACAGAAACCTTATAGGTTACATTTTTAACAAGAAAATTATTCAGTTTTTTATGAGTTGATACAGAAAGGTTTTTTAATAAAACTTTTCCGTCCGGCTTTGGTACGAAGCCCTGGAAATAATATTTTTTATCCGGCAAGAGATCTCTTTTCCTGGACAAAACAAACTCATCATTTGTTTGATTGTAGTAAAAACCGTAATTATTGGTCTCATAAACAAACCCTTCGATCAATAGTCTTTTAAGTTCAGCAAAAAAAGGATTAATACACTCTTGTTTCATCTGAAGAATTAATCCGTCATTACTTAATAATGGTGGTTGAACACTGAACATTTGCTCAAAATATTCCTGATGAGCTACCAGTATGGTATAAAGTCCGACAATTCCATTATCGATCCAGAAATTGTTTGTCTTCTTAAAAGTAATTTCCATAAAATTGCTATTTGCTGTTCGTTTGAGGTTTTTGAAATTATCCGTAACCTTCTACGTATCCACACCCCATGCTGTTATTCTGGCCAAAACCACATACAAGTCCGATTTTAATGAGTTCTTCCGGCCCGGATACGGTAAAAGGCTGCAACGTTCCTTTTATGTGAATGTACCTCACAATTCCGTCCAGTCCCTTTTTGAAAATTGTAAAGTGTTTCACCGGTTTGTCTTTACCAGTATGGAAATTAAATTTCAGCGTCCCCCCAATAAAAGACTTATTGTAGAGGGTCTCATATTTGTGTAAAAGATTTTGATTAAGAAATGTTTCGTACCCTTCATCCCCGGGAAATAAATAGATATCCTTCTGCCCCGGGGGCATAGGTTTCTTGATAAAGATAGGAGATTCTAACGGACGTAAGCCCATATTATATAGTGGGCTTGGCAGGATTTCAATTCCGGAAATTAACATCTTTTGTCGTCCCAGGGTAATCTTGTTTCCTTCACGGAATATACCATCAATAAGATGATGGAGAAATTGGTTAACAGGAGATGCTATTTGAAAGGAACAGGTAAACGGTTCGTTCTCTGAACCTTTGCACCAAAAACCATCTGAATTACTCACCTTATCTGAGGAATTTAAACCACAAGAGCGAATCACTTTAACTGGCTTATGAAATGTTATACCTGAGAACACAAAGAGCTTAAACTGTTTGTCTTTTTTATAAAGGTAACCTTGCTCATGGAGCCATTGAGAATAATCAGGGTTCGATCTGGATAAAAACCCATAGATTAAAGCCTGTATCTGGTGTTGATAGTTAAAATCAATAATGCCCGGCTTATATAGTGAGAGGGTTATCTTTATCCTCATTTTTAAAAGAACAGAGTTGATCCAACAATTAACATTTTCTTAAAAATTTAAAACGATTACTTCTCATAACCCTAAAAATTATTTTCTCCGCCCTACTCTATTTTGTATTCTATGAGCCGCTCAATTTTTACAACACAATATCAAATTCAGGCACGATGTCAATACTTTTTTAAATATCTGTTTGACAAGTTTTGGGAAATGTGATATAGAAAATATCATGATTTACGCTTCGTAACTTACCTTGTATCATAGGCATACACTAAAAGGAGCTACCATTGACAATTATTCATTGTATAAAGGCACGAGAAGTTCTGGATTCAAGGGGAAATCCTACTGTCGAAGTAGATGTGATCTTAAAAAACGGAACGATGGGTCGTGCATCTGTACCATCAGGGGCATCCACCGGAAAACGGGAAGCTTTGGAACTGAGGGATACAGATAAACCCAATCGTTATTTAGGCAGAGGTGTTAAGATTGCCGTTAAAAATGTGAACGAAATTATTGCAGCCAAACTTGAGGGAATGGATGTTACCAGACAGATAGAAATTGACACCCTTTTACGGGCACTGGACGGGACAAAGAGCAAGGAAAAATTAGGAGCTAATGCCATTTTGGGTGTTTCCTTAGCCGTGGCAAAAGCTGCTGCCAACGTATTATGCCTTCCCCTTTACCGATACATTGGAGGGACAAACGCTAAAATTATGCCAGTACCGTTAATGAATATTTTAAACGGTGGCAAACATGCGGATAACAACCTGGACATACAGGAATTTATGATTATGCCTGTCGGAACAGATTGTTTTGCTGAGGCCTTACGTATGGGAGCCGAGGTATTTCACAACCTTCGTTCGGTATTAAAATCGAGAGGATACAATACCAATGTTGGTGACGAAGGTGGTTTTGCCCCGAATTTAAAAACGAATGAGGACGCTTTTGAATTGATCCTGGAGGCAATTACAAAGGCTGGGTATACACCAGGCGAGGATATCTGTCTGGCGATTGACGCAGCGGCCAGTGAATTTTATACCGATGGTAAGTACACATTACGGGTTGAAGGAGGTGCACAAAAAACCAGTGATGAAATGATTGGCCTCTACTCTGAAATGATAAACAAATATCCCGTATATAGTATAGAAGATGGCCTTTCTGAAGAGGATTGGGATGGCTGGAAAAAATTAACAACAGAGCTGGGTAACAAGGTTCAACTTGTTGGTGATGACATATTTGTAACAAATACAGAGATCCTCGCAAAGGGGATTGAACAAAATGTAGCAAATTCCATCCTTATTAAAGTCAATCAGATCGGTACACTCACAGAAACACTGAATGCCATAGAAATGGCAAAAATGCATGGATACAGCACTATTATATCACACCGTTCAGGAGAAACAGAAGATACAACAATTGCAGATATTTCCGTAGCTACAAATGCAGGCCAGATTAAAACGGGTTCTCTTTGCAGAACGGACCGAACCAGCAAATACAATCAATTGCTGCGTATTGAAGAGAACCTCTCTGATAACGCGCTATATGGGGGCAGATTATGCAAGATGGGAAAATAAATCCGCAAGGAGATGAACATTTCCCAGAACCTGTTTTTTTTGAGTTATATTCTCAAGCATCAAAAGAGGATAACACTCCTTCTGACAACCAGAATATCAATGACACAAATAATCTTAAAGGCAATTTGCAAAAAAATGCGTATTTTGGTAAATTTATTTTCATGGTAGGTATAACATCCTGTATAATAATCTTCTTTTCTTCATTCATCAACAAGACACGGCAGGAAAGATTTCACATGATGGAAATGAAAAAAACGCTCGAAAAACAGGTTGAGTATTTTCATGCCGATAATACGATACTGAAAAAAGAATACACAGCTTTAAAACACGATCCTGTCCGCATTGAAAAAGAGGCACGTGAACAATTAGGATTTACAAATCCTGATGAAATCGTTTATCCAAAATATAATTTTCGTATAAAACGCATGGCAAAGGCAGAACCGGCACACGAAACATCTCGCAACGGCTGGAAAGGTTTTCTTTTTGAAGGACCGCTTCCCTGGCAATTTCCGGCTTTCATTATTCTTATTACAGCGGCTTTTTATTTAATTTCATATCACTATGAATATAGAAAATTACATAGATCAAATCGTTAAAAACGCCAAAACAGCATCACGGAGTATTGCATCTGCAAATACTGTCACAAAAAATGCGGCCCTTATGTATATCGCAGATGATATTCTCAATGCTGCTTCATCATTAAAGGCAGAAAACGAAAAAGATATAGCAACGGCACAAAAGACAGGACTTTCAGAGGCTGTTATAGACCGGCTCCGCCTTACTGACAGTCGTATCAAGGGTATGGCGGAGGGTGTCAGACAGATCGCTAGCCTCCCTGATCCCATTGGAGAGTTATTACAGGGATACACCCGTCCGAACGGTTTACACATTCAAAAAATTCGCGTACCGATCGGTGTTATTGTCATTATTTATGAATCACGCCCGAATGTAACGGCAGATGCTGCAGCATTATGTCTGAAAGCAGGAAATGCTGTTATATTGCGCGGCGGAAAGGAATCAATCAATTCCAATATTGCTATTTACAAACTCCTTACCACTGCCCTCGAAAAAGCAGGACTGGATGCATCGTGCATCCAGCTTGTGGAAGTTATTGAGCGTGAGGCTATTGATTATCTCCTTAAAGCAGATCAGTACGTGGATGTCGTTATCCCCCGGGGTGGTGAGGCACTCATTCGTACGGTAGTAGAAAAATCTACGATTCCCGTTATCAAACATTATAAAGGTGTATGCCATATCTATGTAGATGAATTTGCAAATCTCAGAATGGCAAAAGAAATTTGCTTTAACGCCAAGACACAACGCCCCGGCACTTGTAATGCTATGGAGACTATGATCATACATGAAAAGATTGCACCGACTTTTTTACCCGCTGTAGCAAAAGAATTCCAGGACGCAAAGGTAGAACTCCGGGGTTGTAATAAAACATATAATATCTTACCCACGATAAAGAAGGCTACGGATGATGATTACCATAATGAATACCTTGATCTTATCCTCAATATCAGGATTGTGGACATCATGGATGAGGCCATTGCCCATATAGCGAAATACGGATCAAATCATTCTGATGCAATAATCACAGATAATATCAACAATGCCCTGAGGTTTACAAAAGAGGTTGATTCGGCAGCCGTTTATGTCAATGCATCCACCCGCTTTACTGATGGTTATGAATTTGGTATGGGTGCCGAGATAGGCATCAGCACCGACAAACTCCACGCCCGCGGCCCCATGGGCCTTGAAGAACTCACATCATATAAATTCGTGGTTTTCGGAAATGGACAGTTGAGAAAATAAATAGTATCTGCAAAAGAAAGAACGAATATTTATCAAAGGGCAGAAGTATACACTTCTGTCGCATAAAGCCAATTTAGATATAAAAGGCAAACGTGCATTGAAACTCCTTTTCAAGGCCAATAAACGTATCTGTAAAGTACGTGTTATCCAACGTAGAGCCTACGGTATTAAAGATCGAGTATATCTGAAACTTAAAATTTTAACCTCTTTTTTGCCAGATTTATGAATTTTTACCCACACAAAATTTAGAAGACCCATATTTTATTATTTGTCAATATTCTTAAGGACTATGAGATTCCTCAATACCCTGGGTTTTCACGAGGAGATCAATGATGAGTTTAAATTCATCACGTGTGAACCAATCTTTTTTAAGCCTTTCCCTGGCCTCCGTACGCATATCCGTAATACACTTTGCCCAATCCTCTTTGGACTTTTGTACCAAGAGTATCCTGTCATATTCATGGCATATAATACACTTTTCTACCATCATTTGTGCTGCTACATCATCGCGCATAATCCTTCCTCTTTCAACAAGATACTCTATAAGAGTGGGGATGTCTTCTTCCAGAAATAGTTCAGGTGCATTATCGCGCATCCTCAATACCGTTTCTTCCCATTCTTCTCTCGTTCTGTCCTTATTGAGTATCCTGATGACTGTATGGCATTTGGTGCATCTGTCAATAAAAAGTAACTGGGCATCTTCATATTTTTTCTTTTGAGGAAAGGGGCCCACCCTGTCTTTTCTTATCCCAATAATTTCATCAACGATCCGTTTACCTTCTTTCTCAGTTATCCAGAATTTATTTTTTTTCCTCATCAGGCTAACACAAATTCGCCATTCATCTTCTGTTTTGGGCTCTGCAAATACCCGTTCAAGGGTATGGCATTTTGAACATTTTTCCTCATATAAAAATTGCGGTTCTTTATAGCGAAAGTATGTTTCCGGTTCTTGTGCATAACCTTGAGAAAAAAAGAACACCGATAGCAGCAAAAAGATCAAGAATCCCATCATAAAAATCTACCTCAAATTTAGGGTAACAGGACAGGAAAGGATTTCAATACTTGAAACTCTTATCGTTTTCATTTAGATTGACACATATAATAAACTATGCCAATATAACATCTTTTTTAAATAGATTTACAACTACCTAAACAGAATATTTTGTTAAGAGATGGAGAAGAACAGCATTGGCAAATAAGAAACACATTATCATTGGCACCAGAGGCAGTAGACTTGCTTTAATCCAGGTAAACTGGGTTATATCTAAACTAAAACGGTTAAATCCCGAACTTGAATTTCACATTGAGAAAATAACCACAAAAGGTGATAAGATTACAGACGCACCCTTATAACGTTTAGGTGGAGTTGATCTGTTTACCAAGGAATTAGAGGTAGCCTTAGCCGACAGAAGGATTGATATTGCCGTTCACAGTGCCAAAGATGTACCAACAGTACTCCATAATAAATTAACCATTGGTGCACAACACCTAAGCGTGAAGACCCTCATGATGTCCTTATTCGCAACAACAATGCCAGCCTGGAGAAATTAAGGGTAAATTGTATGAATATTGATTATAAGAACTTATTCAAGCTTTTTCCATTCGGTCTGGTTAATTTCCTCTGATTTCATATATTTGACCGTATTGTGTATTTTCAATTACCTTGGCATCGAACGATAAAATCTGACTACGCAAATCATTTTCCAGCAGACAAGTGCTCTCACAGCAAAATTTTTATCTTTTTATGCGCAACTTGGGTGAAAATCAGCATTGTCCGGTTAAGTATTTGCGTGGTCATAATTTTTTGTATGTTCTTTGAAATTGTGTTGAGAAAAGTTTCCAAAATCAAGATTTCGAGCCTCATTGTTAATCTTTATTCCCAGTTCCCTGACTCGTTTAATAGAAACTTTCTCTTTGAAATTATTATGACAGTAGATCGCTAACAATAAATAGGTTATTAACCCTGCAAGTATTTGTACCATGAGACCATATTGCGATCTTGCTATTTTGAAAAATATAGAGTAATTGCTCCAGCCCCCTGTGGTTTATGGCTTCGAAAAAGCTGCTTTTTTTAATACCATCAGGAGGAGCTATGTTTGTTTTTGCAAAATCATCTTTTTCGAGTACCTCAAGGAGGTGTCTTCCAGAGGAGTGTTCCTCAAGATGATAAAAAATGAGCGCTTTCAGTTGTTGTTCAAAATTCATTTGCAAAGACCTGTTTCCTTTATACAAAGGTAAATAATTTTATCTGGTATAAAAATTGCTTATTTTAACCAGTAAAAGTAAATAAAAGTTAGTTTCTATTCCGGAATTTATTGGTAGTTAATTTTCACATCTCAAGATAAAGGAGAAAACAATGTTACGGCAAAATTATCAGGAATTTTCGGGGCAAAACATGAGTGCAATTATTGAGGAACTTACGTTATCCGATCTGCAGAAACATTTTCTTCAATCACGCTGGCTAAATCAAGTGCTGTTCATGGAGGCCGAATCAAACAAGGCCCGTAATCAATATTATATCCTTCGTTTGATTGCAGTTATTGGCGGTATCATTATTCCTGCATTGGTAAGCCTCAATATCATCGGTACGGCTGTCCCTGGTGTTCTATGGGGTACATTCGGCCTCAGCCTGGTGGTAGCTGTCAGTGTTGCAGTAGAAGAGATTTTTCATTTCGGAAGGCGCTGGAGACACTACCGTCAAACTGTAGGGTGTTTAAAAATAGAAGGATGGAAGTACTTCCAGTTAAGCAGTCCTTATCAAAACTACTCAGATCATGAAGATGCATATCCTCTGTTTGCCAGCCGTATAGAGTCTATCATTCAGCGGGATGCTGAGGTGTATATCACCACTGAAGTAGTACATGAAAGGAAAGATGAAAAGGAGAAACAAAAAAGCCTTATGAGTACAAATAGTAAGACAGATAAATTTGAAATAGCCGGTCAGAGTAGAATAGAATCATAATTCAACAGTGTTTCATTTACAAATTTCAATGTATCATAAACATCTGGGTGCTATCCAAAAGGAGTATCAACACTTATCGTTATACGGTACTCAATTTGCTCCTCCACGTCAATGAGTATCTCAGCAACGGAATTTTTGGATAGCCCCAGTAAAGATGTAATTCCGGATACCATAAAATCATAAACAACAATCTAATAACAGAATCCTTACCATATTGAGTGCGGTGTTTGCTGAAAATTTCTTGATATCGATCCGGGAACCCCTGAACCGACATTCCTTTACTTCAATACTATCATCTACTGCAACAGTAATATAGACCAGGCCTACAGGTTTTTCTTTTGTCCCGCCGGTGGGACCGGCAATGCCCGTAATTCCTATACCAATATCTGTTGAAGCCTTCTTTCTAATACCTTCGGCCATGGCCCTTGCCACCTGAGGGCTCACTGCACCATGCTTGATAATAAGATCTTCCGGTACACCTAGCCTGTCAATCTTTACCCTGTTACTATACGCAACAATTCCTTCCATAAAAAATTCTGAAATACCCGGAATGTTTGTAAGTTTATCAGCAACCAATCCACCGGTACAGGATTCAGCAACAGCAATAGTCTTCCGGTACTTTTTCAGTAGCGTGGCGACTGTATATTCAAGTGTTTCATCACCCACTCCAAATATCGCATGACCAAATTCCTTTCGGATATCCGTCTCTGCCATGTCTAAGAGTTTTACAGCATCCTCTCTTGTCGCTGCAATTGCATGGAGATGAATGGTTACTATGCCGTTATGTACGAGGGTCATTGTTTTTATCTGGCCTCTGTCATGAAATACACACTTCTTCACCGTATCTTCTACAGTGCGTTCAGGAATTCCGAATGTGTGGATATTCCTGGAGAGTGTACACCCTTCTTTTCTCGTATCGCGTAGTGAACAAATTCCCAAATATTTATGTAACATAAACTGCATCTCTCTGGGAACCCCGGGCAAACACACAATTTCTTTATCATTCGAACGAAAGGCAAATCCTGTTGCAGTTCCATTGTCGTTCGCTATTACCAGGGAACCTTCCGGAACAAGCGTTTGTTTGTTATGCCCTTCTGTTAAATTGCCATACTGCTCATCCATGAGCTTTTGAATCCGGACGCATGCATCTTTGTTATGGATCAGGCTGACGCCAAAAAATTCTGATACCGCATCACGTGTCACATCATTTTCTGTAAGACCCAAACCTCCTGTTGTAATAATGAGATCTGCACGGCCTATAGCAACCTGTAAGACAGCTTTCAATTCTTCTTTATTATCACAGACGGATGTTTGGAATTGAACCTGGAACCCTCTTTCCGCCAGTGCCTTTGCAATGTATTGAACATTGGTATTTACGATATGCCCTACTATAATTTCTGTTCCGATCGTAATAATTTCTGCTCTTGTCATGATATTAATACCTTTTAACCACGGATGTACCGAGCGCGGCCTTTGGCCGCAACCAAATTCGAAATACGAATAATGAAAATTCCTATACAATCAAGCAGAGACGCAAGATATTGCGTCTCTACACTTGAACCTGCCACAGAGAGGTTTTCAGCGGCATGAAAAACACACAGAAAAACAAGAAGTTGATGGATTGTAGTACAGATGAACCCTGAACCCTGAACCCTGAACTTTGAACCTTCTAATTTTATCCGTGTGCATCCGTGTCTATCCGTGGTTCATATGGTTTTTAGAGAAGGTTTGTGAAATCTGCGTTTATCTGCATGTATCCATGGTTAATTTTTCGCTTCCTCCGATCTGTGAAAATGGTTATATACCGTATGTGCCAATTTTACCGGGAGTCTGCTCGTCCCGATAAGTTGCTCAACCGTAGCATTCCTTATGCCTTCGATACTCCCAAAACATTTTATTAATGCCCGTTTGCGTGCAGCCCCAATTCCGGGAATCCCATCTAATGAGGACTTAAAATATTCCCTCGCCCGAAGTTTTCTGTGATAGGCAATAGCAAAACGATGCGCCTCATCACGTACTTTATCAAGAAATAAAAGTTCAGGTGAGGATGGATTCAACTTTATGGGATCTGATTGATACGGTACAAAGACCTGCTCTCCAATCTTTTCCCCCGTTATATTACTCTCCGTTCTTCCTTTCGCAAGTGCAATTAAATCAGTATCACCAATTGCCAGTTCCTCAAATACCTTTAATGCAACACCTAACTGACCTTTTCCACCATCGACGATAATCAAATCAGGCAGGTCTCCCTCTTCAATTGCCCTTGTATACCTTCTGGTTAAAACTTCATGCATCATGGCATAGTCATCAATCTGGCCTACGGTTTTAATCCTGAATCGCCTGTATTTGGATTTATTTGGTTTCCCGTATTCAAAGGTAACCATAGACCCTACGGCCTGTTTACCGGAGGTGTTAGAGATATCAAAACATTCTATGCGTTCGGGAATGTGCTGCAACCGTAAGGTCTCCTTCAAGGTCTTCAACGTATTCCTGAGATCTTCTTCGTGGTTTTGAGATACCAAACATGCGTTCTCGGCGTTCTTCTGTGCCATCTCGATCAGTCTCATTCTTTCACCGCGCCGGGGACAGATAACCTCCACCTTTTTCCCCTTCCTTTCACTGAGTAACTCCTCAAGCACCTCTGCATCATCAGATTCTAAGGGAATAATAACCTCAGAAGGTATAAATCGTGTCAGGGTATAAAACTGATTCAGGAAGGATCTGAAAACCTCGTTAACGGTATTGTGCTTTGTAGAAAAATGGTATGAGGATACATCCTCCATATTACCGGCCCGGATAAACATGACCTGGATATATACCTCGCTCCCCTTCATATAAAGGCCAAATACATCGCGGTCTATAAAGTTCATGGAATGAATCCTCTGCTTTTCCACTGTTTCCTCAATAGCACGGATGCGATCCCGTATCTTTGCGGCTCTTTCGTAATGCATTGCCTTTGATTCTTCGCACATTTGCCTCTTTAACAGAGTGATAAGATCCTCATGTTTGCCCTTTAAGATCAAACTCACCTGATCTATAACAGCACGATATGCTTCTTCATCAACAAGACCACAACATGGTCCCAAACACTTATGGATCTGATAGTAAAGACAAGGTCTCACCCTCTTTTTAAATACCGTATCAAGACATTTACGGATAGGAAAAACCTCGTTAATATAACGGAGGGTCTCCTTTACCGCTTTTGTAGATGCATAAGGACCAAAGTATAACGCACCGTTATCTTCAATCTGACGCACTATTCTCAGGTAAGGAAACTTATCATGGGCATCAAGTTTGATACTGACAAAGGTTTTATTATCACGGAGATCAATATTAAACCTGGGTTTAAATTGCTTAATAAGATTACTCTCGAGAATAAGGGCCTCTTTTTCCGTTTCGGTAAGTATAAAATCGATATCCACTATTGTTTGTACCAATTGCTCTGTATAGGGCCTGTCATCTGTCTTTTTTTGAAAGTAACTCCTTACCCGGTTCCTTAAATTTTTTGCCTTACCTACATAAATCACTTCATGATGAGCATCTTTCATAAGATAAATTCCCGGTGAGGTGGGAATATTTTTCAGTTTGTTCTGTAATTTCACCAAAAACCTCTCTCTTCTAACCACCAGCGTGAATCAACTTTTCCAGGAAGATATACCCCGGGGAAAAATTTCTTCCCTATCTGTGGATTCTCTTCATCCTGCATATTTCTCTATAAATATCCAATCCTCTTAAGGATACCATGCGTATCCCCTTTTGTAAATATTCTTTGACATTCCAGGGTATCAATGATACTATGTCGATCATGCCAGAGATAAAAGACCGATCCCAACTGATAACAGAACAGCGCAATCCACGCACATACGATATCGATTGTAAAACCACCCTGGAAATCGTCGACACCATAAACGCCGAGGATGCAATGGTTGTTGAAGCAGTTCATCAGGAACGGGAACACATTGCAAAGGCAGTTGAACTTATTGTTGACGCATTGAAAAGTGGCGGCAGGCTCCTCTATATTGGTGCCGGTACGAGCGGGAGGATAGGTGTGCAAGACGCGGCAGAATGTCCTCCTACGTTTGGAACTGATCCAAATAATATCCTTGGTGTTATTGCAGGTGGTGAAAGGGCGGTATTTCAATCTGTAGAAGGTGCAGAAGACCTTCCCGAAGATGGTGTTCATGATATTCAAATACGGGAAGTAAACCACAAGGATGTTGTCGTTGGTATCACCACAGGTGGGACAACCCCCTACGTGATGGGTGCCTTATTTGAGGCAAAGATGAGAAATGCAAAGACCGTCTTTCTCTGCTGCAATCCCGAAACTATCCCCAACTTCAATATTGATGTTATTATACGGCCAATCGTAGGACCGGAGGTTATAACAGGTTCAACACGCATGAAGGCCGGCACGGCTACAAAACTTATAGTAAACACACTGACTACGACGGCCATGATCAAGCTGGGGAAGGTTTATGAAAATCTCATGGTAGACCTTAAAGCAATCAGTGCAAAGCTTGCAGACCGTGCAGAACGCATCATTATGACCGTATGCAATGTCAGCCGGGAAGACGCAAAAAGATTATTGGATACTGCCTATGGTAATGCAAAAATTGCCATTGTCATGCAAAAGCTCGGCATTGACTATGGGGAGGCCAGGAAAAGGCTGGATGCATGTGGCGGTTTTATCAGAAAGGTTTTAGAGCAGCAAGGATGAAACATACAGAAGTACTCATCTGCCTGCCCTCTGTAATCATCTCATCCAAAGCATGCAATACCATACCAAAAAATAACAGGGAAAACCGGACAGGATAAAAGAAGTACCGGAAACCGCCCTACCGATAAAATACCTCCTTAAAATTTCAGCACCGGAGGTATCATAATTGCGTAACCTCAGAACAACAAGTACACAGCCTGTTTTTAAATTTGACCCTTTCTGCTATTCTTTAGTAATATAAGCATATATCCAGATACTACAGAACGAATCAACAAGAGGTTGGCGGTGAGTAATACACAATTTACCATTGGTATTCCAAAAGAGATTTTCAGGGGAGAAACCCGGGTAGCCCTCATTCCTAAAATGGTTGCGCAGTTAAAGAAAGAGGATCTGGAAATACTCATCGAATCGGATGCCGGAAAGGATGCCTTCTTTACCAATGCAGAATACGAGCAGGCCGGAGCAAAGATTATCACGGATACAGAAAGTATCTATGCAGAGGCCGATAGTATTCTCAAGATCCAGCCACCTCAAAAAAATCAGCCAACAGGAAAACATGAGATTGAAATGATGAAACCAGGGTCAATGTACATCGGTTTCCTCGATCCGTTCAGAAATCCGGATAGCGTACAGCAGATGAATGAAAAGAAGATTACCAGTTTTGCAATGGAATTTATTCCCCGGATTGCACGTGCACAAAACATGGATGCATTAAGTTCGATGGCGAGTATTGCAGGATACCGGGCGGTACTCATGGCGGCTCAGTACCTTGGAAAATTCTTTCCACTCCTGATGACCGCTGCCGGTACCGTACCACCGGCTAAGGTTTTGGTACTCGGGGCTGGTGTAGCCGGGCTGCAGGCAATTGCCACGGCACGGAGGCTTGGTGCAAAGGTTGAAGCGTTTGATGTCCGTCCTGCAGCAAAAGAACAAGTAGAAAGCCTTGGGGCACAGTTCATAAATAGAGATCTCGTTCAAGATGCAGAGACTGCCGGAGGATATGCAAAAGAAATGTCAGATGAGATCCTGAGAGAAGAACGTGAAATCATTGGTGCCCGCTTGTTTCACAGCGATGTTGTAATTACAACTGCTCAAACATTTGGCAAAAAGGCACCTGTTCTCATTACCGGCGATATGGTAAAGCACATGAGGAAAGGATCTGTTATCGTGGATCTTGCGGCAGAACAGGGCGGAAATTGTGAACTCACCGTGGCGGGAGAAATAATTACATCATATGATGTCCGCATCTGCGGATTAACAAATCTCCCGGCAACAATCCCCATTGATGCAAGCACTCTGTACTCGAGAAATATTACCAATTTCTTCACATATGTGTATCAGACAAAGAATGCCCCCCCTGACCTTGAAGATGAAATAATAAAAAGCACCTGTATTACCTATAAAGGAAATATTATAAATGCACGAGTAAAACAGTATTTGGAAAGGGAATTAAGCGTATGATTGAACAGCTTCTCATATACATTTTTATTTTTGTACTGGCAATTTTTGTTGGATTTGAAGTAATCAGAAAAGTACCCCCTTTATTACATACACCATTGATGTCCGGTACAAACGCAATATCCGGCATCACACTTATCGGGGCACTTATCAGTGTTGGTACCGGCTATTCACACATAAGCTCGCTATTAGGTTTAGCAGCGGTAATTTTCGCTACTATTAATGTCGTTGGTGGATTTATGATTACTGACCGGATGTTAAAAATGTTTAAAAAAAAGAAGGATTAGAAACTCACCGTGAAAACAATCGTTGTTCTTACTTATCTGCTTTCCTCGGTTTTATTCATACTTGGCCTTAAGAATCTCAATTCTCCAAAGACTGCACGCCGGGGTAATGTACTGGCGATGATTGCTATGTTTATCGCCATCGTCGTAACTATCTATGATAAAAGAATCCTTAATTTTACCTTTATTATCGCTGGTATACTTATAGGTGGCATAATCGGGGCTATTATTGCCAGGAAGGCCAGGATGGCCGCCATGCCTCAAATGGTAGCACTCCTTAATGGGTTTGGAGGCGGTGCCTCTGCCCTTGTTTCATTAGCAGAATACTATCGTACCGTTACTGAACTCCATGTGAGTACAATTATTTCCGTAGTATTCAGCCTCTTTGTCGGTATCCTGACATTCACCGGAAGCCTTGTAGCATTTAGTAAATTACAGGGAATCATAAAAGCCACACCCATCACCTTTCGAATGCAACATATACTCAACCTTCTGCTTCTTCTCTCCACTATTACCTTAGGTGTCATGCTTACCCTCAATCCTGCAAATATTTTCATTTTACGGGCTATTCTTGCAGTTACCGCCGTGTTAGGGATATTGTTTGTTATCCCCATTGGAGGAGCTGACATGCCGGTAGTCATATCGTTATTGAACTCGTATTCCGGTTTGGCAGCCGCAGCGACAGGATTTGTGATCTCCAACAAGATTCTTATTGTGAGTGGTGCACTTGTTGGTGCCTCCGGTATTATACTGACTATTATCATGTGTGAAGCCATGAACCGGTCCCTTTTAAATGTTATTTTCGGAGGTTTCGGGGGGAGTGTTTCAGAAATGGCCGGGGAAGCTGAAAGGCGCAGTATCACAAGATATACACCTGAAGACGCGGCAATGATGCTCGAAGGTGCCCGGTCGGTAATCGTCATCCCCGGTTATGGTCTTGCCGTTGCCCATGCCCAGTATGTCCTGCATGACCTGGCAAAGATTCTGATGGAGAAAGGAGTTCACATACGTTATGCAATTCATCCTGTTGCCGGACGTATGCCCGGTCATATGAACGTCCTGTTAGCAGAAGCAAATGTACCGTACGAACTTCTTTTTGATTTAGAAAGCATAAACAATGATTTCCAGAATACCGACGTTGCATTCGTTGTTGGTGCAAATGATGTCATTAACCCTGCTGCAAGAACCAGAAAAGACTCTCCTCTCTACGGCATGCCAATCCTGAATGCAGATAAAACAAAAACAGTAATTATCTGTAAAAGGGGCTTAAATCCCGGTTTCTCAGGAGTGGATAATGAATTATTTTACTCTTCAAAAACGATGATGGTGTTCGGCGATGCAAAAGAGAGTATCACTGAAATGGTAAAACTACTGAAGGTGTAACCTTAACACACTTGTGAAGATACGCTATTTCCGGTATTCTATCCTCTCACATCTGTTCCTAATAGATGAGAAATTTCCGGATTATTGAGCTTTTAACATTTTTATTAATTTTGTCCTGAAAATATGGTATACTTTGAACCCTTATTGTTTTCGTTAATAACTGGCAGAAAGAATTTGTGGAATGACTGGTATACGTTTTGACATCCATACAATCTTACATATATGCAGATTTTCTCTTATAAATCCTCTCTGCAAGGCTTTTACCTGCTTCAGAAATCATTTATGAAAGGAGGCGTGATCATGAAGCCGAAAAAGCTCTCTGTAGCTATATTGCTTGGAATATTTTTGTTCTGTAGCGGTTGTGCAGCCTTAGTAGGTGGTGGAATAGCCGCAGGAACGGTTACTTATATTTTAGGAGAACTGAAATCCATAGAGGAATCATCGCTGGAAAGTACCTGGGAAGCAGCACAGAAGACCATGGAGGATTTGGAATTTGTCGTAACAAGTAAAGAAAAAGATGCGCTAACAGCCAGACTCATTGCACGTGGAGCGAATGATAAGAAGATTGTCGTCAGGCTCAAGAAGATATCAGAAGAGCTAACTGAGGTGAGAATACGTGTTGGAACCTTTGGAGATGAATCACTTGCCCGGCAAATTTTAGAAAAGTTAAAGAAAAATTTAGGTATCGGTAGCGATGCAGCAGCGGCAGGAACGGCGGTCTATACCCTTGGTGAATTGCGGTCTATTGAACAGGCCTCTGTTGTCAGAACCTGGCTTGCGGCACAAAAAGCCGTTGAAGAGTTAGAATATACCGTAACGAGTAGGGAAAAAGATGCTACAGGAGCAGAACTTATAGCACGGGGAGCAGGTGATAAGAGAATTAAAATCAATCTTAAGAAGTTATCTGATGAAGCAACTGAAGTGAGAATCCGTATAGGGACTTTTGGAGATGAGTCTCTCTCACGCCTGGTGCTCAGGAGAATAAAAAAGAATCTTTTCTTTTAACACTTTTGCAATACCGGAAATACAATTTACCATGAAAAGGAGAAAATAATTACCAATCAGTAATAACATGAAAGCCTGTCGTCGCAAAATTTGTCATAGATGATAATACCTGATTTATCTTGTCTGCGGTAATAGTATTCTTTACTAACCGCTTTGGGTTTAATTTCCCGCGGGCTATTAATGCCAATAGGCCAGGATAACTGGTAACAGGACAACCCAGGCTCCCAATGAATTCGATCTCCTGAAGAACCATGGCATCTACCGGGAGGGGAATGATTCCCTGCTCTTGTTTGCTTGTCAACCCAAGCTGGAGATGACGGCCGCCTCTCTTGAGGGAACGGATTGCTGGTATGGTAGTTTTCGATGATCCAAACGCATCAATTGTTACATCAGCACCACCTCTGGTAACATCTTTTATTACAGCAACAGGATCATCGGCGGAAGCATTAATTGTTATGACAGCGCCTTCGTTTCTGGCTAACGTTAATTTCTCGTATTTCGTGCTTACCGCCACAACTTGTGCTCCCAGGCTCGAGGCAATCTGGACAGCTGAAATTCCAACACCACCGATACCAAATACGACAGCCCATTCACCTGGCTGAATTTTTATCCGGTCTACAACCCCATGATAGGCCGTCATGTAACGGCAGCCTATCGCTGCAGCACTTAAAGAGTCTACCTCATCTGGTAGCCGTACTAAGTTAACGCTTGCATCAGGAATAAGTACAAGCTGACCATACCCGCCATGAAAGTTTACACCAACGACACCATGTGCCGGGCAAAGATTGGACCGGCCGCGGTAGCAATACTCACAATGCCCGCACGACATATGAAAAGGTACCGTTACCCGGTCTCCGGGCCTGAAGTTACGAACCTCAGTCCCAACAGCTTCAACGACTCCGCCAAACTCATGCCCCATTACCAATGGCAAATTCACTTCTACCCCAATCCACTTCCAAT
Source organism: Candidatus Loosdrechtia aerotolerans (assembly GCA_021646405.1). Taxonomy (GTDB): domain Bacteria; phylum Planctomycetota; class Brocadiia; order Brocadiales; family Brocadiaceae; genus Loosdrechtia; species Loosdrechtia aerotolerans. The sequence continues at coordinate 27,225 of SOER01000040.1, forward strand.
CACCCTGCCATACATGCCAATCACTCCGGCATACACCACATCCCTCAACACGGATAACGGCATCATGTGGTCCTGGAGTTGGATCTGGTAGTTCCTGAATCTCTAATGGTTCCCGGAATTGCGTCATCACCGCCGCTTTCATAACTATGACCTCCCTCCTGTAATTTTTACAAAATTCTTTAAGCACCGCTATATCGGCTATCATCAAGATAAACAATAGAGGTATACATTTAAAGAATTATTTGATACATACTTTTAAAAAGTAGTAACACTACAAAAAACACAAACTTAGGTATACATTTTGCGTTCCTGTTGGCTATCTAATATATACAGTTATCTATTTTTGTAGATAAACTACGCCCTCGGCGTTTTTTTTCATACAGAACGGAGAGTCTCTTTGCTCTGTAAAACTATATATACAAAGTAGAATTTCTCTATAATCAGATTAAATTTTCGACAACAGTTTCAGCCTGAGTGTGCACAGGCTGAAACTGTATGGCTACCTATGACTGCTTTCCTTTGGGTGTACAAGGCGCTGGCATGTTGAGGAAGGTATCTTAGCTTGATGCATATGCCACCTGCCCTCCGGGGGGAGGAATAAATTGCTAAAATTTCCTATTTATTTAACTATGAAAAACAATTGGCAACCCTATAGGTAGAGACATCTTTTATGAACCCAGAAGAAAATACATTATTAAAAAAAAAGAGGAGGGATTTAATAAAGGCAATCGAAGAGAAAAGGAACTCGAAATTAATTGTTTTTTTGACGAGTGATCGGCCAAACTTAGGCTTCTCCATTACCACTGATGTTGTCCCCATTCTTCATAAACATATTTTAGCTATTGAAGATGCAAAACGGTCAAAAATTGACCTGCTTCTTTATAGCAGAGGGGGCCATAGTGATGTTCCATGGACGATTGTATCGATGTTCAGAGAGTATTTTAACGGATCCTTTTGCGTTCTTTTACCCTATAAGGCCCATAGTGCTGCAACACTCATTGCGATTGGGGCAGATGAGATCGTGATGACAAAAAAGGCGGAACTGGGTCCTATCGATATAACCATCAATAACGGACCGTACAACCAAAGAGACGAGAAAACAGGTGACCGTCTACCCATTTCAGTAGAAGATGTAACTGGCTACTTTGATCTTTTTAATAAAATGGGCTGTGAACGACCTGAAGAAAAACTGCGCGGCCTCGAACAACTTACGGAAAGAGTTCACCCTATGGCACTTGGAATGGTAAGCAGAATACTTGAACAAACAGAATTAATTGCGCTACGCCTTCTCGGTACAAGGGTAAAACCATTTACCGAGGAAAAAAACAAGGAGATAGTACGCAGAATATCGGAAATTTATTCTCATAGTCATACGATAAGCAGAACAGAAGCTATACAGCAGCTCGGATTGAAACAAATTGTTAAAGCAGAAGATATTGGTATCTCAGAAGAGCTATGGTCTCTTTATGAGGAGTATAATACGCTCTTTCAATTGAATAAACCCTTCATGCCTGAGGAGTATCTCGTAACGAATAATCTGGATGAGAATACGTGGCATAACCTTTATCTTGCATGTGTCGAAAGTATTTCCAGGTTTGATACTTATCAGAAAAGTTTGCGAGTTCGCAGATTAAAACAATCTCAGCCTCAGGTTACTTTGAATATCAGCAATATCGCATTTCCGGCAATTAATATTCCCCAGCTACCGCCAGATGTTACCTCGGAACAAATACGAAAAATTGTAGAAAAAATAGTTTCTGCCCAGTTTCAGTCAATTGTCAACAATGCGGTAAAGGTCGCGGTTAATGAATTTTTGAAAGCACTGCCATCAGCAGGTTTTGAACATATCTCATTTAAAAGTAGTTGGATAGAGGAGGATTAAAATGAAAAAGAAAAAGAAAAATATCTGGTCAGCAGTCAGCAGGCCAGAAGAAGCTTCCGATGAATTTATTGGATTGGCAGGACAGTGGAACACGCCTGTCGATGTGGAATTACATGTTACTCACCGAATTTCCGAAGGACCTATTTGTACCAGGTTTTTTGAAACCAGTGGAAAAAAGAAAAAAAGAAAACTGAATTTACCCGAAGAAAATTATTAACCCGTCAGATTCCCGGGGGGGCACTATACCAATACAGTAAGCGTTGCTCCTCTGGGTCTCTTCTCCATCCCCTGTTTTTTCTTTCCTGTTTCCCCCTTTCTGCCATTCCTGCTTTCCTTAGATGTTCTCCTCTCTTAACACCATGAAAAGACGAGATTCTTCGCGGAGTTTACACTGAACACACTCGCTTCGCTCAGTATAAACTCCGTGAATGTGCTCAGAATGACAAATTCCCTGCTATAGTATAGTTCTGTAAAAACAAAATGTCATATTTCTGTTAAAATATAAAGGATGGAAAAAATTGTTTTAACAGAAGAAGAAAAAGAGTTATTGGGAGAATATTTCAAGACATCCCCAATCAATCTCAT
>SOER01000041.1 GCA_021646405.1 Candidatus Loosdrechtia aerotolerans
CATTAAAGAGAAACTGTCCGTATCGGACCAACTCGCTCTTATAGGGCGAATGCTTTACCCGATAATGTACCTCAGGTACCGTCAGGGGTTCACCCCGTGGAAGCGGTTCCCATTCCGGTCCTGTCTGAATCGTTGCCGTCACCTGTGGCATTGCAGCCATCAGCTCTCCGGTTGTTGCAAACCCGGCAATACCAAGGGCAGCAACTAACCCGATCTTTATCATTCCTTTCTTCATCATTTATTCCTCCTAATTTAGAAAATACCTCTACAAAACCAACAACACAATCCTGATTTAATCTACTGGTGTCTTAATAACCGATACATTGTTGGAAAAATAGTTAGCGGCATAGCAAAACTTCCCGTCCGGTGATAAACATACGGAGCTTGGCCCAAGCCCTACCGGTACCCTGGCAACAAGATAATCTCTCACAACACTGAAATCATCCCTGAGATAATCAAGCTCGGCCTGGGAATTGGAACGAACGATGTTTAATACCTTGTCCATATCCAATATCGTTACCCGGTGCATGCCCCTTATCCCAATGTAGAGATACCTGCCCTGGGGATCCATTGCCAATCCATATGGATTTCCATCATAGTTATTGAGCTCATCCAGCGGCAACCGTGCTACCTTACCACCTGGCTTTGTCTCCATCACTGCTACGTTATTGGTAAACACCTGACCGTTCTCTGCCTCACAAACCGGCAGCCAGTTCTTTGGTGTTTCATAGGTAACCACAATGTACTTCCCGTCAGGAGTATAAACAACATCCCGAAGATTTGAACTCTCCCGGATTACCCTCTTCTCGGTAACCTTTCCACTCTCTACATCGATAAAATTCACACTCCTGTTGATGGATCCTACGCTGTCGTTGATAACTGCCAACTGCTTGCCATCAGGTGATATGTCCAGTGTCCTTGGACCATAATCACTCGTATAGATGGATCTGATCTTCTCCATCCTTCCCGTATCGATCACATCAACGGTGTTCCACATATTCCCCGAACATGCCACATAAGCAGTCTTGCCATCCCTGGTGATCTTTATCCCGCTTGGCCAGTCTCCAACCTTAATCTCCTTAACTTCCTGCTTCCTGGCTATATCGATCACCGATACACTGTCACTCTCAGCATTGCAAACATAGAGAAATGCACCATCCGGCGTCGGAGCTGCTGCCTCAGGTTGTACCTTAACAGCCACCTCACCGGTAATCTTGTGTGTACGGGCATCAATAAACGTTACGCTATGACCAGACTGATTGACCACAAATAGTGTGCTGCCGTCCGGTGATGTGGTGATAAAAAACGGTGACGGATGCTCTGTCTTCACGTGGGTACCCTGGATATACCCTGCACTGGCTAACCCACCTCCTACCATCACCGATGCTCCTACCACCAACGCACCTATTAATCCTCTTCCTTTCATCAGCTACCTCCTAAATATCTAAGAATTAAACGTTGGAATTACAAATTTAAATCTCACAAAAATCATTCATCACTACAAAAACTACAATACATACTACCTGCTTATCCGACAAACCACCCCCTTCCATGATAAAAACACATTCTCAAAAATAACTCTATTTAACCATGCCTCGTTAAATTTTTATCAACTTCATCAATATAGATTCTGATCAGTAATTCAACGTGATGCAAACAGAAGCAACGGCAATGCCCATTGTTCAATTTTAAAAAATACATATCATAAACATATAGTATTAAAATAGTTAAAAAATTTGATAGCAAAATAATATTTAAGGTAAAAAACAGCAAACAGACCATAAATGGTCACCAAAAAATAAATATTATTTACACAACTACCACATGTGTTTGATACAAAAGAAGATACGGAGTGACTATTTATGGCCACACCATTTTGTACCGGTAGTCACTGATAATTATTACGATACTGCTTTTTCAAACAGCTGTAGTTTCATTAATCGATTACGGAGTGTTGTTCTTGGTATGCCCAGGATTTCTGCCATTCTTACCTGATTACCGTTCGTTTTCTGATGTGCCCATTGGATAAGTTTTTTTTCTACTTCTATAAGGGTATCTTGCAGGCTTAGTGACTCTCTGTGAGATAAATTCATTGTTAAGAGATCTGTACGGACATCAGTTTTTCTCAAATATTCAGGAAGTGTTTCCACCGAAATACTTTTTGATTTAAAAGAAAATGCAACGGCATGTTCAATAATATTCTCGAGTTCTCTAACATTTCCGGGCCAATTGTAAGCCAATAGTACATTCAGTGTCTCCCGGGAAACTTCAGGGAGGGCATCTTCGTTTTGCGATATAAATTTTTTTAAAAAATACGTGATCAAGAGCGGAATATCTTCTTTTCGTTCACGAAGGGGGGGGATGGTAACCGGCACTACATTCAACCGGTAAAACAAGTCCTCCCTGAAGTTTCCCTCTCTTACATGATCCAAAAGGTCTTTCTTTGTTGCACAAATAACCCTGACATCCGCATGAAGGGTTTCTTCCCCCCCGACCCTTTCAAACGTTCTTTCCTGAAGTACGCGCAGCAGTTTTACCTGCATATCTATAGGGATATCATCTACATCGTCCAGAAAAATTGAGCCACCGTTTGCCAGTTCAAATCTTCCGCGTCGTGTTTTAACCGCACCGGTAAAAGCACCTTTTTCGTGTCCAAAAAGCTCACTCTCCAGTATTTCCCTGTTCAATGCAGCACAACTCACCCTGATAAACGGTCCTGTTTTTCTGTTACTGTGATAATGGATGGCGCCTGCTATCTTTTCCTTCCCGGTTCCGCTTTCTCCTTTTATCAGGACAGTCGTATCCCTATCTGAAACACTTCTAACAGTCTCAATTACTTTTCTCATTGCTTCGCTATTTCCAATGATGTTGTAATATTCAAATTCAGCCTGTATTTCTCTTCTTAAACGATTTACTTCTGCGGTTGTTTTTCTATACTGAAGTGCCCTTTGTAATTTAATGATTAACTCATCGGTAGAGAATGGCTTTGCAATGTAATCATACGCACCTTCTTTAATCGCCGATACTGCACTTTCAAAAGTACCATAAGCCGTCATAATAACAACAATGATATCCTGATTGTATTTTTTCACCTCTTTTAAAAACTCAATTCCATTCATCCCGGTTAATCTTAAATCAGTCACCACGACATCATACTCTTCAGATTTAATCATTTTGAACCCATCTAAGGCATTATCTACAGATCTTACATTATATCTTTCTTTCTTTAGCTGGCTTTCTAAAGATATTCTCATAAGTTTTTCATCGTCTACAATTAAAACCTTAGCACCCATAATTCACCTCTAACATTCATCAATACTATTAAAACCCACCTCTTATATCATCGAAATGGGTAAAGACACGTGAAATATTGTCCCTTCACCTAACTTGCTTTTTACTATTATATGGCCATTGTGATCTTCAATAATTCTTTTACTAATTGCAAGCCCTAATCCGCTGCCTGTCTCTTTTGTGGTAAAAAACGGATTAAATACCTTGCTTATAATCTCATTCTGAATTCCTGACCCTGTATCTGTAATTTTAATCTGGATACTTGAAGGTTGGCGGTCACAATAGCCCGTTTCTATGGCCAATCTACCTCCTTTATGCATGCTATCTAAGGCGTTTACTAAAATATTAATAATAACTTGTGAAATGTTATCTGCATCCGCATAGACCTCGGGCAAATCTGAAGATAAAATTTTCTCTAAATATACATCCTGTTCTTTCATCCTATGATTTACAAACCGCAAAGAATTCTCAATAATTTCATTTATTTTATGATATGCTTTATGATTGGAATAAGGTCTGGAGAATGCCATTAAGCGTTTTACAATAACCCCGATCCGTTTCAGCCCTTCCGATATCAAGTCTAAGAATTCCAGGTTTTGTTCTATATTCCCGGGTTCTTTCTTCATCATTTTTACAAAATTCTGTAATCCCCCCAGCGGGTTATTTACCTCATGTGCCACACCAGCAGCTAATTCTCCAACAGCAGCCAGGCGCTCCGCCTGGATTAACTGGGACTCCATTCGCTTCCTTTCTGTAATGTCCCTGCAAATCCACTGAATAACTTTATTTTTGCCATATTCAATAACACTGGCACTAATACTGGTAACGGTTATCCTTCCATCGGTGTGTTGATAATCGATGTTATCGAGCATACCGGAACCTGTAGTATGTATTGTTAACCACAGTTGTTTTGTCTTTTCTCTGTCGTATTCAGGAATTATTTCCCATATCTTTTTTTTACTTAATTCATATTTTGAATATCCTGACAATTCTTCAGCTTTTCTATTCGCATCAATAATCTGTGCAGAATCGGTCTCGAGAGTAAAAATAGCATCGTTTGCTAAATTAATAGATTCCCGATATTTTTCCTCAGATTCTCTCAGTTGAGATGTCCTTTCACGAATTTTTAATTCAAGTCCCGCATATGATTCCTGTAACTTTCTTGCCATTTTATTAAACTCAGATGCAAGTATTCCTACTTCATCCTGGGAATTAATCGGGATACGATGCCCAAGGTCTCCTTTCCCAATGGCATTTGCACCCTGAACCAGTTGAAGAATAGGCTGGGTAATCCCATGCGTTATAACAAAAACAATGATAACAATAATTACAACACTTGCAGCTGCAAGGGTAATTACCTGGTTCTTTAATTCTACAATAGGCTGAAAGGCTTCGGAAGTATCCTGCTTTACAATTAATCCCCATTGTAAGTAGGGTATATATCGATAAGCGAAGAGGACTTTCTTCCCTCTGTAGTCAAAAGCATCCCGAATACCCTCTTCCCAGGGATCTGTCATAAAAGATTCTGGTATAAATGATCCTACAGGAATATTCATTTTTAATGCAGAGATTGAAAGATGGCGGGTGTTGTTGAGGAAAAGTAACCGGTCTCCTTCCCGGCGAACCAGTAAGGTTTCACCAGTTTCACCTTTTCCCGGCCATTGCTCTATGAGCGGTTCTATGGTATTATTGATGTTTACCCGGATAAGGACAATGCCGTTAACAACCTCTGTTTCTTCCATAGTAATCGGGTCCGTTCTTTTCATAATGCCGAAAAAGGTCATTCCCACTTGTTCCGTGTATTCAGAATGATAGATATCCATAAAAGGTTTGCCATCGTTTTCCAGTATATTAAGATAACGTTGACAGTCCTTATCAATCAGTCCAATATTTGATTCATTGGTAGATATTACAATCTCACCGTTTTCTACATCAAGAATCGATATCTCATCACTATAGGTAAACTTTTTTTTGAGCTGATGGAGATACTCTGAAAGCCTTTTACAATAAACCTCTCCAATTTCCGATTCTTTCATTTTATCAATACTACGAAAGGCTTTTCTCAGGTAGAGCAGGTTGGAAAATGACACTTCCAATGACTTATTTGCCGAGAGAACACTAATATCTACAATTCTCTCCTGGACCCAGTTACTCAGTTGTGCTTTTTTTAAATCAGAAATAGCAGTCAGTTTCTCGACAACTCTTTCGTTGAGGGCACTTTTTCCCCGATTGTAAGCCTTGCCACTTACAATTAAAATAGGAAGTGTTGTCATCAGGATAAAATAGCAGATAAGCTTAATCTTTATACTCCTAAAGAACCGAATAAAGACCTTTATCCTGTTATTATCCTTAATGATATTCAAAATAGAACTCCGAAAAACCTACACCTGTCCTTACGGTATTTTACCTTTTAAATACTTTTATTGTATCTTCGGATTTCAAGGCTTTCAATGAGATTTGGCGAATATTTACAGTCTCCAATGATTTTATTGTATAAGTACGCAAATGCCTCGCCCCTGCACGGCCCTTGTGAATAACAGCCGGCTAAGACATTACACGCTATTCTTTTATTGACATATGTGACCGTTTCTATTATAAAAATAAGAAGATTTTCGAGGACTTGAACATTCACAACCAGAAAATATTCAAAATTTTTACAAAGGCAAAAGCCTTTGATACCAGTTCAAATTTTACTTTCGGGAATTACTATCATGAGCATAAAAACCCGCATTCGTTTTATTACCGCTTTTTTTATTATTCTGTTAGGCCCCTTTCAATTCAGATCGTTACAGGCGGATACCCCAAAGATTCCATGGCAGATGTTTCGGGGTGATATTCGCCATACAGGCCGGAGTGCATATAAAGGAGCAGAAAAGAATACCGTAAAATGGACTTACAAGATTGATACCCGTATTACATCTTCTCCTTCCGTTGGAGCGGATGGTACAATTTATTTTGGTTCTATCGATGGCAGGCTGTACGCCCTTAATCCTGACGGTACGGTAAAATGGGCCTTTCAGGTAGGCAGTGAGATTACCGCTTCACCTGCCCTTGGAGAAGATGGAACCGTCTATATTGGTTCAAGGGATAAGAAGATGTATGCAATTACACCGGAGGGAAAACCGAAATGGACGTTCACAACGGATGGTATTATTATTTCATCCGCTGCAGTAACATCTGAAACCCTCTACTTTGGATCAGATGATAATGCCCTTTACGCCCTCACCCTCGACGGCAAACTAAAATGGAAATATATAGCGAAAAGTAATATAATCGCTTCACCAGCACTTGGAGCAGATGGTACCATTTACCTCTATGAGGTAAGCGGGACACTGCATGCATTAACACCTGAGGGAACTGAGAAATGGGTAAAACAGGTTGGCACCGGTGTATATGAATCATTCTCTTCACCATCTGTAGATGCGAAAGGAATTATCTATATAGGAACAGACAGCGGCAGGGTGGTTGCTCTGAAACCCGATGGGAATATAAAATGGTATGCCAATAGCGGAAAAGCCGTTCATTGTACCCCGGCAATCGGGGAGGAGGGTGCAATCATCTTTGGTTCATATAATGGTTTTGTATATGCTGTTACTCCGGATTGTAAACTCAAGTGGCAATTTAAAACCGGTGGATGGGTAGAGTCCTCTCCCGCTATTGATGCAGAAGGAACTACCTATGTTGGTTCAAGTGATGGAAAACTGTACGCTATCAATGCAGGCGGAACCCTTAAATGGTCATTTCAGACAAGTGGTATTATTGAATCATCTCCGGCGATCGGACCTGATGGTACTATCTATGTCGGATCAAATGATGCTCACTTATACGCCATCGGCAGCAATTCACAAGAGACTCCGGCACCCCTGTTTGAAAAATAATCCTGCTGGGGGAATGTATGAATTACGGTTCCTGTTTTTTGAAAAATAATCCCATAGGAGTGAGATATGAATAGCGGAAGCGAGGCATAAGAGGAGAGCTCCGTTAGGAGCGGTATGTTAATAGAATGAGAATGTACCTTCATGGTAAGCTCCGGAGGAGCGACATGTTGGTAACCCTCAGGTTCAGGGTTAAAAGCGTCAGGAAAAGGACTGTTTGGATAGTATAAAGATTTAGAATGATTAGCATCGATTGTTTCCATACCTTCTCTGCCGCTCCTCCGGAGCTTGATAGTGTGGTATACAGTATTTTTCTATTAACATATCGCTCCTAACGGAGCTTTTCAGGTTTTTTTCAAAAATGAATGTGTTACGAATAACGATAACCATGATAAAAGCACACATGTAATTGGCTCCATTGGAGCCGGCTGTTTGTAGCATTGAATGCAAAGAGTTTCTTATTCGTTCAGGTCTGAGATTTTTTGTGGGTCAACTCAAGTAAAAGATCCCGCACTTTTTTCATATCTTCCCAGACCCTGGCCTTATCATTCGGATTCCTTAAGAGATAGGCCGGATGATAGGTAACCATCATAGGAATACCCTTATAGTCATGAAATTTACCTCTCAGGGTACCAACAGATGCTTTTGTATCGAGCAGTGTCTGGGCAGCGAAGGTACCGAGGGCACACAACACCTTCGGTTTAATTATCTCTATCTGTTTTATAAGATAGGGCATACAAAGGGCAATTTCTTCTGGCTGGGGATTACGGTTTCCCGGCGGCCGGCATTTGAGGACATTTGCAATATAAACGTCGTTTCGCTTCATGCCGATAGCCTCAATAATTTTATTCAGCAATTGGCCTGCACGGCCAACAAACGGTTCACCCTGGAGATCTTCATCCCGGCCCGGCGCTTCACCAACAAACATGAGATCTGCCGCAGGATCGCCAGTACCAAAAACAAGATTGGTCCTTGATTCGTTTAAGGGGCATTTATGACAGGTCAACATCTCTTGCCGCAACTCTTCCAATTGCCGGGTTCTTGTTTCCTTCTTACTCATTCTGGCCTGTACTCCACAAGATTCTTTCGTTGTAGCAGGATTCCGGTTTATCGGAGAATCAGGAGGGTCCTTACTTACTCTGTTATCCGATCGTGCGAGGGTAACTATCTCTATCCCAAATCCCTTTTCTATTTCAACCCTCGATTTAAGAGCTTTTAGTATTGATACGAATTCTTTTTTTATCTCACCTGGATGCATAGGAAATGAAAAATTTATCACATCTTACATTTATTTCTTTGATACGAGTGCTTCCTCTAATTCCTTAAGAATAATTTGTTGTACCTCCGCAACACTACCCTGGATTTCACAACCCGCAGCATAGGTGTGTCCCCCGCCTCCAAATTTTTTTGCAATAGTATTCACATCAAACCCGTTCCGGCTTCTTAAACTCACCTTAACCCAATTCGGTTCCCTCAAATCACGGAGCAGCATACCAACAGAAACGCCGTCAATCGATATAGGAATATCAGCAAATTCCTGTGCATCAATGGCGTCCACCCCTGCCTTTTCCAACATATCTTTCGTTAACCAGATTGTTGCAACCCGGTTCCCCAGGTGAAGCTGGACGGTATTCAACACCTGTGCATGTAACCGGACCAGGTTAAAAGAATTCGCACGATACACGTTTCTGGAAATTTCCCCGTGTCTTGCCCCGTGATCGATAAGAAAAGCGGCTGTGCTGAGTGCGCTTGACGTCGTATTCGCATGGGTAAACCGCCCGGTATCTGTCATAATTGCTACATATAATGCAGTAGCAATATCCGGAGTAATATCGGTATTCATTTCTCTCAGAAGAGATACTACAATCTCTCCTGTAGAACACATATCCGCATCCACCCAATTGATTTTGCCAAAATACTCATTAGAGATATGATGATCTATATTAATAATCAAGGCATCTTCAGGAATAACAACCTCTCTTACCCTGCCTACCCGGTCAAGCGTGGGACAATCCAGGGTAAAAACAACTGATGCACGTTCTGACGGAAGTTGAGGATAGATATATACCCCTTTATCGGGAATAAGGAATTTAAATACGCGGGGAATGAGAGAATCATTCACGATATGGACTGATTTCCCCATATTTCTTAACGTATGGTAAAGCGCTACTTCTGCCCCTATACCGTCTCCGTCCGACCGGATATGGGTAGTAATAAGAAAATGATCATTGCGTTTTATGCTATCATAAATATCTTTACTGTACTTCTTTCTATTACTATCTTGCATGAACATGCTCCTTACCGAATTAAGGTAACAAACCTTTGTACCTTATACTAGCTGTATTATACCCAAAATAGGAAGTAAAGAAAGTGGAGGTGGCGTGTGGTTGCAATTTCATCTGTTGTTTTACAATTCAAGAGAATACATCACATATCCAATAACTTCTGGTAAGGATACTTCATTATATGTAGAAGTATATCCTCTTGTCAAACTTCTTTTCCCTTGCATTTTATTTATAGTTACGTTACCATAAAAATTTGGCAACACCTTCGTTTTTTTGAAAAATACCCCCGTAGGGTAACTACTCAGGTTCAGGATTCAGGGTTCAGGGTTAAAAGAGTTAGGAAAAGGGTAACAATTTAGCTTTTTGAAAAACGTATTTTCTCTGAGCTCCGTAGGAGCGATCTGTTTGTAGATAAGAGGATACCGCGCAGATTTAGCTCCGTCAGGAGCGGTCTGTCTCTCTGTGAATCATATACAGGCCGCTCCTGACGGAGCTATTTACCCTGGAATTTTATTGAGCTACAAACAGATCACCCCTAACGGGGTTATGTGTGTTTCATATATTGGATTTTCAAAAAGCTAAATTGTTACGAAAAAGGAAGTATCAAGCTCCGGGGGGGATTTAGGGGAAGGGAAGAAATTTAAAAAGGAAAGAGTATTTGAAAGTGAAATCCTAACGGAGTTTTTTTGGGTTTCTTTCGAAATTCGAAACAGGTTTTTTTTGAAAAACGAAAATGTTGCCAATGATTAAGTAGTATTAATTCATTATAATTTATTACAAGTCATTAATGTATTAAAGTCCCGGTATAATTCCAATGTGTGGGGGTTGATATGTTTAAAATAGTAGAAAAGGTCAAGATTGCAGAATCTACGTATTTAATGAAAATTGATGCACCCAAAATTGCCGGCAAAAGAAAGGCAGGGCAATTCGTTATGCTCCGCATAGACGAATTGGGTGAAAGAATACCTCTAACAATAGCGGGTTCAGATACCGCTTCCGGAACTGTTACTATTATTTTCCAGGTTGCGGGGGATACAACACAGCAGTTATCTCAGCTCAATCCCGGCGATTATCTTTTAGACGTCGTCGGCCCCTTAGGGCATCCAACACACATTGAAAATTATGGAACCGTCGTCTGTGTTGGTGGCGGATTAGGTATTGCTTTGGTTATGCCAATCGCTCAGGCGCTCCATGATGCGGGCAATCATGTAATATCGATTATCAGTGCAAGGAATAAAGACCTTTTGATTTGTGAAGAAGAGATGCAGGCCTGTAGTAATGAGTTCTTAATTGCAACTGATGACGGCTCGAAAGGCATAAAAGGATTCCCCACACAAGTATTACAAGGACTTATAGATAAAGGAACAAAAATTGATGTAGTATTCGCAGTAGGCCCTGTGCCTTTAATGAATGCAGTAAGCAAACTTACAAAACCGTATAACCTGAAAACCATTGTAAGCCTTAATCCGATTATGGTGGACGGAACAGGGATGTGTGGTGGCTGCAGGGTCCTGATCGATGATAAACCTCAGTTTGTATGTGTAGATGGTCCGGAATTTGATGGGCATCTGGTAAACTATGAAAATTTAATACAACGCCTGAAAACCTATGCAAGTGGTAACGGAGACCCAAGACTACAAAACGTAAGTGCAAACAGTTCCTGCTGGAAGCCCGTAGAAGACCGTGCGGACACAGCACATACGGGGGTATCGATGCACGCCGCTGAAGGACATGCGGTTGTTGAACAACTGGCAGAGGGCCTTTCCGGCGCTTCTCCGGATCCTGAAAAAGCAGGTCCAAAGAAGATGGGATCGATTCCGCGCCAAAAGATGCCTGAACAAGACCCGGTAAACAGGATAAAGAACTTTGAAGAAGTACCGTATGGATATACACCTGAGATGGCACGTCAGGAAGCACTCCGGTGTTTACAATGTAAAAAACCCCTTTGCTGCGAAGGATGTCCGGTTAGTATTGATATTCCCGGGTTTATTAAGTTAATTGCAGAAGGCGATTTCCTGGCTGCGGCGCGTAAGCTCAAAGAGAGAAATGCCTTACCAGCCGTTTGCGGCCGGGTATGTCCTCAGGAAGATCAGTGTGAAAAGGTATGTATTGTTGGTAAAAAATTCAAGCCGGTTGCTATCGGAAATCTGGAGCGTTTTGTTGCCGATTATGAACGAACACACAATGCAGTAACCATACCCAAAGCATCCGAAAAAACGGGTTACCGGGTGGCAATTGTGGGAGCAGGTCCGGCAGGGCTTGCCTGTGCCGGCGAGCTTATAAAAATGGGGCACGATGTGACCATGTTTGAAGCGCTGCATAAGGCTGGCGGTGTATTGGTATACGGAATACCGGAATTCAGGCTTCCGAAGGCAATTGTAGAGGCGGAAGTTGAGTACCTCCGGAAATTAGGGGTGAAAATTGAGGTGAATGCTGTTATCGGGAAGGTTCAAACCGTTGATGAATTACTGCAGAACGGTTTCGATGCCGTTTTCGTTGGTACCGGTGCCGGCTTACCCATGTTTATGGGGATTCCCGGAGAAAACCTCAACGGGGTATATTCTGCCAATGAATACCTTACGAGGGTTAACCTGATGAGGGCATACGATTCAAAGTATGCTACACCAATAGCCATGCGCAGGAATGTAGCAGTAATCGGTGCCGGAAACGTTGCAATGGATTCAGCAAGGACGGCACTCCGGCTCGGTGCAGAAAATGTATACGTTGTTTACCGGCGTTCCAGAGACGAAATGCCTGCCAGGGCAGATGAAATCCATCATGGAGAAGAAGAAGGACTGCAGTTTAAATTCTTAACGAACCCTATAAAAATCCTCGGTGATGAGAAGGGCTGGGTTAGTAGTCTGGAATGCGTGAAAATGGAGCTTGGTGAACCTGATGACTCGGGCAGGAGACGTCCCATTCCTGTAAAAGGATCGGAATTTGTACTCGATGTTGAATGTGTAATTATGTCTATCGGCAATGGTCCGAACCCTTTAATTCCATCTACAACACCTGATCTCGAGGTAAATAAATGGGGAAATATCGTGGCTGATTTAGAAACCTGTAAAACGAACAAAGAAGGGGTTTTTGCCGGTGGTGATATTGTAACAGGTGCTGCAACGGTTATCTTAGCTATGGGTGCAGGGAAAAAGGCTGCAGAATCAATTGATACCTATGTAAAATCAAAGAAACCTGCAACAACGGCAGGCTAAACAAAAAACATCAGAAACAGGATGAAAATTACTTTAAACGGTGAAATAAAGGAATGTGCGGAAGGGATAACGGTAGAAAATCTGCTCGATCTCTGTAAGCTTGATAAAAACCGGATCGCTGTAGAACTGAACGCTCAGATTCTTTCACGAAAGGAATTTTCCACACAAGTCCTTAAAGAAGAAGATACGCTGGAGGTAGTAACCTTTGTCGGGGGTGGTTAATATCGAAAAGAAAGAGAATACCAGGCTAAAGATCGGCAAATACGAGTTTACTTCACGCCTGTTTGTTGGTACAGGAAAATACGCTTCACTGGAGACAATGGCAGAGGCATTAGAGGTCAGCGGAACAGAGGTTGTTACCGTTGCTGTCAGAAGGGTGAAAATCAATGAATCAACGTCTTTATTAGATTATATAGACACAAAAAAATACACGATTTTACCCAATACAGCAGGCTGTTATTCTGCGGATGAGGCAGTCAGGGTAGCCCGTCTTGCCCGGGAGGCCGGTTTATCAGATATGGTTAAGCTTGAGGTGCTCGGGAATGAAAAAACATTACTGCCCGATCCCATTGAAACCCTAAAAGCAACTACCATCTTAGTAAAGGAAGGTTTTACGGTACTTGTCTATACTTCTGATGATCCTATTATTGCGAAAAAGCTTGAAGATGCAGGTGCCACAAGTGTTATGCCTGCCGGTGCACCGATTGGATCCGGTCAGGGTATTCTTAATAAGAACAATATAAGGATCATCCTTGAGTCAGCAAAGGTTCCCATAATTGTGGATGCGGGTGTTGGTACGGCATCGGACGTAACAATCGCTATGGAACTTGGTTGTGAAGGTGTGCTGTTGAATACGGGTATTGCACTTGCGGAAGATCCCGTAAATATGGCAAGGGCTATGAAACTGGCATGTGAATCGGGGCGGCTTGCATTCCTGTCCGGACGTATACCAAAAAGACTGTATGCGAAAGCAAGTAGTCCGGAAAAGGACTTTTAAATTTCTTTTTCACCTTCCATTCTGTACTTTTCATTTCCTGAAAATATCCATAAAATTATTATGCTTGCAAAACGAATTATACCTTGCCTGGATGTAAAAGACGGGCGTGTTGTCAAGGGAATAAATTTCCTCAATTTGAAAGATGCAGGGGACCCTGTTGAAATAGCGGCACAATACGACAAGGAAGGGGCCGATGAATTAACCTTCCTGGATATTACTGCATCTTCTGAAAATAGAGATATCATCCTCGATGTTGTAAAAAAGACCGCTGAACAGGTATTTATGCCTTTAACTGTCGGGGGAGGCATTCGTACCCTTGATGACATACGGCGATTACTCAATGCAGGGGCCGACAAAGTCTCCATGAATACATCTGCTGTTAAAGACCCGGAGTTCATCACAAAAGCGTCAAAAAGATTTGGCAGGCAATGTATAGTCCTCGCCATTGATGCCAGGAGCGTAAAAAATGATGGTACCACAGGGTGGGAGGTTTACATACACGGTGGCAGGACGCCAACAGGACTGGATGCAGTCACATGGGCAAAAGAAGGTGCATCAAGAGGTGCGGGGGAAATACTCTTAACGAGCATGGATTACGACGGCACAAAGGCCGGATTCGATATCGAATTAAACAGAACAATATCAGAATCAGTAAACATCCCCATTATTGCATCCGGCGGAGCAGGAAAAATAGAGCATTTTTACGATGTTTTTCATAATGGTAAAGTAAATGCTGCTTTAGCAGCCTCTATTTTTCACTACAGAGAAATATCCATACGGAAGGTAAAAGAATATTTGATTAAAAAAGAAGTAAATGTAAGGATAGAATGTTAGGAATACAGAATGGGGACATACCATATATCTTTGTGCCTTTGTGGCTTTGTGTGAGGATCAGAAAAAAATACCGCATTGTTTCTTAGCTTGTTGTAATGTTCCTATTCCTAACGCTTTTAACCCTGAACCTAAGGAGTTACCAACATGTCGCTCCTCCGGAGCTTACCATTAAGGCACATTCCCGTTCTATTAACATCCCGCTTCTCCGGAACTTTTTTCTCAGGTTTTTCGTTTTCGTCTTGATATTTCACCCCTATGGGGTTATTTTTTTAAAAGCTATAATACTCCATGGATGAAACCGAACATACTTACACGCATAAAGTGCAATTTCAAAGTTTAAAGTTTACATTCTGTTCGATCTCATCAATTGAATACTATAAATTGAATACTATAACATGTTACAAAAATTTAATTTAGTAAATAATTATCCCATTTAATTGACATTATTTTAGTTGTATGATATAATTTTAGGGTTTAAGATATCATTCAACCAATTTATCTTTCCATTTAATGGTAAACTTTATACCACAAGAAAAGATTCTAGAGATCCAACAAGCCTCAAATATTGTTCAAATCATATCGGAGTATATACTCTTAAAACAAAGCGGTCAAAATTTTATTGGTTTATGTCCTTTTCATTCTGAAAAAACACCCTCGTTTTCCGTTAATCCTGAAAAAAAACTCTTTAAATGTTTTGGATGCGGCGAAGGCGGAACGATATTTCACTTTATTATGAAACAAGAGGGCTTAGGGTATGTGGAAGCCATAAAATTCGTAGCAGCCAAATCACATATTGATCTTTCTCATTTACCCGCAAAAAAAGTAATCTCTTTAACGGCAGAAAAAACACACCTGTTCAATGTAACCAATTTTGCATCAAGACTTTATCATAAAATTCTCCTTGATAAAAAGAACGGAAATGCTGCAAGGGTATATTTACAACAGAGACAGATAAATAGCCATTCCATCAATACTTTTTGTCTTGGTTATGCCCCTGGTGGCTGGGACACATTAATAAAATCATGTAAAGGGCATAACATTACCAGCGAATCATTAGAAAAAGCCGGTTTAGTTCTCCGTAAAAAAGAGGGAAGTGCTTACTACGACCGTTTTCGCAACAGGTTAATATTTCCTATAGTTAACGTGAGAAACCAGATCGTTGGTTTCGGTGGAAGAACATTAGATACTACAACCCCAAAATATCTAAACTCGCCGGAAACCATCCTTTTTAATAAGAGTAATGTTCTTTATGGCATCAATGTTGCGAAAAATGCCATATTAAAACAAAACCGGGTAATCCTTATGGAGGGTTACACAGATGTAATCATGGCGCATCAGTATGGAATTCCGTGGTCTGTGGCTATACTGGGAACGGCTGTAACAAAACAGCATTTGAGACTTTTACGGCAATACTGCAGCCAGGTAATACTTCTCATGGATTCAGATAGTGCGGGTTTGAAATCCTCTGACAGGAGTCTGGATATCTTTATTGAAGAGGAATTTGATGTAAAAATTGCTCAATTGCCGAAAGGGTATGATCCCTGCGATTTTCTTATAGCAGAAGGAGCCGAAAAATTCTTGAGATATATTAATAACGCTAAGGATTTTTTTCGCTTTAAAATAGAAGCAGCTCTATCCAAATGGGATATGGCAACCATATCCGGAAAGACAAACGCCATAAACGATGTTCTCTCAACGGCACAAAAAATGCCTGATATTATTAAACGTAATTTACTTATTAAAATGATCTCCGAAGAAATGTCTATCGAAGAGGCAATACTGAGAACCCATCTGAAAAAATTAAAACGTACCACTTCTATAGCCGGCAAACCGGAAACCGTTCAGCGCATCGACGCATCCTCACGGGCGGAGCAAGAAATCTTATATCTGATGTTATCCTGCAACGACCTGATTCCAGGAGTAATAGAAGAAATTGGTCTCAGTGAATTCAGGAATAAAGACTACCTCATGATTGCTGAAAAGATAGCCGTATTATACCATCAGAGCGGGCTCGTAAAGGTTGAAGACGTGTTGCACCTCCTCGAAGATATACGGCTCGGTAAAATATTAACAAACATTGTAACGACTGAGGAGTTTCAGAATATTACGAATCACAGGGAAAGATTAGAGGCATTTATCGTATTTTTTAGGAGACGGAACAGTAAAAAAGATATCACTCAAACAAAAAGAAAAATCCTGGAAGTCTTTCGATCGGGTAGTAGCGAAGAAGATATTAACACGTTGCTTGATGAGTTTCATAAAAAAAGTAGAAATATCCATACCTTGAAAACAAAGCATAAACTGTAGTTACCCTATAGTATTCAAAGGTTAATATTTCTATTCTGCATGATTTTTAAGGGGGTTTATCTTTCATATGGAAAATTTAAATCAAAAAATCAAACAGCTTGTACAAAAAGGGAAAGAAAAGGGGTTTTTAACATATGAAGAACTGAACGATATGTTACCCGACGATACAGATATTTCTCCTGAAAAAATCGATGATATCTTAATGATGCTCGATGAACTGGGAATTGACTTAATTGATGAGACGGATATCGATACGCGCGATATAACAGACGCTGAAGAAGGGGAGATTTATACAGAAGCCGATTTAGAATTTGGCGAAGTCCCGACAATTAGCGAAAGAATAGATGATCCCGTCCGTATGTATCTTACCCAGATGGGTGAGATCCCTTTACTTACAAGAGATGAAGAGATTACGCTCGCCAAAAAGATTGAAATTACGAGAAAGAGATTCCTGAAGAAGGTATTACATTCTGATTTATCATTAGCAACATGTCTGAGGATATTAGAGGATGTTAACAACGGTGAACTTTCTTTTGATCGTACGTTAAAAGTTAACAACATGGTAGACAACGGTAAGAGCGAGCTTTTAGAACAGTTCCCGAGAAATGCAAAAATCCTGAAGACAATTATCCAGAAAAACAAAGAAGATTATTCCCTCACCAAACGGAAACAAATTTCAGAAAAAGAAAGGATCCGGCTACTTCGTGCAATCCGAAACAGAAGACGAAAAGGGATCGATCTCCTTGAAGAGATAAACATCCGTACAAAACGGATACAGCCCATGATGAAGAAACTCCAGGAAACTGTTGTGGAAATGGAGATCCTGGAAACGCAGATTACAGCGTGCAGGCCGCGTTCCAGGTCTAACGGCCATTATAAGGAATTAGAGGAACAATTCGAAAAGCTGGAGTGCATGGTACTGGAGCCCACCAGCAGATTGAAACGCCGTGTGGAATCTATTGAAACTATCTACAGAGAACATGAAGCTGCAAAACGAAAACTCTCCGGAGCAAATTTAAGGCTGGTAGTTAGTATCGCGAAAAAATACAGAAATCGCGGCTTAAGTTTTCTCGATTTAATCCAGGAAGGCAATACAGGGCTCATGCGCGCGGTAGATAAATATGAATATCGCCGGGGTTATAAATTCAGCACCTATGCAACATGGTGGATACGCCAGGCAATTACCCGTTCTATTGCTGATCAGGCACGGACGATACGAATTCCTGTACACATGATTGAGACCATGAGTAAAATCAGGAACATCTCCAAAAAACTCTTACAGGAAAAGGGACGTGAACCGACAATAGAAGAAATTGCAAAAGAGGTAAAGATCAGCGTAGAAGAGGCAAGGAGGGTCTTAAAAATATCCCGGCACCAGATTTCTTTAGACAGGCCCGTAGGTGAAAGTGAAGACAGCTCTTTTGGTGATTTCATTGAGGATGAGAAGGCAGAATCCCCCGTGGCTGCAGCTACACAGGAAATGTTAAAAGACAAGATTGAAAGCGTGCTGGAGACATTAACCTACCGTGAGAGGGAGATTATCAAGCTCCGGTACGGCATCGGTGACGGATACACCTATACCCTGGAAGAGGTTGGTAAAATTTTTAAAGTTACACGAGAGAGGGTAAGGCAAATTGAAGCAAAGGCCGTACGGAAACTGCAACATCCAATCAGAAGCCGCAAACTTGAAGGATTTCTGGACGGCATTGGTTAAGTTTGTTCCTATTGACAAACAGCATTATGAAGCACTATTATTTGTAGAAAGGAATCTATGAGCGAGAGGACGGCAGTACTTCAGAGATTGCAATCGATAGATACAAAGATAAAACAATTGGAAGGTGATAAGCTCTATAGAAGTTATGATGTCCAAAAAAAAAGAGATCAGGTTCAGCAAAAGAAAGAAAAGTTGCAAAAGCTCGGAGAAGATATAAAGAATTCCCAGAAAAATATCACGAGCAGGGAACTTGACCTGAAAAGTAAGGAATCTGAGATTCATAAACTCCAGACTCAATTAAATCTCGTCAAGACAAACAAAGAATATAGTGCAATAAAAACTGAAATAGCAGGAAAAGAAGCAGACAAATCGATTATGGAGGATGATATTTTACGGTTAATAGACATATACGAAGAGGCGCAGCAGAGATATACCACTTATCAGAAAGAAATTGAAGGCGAAGAATCTCAGCTACAAGAACTCCGGAGGCATGTTGAGGCAGACCTGAAAACCATAGATGCTGAGGTTCAGGAGTTAAAGAAAAAGCGTAACGAGTATACAGCCCTTCTGGATCATGATACCTTACAGCACTACAACAGATTAGTAAACCACAGAGACTCAGTAGCTGTAGTTAGCGTTGTTAATAAGGTATGTCAGGGTTGCTTTATGTCGGTGACGTCACAGACCGTGAATCAGCTTTTGTCGAATAAGGAACTCACCTTCTGCCATAGTTGTGGCCGAATCCTGTATCTGGACAGCCACAATGAAGAGCAAGAATAGAGTAGACGAGATGATCGCCGGTTCCATCATCCTGAAAAGGAGCGGAACGGGAGGAAAGTCCGGGCTCCGCAGGACGCAGTGCTCTGTAACACAGAGTCCCGGCAACGGGAAGGAAAGTGCAACAGAAAATATACCGTCTCATATCATTATGAGATAAGGGTGAAATGGTGGGGCCGTTTACCGGCTTAATGTAAGAGCCCACCGCTCTGATGGTGACATCGGAGGCATGGCAAACCCCACTGGGAGAAAGGCTAAATAGAGAGGGATGAAGTGGTCCGCTTCGCTATTACCTCCGGGTAAGCCGTTTGATCTCGCTGGCAACAGCGAGACTAGATAAATGATCATCCACGACAGAACCCGGCTTATTGTCTACTTATAATAAAAATTCCCTCCGAGGGTATCGGAGGGAATTTTTATTACTTCTTTTTCTTTGGCTTTTGCTTTTCCTTTTTTACTACCTCTTTCTTTCCGGCGCTTCCCTTCTTTTTTACGCTGGGATTATGCGCCGAACATGTCGTACACATACCCACTACCTCCTCTTAAAATAGTGTTTATAAAAATAAAATGCGGTAATCACACTATTCACTTTAAGAAAACGCTATAAAAATGCAGGTGGAACAGCCAGTTGAACTTCAACGGGCTTAATTGTTTTATGGACTATTTCTCTTGAGTGAATAACATTTAACTTCTTAAAAAGAAACTCAAATTTTTCTTCAAGTTCTTCGCCGATCTTACTTCTTACATCAGAAGGTAAATTCCAGAATCTTTCCTTAAACGGGCCAAAACCATTCTTTCTGGCCTTATATAAAAACTGCTCCTCGGTATCTCCTTCTTTCCAGTCCTTCTTTATATCGGAATGGTTCTTCAGGAAATCGTATATTTCTTTTTTGAACTCTTGCGGGAAAATACTTGTATCGTAAATCATATTCTGAAACTCGGTGGCAAGATGCACTTCGGCAGTTCCCGTCTCCGGGAATTTAACAAAGGCATCTCCGGGGAGCGTCGAAGCGCCGTGCTGTACAGCCCCGCTGAGCCCGTATTCATCACGGGCTACCGTCGATAAATTCTTTAAAGTATCAAAATCCAGTTTTACTTCAGCAATCGTTCCGTCCGGTAATGGTACCCCTCCATGACTCGTACCCGTTTGCACACTGATTTTACTAATCCCTTTTAACCCCTTCCCCTTTGCTGCCAGTGTCTTGTTATAGCCGTCCATAAACGCCCTTAACTCTTCGATAGTACTGTTCTTTTTACCAACCTCTCCGATTTCACCGCCAACTGATATGGTAATCCCTTTTGGCTCCAACGTTCTGATATATGTCGTAAATTCTGCAGCAAATTCAAAATTCAGCCGCTGCTGCCCGGTGAGATCCGGTTTACTTAAATCCACGAGGGTTGAAGTATCAATATCAATATTATAAAAACCCGCTTCAATCGCCTCTTTAATAAGCCCTTTTACTGTTTTTAGCTCTGCATCCCGGTCTTTTTCGTATTTCTTTGCATTAATTTGAAAGTGGTCCCCCTGAATGAATACCGGCCCCTCGTATCCTTCTTTAATGGCAGCCGCAAGCACTACCGATGCATATTCAGCAGGTCTCTGATCGGTATAACCAATTTCGGATCTTGCAATTTCAAAGATAAAGACCCCTGCGTGGTTCCTCTTTGCAGCCCTGAAAATCGAACGGGCAACATCATATGTCAATCCCCTGATATTAATAGCAGGCACCGTAAAGCCTTTATATTGCTTCCTGCCAATAGCCTCATACAGTAATTGAATGGATGATGTGAAGACAGATAATTCGTTTGCCACATTACGAATTAACCACCGGGAAATATCTCTCATAGTATTTTCTTTGTTAAAAACAGCATTGTAAACGATAGTATCAATCTTTGTATTTCTTAAGGTATTCCTGTCAATTACCTTTACCGTACCATCTTTTTGAATATCGATAACAGATCCAAGGTCTTTTGCCAAATCCTCTTTTGTTTGGTAGAGCATGAACTATTGACTCCTTTTATTACTTTTGGTTAAAAAACTTTTCATACAGTAACACATCTTCCTTACTACCGATAATCACCGGTACTTTTTGATGCAATTCAGTAGCCTGAATATCAAGGATGCGTTCTTTTCCTGTAGATGCCATACCGCCTGCTTGTTCAATAATAAAGGCAAGCGGAGCAGCTTCGTAAAGTAACCGTAATTTTGCTTTTGGTTTATTCGGATCTCTGTTATCCGCAGGATACAAAAAGATGCCTCCATAAAGCAAATTTCTATGAAAATCTGCCACCAGCGATCCGATATATCGCAGGGAATAAGGTCTTTCTGTTAATGAATCGCTCTCCTTCAGATAAGCAATATACTTCTTTGTCCCTTCATCCCATGTATTTGCATTTCCTTCATTAATACTATATATTTTACCTTTTGACGGAATTCGAATATTCTCGTGCGAGAGGAGAAACTCTCCGATACTTGGATCCAGGGTAAAGCCATACACACCCTGACCGGTAGTATACACCATCATCGTACTCGATCCGTAAATAATATATCCTGCTGCAACCTGTTCAGTACCTTTTCTCAGGCAATCCTCCTGCGTAATCATACTTCCCGTTGTCTTTCTTCGATACACTGAAAATATTGTCCCGATACATGCGTTTGCATCAATATTGGATGAACCGTCCAAAGGATCAAAGATAAGGACGTACTTACCCTTCGGAAACTCATCGGGTATTGGAATAATATCTTTATTTTCTTCAGATGCCATAATACAAAGATGGCCGCCGTGCTCCATCGATTTACAAATCTTTTCGTTAGCATACACATCCAGCTTCTTTACGATTTCACCGTGAACATTATTTTCACCCGTAACACCTAAGATATCTACAAGGCCTGCCTTGTTTACTTCCCGTGAAATAGTCTTTGCTGCAATGGTGAGATCCCACAGGAGCCCGGTAAAATCTCCTGTAGCGCCTGGATGTAATCTTTCCTGTTCAACGATGTGCCTTTGTATGGTAACGACTTTACTTTTCAGCATACCTCCAGCTCCTTTTTGATATCACAAAGTAAAGATACACTAAGTCGCCTCATTATTACATGCTCCGTATTTAAAGTCAACGATTATCCAACGGTACATCTTTCAAAAAGAGAGAAAATGGTAAAACCATTTTGGATAAAACATGAACCAGCGACAAATTAATACAACAAAACTAGCATATGATATGCCGAAATATATCTTTATATTACTTATTTTTTTCAAATTTATTGTGACGATATAGGTTTAAGGGTTCAGGGTTCAGGGTTAAAAGCGTTAGGAAAAGGAAGAAAGTGTGTTGCATATTCCATCACCCTCCCCTAACCCCTCCCATCGAGGGAGGGGAACTCCTTCTATGCCGCCCCTCCGGAGCTCAAGAGTGGTACTCATTGTTTTTCTATTCATAACATCGCTTCTAACGGAGCTTTCCACATTTTTCAAAAAACGAAAGTATTTTCTAACGTCTGTTGACTTTCCAATTCATTTCTGTTATTTAAAGAAATAATTATCAATGTCAGGAACATATTAACCAAGGAGTTTTCTGATGAAATATAAGGTTAACCTTCAAAAAACAGAAGAAGGTTATGCAGTTTGGGTCCCAGGCTTACCAGGATGCTGGTCACAGGGGAAAACGAAAGAAGAAGCTTTAGAGAATATCAAAGATGCCATACAGGGCTATCAGGAATAGGAAAATAGTAGAAACAATAACTGTATAAGATGAGTGTAACATGAGATGAATTGTTGGGATTTCTTCAAAAACTAATTTGTTGCCTTGTTACCAAAATGTACCTCCCTGTACACATCCATCGTCATCGCCGCGGTCTTTTCCCAATCGTACCTTTCTCTTATCATATCAATTTGTCGTGCTTTTTCCTCATCGGATAAAGGATTGTTAACAAACTCCCGTATTTTCTCTGAAAGGGATTCGACGTGTCCAACCCTGAAAAATCTATCGTTGTTCAGTTCCACTTCCCTATTCGCCGGAATGTCAGATACGACACATGAGAGTCCATAACTCAAAGCCTCCAATAAAACTATCGGTAACCCCTCGTAATATGAGGGTAGCACAAACAGGCCGGCATTACTGTACAATTCCTGTAAAGATTCACCTGTTACAAAACCTGGTAAAATGATATTGCTGTTTTCCTGTGCGCTGGCCTTTAAACCGGCACTATACGAATCCTCATGATCAGCCCTGCCGGCAAATAACCAGCTTCCATTTTTCTGTTAAAAGATGTGGGTATCGGACTGAAAGCTGATTAAACGCATCAATCAGGTCATGAAACCCTTTCTCGGGTACGAAGCTTCCTACTGATAATATGTATCTTCCTTTTTCAGGAAACTAAATTGTTACACGATTTTTATTTTTACCCACCCCTACCCCCCTAACCCCTCCCAGGAGGGGTTAGGGGGGTTAACGGCATAATGAAAAACTTCAAATTTCCTGATCTTTGTTCGAAATTCCTCCATGTATCCTTAGTACATAATAAATATCTATGCAACTACGTTATCCACTCTTATAAAGCTGTGTTATCCACATTCTGACATGCATCCTTTGAGTTCCTCCTGTTCTTCCAGCGGCGGACAGCAATCATGGCTGCACCACCTGCCGCAACAAGGGCACAACTCACCGGTTCCGGTACATGGCCAACCTTTTTGCCTTTCCCAGAACTTGCCTCAGGAGGTAATTCACTTTTGTCTTTTTTTGCATTCGCAGAGGTTAATACCGTGCAAGTTGAAATCAAAAATACAGCCATACCTAAAATAAGTTTTTTTACCATGATAACTACCCATCCTTATATTTAGTCTTATAGATAAACCCTATCTAAAAACAACAGCTTGTTTTTGAGATGTATCAAAACAATGACCTTATCACTTGCTTCCTTCTACCCCTCCTCTTTTGAAAAATACCGTTCTTAAATACAGGTACAGTTTACCCCTGCTTCTGTCCGATGTAATAACGTTCTGAATCGTTTTGTAAGTCACATAAATTTGTAAAATTCTATAGTTTCCTGATACTATTGTAAATACTGTAAAAAGAATAACTTCTTAAGAATTGACCTAAAAGTGTATATTCTTTATAGAAAAATAATCCCGTAAGGGTGAAATATGGATAGCGAAAGCGGAACATAAGAAGAGAGCTCCGTTAGGGGTGGGATGTTAATAGTAAATTCTTATTCTATGTAATATATCGCTCCTCTGGAGCTTACCATGTGGGTAAATTCTCATTCTATTAATATGCCGCTCCTCTGGAGCTTTCCGCCTTTACAAGAAATTTGCGAACTTAACAGGAAACCTCTTGAATGCCAGCTATATCACTCCTAACAGAGCTTTTTGGGTTTTTTAAAAAACGAAAGCGTTACGATAAATCTTTGTGCCTTTGTGTGAGTTCAGGGTTCAGGGTTAGAAGTTCTGCGTTGGGACGAATAGAAGCACCTGAAAAGAGTATAGCGCTATTTCACACTCTGCAGGAAACGCATCCTGAAGGGATGCGGCTACATAAAAACTTACCCGAAGGGAATTTGGGTATACCGTCAGGGAAGAGAATGGAAGATGCTGTGCAATAAGTCTTATTTTTTGGTAATCCAAAAATGAAAACCGGACAACATAAAAATATCCTAACCCATTCCTATCAGGGGGGAGAAACGTGGAGGTCATAGATATTTCTTCCCCATGATGAATGGGTTAGGCGGAGGAGCACTAACTTTCATCAAAAATATCTTATCGTTTTAACCTATTAAGACTTCCAATGATATGGATAAATTTTATACAATCAAAGCATGTGCCAAAAAGAGGTTTTTTATGACACACAGTTTATAAATCCATACAATTACCTAAGTGTCTGTGCTACAAAGTATTATGTATATTATATTCTCAAATATGGGAACCTGTGTCTCTGGATGCACATGTACCAATTGGACAAAAATGTCCCATGAGACAAAAGTGTCTCAGGACAAAAGTGTCTCATGAGACACTTTTGTCTGATATTTCGGAGGTTTTCAGATGAAGAGGTTCTCAAAAATATACCTACAGGTGTTGAGATAATTCAGGGTGCGGGAGAGGATAAATAAAAGACAAAAGATCCCTCCCCCTTCGATAGTGAAATCCGAAATGCTAAATCCGAAATACGAAATACGAAACAAATTCTCAATTTCAATTTTCAAATGTTCAAAACACGGTTTTTTCCATTGGAATTTGTTTCGGATCCGTTCGCTCCGCTCAGGACAAGTTTCGTATTTCGGATTTAGCATTTCGGATTTCAGCATCAGAGGGGGGACAGGTGCAAGTATTGGGCTGAGAATACCTTGCTGTATTTTTTCCCAAAGCCCAAAGGGCTTTTCTCTAATCTACTCTACTCGTTCCAACGCTCTGCATTGTAACGTACCACCAGACGCTCTGCGTCATGTTTCCACAATAAGATGGCGAGATTCTACAGGAATGATTGCTGTTACGAAAATATCTTTATCTGCTGATCATATTTTCAACTATTTTTCAACTATCAGAAGCAGGACGCTGAGCATCCCAGAGCACATTCCAACGCAGAGCGTTGGAACGAGATAATACTCTCTCGTGCAAGGATGAATCTCTTTCATCAAAAACGAGACCCTTCGCTCCACTCAGGTGACAGAATACAGGGTGCCATCCTGAAATCCTTTATCCCACTCCAGATGAGATGTCAACAGGGAATTTGTCATTCTGAACACATTCACGGAGTTTATACTGAGCGAAGCGAGCGTATTCAGTGTAAACTCCGCGAAGCGGAGTGAAGAATCCCGGCAGCGAAGAATCTCGTCTTTTTATGGTGTTAAGAGAGCATCTTATACTGAACACATGAATATTCCTATACGATGTACTTAACCCCGAAGGGGTGAAATGATTATAGCAAAAGAATAAACCACAGACTAATAACCCCGAAGGGGTGACATTATGAAGCTGTTAGTTCGACAAGCTCACTACAAGGTTTTGGCACCACC
>SOER01000042.1 GCA_021646405.1 Candidatus Loosdrechtia aerotolerans
CTGCATGATAAACTCCTGACTCCTGAGGAGAGGTACTTGTTTGTAGAATGGATTGATCTGGGAGCACAGTGGGATAACATCCAGGGTCCTGACTTCTATGCAGGCTACAAGCGCTAAATAACGGCTTATAATGGTTTTTGAAGTAAGGCCTCTCTATTAGAGGTTTTCATGGTCTAAAGTGAAGAGCTGGGTTATGTGGGTTTGTTTCCACTGCCCAGCTCTTTTCATTTTCTGGCTAAAAAGAAAAAATATTGTATATGTTTTTCTTTTATAGAAATTTGAATTATAATGTTTTGCTAAAGTACATCTTGTCAAAATTATAAGGAGACATTGTTATAATTATGAAGCAAATAAAGGTTTATTTACTTATAACTGTATTTCTCTTCCTTTTAATAAAACTTGGTACTGCAATGGGTGATATCCGAAAAGACGGGAAGATTAAAGATGAAAAAACTATAAATAAACCAAAAATAGTCTTTAAAGAGCAAGTATATGATTTTGGCAAAGTTTATATTGGGGAAACGATAAAATGTACATTTAAATTTAAAAATGATGGAACGAGTGAACTCATTATAAGTAATGTTAAATCTTCATGCGGTTGTACGGCTGCTTTGGTTTCAAAAAATAAATTGTTAAAAGATGAAGAAGGTGAAGTAGATGTTACATATCATCCAGGTAATTATACCGGCAGGGTTACAAAATCCGTTATTGTAAGTTCTAATGATACAAATAATCCACGATGCATATTGACTATTACAGGAGAGATCATCGAAGAAGTTATTGTTAATCCTAAGAAAATTAATTTAGGTCTTATTAAGAAAGGGAGTTCCTGTAAAAGGATCATTGAAATAAAAACGGTACCGGAATTAGATATAAAAATTCAAAAACTAGAATCCCCCAATTCCTATATTACCATTATTCCTGGTGAAATGAATGATAATAATCATACATATCAAATTATATTAGATAAGTATGATTACATTGGGAGATTTGCAGGAATGATCTTTGTCTATACCACAAGTAAAAAACAAGAAAGGATCGATGTACCTTTTTTCGGGGAGGTTATTGGGGATGTAAAATTTTACCCTGAAATACTATCATTTGGTAATATTCGAAAAGGACAGGATATTAAACGAACAATAATAGTGAATTTTTTAAATAAAGATGTGAAAATAGAGAAGATTGAAGTTAACCCAAATATAATAAACTACGTGGTTTCTGAATTACAGAACAGTAAAAAGATCGATGTTGAATTGAATAAGCATATTATAACTGGTAAAATTAACGGAAATTTGAGGATTTATACTAACAGCACAATCCAACCAGTCATAAACATTCCAATTCATGGAAACGTAGAAGGGTAGCTACTAATCTATTTTATATGAAATGTCTCGGATACTTGATTTTCTTTTTATATATTTTTTTACCAATAATGACTTATGGCTCGCCTGCCCGTCTCCTTATAATATTTTCAGGGGAAGAGTTGGGAAATTTGGAGCCGTGTGGTTGTTTTGAAGGGCAAATTGGAGGTATCTCCCGACGTCATACGTTTATAAATTCCATTATGCATACGGAAGAAGACATAGTATTTCCCGTAAGTTTAGGCGACCTTATCAGAGATTATCGTCGGCAAGAGGAAATCAAAATGGAAATCTTATACCGCGCAATGGAAGAAACGGGATTTATACTCCATAACCTCGGTGAAAAAGATATTGAAATTGGTCCGCAATTATTAAGTTACTTATCGCAGATAAGTAATATACCTTTCCTTTCAAGCAATATTAAGATTACTGATTCACTTCCTATCTCTGTTAACCAATATATTTTAAAGAAATGTTTTAACGGTAAACATTCTTATACCATTGCCTTTTTAGGTATCATCTCTCAGTCTCTTTTTAAGAACTATATACCGGAATACGTAAGTATTGATAATCCTGTACAAACATTGCGCCCATTAATCAAGGATTTGCGGGAGCGATCAGATTTAATAGTACTGCTTTCGCATGCAACGCAAGAAGAATCTTTGGAAATCGCAAAGTCTTTCCCTGAGATAGGGTTAATAATAACCGGTCATGGTATAGATGATCCGGAGAACTCAATAGAATACGTGGGCAACACTGCAATTGTATCTGCCGGAAAAGAGGGAAAATATATCGGTGTTGTAAAATATTTTTTACATAGTAAGGCATTAGAAAGAAAATCTATTGAGATCTTTCCATTGGATTCGAGGATTAAGGATTCACAGAAAATGACCTTGTTATTAAAAGAATATCAGCACATAGTGAGGGATGAAGATTTATTGAGTAAGGCTCCTCAGGCATCTCTGCCCAATGAATTATCGTACGTTGGTAATGCTGTATGTGGATTATGTCATAAGACAATATATGATCACTGGAGTAAAACAGGACATGGTGCATCATATAATACTTTGGTAAGCACAGGACATCAGCACGACCCGGAATGTATTAGGTGCCATACAACCGGATATGGATATATTTCCGGATTTTTAAATTATGAGAAAAGTCGAAGTTTAATAAACGTAGGTTGTGAGAGTTGCCATGGAGCAGGTAGTAACCATATAAAGAATGTAAGTGATACATCATATGGTTTAGTAGACGAAAATGCATGCAAGGAATGCCATGATATTCAACACAGTCCAAAATTTCAGTTTAATGAATTTTGGAAAAAAATCAAACATCCTGAAGAAGTAATAACGAATTTGCGTGAGATTACAGAGTAGTGCTTCCAAACTAATACATTATAAAATTATAGAAGATTATTTTTATATGATAAAGGAGGATAATAAAATGCCCGAGCTTCGAAAGGATCCCGTTTCTGGTCGCTGGGTGATTATTGCAACAGAAAGGGCTATGCGACCGAGCGATTTTAAGACGGAACCACAGATCATTAAGGGTGGTCTTTGTCCTTTTTGTGAGGGAAACGAAGATAAAACTCCCCCTGAAATTATAGCATATCGGGAAAAAGGTACTCAACCTAACACAAAAGGTTGGAGGGTAAGAGTCGTATCCAATAAATTCCCGGCTTTAAAAATAGAGGGTAATTTAAATAAGAGTGGCGTAGGTATTTATGACAAAATGAATGGAATAGGGGCACATGAAGTAATCATCGAAAGCCCGAAACATATTGTTTCGATCACGGAACTCGATAATAAACAAGTAGAAGAGATATTATGGACATACAGGGATAGACTGGTTGATTTAAAAAAAGATAAACGGTTTATTTATGGATTACTTTTCAAGAATGTCGGTATGGCTGCAGGGGCATCACTGGAACATTCTCATTCACAGTTGATTACTACACCGATTGTGCCTATTACCGTCATGCACGAAATGACCGGGTGTGAAGAATTTTATAAGTATAGAGGCCGATGCCTGTTCTGTGATATGGTTCATCAGGAAATATCTGATGGATCACGGATTGTATTAGAGGATGATAGTTTTGTCGCTTTTACACCGTATGCCTCAAGATTCCCTTTTGAAATATGGGTTCTGCCCAAGATTCATTCGTCGCATTTTGAAAATTTACAAAAACTTGAGATCGAAGAATTGGCTCATGTTTTACGTGTGGTTCTTCTTAAGCTTGAGGCACTGCTAGAATTTCCTCCTTACAACTACGTTATTCATACAACACCCTTCATTTTTGGAGAAATAGAACACTATCATTGGCATATTGAGATCATTCCCCGATTAACAAGGGTTGCAGGATTTGAATGGGGCAGTGGTTTTTATATCAATACAGTAACACCGGAAAATGCTGCAGAGTTTCTTAGAAATGCTAACGTAGAAAAGGGTGCAGAGGTAATATATTCGTGAAAATTGTTTATATATCACCGGAGGTTATGCCGTTTGCAAAAACAGGAGGTCTTGCAGACATAGCCGGAACACTGCCGAAGAGCTTGCAGAAACAAGGTGTAGACATTACAGTAATTACGCCTCTTTATGGTGTGACAAAAGACTGCCAGTATTCTTTGCTGAAAACCGATCTGCAGGTTATGGTAACAATTGATGGTAAACGTAAATACGGATATGTGTATAAAGGATTTTTACCAGATTCACAGGTGCCTGTCTATTTTTTATATAATGAACAATATTATGCCAGAAAAGGATTGTACAATTATCCGGGTACAACAAGAGATTTCGAGGATAACAGTGAGCGTTTTATCTTTTTTGATCAGGCTGTTCTGGAAACTATCGATCAGTTAAGCATATACCCTGATATTATACATTGTAACGATTGGCAAACGGGACTTATTCCCGTTTATTTAAAGGCGAAATATGCGTCAAGAAAATGTTTCTTAAATACAAAAGTAATTATGAACATCCACAACCTTGCATATCAGGGAATATTCTGGCATTGGGATATGAAGCTTACCGGTTTGGACTGGAGTCTCTTTAACTGGAAACAACTAGAATTTTACGGAAAATTAAATTTCTTAAAAGGGGGTATTGTTTTTAGTGATAGTATTACCACTGTTAGCAAGACGTATGCGCAGGAGATCCAGACACCTGAATACGGCGCAGGTTTGGATGTTGTCCTGAAAGAAAGGGCAAAAGATCTTTATGGGATTATCAATGGGATTGATTGTACAATCTGGAATCCGGAAACCGATAAATTTATAGCTGCAAATTACGGAATAAAAGACTTAACGGGAAAGCAGATTTGCAAAAAGGATTTGCAAAGAAAATGTAAGCTTCCCGGTAAAGACGTTCCTGTTATTGGAATGATAACACGCTTGACAGATCAGAAGGGATTAGATTTAATTGTAGATATATTCAGGGATTTAATGAAAATCAATCTTCAGTTTGTTTTACTCGGTACTGGTGAACGACGATATCATGAATTATTTCAAGATTACGCAAAAAGATTTCCGGAAAAAGTAGCGGTAAAATTAACCTTCGATGAACGTTCGGCACATGAGATCGAAGCCGGGGCGGATATATTTTTAATGCCGTCGCGGTTTGAACCCTGTGGATTAAATCAATTATATAGTCTACGGTATGGAACTGTTCCTGTTGTACGAGCTACAGGAGGCCTTGCCGATACAATTGTTGATGTCCGCTCAGAACCCATCTCTTATGGAAGGGCTAATGGGTTTTCCTTTAAAAGGTATAATTCGGACATGTTATTTGCCACCATAGTAAGGGTATTGGATTTTTTTAAGAACAAAGTACAGTGGATCGAAATTATGAAAAATGGAATGAAACAAGATTGGTCATTAGAACGAAGTGCAGGTGAATACGTTATGCTCTACAAGAAATCAATACAGGGTGGATAGTACTGATTTTTAACATTTATTGTATATGGTAAGAAGTACCGGTTATGTTATCTCATATCTTAAAAAATAAAGTTGACGATATCCTGAAAAATATTATAAATGCACTTGATGCGGGGATATCTATTCTTGATAAAGATCTCAATGTTATCTGGTCTAATGAGGCTCTTTCTGCCATCTTAAATTTAAAATACGACCCTACCGGAAGAACCTGCCGTGAAATATATACCTGTGAATGTCAGGATGCGAAAAGCTGCCCTATCCTTAACCTCCTCTCCGATGGGAGGAAGCAATTCAGCAGGACTCAACTTATTACAGAAAAGGGGGAGAGAAGGTATATCCAGAATATCTCAATACCTATCTGGGATGAGAACGGTAGTATTGCAAATCTCCTTAAGATTTCGATAGATATCACGGAGAAAGAAGAAAAGATTCGTCAACTTTCTCTGTTACGAAAGCTTTCAGAATTAATGCATGGTACGTTACAAATTGACCGGTTACTCCATTTGATTTTGACCTGTGTAACTGCCGGGACCGCATTAGGATTCAACCGTGCAAGGCTTTTCCTCGTGGATAAAGAGAGGAATACCGTATATGGTAAGATAGCTGTTGGTCCTTCCAGTATAGAAGAGGCTTATAAAATATGGGGAGAAATAGCCAACAGGTATGAGCGGTTAGAGGATCTTATTAAAGCATCAGAAGATAATCACCGTGATGATTCTCCATTACATATGATTACGCGATTAATGGCATATTCTTTAACAGATGATAAAGAGATAATTGTCTCTTGCGTGAAAAGCAAGAAGCCTGTTTTAGAAAAAAATGCATTTCAGAATCCCCATATTGATAAAAAATTTGTAAATATGATTGAGGCAAATGAGTTTGTTTGTGTGCCGTTGGTAGTAAAAGAAGAAGCAATTGGTGTAATTTGTGCAGATAATTATTACAGTCATAAGCCGATAACGGACGAACATGTTCAACTATTAAGTACGTTTGCCAGTCAAGCAGCACTCGCTATTGAAAATGCAGATGCATATGAAAAATTAGGAGAAAAAATCCAGCAACTCAAGGAGGCGCAAGAGAGGTTAATTCACTCAGAGAGGCTTGCTGTTGTTGGAAACATGGCTGCGTATATCGCACATGAGATTCGTAACCCGTTAGTGACTATTGGTGGCTTTGCCAGGGCAATTTTACGGACTGCTGATCAGAATGATCTCATAAAGCAGAGTGTTGAAATTATTGTCGAGGAAGTTAATCGGCTGGAGAAAATCCTTGCAAATATTATGGATTTTAGTAAGCCGGGTGAGCTTACGAAAACCCTGTCCCATATAAATGAAATAGTAGAGAATACCTGTTCCTTAATGGAACCGTATTTCAAAATTGGTAATATTCAGCTAATGAAAAAATTTGATACCCGTGTACCCAAAATTGTTATAGATACAACGCAGATTAAACAAGTATTTCTGAATATTATTAAAAATGCCGTTGAATCGATGCCAGAAGGAGGCACATTAACAGTAACAACAACGGTGGAAAACAATTATGTAAAGATTGATATTACCGATACAGGTATTGGTATGGAAGCTGAGACCTTGAAAAGTGTTTTTGTTCCTTTTTTTACTACAAAAACAGATGGAACGGGTGTAGGATTAATCGTGTCGCAGAAAATTATCAATGATCACGGCGGATATATAAGAGTCGAGAGTGTGAAACACGAGGGGTCAACTTTTTCTATCTATTTACCTATAGAAAGTGAGGGATCATAACGAGAGTACAGGGCATGAATATCCGTGGAATGAGAAGAAAGTTATCAAACTGCTCGTAGTACTGATATTCCGAATTAGCTTGCGCAATGAATATTTTACGTTTTTAAGATACAGAAATTAAAACATGCCAGATAAAAAAGATTATTATGAAATCTTAGGGATAAAACGGAACGCAACAAAGGATGAGATTAAAGCTGCTTATCGCAATCTGGCGAAAAAATTTCATCCGGATCTCAACAAAGAGAATCCAAAGCTGGCGGAGGAAAAATTTAAAGAGATATCAGAGGCGTATGAAGTGTTAGTTGATGACAAGAAACGTGCCCGGTATGATCAGTACGGTCACGCCGGAGTAGCACAGGATTTTGGTAAAGAAGGGTTTACGTGGCAGGATTTTAGCCATGTGAGTGATCTGGAAGATATATTTGGACACGATATCTTTTCGGATTTTTTTGGCCGGGGAAGTATTTTTAGCGATTTTTTTGGGCGTCGACGGGAATACTTTGAGCAACCGGGGAGAGAAAGAAGAGCTAAGGAAGTACAGGTAGAAATTACCCTGGAGCAGGCATATCGCGGCGTTAGTACCGAGGTGCCTATTCCTCATATGGAGAAGTGCGTAGATTGCGGAGGGGCAGGTGCGGCGAAAGGCACACCACCAAAGACATGTACGTATTGTCATGGAAGGGGTGAAGTACAACAGCAACAACTGCAGGGTTTTGGAAGAATTATTAAGATTGGTGCATGTCCGGTATGTAAAGGCCGGGGAAAAGTTATCGAACATCCATGCCCAACCTGTCACGGAAGCGGTGAAATACAAAAGCTGGATAAGATTAATGTCCGTATACCACCAGGGGTGGATAATGGAACAACGCTAAAGATAAGTGCCGATAAAACCGGTGGAAGGTTAAAGGAAGATATTTATGTTACTCTTCATATAAGACCCCATCCTGTTTTCCACAGACAAGGGAGTGATATTTACATAGAAAGGACTATTTCAGTAACAGAGGCAACCCTTGGTACAAAAGTCGAAGTTCCGACGCTGGATGGGACTGCTGTAATGAAAATTCCCCCGGGAACACAGAATGGTACCTTATTTCGGTTGAGGGGCAGCGGTATGCCATATCTGAGGGATCAGGGATACGGTGATCAATATGTACGTATATTTATCAATACGCCAAGGAATCTGACAAAACGGCAAAGGGAATTACTTGAAGAGTTTGAAAGAATCGAGAAGAAAAAATAAAGAACCGGGAATATTTTGAACATAGCCATTATCGTCTTAACTGAACAGGGGTTTAAGACTGCACAAAGGGTAGCAGAAGGTCTTGGGATTGTTCCTCCGATCTATGCCTTTAAGAAAAGGGAACGACAAACTTCATGTACCGAAGGCAGTAAACCTGTATCAAGTCTCATATCCTTTTCTGAACCATTACAACAATTAGTGAATCGAATTTTCAGGCAATTTGAAGGCCTTGTATTTATTATGGCTATGGGAATTGTGGCACGGGTTATTGCATCACAGATAAGGGATAAATACACTGACCCTGCAGTGATAGTAATTGATGATGTAGGACGTTTTGTTATTAGTATGCTTTCCGGCCACGAGGGCGGGGCTAATGTATTAGCATACCGGATTGCCGCCATATTACATACCGATGCGGTAATTACTACCGGAACAGACGCACAGAAAAATATTATTATCGGTATCGGTTGTAAAAGAGGGATAGCATCTGAAGTGGTAAAAGATTCTGTCATTGATGCTCTTCAAAAGGTAAACCGGAGAGTAGAAGAGGTTAGATTACTCTCTACTATCGATATCAAATCTCAGGAACCGGGTTTATTGCAAGCATCAGCGGAACTTGGTATTCCGGTAAGAGTTGTTTCAACATCTGAGATTGCAACATGTATCAAAGAGCACAGTAGATCAAATTTTGTCAAAGAAAAAATAGGTGTGTGGGGGGTATGTGAACCTGCTGCACTTCTTGGGGGGAGGAAGACACAATTAATCTTAACAAAGCAGAAATATCCGGGAGTAACGGTAGCCATAGCACGGGAAAACTTTACGTGGTAGGTATCGGACCGGGATCAGAAGCTGAGATTAGCCAAAAGGCGTTGGGCGTATTAAGAAATTCCGAGACGATAGTTGGTTATAAACTGTATATTGATCTTATAAGAGATATTGTAGAAAACAAACATGTCATCGCTACAGCCATGCGTAAGGAGACTGAGCGTGTAGAACTGGCGATCCGCGAAGCACAAACAGGTAAAACTGTATGTATTGTGAGCAGTGGTGACCCTGGAGTTTATGGTATGGCCGGCCTGGCATTGGAGTTGGTTTGTAAACAGAATATACCTTTATCTGTGGAAGTCGTTCCGGGTATTTCAGCAGCCAACGCAGCAGCGGCAGCCCTCGGTGCACCACTAATGCATGATTATGCTGTTGTCAGCCTTAGCGATCTGTTAACACCATGGGAGATAATTGAGAAACGCTTAAGATATGCTGCTGAAGCTGATTTTGTTATCGTATTATACAATCCCAAAAGTTCTCAAAGGGAATGGCAGATCGAAAAAACAGTTGAGATCATTCTCCGGTACAAATCTCCTCATACGCCTGTAGGTATTGCGAAGGATGTAAGCAGGGGAGGCGAATCTATTATTATTACGACCCTTGAAAAGATGACATCGCATCCAATTGATATGACAACGACGATTATTATTGGCAATTCAACCACGTTTCTCTACCATAATTATATGGTAACAAAACGCGGGTATCATATTTAATGTTTTACGGATAAAGCAAATTTCCTGCAGTAAATAGTCTAAAACCCTTTGTATCGCCTTCTCTACCTCTGCAGATGGTTTACTGCCCATCTCAAAACATTTTCCTTCAATACCATAAACGATACTATGGGGTGGGAGCTGGTTGAGTGCACGTGCAAGTTCTATAGTTTCTGCAATGCCAAAGACATGGGTGGAGCAACGAAAAAATTTTGCAGGCAAGGAACGTACAGACACATCAAACCGGTGGATGGTACCTGGCTTTGTTCCGGAACTGACAGCATCAACAAGGATGATCGCATCCTTGTGTTTCCAGGATTCTATATGTGATATTATACCGCTGCCACTCTCCTCGATAATAGAAACATGATCGGGTGCATGATTCTTTAATAGCCGGACAGTAGTAATTCCTGCAGCATCATCACCACGATATATGTTTCCAATGCCAACAATTAAGATACGGGATATATTTACGCAATTGTTCCGGGGGATTTCACTTTTATTCACGATCTATATTCAGTTTCAGGAAATGAGCAGAACATGATATGCAGGGGTCATAATTTCGTACTATTTTTTCGCATTCTGAGGTAAGTTCTTTCGTGGAAAGTTCGAGGTGCTTTGGAATAAACTGCCAGAGGTCATTTTCTATGGTTTTCTGGGTTTGTGATGTGGGGGGAACAATCTTGGCATCAAGGATTATACCGTTATCATCAATACGATAACGATGATAGAGCAGCCCGCGGGGGGCCTCGGTACAACCGTATCCGGTCCCGGCTATTGGTTGAAATTCTACTGCTGGTTTTTCAGGTTTCTCATAGTGATGAATAATTCGCAAGGCCTCGTCACAGGCGTATACAATTTCTACAGCCCGAACGATAATGCTCTTAAATGGATTGTAGCATACAGATGAAAGGCCGGCTGATTGTGCCGCCTCTTTTGCCAGCGGGGAAAGCTGGTTGAAGTTGAGATTGTATCGGGCAAGGGGACCTGCCTGATATGCACCACGTTCTTTAAGTATAGAATGAAGTGCAGTAGAGTACGGTACCTGTTCTTCAACAAAGTAGCTGTCATACTCATGCACAGGGATATCTAATCCCTTGTTTGAAACAAGTCTGCCCTCAGTGATTGGGTACTCATCAGGATGCCAAAGGGAAACAAATTCATAATCTTGTTCAAAGTTGGGAAACTCGAATTTAGCTGTCCACCGTACTGTTTCTAAAGCAGTTTCCCTGGCCCGTTTCAACTTTTCAACTATAGGGTTCAACTCTTGTTTAGTTAGTACCTTATAGAACCCTCCCACGCGGAGATTAATAGGATGGATTGATCTGCCACCTAAAAGGGAGATGATTTCATTGCCAGTTTTTTTTAACTGCAGTCCATTTTGAACAATATCCGGATAATCTTTTGCCATTTGGATGGCATCATCATATCCAAGAAAATCAGGCGCATGGAGCATATATACATGGAGCGCATGGCTTTCTATCCATTCTCCGCAATAAATAAGCCTGCGTAAGGCACGAAGCTGATCATTAATCTTAACGCCAAATGCGTTCTCCATTGCATGTGATGAGCTCATAAGATAGGCGATAGGACAAATACCACAGATACGGGCTGTAATATCGGGCGCTTCATAGAACATGCGTCCGCGTAAAAATGCTTCAAAAAAACGGGGAGGCTCGAAGATTTTGAGTTTAACATCCGTAACGGTATCGTCTTTTATTTTTACATACAAAGCTCCTTCACCCTCGACACGAGCAAGGTAATCGACTTTAATCGTTTTGGTTTTAGACTTATTATTTTTCATCTTTCTCGTGGAGTTTGCTCTCTTTACGAAAAGGTTCGGCATTACTGTAATACGTGCGAAAGATCCGTACGATATCATCTTCCTTCATTCCTAAGCGGCGAAACCAGGTGCTTAAAGAGGCTGTATTCGGCGTCTCCTTGGGACCGTAACAGCTATAACAACCCCGATTATATGTTGGGCAGAGCGCATTGCATCCTGCACGGGTTACTGGTCCCATGCAAGGAATACCATGGGCAACCATTACACAAACATTTCCACGCCGTTTGCATTCTATACAAACACTGTATGATGTCGAATTTGGCTTACGTCCATGCAGGAAACTACTGATAGCATCAAGAAGCTGATGTTTGTTAATAGGACACCCCTGTAACTCGTAATCAACAGGGACATGCTGCGAAAATGGTGTTGATGTATCGAGTGTTTTAATATATTCGGGAGAAGGGTATACTGCAGAAACAAAATCCTTCACATTTGTGAAATTCCGTAATGCCTGGATGCCGCCTGATGAAGCACACGCGCCGGCTCCTATTAACAGTTTTGATGCCTTCCGGATTTTATGAATACGTTCAACATCCTGTTGGGTAGTGACAGAGCCCTCAGCAATGGAGATATCATAAGGGCCTCTTTTTACAGCACTTGAGGCTTCGAGGAAATATGCAAGTTCGATATGATCGGTTAAAGTAAGCAGTTCGTCTTCACAGTCAAGAACGGTTAACTGGCAACCGTCACATGATGCAAACTTCCAGACAGCAAGTTTTGGTTTCCGTTTTATACCCATAGTAAACCCTTTGGTCACGAATAAATGAAATGAGCATGAATGAAAATTCTTGCGTGTTTTTGTTCACTCGTAACAAACTAAATCTCCCGCGTTCCAAAAAAATTTTCAATACACTCATAATTGAATACAGGACCCTCTTTGCATACAAAGACAGGCCCAAACTGGCAATGACCGCAAAAACCAATTCCACACCTCATATTGCGTTCCATCGATAGAAAAATATTCTCTTTCCCGACACCACAATTTTGCAATTCAGCTACCGTAAATCGCATCATTATTTCAGGACCACAGATCATGCCGATCATATGTGAGGGATCGAATGATATTTTGCGTATAAGCGTAGTAACAACCCCGACATCTCCGCGCCAATTCTCAGCAGCGGCATCAACCGTAATCTTTATCTCAATATCAAAGCGTCTTTGCCACTGTTCCAAATCATAGGTGTAGAGTATATCTTCAGGGGTCCTTGCACCATAGAGAAGCACCACTTTTCTATATTTTTCACGTTGCGAAATAAGTTGATATACTACCGGGCGAAGCGGTGCCAGTCCGATTCCTCCCGCTATGATAATAACATCTTTTCCTACAGCATTTTCCGATGGCCAATGACTGCCAAATGGACCTCTTACGCCGAGTACTTCGCCGCGTTTCAGCCTGTACATGGCTTTTGTTACCGTTCCTACTACCCGTATTGTATGTTTGAGCGTTTTAGGATTTTTTGGATCACCGCTTATGGAAATTGGAGCCTCTCCAACACCAAATACGTAGAGCATGTTAAATTGCCCGGGTGAAAAGAAAAATTCATCCGTACCCTGTGTCGGTTCAAGTTCGATGGTAAATGTATCATGCGTTTCTTTATATTTTTTATTGATACGAAATACGTTTGGAGTCATTGGCTCCGGAATATTGTTTATCATTATGTACCTCTTAAACGTGAGCACCATAGACATCGAGAAGTTGTAATCGTGTTGCCTCTAACCGTGAGGTAATAACACTGGCAAAACGCTTAAGTACCTCATAACCCAATTCATGGTCTTCTTCACATTTGGAACGCAGACATCTTCCGTCAAGGGCAATTGCACGTGTAGATTCAATGGCCCTTGCGTCAAAACGCCATCGATGGGGCGGTATTAACCATGACCATCCTAAAACTTCACCTTCGCCAATTGTTTGGATGGTAATAGATCCACGTTCCGGTGCAAAAAGTTCTATAGCCACCTTACCATCAAGGATGATATAAAAATAATTTGCCTCTTCGCCTTCACGAAAAATAAACTGATTCTTATGAAATTGTGTACTTAATGCACATCCTGCAAGAAAGGTAATAAGGCGAGGGTTAAGGTCCTTTAAAAAAGGATGTTCTGCCAAAGATGATTCGGGTGTTTGCATACTCTATCTCCTTCGTTAAAAGTGATTATTCAGCAGCCTGCTCACTTTTACGAATCGCACGGGCCTCTTCTGTAATATCAATTGCAACAGGGCACCACGTTATACAGCGCCCGCAACCAACGCAACCTGTTGTACCGAACTGATCAATCCAGGTTGCAATTTTATGTATCATCCACTGACGGTAACGGGACCGTATTGAATATCTGGTGCTTCCTCCATGGATATATGAGTGATCCAGGTTAAAACAGGAGTCTAGTTTCCTCCACCGTTCAGCGTGTCCCCCCGGTACATCACCAGTATCCTCTACGGTAGTACAGAAACAAGTAGGACATACCATGGTACAATTAGCACAGGCAAGGCAACGTTCTGCAACATCATTCCATCGAGGATGTTCATAGTTTCTATAAAGCAAATCTTTTATATGATCGGTATTCATGTACCGGCCCATGTGCTTTGCGGTGTTTTCTACAACGGTATTGGCCGTTGCCCTCTCCTCTTCACTGGCGTTTTTATACGGAATTTCCTGGAAAATTTCAGCCCCTCGCTCTGTTCCTAATTCTACCAGAAAATAGTGTCTGTCACTTTTTAAAACCTCGGTCATGGCAATATCAAACCCAAGATCCGCCCTGGGGCCTGTACCCATAGATACACAGAAGCAGGTACCTCCAGCCTTTCCACAATTGACAGCAACAATGAAGGTGTCTCCCCGTCGTGATGCGTAGTGCGGGTCAACAAATTTCCCTTTTATGAAGACCTTGTCCTGAATTGTGATAGCATATATATCGCAAGAGCGAGCACCAAGAAAGGCAAATTTTGGAATTTCTTCACGTTTTCTGTTAACTTGAAAACCTTTACCCTCCCGTTTTGCCTGTAATAATTGCTGGACTGAGGGAAAGAGGAAATTTTTCCAGGAATGCGGACCAACTGTGTATCCAAAGAGGGCATTATCACCTCTTTTTTTAAGGTGATACATGCCGCCTTCCTGTTCATCTGTCCACCCAATGGGAAGATCAGAAACGCAGCTTAGCTTGCCGTAGATAATAGATCCCTCTCCGAGGGTTGGCCCTATAATCTGATAGCCCTTTTTGTTCAGAGCATCAAGTAGGTTTTGGAAGTGTTCCCGTTCTAAAACAATCCGGTCTCCGCGTTGTAATGACGGTTTCATCGTAACTACTCCTTCGTCATTTTTTATTGAATAATTGATAGTTTTTCTGTTACCAATTCCTGATAGTAGAGAGGTTTTGTGATATTGTGTAACTCAAGGCTTCTGTCCTGAGACTGCCGGGTTTAAACCTAAAGGTTTGAATTGTCTCACGATAGTTTTGATTGGTATCTGTGGTGAATACGGGTACAATCTTTTCTTATATGCCAAATCGCAGTGTTATGTTCGGTATTAGATTGATAATACATCAGATATCCTGTTCTTTCAAGTTTGAATTATAAAATTTGGATCCTTCAAATCAAATAGCCGACTTATCTATTTTTTCTGCTGGCAATTTATTACCCTTCTTTTCTAAGACGCGCCAACATTTGTTGAAAAACCGAAAAATTAGCTGCATTTGCTAGTATCAGCAGGACATCACCACTTTCTATAACTATAGATCCTGATGGTATAACAAATTTACCGTTCCGACAAATAAGCACAATAAGGCATTCATTAGGAATGTCTAAATCGCTAATTTTCTTACCTATCACTTCTGAGTCAAATGGAACAATAACATCTATCAATTCGGCATCGATATCCACTGTCTTTTTAAATTCGATGGGATAACTCATCTTATAAGCCAAGGGAATGTCCAGTTTCAATATTTTTGAAATGACCGGAATAGACGTTCCCTGGATAAAAACTGACGTAATAACGACAAAAAATACGATATTAAACATAGTATCTGCCTGTGGGATGCCCGCCATAAAAGGAAATGTCGCCAGGATAATCGGAACCGATCCCCGAAGGCCAACCCAAGCAACCATAGCTTTCTTTCGCATAGTTATGTTAAACGGCAATAGACATAACAATACGCTAACAGGGCGAGCAACCACCATAAGAAGAAACGTTAGCAAAAACCCTGCTCCTATTAGTGGAACAATATGCGAAGGAAAAACAAGTAAGCCCAATGTTACAAACATTACAAT
This sequence comes from Candidatus Loosdrechtia aerotolerans, assembly GCA_021646405.1. Classification (GTDB taxonomy): domain Bacteria; phylum Planctomycetota; class Brocadiia; order Brocadiales; family Brocadiaceae; genus Loosdrechtia; species Loosdrechtia aerotolerans. The sequence continues at coordinate 15,939 of SOER01000042.1, forward strand.
TTGCGCAAGCCAGGCCAGACCGTCATGAAATCTCATGATCATCTTTTTATTTGGAAACTCTGCCTTCCCCAGCATCAAACCGGCAAGGTATACCGCAAGGATTCCGTTACCTTTCAGAAAAACCGCAATTACGTAAGTCAGCAGCACAAGCGAAATCATTATTACCGGATAAAGTCCTTCGTATCCCAGTTTCAGGCGGTTAATGAAGAACACAATAAATTTCGCCATGAAATAACCTATGAGAGCTCCCACACTCATATCCAGCATAAATCTGGGAATCAGGGCGGTAATATTCATATTTTTCACCGTCAGGATACTGATAAATCCGACAGTCAAAAAAATAGCCATTGGGTCATTACTCCCTGACTCAAACTCAAGCAGCGGCTTTAAAGGCTGCTTCAGGCTTATTCGTTTAGACCTTAAAACACTGAATACGGCGGCGGCATCAGTTGAAGAAACTATGGAACCAAGCAGCATTCCTTCCAAAAGAGAAAACTTCAGGATATAAACGGCAAAGAACCCTGTTATGGTTGCAGTGATTAAAACCCCTACCGTCGAAAGGATGGCTCCCGGCAAAATGACTGATCTGGCGTCTTCCCAGTTGGTATCAAGCCCTCCGGAGAAAATAATAAAGATGAGGGCAACAACGCCAACGGACTTCGCTAACCTCGCATCGTCAAAATAAATACCACCTATTCCTTCTGAGCCGGCAAGCATCCCGATTGTCAAAAATAGCAACAAGATAGGAACTCCAAACTTATCGGAAAGCTTGCTTGAAATGACGCTCACGAATATCAATACTGCAACCAATAATAAAATACCTTCAATCGGCATACGAAATTATCTTCTCTTTCGGTTATGTTTAATTCCTTTTGTTACTTTGTTATTACGTAAAATATGTACGCATTAAATGGCACTAAAGATACTGCTTTTGCAGCAAAAGATCAAGGGGAAATTTACGGATGCAGTTGTCTGAAAGCCACAATGAAATAAATGAATCATTTCACGAGAGTAGGAGGCAGCAGTTATAGTACTCCACGGATGAAATCGAACATATTAGCACATACCAGAATGAAATTTTAAAACGTATTCTTTTATATTCTGTCCGGTCTTATCTGTTGAATATTCTCTGCAGAACACTATCGATGAGGAAAGCAGGTAAGAAAAAAAGAGGAGAACATCTCAGGAAAGCAGGAATGGCAGGAAAAGAGAATCAATTTTCCTGAATTTCCTGCTTCCCTGAGATGCTGTAGTTATCGTTTACAGGTAAACTACTCAGACTGTACCGTTGCGATATGGTTCAACAAATCCTGGGGAGCTGTTCTCCGGAGAGCATATCTAAAATCCTTTTGTTTCCTATCGATGTTTCAAGAAGAACTTTCCCTTGTGGCCTGTCTACAACAGTGCCTATAAGAGCAGCGTCTTTTCCTCGCGGATCTTTTCGCATGGCATCTAATACAACAGAGGCTGAGTCTTTAGATACTATTGCAATGAGTTTCCCTTCGTTGGCAAGGTAAAGAGGATCAAAACCCAATATCTCACAGGCTCCCTTTACTTCTTCTTTTACTGGAATATCATTCTCCCTGATGATCATACCACATCCGGAAGATGAAGCGAGTTCGTTCAGGGTAGTTGCTAATCCACCCCTCGTGGGATCCCTCATCGCCCGGATTCCGTCTGATTGAGATGTGACTGTATGAACGAGTTCATGGAGAGGGGCACAATCACTCTCGACAGGAATCTCCATGTGGATACCTTCCCTGTGAGTCATTACGGCTATTCCATGGTCGCCTACAGAGCCTGATACCAGTATCATATCGCCCGGCCTTATAGAAAGTGGTGAGAGATGTATGTCCTGCTGTATTACACCAATTCCACTCGTATTGATAAAAAGTTTATCGCCTTTCCCTTTTTCTACAACCTTGGTGTCACCGGTAATGATCTTTACCCCTGCGTGGTAAGCGGTTTGAGCCATAGAATTAACAATCCCCTTGAGCTCTTCAACCAGAATCCCTTCTTCAATAATAAAGGAGGCACTTAAGTAGAGAGGTTTGGCACCTCCTACGGCGAGATCATTTATCGTACCGCAAACAGAAAGCTTACCAATATCTCCTCCTGGAAAGAAGATGGGATTTACTACATAAGAATCGGTAGTAAAGGCAAGCCTGGAAGTGGGAAGATGAAAGATGGCCTGATCGTTCAGAGGTGACAAGTATTCATTATTAAATGCCTTCAAAAATACTTCCTGAATAAGCTGGTAGCTCAGTTTACCTCCGCTCCCATGTGATAAAAGAATCCTGTCGTGTACCATAGATTACCGTTTGTCCTGTAAAAATATTTTCTCTTCAATATTCCCCTCCCTCGATGGAAGGGATTAGGGGTATATGCATCAAGCTAAGCTTTAGTAACTTACTCGCCTGTTGCTGGCCTGTTTCCAAACCATGCGCTGGGCCTGCCTCTTCCTCTTGTTCCCAAACAGAGTTTGGGAACAAGCCGGTAGTAGCCCAACAAGCCAGTGGCAGGCCAAGTAGAGACGCAAGATTTTGCGTCTCTACTAAGACTTAACTTGATGCATATGGGGTTAGGGGAGGGTGAAGAACATGTGATAGGTTATATTTGTAATAGGCTGCACAGGTACCCTCGAAGGATACCATACACGGGCCTATTGGCGTTTCCGGGGTACATGTCTTACCAAAAAAGGAACATTGGCCCGGGGTAATAAGCCCCTTGAGTACATCACCGCATGCACACCCTCGCAGATCTTCATTCGCCGTGTTTTCCAGAGAGAACTTTTTCTCTGCATCAAAATCGGCAAATGTACTCTTTAATTTGAGTCCACTCACAGGTATCATCCCAATACCTCTCCAATTACTATCGCATATCTCAAAAACCTCTTCTATTATTTTTTGAGCCTTTGTATTACCTTCCCACGTTACAACCCTTTTGTATTGTATTTCTATTTCTGTTCTGTTTTCCTCAAGCTGTCTGATAAGCATATAAATTCCATGGATCGCATCGAGCGGTTCAAAACCTGCTACTACGCAGGGAGCATGATAATCCTCGGCAAGAAATTTATAAGCCCCGGCACCGATAATTGCGGTTACATGACCGGGACACAGAAAACCGTGCAGGTCAATCTCGCCGCTATCAAGAAGTGCCTTCATTGCCGGAGGGGTGAGTTTGTGAAGGGCAAAGGCCGAGAGGTTCCGGATACCCTTTTCCCTGGCGAGAAGTATCGTGACTGCAATAGTTGGAACAGTAGTCTCAAAACCAACGGCATAAAGGATCACTTCTTTTTCAGGATTTGCTGTGGCTATATCAAGGGCTCCCAATGGGGAATAAACCACTCGTATATCTTTCCCCATAGCCTTCTGTTCCTGAAGAGACGACTCTGATCCCGGAACCCTCATCATGTCACCAAAGGTAGCAATTATGGTATCTTTTTCCCTTTTACAAAATTCAATAATCCTGTTGATATCTCCTGGAGAGGTTACGCATACGGGACACCCGGGTCCTGAAATAAGACGAACATGAGGAGGGAGCGAATTCCTTATGCCGTACCGTGATATGGTGTGGGTATGGGTACCGCAAATCTCCATGATGGTTACTCTCTTTCTGGAGATATCATGGATCTTCTGCAAGATTCCGTGGGCAATGCCTTTTTGTCTGAACTCATCGATATATTTCATGCGGGTGTACCTTCTCCGAGATCTTCTATTATCTTTAATGTTTTTAAGGCTTCTTTCTCATTCATTTTTTGTATGGCAAAACCTGCATGGACAATTACATAATCACCCACACGTACATCTTCCACTAACATGAGATTGGTCTCCTTTCGGGTACCTGCTACATCCACTTTTGCTATGGTATCAGCAATTTCTATAATCCTTCCCGGTATCCCGAGGCACATGGTTATGTTTCCTTATATATCGTTTGAAATTATTTCATATCTGTAATCTATAGCGTATATTATACCAATGAGTACCTGAAAATTAGCATATTTTATAAAAATCTTTTTTCACTTTCCTGAGGTCTCAAAAATCGGTTTTCGATTGTGTTTTTATTTTTTCCCATGCTACGACTGCCTGACCAAGAGAAATTCCACCATCATTAGATGGGACCTTTTCGTGGCACCAGACGGTAAAACCCCCTTTTGTTAAATGTTCCGTGGTTAAATTGAGTAACAATTCATTCTGGAATACGCCTCCGCTCAGGATAACGTCCCATACCCCGTTTTCTTCTTTTATGATATTTGAAACCTGCAAGATTAACTCCGCTAATGTATCGTGAAAATTAAAGGAGATGAGAGCGGTTTCTACGCCGTTTACAGAGTCCTCTGTTATTGACCGTATAAGGGGTTTTAAGTCGATAGTAAGTGGTTTTCCACCGGTAATAGTAAACGGATACCGGTAGGTCTCTCCCTTGTGTCTGTAATCTGCCTTCATTTCTAACTCTAGAGCTGCCTCACCTTCAAATGTTATTGAATCACGTATCCCTAAAAGTGAAGATACTGTATCAAAAAGGCGGCCAGCGCTGGAGGTTAAAGGCGTATTGATATTTCCCTTTATCATCCTGATAATAATATCAATGTCTTTTGGATTGAGTCTGTTCAAAAATCCTGGCAGGATATCGAATATTTCATCATGGAAGATATGGTAGAGATAAGCAACTGCCATTCTCCAGGGCTCTTTTATAGCCTTCTCTCCGCCTGGCATAGGGATATACTCAAGATGGGCCTTTCGCAGAAAACCTTGTCTGTCTGCAACAAGAAATTCCCCACCCCATATATGCTCGTCCGGACCATATCCGGTTCCGTCAAAGACGACACCGATAACCTTGCGGTTAAGATTATGCTCGGTCATACAGCTTACTATATGGGCATGATGGTGTTGAACGGGTATGATGCTTGTTTGGGGTATATGCATTTGTGATGCATGTTCCAGGGCACATCTTGTACTGAGGTAGTCGGGGTGAAGATCATGGGCAATTATGCGTGGAATTACCCGGAAAGAATGGGTAAGATTCTTAAGACTCTCCTGAAAAAATCCTAAAGTATCGTAATTCTGAAGATCACCGATATGCTGGCTGAGTATGGCCTTTCTGCCTTTTGTAAGGCAAAAGGTATTTTTCAGTTCGGCGCCGCAGGCCAGTATCTCCTCTACCTCTTCTCCAAGGTCAATAGCTTCCGGAACAAAACCCCTGGCCCTGCGAATGATCTGAATTTTATATTCCTGTTTTTGTGTTTCAGAGGTAAAACTCAATGATGTATGTAATACCCGGGCTTTAATTATTGAATCATCTATCCTCATATGAATATCCCTGTCGTGGAGAAGGAAGCAATCAGCAATGGAAGAAAGCCTTTCAATGGCTTCATCGTTTGAAACTACAATAGGTTCCTCTGATTGATTTCCGCTGGTCATTACTAATGCCGTAAGCTGTATTTCATCAGGATTGAAAAGGAGGTAATGGAGGGGGGTATAGGGAAGCATCACACCGAGATGCTTGTTATGGGGGGCAACGGTATCGGAGATGAGGCTTGGTATAATCTTCCGTAAGATTACTATGGGCCGAATCCTTCCTTCTAACATCGTTTTTTCTTCTTCTGAAACGAAACAAAACATCCGTACGGTCTCCGTGTCCGGAGCCATGATTGCAAAGGGTTTATGAGGTCGTCGCTTTCGTTCCCTGAGTCTTTTTACCGCATCATTATTTGTTGCATCGCATGAAAGATGAAAGCCGCCAAGACCTTTTATGGCAATAATGGCGCCTTCCCGGAGAAATTTTTTTGCTTTCTGGATTGCAGGGTAATTTATTACATTACTCCCCGGAGCGCACCTCTCTCCCTTTTCAACAAACCATACTTTGGGTCCACAAAGTGAGCATGCATTTGGTTGGGCATGAAATCGCCGGTTTGCAGGGTCGTGGTATTCACTTTCGCATTCCCTGCACAGGGCAAAGGAGGCCATAGTGGTTGTTGAACGATCGTAAGGTACATCCCTGATAATGGAGTATCTGGGGCCACAATGAGTACAGTTGATAAACGGATAATGGTAACGCCTGTCGTGAGAATCTAAAAGCTCTTTTATACAGTCCCGGCAGATAGAGATATCAGGTGATAGTAAGGTAAAATCCCCCTTATACGAAAGATTCTCCCTGATACAAAAATCCATAAAAATCTCGTTACTGATAAGGGTTTGAGAGGTAAGTTTTTCGATCCTTGAAAGGGGGGGCGGGGATGTCTTTATCTCCTGGATAAACGTATCAATCATCTCACCCTGCACCTCAATAAGAACGCCCTGAGAGTTATTGAGGCAAAAACCCTTAAGATTATATTTGTGTGCGAGATGGTATACAAAGGGACGAAAGCCTACTCCCTGTACAATCCCTGTTATCATGATCCTTGTCTTATGATTCATAGGTGAATAATCACGCAGATAGTATTGATTTCAAAAGTTACCAAAGGCAACCATAGGTAGCCGCAGGTCTTTAGCCTGCGCACACCCACGTTAAAACACTAAAAAGTACATACTTGAATCATGACATCCCTTCGGGATTCAAAAACAATTCCTGTGTTGCATATCTGGATGCGATTGTTTCTTTTTATCCATGAGAAAGTTACACCAATCCATAATTCCTTCTCCGGTTTTGCACGAAATGGTAAAAATCTTTAAATCCGGATTTATCTTTAATGCATTCTTCATTGCCCTTTCGGTATGAAAATCAGTATATCCTAAAAGATCAACCTTGTTTATCAGGAGAACATCTGAAGTATGGAATATGGCGGGATATTTTAACGGTTTTTCATCGCCTTCTGTAACACTCATAACAACAATCATCATATCTTCACCAAGGTCGTATTCGGCAGGGCATACCATGTTTCCTACATTTTCAATAATAAGAATCTGTGTATTACCCTGTTCAAACAGCCATGGGAGGGTGTGATAAATCATATGGGCATCCAGATGGCAAGCCTTTCCTGTGGTTATCTGCCGAACCGGAATACTATATTTTGAGATTCTTTGGGTGTCTAAACTCGTCTGGATATCACCTTCTATAACAGCTAAGGTAACGGTATCTTTTAAAGACTCTATGGTTTTTTCGATAATTGCGGTTTTTCCTGAACCCGGGGAGCCTACCATATTTATTGAGAAGGCACCTTTTTCTCTTAACATCTTTCGATTTTCCACGGCAATTGTCTTATTTTTTGAAAGGATATTCTTTTCGATAAGGATATCGTGCATTATTCAGCCTCCATAGAAACTACATCAAGTTCATGGCCAGAGATATTTTCAATGAAATCGCTATTACATACCGGGCAATGAGAGAAAAATTCCTCCCGATAAAATTCATCTTTACAATTCTTACATTTACTGAGAAGCGGGACATCTTCTATCTCTAAAAAAGCACCCTCCATGGAAGTACCGTGAGTATATACTTCAAAACAGAACATGAGCGATTGTGGCTCAACAGCAGTTAGTTTACCAACCCGTATCTTTAGTTTCTTAAGATGCGTTACTCTGTTTTCCATCATGTGATATTTGACAATTTCCATCATACTCATGATAATTGACATCTCATGCATTTTCTCCTCCTCTTCTGACGCTTTTAACCCTGAACCTGGGTAATTACTTATTTATACCATATTATTATGTTGAACAAAGCGAAATGTCATAGTCTTTCAATAATTTACGGATTCTTTCCTGTTGACCTGATTTTTGGTGCATGGAAGGTTGCCATTGGTTCCGAAAAATTAAATTATACAACAATGTTTACTATTAATGATCGTGATGGTAAACTTAATAACACAGAAGATGGATTTACCATGATTGTAGGTAACACCGTAGTTTTTTAAAAAATAGCCCCTCAGGGGTGAAATATCAATAGCGAAAACGAAGCGTTGTTATATAAATCATATGGGAGAAATATACTGGGAAAAGCGTTAAATATGGAAAAATTAAAATTCGAAGATTTGCAATTAACAAAAGAAATACGAAAAGCAATTATAGATATTGGCTTTGAGGAGGCTACTCCAATTCAGTATCAGTCCATCCCCTACATTTTAGAAGGTAAAGATATCATAGGACAAGCACAGACGGGGACAGGGAAGACGGCGGCTTTTGGAATTCCGGCACTGGAAATGGCAGAAAGTGAAAACAAAAATTTACAATCACTAATTTTATGTCCTACACGGGAACTGGCTGTCCAGGTAGCAGAAGAACTGAAAAAGCTCTCAAAATATAAAAAAGGTATCGAAATCTTACCTATTTATGGCGGTCAGCCTATAGAACGTCAAATAAAAGCATTAAAAAAAGGGGTGCAGATTATTATTGGTACACCGGGTCGCGTTAAAGATCATATGAACCGGCAAACGTTGAAAATGGATACCGTAAAAATGGTTATATTGGATGAAGCAGATGAAATGTTAGATATGGGATTCAGAGAAGATATCGAGTTTATTCTGAAGAAAATTCCCATGCAAAGACAAACCATCCTTTTTTCAGCAACGATGCCAAAGGCCATTTTAGGTTTGACAAAAAAATATCAAAAAAATCCTGAATTTATAAAAATGGTGCATAAGGAGCTAACGGTACCCCGGATTGAACAATATTATTTTGAGGTCAAAGAACAGGCAAAACCAGAGATATTATCCCGTTTAATTGATATCTATAATCTGAAATTATCACTCGTATTCTGTAATACAAAAAAAGGTGTGGATAAACTGGTGGAAAATCTCCAGGCAAGAGGATACCTGGTTGATGGGTTGCATGGTGATATGAGACAATCACAAAGAGATAGTGTTATGTCCAGGTTCAGAAAGGAGGCTATTGAAATATTAGTTGCAACTGATGTGGCAGCCCGTGGAATTGATGTGGAGAACGTAGAAGCTGTATTTAATTATGATGTACCGCACGATGAAGAATATTACGTACACAGAATAGGAAGAACGGGGAGAGCAGGAAAGGCAGGGCGGGCATTTACCTTCGTCGTAGGTAGAGAAATTTATCAAATAAAAGATATACAACGATATACGAAGACAAAAATTATATCCCAGAAGATTCCCTCTCTTACCGATATAGAAGAAATTAAAACAAACATACTTTTAGAAAAAATACGGGGGACTGTAGACGAAGGACATTTGGGAAGATATATTCATTGGACTGAAAAACTGATCGAAGAAGGCTATACCTCTTTAGACATTGCTGCGTCCCTGTTAAAAATTATCATTGGCGAAAAGAGCAGAGAAATATCTGTACAGGAAGAAAGTTTTAGTGATTTAGAACCTGCGCCGAAATTTGTAAAATTATTTATCAGTATTGGACGCAACCAAAACGTGCGGGCAAAGGATATTGTAGGAAGTATTTCCAGGGAGACCGGTCTTCAGGGTAAGCGGATCGGAGCCATTGAGATCTTCGACACGTATACCCTTGTAGAGGTACCAAGGACGTATGCAGACGATATTCTGGATAGTATGAACACTATCAAAATCAAAGGGAAAAAAATTACGATAGAGCGTGCTATGAAAAAATAGCGGGGAATAAAATATTCTTTCTTGATACATGATAAATAAAAATCCCACTATTTTATTCATAGTGGGATTTTTATTGAGTTGCTGGCTCTGTATCTGTATTTAAATGGTTACCCTGTATTTTATATGCCAATCAATAAGATTTGATCCTGTTTTAAAATAAGAGTACAACACGTTTAAACAAACTTATAATTTAACAACTTTATCTGCCTTGTAACCCTTTTTGTCTTTAACTACTTCAAACTCGACCTTATCTCCTTCAGAAAGAGTCCTGAACCCATTGCTTTTGATCGCTGTCTGGTGTACAAAAACATCCTCACCATTATCTTGAGTAATAAAGCCAAATCCTTTCTTTTCATTAAACCACTTTACTTTTCCGGTTGCCATTTAAATCACCCCCTTCAGCATTCAACAATTATAGTGATCTCAAAACAAAATGTCACATAGCATAACGGAATTTTCTAGGATAAATAAATTTTTTAAAAGCCTTCTTTGTTTGTTCAAAATCTTTAAATTGAATATTAGATATCCGCTGTTTTGCTT
>SOER01000043.1 GCA_021646405.1 Candidatus Loosdrechtia aerotolerans
AACCAAACAGTATTTTAAACCGGGTGGCACGGACAAACTTGTTTGTCCGTGATGGTGTAATTAATCCTGGTTCATTTTTGTTTGGTTTTTATTATATTCTGTTCGGTTTCATCCCTTGGATACTATAACACCATGAAAAGACGAGATTCTTCGCTGCCGGGATTCTTCACTCCGCTTCGCTTCGTTCAGAATGACAAATTCCCTGCTGACGCTTCATCCGGGATGGAATGAAGGGTTTCAGGATGGCACCCTGTATTCTGTCACCCTGAGTGGAACGAAGGGTCTCATCCCTGATAAAAGAGATTCATTCCTGCACGAGAGAGTAACACCATGTATTGTCATAGGGTATATGCCAAAAGTCGGATGCCCGGGGTTTACAACTATACCATGGAGTGTGTTGAGTAAAAGTCCGCCGAAGGCGGTAAGTTCACGCATATGAGGGTTTTCCCCTTAATAAACCCATCCTTACCCACATCTTTCCAGAAAAACTCGTACAATAACACATACCTTTTAATTTGACGATTCACAACGCATCTGATCATAAGAGTATGGCAAACGAATTGCCGCCTACTAATATTTACCATATGTAACAAGTCTCACAGATGTGTTGTTACACCTGCGTGACAAGTCACACATTAACCATATCTGCAACAAAAACATTTTTAATTTTTCAGATACCTTTAAGGTTGGTATTTACTGTTCAACAATCGCCTATTCCTCATTTCCTCTATTGCCTTTCCATCCCGCCGGGAATTATGTACATGATAGGGATAAAAATAATTTTGCTTCCCGGCATGTTTTTTGTTGACCTGAATTTAAATTTTATTTTGTCTTATCCTCTGTTACTTTTTCATGACTTCCTGCAGATTGGGTGTTTCCTGGCTATTTTCCAGATGTTTTCATTCGCCACATGTATACAGGCTCATGATAAATAATAAGGTGTGAAACAACTTTCAGTTTTCAGTATGTATTTTTTGTGAACGGAGGTTTATATGTTCTTTGTCATCTGGCAAAAAAGGGTTTTATTACTGTATTCAATAATTGTTGTCTGCTGTGCCGCTTTTTTATTGGAGAGGGATTCTATTACGTTCGCTCAGGATGATCCACCAAGTATGAGACTCGTTCGTATTATCGAGTCGGATTATCCCGGTATTGCAAACCCTGCCGGTCTGGTTTTTTCTCCTAAGGCAAAAAATTTCTTCGTCATGAGAGACACCAGGGTCTCTCCCCCTTCGAATGGGGGATCTGATGTTACGAAGATTACCCTTTTCGAGGATCCGGCTGGTTCAGTGCGTGTGCCACTCATGATAACCGATCCTGTCAATATGACCTTTGACTGGAAGGCAAACCGCCTGCTTATCCTGCAATCGAATACCAGAAATTTATTTGAAATCAGGGCAAATACTAACGGCAGCTTAAATACAAAAAAGATTACCCGGTATGGTGCGAATGACTTCGATCTTCAAGATCCTCAGGGGGTGACCGTTAATCCGGCGAACGGACACCTTTTCATACTGGACAGCGCAATGAAAAGGATCGTCCACGTTGAACCAAACCCTGACCAAAGTTTTCACGATGCGGCAGTTTCTTATATAGACCTGAAACAAAGGGACATACCGGATCTCAGGGGCATTGCATTGAACCCTAACAACAGCCATCTCTATCTCCTGAGCCCCTCCCGGCAGGAGCTTTATGAATTCACCCAGGCGGGTCAGTTTGTCTCAGTCCGTGATCTGTCCGAATTAGAGCTGAAGGACCCGCAAGGTATGGTTTTCGCCTTAACCGGTGATTTAACCGCCGACCCGACAAAAATGAGCCTCTATATTGCCGATAGCTGTCTTACGACAAGACAAAATCAAAATACCCGTTCTTTCAAAGACACACAATCACCAGGTCAAAGAAACCGTGGAGAGCAATTAACAGGAATGATTATTGAGTTGTCTCTTAGATAGTTACATTATGGCATCCGCGAGCTGAAGCCTGAAAAGCTCCGTTAGGAGCGGTATAGTAAGAGAACGAGAATCTGTACCAAATCCCCCTCTCTCGCCTGTCCTGAGAGGAGGGTGATGGAACAGGTGACACAGACTCTTTTCCTTATTATTGATTTAATCTAAAACAGGCAATAAAACTGACATTCAAGAGGTTTCCTGTCAGGTTGTGGAAATTTCTTATAAAGTCCGTTTCGTGTTTCATTCTCGAAACAGAGTTTCGATGCCCATTGTGTTCCCAAACAGATGCTTCGGCAAGGACTCAGTACATGGTTTGGGAATAAGAGAAAAAAGAGGAAAACAACTGTATAGAGGTCATTCGCCAATCATCAATTCAACTTAAACTGGAGAAAGTATCCGATGAAATTTTTATTAAATTTGCTCATAATGTTCTATCCTGCTATATGCATTACAACCTGTTTAATGCATTCAAGCGTATGCGCAGAGGAGGCTTCGCTGGTACGCATCATCGATACTTCCCAGTTTTCACCTCCAAGCCCGGATCCCACTGGTATTGTTTATCTTGAATCATCTGATACCTTTCTCATTTGCGATTCTGAAGTGAGTGAGATGCCCATCTTCACCGGCGTCAACCTCTTTGAAATAAGTATTTCCGGCAATTTGCTGAATACCTTAAGCACAACGCCATATTCTGAAGAACCGTCCGGTTCAACCATAAACCCTCATAATAGACACCTCTTCTTTTGTGATGATGATAAGGATATGGTATTTGAGATAGACCCGGGATCCGACGGACTGTATGGAACATCGGATGATGTGATTACCTCTTTCTCCACGAGACCCTTCAACAGTTTTGACCCTGAAGGGTTAGCGTTCGACAGTCAGCAAGGGGTTCTTTATCTGTCAGACGGAGCAAATGCAGAAGTCTACCGAATCTCATCAGGGTCTAATGGTAAATTTGATGGTATACCACCGGCAGGTGATGATCAGGTGACCCAGTTCGATACGGAAAACTTAGGGATAACAACCCCGGAAGGGCTTGCATTTAATAACGAGAATGGTTTTCTTTATATTGTCGGTAAGCCCAGCAAGGTATTGATTGAAGTAACAACCGCAGGAGTATTGCGTCGGACATTTGACATTTCTGCTTTAAAAGCTGCCTCTGATACATCGGTGAAGCCGGCCGGTTTAGATTTTGGCCCGAGCAGCCAGGATTCTACGGTACAGAACATCTATATTACTGACCGGGGGGTTGATAATAACAATGACCCCGATGAGAATGATGGTAAGGTGTATGAAATGTCCTTACCACCGACTGTACCGGGTAATCGGATGCCAATTGTCAATGCGGGAACAGACCAGACGATTACCCTCCCGGATAGTGCCATCCTCGATGGCACCGTTACCGATGATGGACTGCCGGATCCCCCTGGTGCAGTGATCACCACATGGAGTATAGTAAGCGGCCCTGGCACGGTTACCTTTACTGATGCCAGTGCTGTCGATACAACGGCCAGTTTTTCTGGGGCAGGGACATATGTGCTGCGCCTGACTGCCGATGATAGTGAATTGACAGCCAGCGATGATGTGACCATTATTGTTATGGATGTTGGGAATGTGGGCGTTATAGACATTCAGGTTGCGGCTTCTTCTGATGATGCGGAAGAAAGAGCCACAGGGCGTGTTTCAACTACCAGCTCCGATCTTAAGATGGTCTATTACAAGGATAATCAGACGGTAGGGATGCGCTTTACTGATGTAAATATCCCCCGGGAGGCTATCATCGTGAATGCCTATCTCCAGTTCCAGGCAGATGAAACAAGTTCAGAAGAGACTGCGTTAACGATTCAGGGTGAAGATACCGATAATGCCATCGCATTTACCACTACCAATTTTGATATATCATCCAGATCAAGAACAACGGCATCGGTATCGTGGTCCCCTCCGCCGTGGACAACGGTAGGGGCGGCTGGCCCCGACCAGCAGACACCCAATATAGCTCCGGTTATTCAGGAAATTATAGGCCGGTCCGGGTGGTCGAGTGGTAATTCACTGGTAATCGTTGTTACCGGAACAGGGAAGCGTGTCGCAGAATCGTTCGATGGAAAACAAGCGGCAGCACCCTTGCTGCATGTGGAATACAGTATAGCAGATCATCAGAGACCTACCGTTGATGTGGGATCTGACCAGACAGTGCTTCTATCGGAGGGTGCTGTTCTGGACAGTACGGTTACCGATGACGGCTTACCGGATCCCCCCGGTGCAGTAACGACCACCTGGAGCATGGTAAGTGGTCCTGGAGTTGTTACCTTTGCCGATACCAGTGCTGTTGATACAACAGCCAGTTTTTTAGAAACGGGAACATATGTGTTGCGCTTAACTGCCGATGATGGTGAATTAACGGCGAGCGATGATGTATCTGTTACTGTTGTTTCAGAATTGCCCGGTGAGGTTTCGTTGGATATTCGGGTTGCGGCTTCTTCTGATGATGCGGAAGAAAGAGCCACAGGGCGTGTTTCAACTACCAGCTCCGATCTTAAGATGGTCTATTACAAGGATAATCAGACGGTAGGGATGCGCTTTACTGATGTAAATATCCCCCGGGAGGCTATCATCGTGAATGCCTATCTCCAGTTCCAGGCAGATGAAACAAGTTCAGAAGAGACTGCATTAACAATTCAGGGAGAGGATGCTGATAATGCTACAACATTTACCACTGCTGATTTCGATATATCATCCAGATCAAGAACAACGGCATCGGTATCGTGGTCCCCTCCGCCGTGGACAACGGTAGGGGCGGCTGGCCCCGACCAGCAGACACCCAATATAGCTCCGGTTATTCAGGAAATTATAGGCCGGTCCGGGTGGATGAGCGGCAATTCACTGGTAATCGTTGTTAGCGGAACAGGGAAGCGTGTCGCAGAATCATTTGATGGAAAACAAGCGGCGGCACCTCTGCTGCATGTGGAGTATAATATAGCAGATCAGCAGGGCCCTACCGTTGATGCAGGAGCAGATCAGACAGTGTTCCTATCGGAGGATGCCATTCTCGATGGTACGGTTACCGATGACGGCCTACCAGACCCACCCGGCGCAGTAACGACAACCTGGAGTATGGTAAGTGGTCCTGGCGTTGTTACCTTTACCGATGCCAGTGCCATAGATACGACAGCGAGTTTTTCAGTGGCGGGAATCTATGTACTGCGGCTGACCGCCGATGACAGCGAGTTGGTTTCAAGCGATGACATAACTGTTACCGTAAATGAGGATAGTACGGTAGTCAATGAGGCACCCGTTGTTGATGCAGGGGTGGATCAAACGATTACCTTGCCGAATAGTGCGATTCTGGATGGTACGGTTACTGATGACGGTCTGCCAAACCCTCCTGGTGCAGTAACGACAACCTGGAGTATGGTAAGTGGTCCTGGCGTTGTTACCTTTACCGATGCCAGTGCCATTGACACAACGGCGAGCTTTTCTGAGGCAGGGACGTATGTACTGCGCCTGACCGCTGATGATAGTGAACTAACGGCCAGTGATGATGTAACTGTTACTGTTACTTCAGGATCGGTGAGTGAGGTTATACTGGATATTCGGGTTGCAGCATCTTCCGATGATGCGGAAGAGACACCAAGTGGCCGTATGAGAGTCACCAGCAGCGATCTTGAACTGGTCTTTGATGGTAGTGATGATCAGATAATAGGGATGCGTTTTGCCGGTGTAGATATACCTCAAGAAGCTACTATCGTAAACGCCTATGTTCAGTTTCAGGTAGATGAAGGGACATCTGGCGAGACTGTATTAACAATTCAGGGTGAAGATACCGATAATGCTACAACGTTTACTACGGCCAAATTTGATATATCATCCAGGCCAAGAACAGCGGCATCGGTATCGTGGTCTCCCCCGCCGTGGGCGAAGGGAGAAGCTGGCCCCGATCAGCAGACCCCCGACGTATCTCCGGTTGTTCAGGAAATCATAGACCGGTCCGGCTGGTCAAGTGGTAATTCACTGGTACTTATTATTACCGGGACAGGGGAACGTATTGCAGAAGCGTTCGATGGAAGTCAGACAGCAGCACCCTTGCTGCATGTAGAATACAATAATTCATAGGCCATAATGACAGACAGCCATCCCCGTTAATCGTACATCATTTTACAACGTCACAGTATCTCCCAATTTTTGGAGAGCCACAGCCTGAATCTCCCGTTCGGTACCAAGATCTTCATAGATGCTATTGGTAAGTTTCCGAAACGCGGCCTTACTGCTTATCTGGCCTTGCTCCGGAATTGCTGAATACCATGACCAGGATGAGTCCTTTCCTTATTGTAATCCATATTGCATGAAATCTCAATCGTTGTACTGCCCGTGGTATTCTGAGACCTGATAATTATTTAATTCGAAAAACTTCCAAATTGTGATATATTCAATACATAAGAGCTGTATTTGTTAACTTCTCCAATGCATTTTATAAAAAGAACAGGAGGCTGAGTATGGATCCAAAATTTCCTCCACCCGGACTCAAGGATGTTATGCATTTCCCGATGATTGAGGCGCTCTATGGGCGTCGATCCCGCCGGTTCTTGCTTGGCGCAAAGATTCCTGAAGGGCCTTTGGCATTCACATCACGTCGTGATCCCCTCCCACTTACGGAAGCAGAAAAGATGTTGGTTCTCGTGGCGGTAGCAGGGAACACGGGTTGGCATTTTCTGATTCCCTATAATGATCGTTATGCTCCATACCTGCCAAACTATGCAGGTGCTGCCGGAGGACGCACTTTTCCATCAGCCGCAGGGTTTCATACAAGTGAAGTATTTTTTACGGATGACGACGGGGTATATTTTTTTACAACACGTGATGCTCCTGCCCTGATAGAAAAAAAAGATGACGAATTGCCTGATTTTGAAACCTTTCTGAAGATATATCGCCCGGGGGTTCGAAAACTTGTGGATGGGCGCCTTTATCTGCCCGCCGCCGACCCACACATTGAAAGTCATAATCATTGGGTAGCAAATCGCCCCGGCAGTCTTCTGGTTATGCCTGTTGCCGATGTAGCCCAGCATACTATTGCATGCCTCTGTTATTATCTCCAAAATGGTTACTGTATTTACGATGATATCCACAAAGCACCGATACAGGGACTGGAACGTTACCAGCACCTCTATGATCCTGATAATCCCCTGCCGTTAAGTTTTGTTGAACGATATGCCCTGATGGAGTGCACAACAGAATTATCGATTGCCTGTTATGCAGGTAATTTGATGCTCCAGGCTATGGGGCTTGGTGGATGGATGTTTAATGGGATAAATCCTTACTCTGTACTGGGTGCGAGTGGTGACCCGGCTGTGCCGGGGCTGAGTTTCCGTTATGATACGGACGATCGCTGGCCACTTCCCAATCCGACAGGCTTGCCAGGGGTATTTGAAGGTTTTTGCCCTCCGCACTACCCGGACATGCGCAGCGCTGTTGATGCATTTGTTCAGCGGAAATTTGGTCCGGGAGGTCCTTTTCATCCTGCAACATCTGGACCCTGGAAAGACAGTCCCAGGGTAAGGGGAGGTGCTCAGATTCACAGTGAAGAGTTTAAGGAGTGTGTTGCCCTTCAAGCTCAGCACATCCTTGATCATTTTGGTAAGTTTCCCGGTACTGTTCCTACTATCCTGATCTTTACTTATCTTCAGGTCCACCATCTTGATCTGGAATTTTACAATCATCATTTTAAATCCGGTGCGTATCTCTATACCCATGCCCGGCATATGAAGTGCTGGCATTAGGATAATGAAAAGAGGTGGTAATCGATTTGTTTACAACGTTGTCTTTAATCATTTTAAACCTCTTTCATTAAAAAACTTCTTATACTTCATGTCTTCTTTCAGGATATGGTTCCGCCACCATGATCTTAAGTATACAAATATTTCTACCGGAACTGCCATCTTGTGAGCCATAGTCTCCATACAGAAATCACTTGTTTTTTTCTTAAATTCCAGGTGTTGTTTCCTGTGTGACAAATACTCGGGGTAACCATAGTCAAGCATGTATTGCTCTTCTTTAGTAAAGTGTTCAAGAGAATATTGAGTCATTTTTGTCAAGGTATCCGAGATAATTTCGGAATTGACTTTTGCGTCATTCATCTCAATTAATGTATTTACGATTATGAGGATTTGTTTGTGTTGATTGTCGAGGTCCCGAACACCGACACTAAAACTCTCATCCCATAGTATTTTTTCCATATTGATTATGTTTTCTTCAAAATTTTCAAGACGTATCTAATTGTTAATGAACTGCCTTATAACTCTTTTATTATACAAAAATTATGAAGGTTTGTCCTGCTGAAATGCATTATAATATTTACTATGGTAACGGATTGTTTTGAACACCCGGAGATAAATATTACGACTGTGAGTGCAGAACAGATAAGAGTCCAGGTGATATTCATTTGGCGATTCTCCTACATTTTGAGTTGTGTATAAAACCGGGCGCTTGTTTTTGACTAACGTATAAATTTTTGCCTTAACATATAAAGACCGATGATATTTGTCAAGCCATAATAATTATAAAGACGATTCCAAAAAATCTACGCCAATCAGTGTTCCAGTTTAATAAAGAATAATTAGGATGCAGATGAACGCAGGTTTACAAGACTATAAACAGAAAAATCTGCGTTTATCGTTCTACTGGACTTACGCCGAAGTCCGCACCCATCTGCGTCCTATTCATGATTTTTAAAATGGAAATATAACGCAGAGCGTTTGGTTGTACGTTCTAAACTTTAGCGTGATGCGTACCCTAAAGGGATGCGGCTACATAAAAAAACGTACCCCGAAGGGATTTTGGGGGTTCCGTAGAAATCCCAAACAAGCTCCAATAATCCAACGACAGGTAGCCTCAGGTCTTTAGCCTGCGCCACATCACGATTAAACACCAGAAAAAAGTATAGAAATATAGAAGGGAAAGATGTGGGTAAGGATAAGCCTTGCGAACCCAAATTGGAGAAAAAAAGTTAATAACTATATAATAAATCATTGAAATTTACAGGGCGGAGGGGTGATTACCAATTCTCAATGGATAGCTTAACACCCTTGTAATGTAAGAATACAGGTATATCCGGGTACTTATCTGTTACGATTACCAATAATCATACCAGCAATAAAAGTGATAAATGAAAGGGTATACCAACTGGTATCCGATTTCCCCGGGGTTTTTTCTGTTTTTGTTGCAAGGGGAGTTGTGTGTTCTCTTTTATAAAATAAAGCTGTAACTTCTTTTCTTTTACCTGCCTCTTTCCTTCTCACATCTTCAGTATGGGGCATTCCCTGTTGTTCTCTCATATGTTCTGTAATAAACATGGCGTATCTGGCAGGTGTGACATGTGAACCGTATTTATTTGCGTAGACCTGGGTAAATTCTGCGCCTAAGAGAAGGATTATTGAAGAATAATAGAGCCAGAGGAGTATAATAACAAGCGATCCGGCTGCACCATATACCGATGCTGTACTGCTTTGCCCAAGGTATATTCCGATGAAATATTTACCGATAGTGAATAAGAGTGCCGTCACTACAGCACCAATCCAGACGTCACTCCAGGCGATTTTAACATCAGGGAGGATCTTAAAGATCATCACAAATAGAAGGGTAATCATACCAAATGAGATTGCAAAATTTGCAATAGGAAGGATATATGCGGTACCGGGAAACAAGCCGGTCAGGAGACCGCCAAACGCCTTAAGCCCTGCGGTAAGGATAAGTGATACCAAAAGGAGAAAGCCTGTTCCTAATACCAGGGTAAGTGATAAAGACCGTTCCCGTACTCTATTCATAATGCCACGGCTTGGCCTTGGCACTACTTCCCAAATAGTATTCAACGCATCCTGGAGCTGAACGAAAAACCCTCCTGCGCCGAAGAGTAATGCTGCGGTCCCGGCAATAGCCGCAATAATCCCTGATTTTTGCTGGGCTGCATTTACAATCATTGTTTGGACAACCCTTGCACCGCTTTCACCAACCAAATCCCGGAACTGTTCAATGATCTTACCCTGGGCCGCCTCTTTTCCAAATACAAAACCAATAATAGCTATTGCAATGACCAACAGAGGTGCAAGGGAAAAAACAGTATAATATGCCATTGCCGCTGCAAGGCGTAGTGCCTTATCTTCGCTGAATTCAGAGAACACAGTCTTGATAAACTCAATTGTAGTGTTTAACTTTGTAAGCCTCATGGCAATGCTCCTTTCCCGGAATAGAGAAAACGGCGTTTTTATATCGGGACCCTTTTAAAAATTGCACAATTGTTGTAATGGCAATCTTTATTAAAACCTGGTGCAAAAAAGCTGCCAATAAGCTGGTTTTATTCGTTTCTCTCAAGCCCTGTATGAAGCCAAATATCCTCAGTCGAGTGTCCATTCGCCGGTAAAAACCTCTGTTGCTGGCCCTGTCATGGAAACATTGTCATCCTCCTCCCATTCAAGCCTTAAGTCACCCCCTGGCAGATGTGCGAGGATTCTGCGTTCAGTTTTTTTGTTCAATACACCTGCGACACATACAGCTGAGGCACCTGTTCCGCAGGCCAGGGTCATCCCTGAACCCCGTTCCCATGTCTTTATTGTGACCTCTTGAGGATTACGGACTTGTACGAAATGGACATTTATTCTTTCCGGAAACAGAGGATGATGCTCAATTTCCGCACCGTGTTTTGTCAGTTCGATGGTATTGAAATTGTCAACAAAGATAACACAGTGTGGATTCCCCATTGAAATACAAGTAATCCGAAAGGATGTGCCGTCCTTGATCGTGAACGGCTCATCAATTACCTGTGTTTCATTGCCCAGCATTGGTATTTCGGATCGCATAAGGCGGGGTTTTCCCATAGTAACCTTTGCTGCAGATACCTTTCCGTTTTCTATAAAAAACCGGATAGTTTTTACACCTGCCAGGGTTTCTATGGTAAGTGGATTTTTTGTTACGATGTTATGGTCATACACGTATTTTGCAACACAGCGGATACCGTTGCCGCACATTTGTGCCTCACTGCCGTCGGCATTAAAAATACGCATCCGGCAATCGGCTGTCTCCGATGGTAAGATAAGGATAATCCCATCCGATCCAATGCCAAAATGCCTGTCACTCATGCGGGGAGCCAGCTTTGCCGGCTCTTTCACCTCCTGTTCAAAGCAATTGATATAAACATAGTCGTTGCCAATACCATGCATTTTTGTAAATTTCATGTGCTTTTCCTAATGATTAAAATTCCTCATAATTATTTTGTTACGTTTTATTCTATTTATAGCCCGGCAGGTTTCAAATGTTAAAACAGGAATTCCTACCGTTTTTTTAATTCAAGGGTAATCTTTTTCTCTTCACCTTCAGCAAGTCTTATGGTTTGAGCAGTACTTTTCAAACCTATTTTTTTTATGAAGATATCATAGGTATCCGGATCGAGATCTTTAAAGGTAAAGGTCCCTTTTGCATCAGAGAATATAACTTTAAAAGACCTTTTCTTTGCATACCTTCCCCTCAGTTTTAATTTTGCATATCTAACGGGCCTGTCACTGACCAGGTTTACAACACTTCCATAAATCTTCCCTTTCGGAGGTGCTGTGTTAAAAAACATCTCATTTCCGTATGTGGTTCCCGCACTATTCTGCGCAACAAGCCTGTAGTAATATGTCGTTCCTGCCATGAGCTCGCTTAAGCGGCTCTTTACTGATACATCTTCCGTACTGCTGCCTGCATCCTGTATGGGTGTTCTATTTGTGTACGAACCGCTTATTATACCATACTCAAACCACGCTGTCGTTGAGAATCCTTTGGGGCTTACAATTCCGTACAATGTAGCCGAATAAGGTGTTATATTTGCGGTTGATCCTGTTATTGCAGCAGGAGAGGCATCAGGGCTGTATGCCACGGTTATTGTTTTTATCTCTTCATTGCCGGCACCATCTGTTATTTTTATGGTTATTACATTATCTCCTTCGAATAACGGTATCTCCGGAATAATCCAGTTGATCGTTTTATTTTCTGTTGTTCCCTTTCCTCTGGTATTATCCCATATCAAACTGTTCACCCCGCTTACGTTGTCTGAAGCGGTACCACTGATGCTTATGGTATCGTTTGTGGTTGTGTAAAGGGTATCGGGTGCAGGATCGGTAATTGTTACTGCTGGTGGTATTGCATCCAAAACAATAGAAGCACTTGCCATGCTCGATAAATTTCCGGCGAAATCCTTATACCATACGTATATGGTATTCATGCCTTCTTTATTGCTCAAGGTATAGGGGATGTTCTCGGTAAGCTTTTTGGTATATGCGGCAAAAGGAGGGAGGGAGATCCAATCGGATGAAATGGTTGATGGTACTATAGGGTCTGGAGAGACATAATAACCGGTAACACCGATATTATCAGTAGCAGAAAGATTTAAGGTAACGACAGGGGCGTTAGTGAAATATGCCCCGTCATTGATGCTTACAGAACCAGCCGGTGATGTAACATCTGTTAATATAAAAGGTTTAAAATCGAGCGTAGTGAAAGACAGTTCATCTCCATATGTAATACCGGCAGTATTTTTTGCTACAAGCCGGTAATAATATGTCGTTCCCGGAAGTAAGCGAATTACCCTGACATTTACTTCTGAATCGCTTGCTCCAATTACCTTTTCTGTTGAAAATGTATTTGTAGCTAGTCCGTTTATGACTCTGTACTGAAACCAGGTCGTTGTTTCCAGTCCATTGGCATTTACTATCCCATTAAGTACTGCTGAATTATGGGTGATGCTTGAAGTATGACCGGTAATGACTTTTGGTGCCGTACCGGTGGATTGTGGAATATATGGTGGAAATTGTGTATCGTACTGTATGGATTGTGTGTTTTGATAGTAGGTAGCCCCGTCTGTTCCATAGTATTGAAATTGGGCAACAAGGAATGGCGGTTGATTATTGTTTGTTTGCCCTGTACTGTTTAGCATATGCTGTTCTGTACAGAATGAAGGTGCGCCGTATACCGCCTGGTGTACGAACGATAGTATCAACAATAAGAATAGCACTGCTTTATAGCCAGCAACAGAACGGAACGGAGAAGTCTTTCCCGTACGCTGGTTATAATTGTGTAACATGCCACTCATATGCCTCATGCCTTTCTTGATTAACTATATAAATTCTGTTATCCTAATCGTGATTTAAGGTAACTACTCGGGTTCAAGGTTTAAGGTTTAACAGGGGAAGAGCGAGGCTGATGCCCTGAACTCTTCATTGTCTCCAAACAGCCCTTTTGCTAACGCTCCTGACTTTGAACGTTGAACCCTGAGTAGTTACAATCCTTAACCAAATGAATAGATATAAGTATACAGGAAAGATTAAGGTATTGCACGTGATTACATACGTCTTTTGTAAATCTGAGGTTGTACGTTATAATGTTTCCGATTTTTTCGTCGAGGAGATGATATGTCAATTAAAGAAAACCTGGAACGGGTAAGACAGAATATTGCGCATGCTGCTATGAAAGCCGGTAAAAGACCAGAAGATATTACCCTTGTCATGGCTACGAAAACAGTAGATGCTGAGCGGATACGTGAGGCAATTCGGGAAGGTGAACACAGGATCGGAGAGAATAGGGTTCAGGAGGCCTTGAAGAAATACCAGGTACTCAAAAATGAGGACGCTGAATGGCATTTTATTGGACATCTTCAAACGAATAAGGTTAAAGATGTTTTGAAATTTGCCAGTATGATACATTCTGTAGACCGGTTATCCCTCGTTGAAAAACTAGACCAGAGACTTCAGTATGAAGGTCGCTCGGTAAACATCTTAATCCAGGTTAATACCTCCCATGAGGAGAGTAAATATGGTGTTGCGCCGGAAGAGGCAGTTTCTTTGGTTAAACAGACCGCCAAATACGATACCCTGAAAATCCGTGGGCTTATGACTATTGGTCTGTTTACAAAGGACGAAGAGAAGATCCGAAAATGTTTCAAAATATTAAAAGGGGTGCACGATACCCTTATCAAAGAGGATATTGGCGGAGTACAGATGAAATATCTGTCTATGGGTATGTCAGGTGATTACCAGATAGCAATTGAGGAAGGGGGGAATATGGTGCGTATTGGTACTGCTATCTTTGGTGCCCGTAATACTCCCGATGCTTATTATTGGCCTTCAGAGAAGACAGGTATAGATAAGGGCTGAACGACTATGAGACTGGAGCATGTAAAATAAAAGGGGAGGTAAGAAGATAAGAACTTATCTTTACCATAGTCATTTACAAAGCAAAATATAGGATAGGAGAAAAAGTATAGGATAGGAGAAGAAGATGAATGTACAGGTTGCAGTTTTGTGTGATGCAGCAACAGATAATAACGGGAAACTAAATATTCTTGGTACCTTTGATACCATAGGTACCCGGCAGCTTCCTGCAATCCATCCTGCATGTGCAATTGCGCTTCGTGTTGTTTTTCGCCGCACTGAGGAAGGACATCATAAAATACGGATTAACTTTGTTAATACAGATGGAAAACCAGCTCTTTCCGGTATTGATATACCAGCAGATATCCAAATACCAAAAGATGCTATCAGTGTATCACGGAATTTTATTGTAAATATACAACATCTCAAGTTTGAGACCCCAGGAGACTATTCTATTGATATTGCCATTAATGGAAGACACGAAGTGAGTATTCCCTTAGCCGTGAAATATATCCCAAGGCCACCATAATGTTTTGAATTATTGATTGACAGAAAATACTATTTCATACTAAAATGGCATTATGACTACGATACAGATAAGCCTAAGCAATCAGATGATGCAAAGAGCCTTTCCTCCCTATAAGTATCAAGTTAAGGGGTTTTATCGTATTCTTTTTTCTAAAGCTTAAAGGGCTTTTCTTTGATAACCCGGGGTACATGTTTACCCCGCATAGTTTCTCACATTCTGAATCTTTTATTTTTATCCTTTCGACGAACCCTTCTTGACCTCTTCAGTTCCTTGTTTTATTATACTCTTTCAGAGCTATATGTGGTGTTTACCTGTATACCCGGAGCGGGACTGCCCTGGGTTTATTTAAAAAAATGAAAATAACAGCTAACCCGGAACGGTGGTGCCAAAACCTTGTGGTGAGCTTGTCGAACTAACAGCTTCATAATGTCACCCCTTCGGGGTTATTAGTCTGTGGTTTATTCTTTTGCTATAATCATTTCACCCCTTTGGGGTTAAGTACATGCTTGGGAATTTCAAAGTAGAGCGACCCTTTAGGGTTGCCTCCCCGTACAGGTATTCTGGCGGGAAAGCAAGGCTAAAGCCTTGCCCTGCATCTTTACGACAGACAAAAGTCGCCGAAGGCCTGACTTGATTGTAGAGGAATTTTCATTTGTTCAGTATAAGGTGCTCTCTTAACACCATAAAAAGACGAGATTCTTCGCGGAATTTACACTGAATGAAGTGAATGTGCTCAGAATGACAAATTCTCTGCTGACATCTCATCCATAGTGGAATGAAGGGTTTCAGGATGGTACCCTCTGTATTCTGTCGTCACGTATCCGAAACGTATTTCTCGATACATTCCAATGTGGATGGTACCCTGTATTCTGTCACCCTGAGTGGAGCGAAGGGTCTCATCCTTGATGAAAGAGATTCATTCTTGCACGAGAGAGTAATACCATGTATTGTCATTCAGAACGAAGCGAAGTGAAGAATCTTGAAAGGTTTTTGCGGTTTAAGACTCAGGGGAGGAGTGAAGCTGGCTGTCATGTGTTCTTCATAACCTTTCAGCAGTTCTTTTCCTCATGCCTTTAACCCTGAACCATGAACCTGAGTAGTTCAACAATGTACTATATAGGTTCATACATATGGGGTGAATTCCCTGTTTATCTTTCTTCGTATCCTTCGTGATATTTTAAAAAATATAAGTAATAATGAGTTCATAGGAGTGAAGACAGAATGAAAAGGATT
Source organism: Candidatus Loosdrechtia aerotolerans (assembly GCA_021646405.1). Taxonomy (GTDB): domain Bacteria; phylum Planctomycetota; class Brocadiia; order Brocadiales; family Brocadiaceae; genus Loosdrechtia; species Loosdrechtia aerotolerans. The sequence continues at coordinate 15,882 of SOER01000043.1, forward strand.
AAAAATATATGGCCGGGAAAATCACATCCCCTTGGTGCAACATGGGATGGCGCAGGGGTTAATTTTGCACTCTTCTCAGAAAATGCCACGAGGGTAGAGCTCTGTTTTTTTGATGATATGGAAAATAGTCAAGAGGTTTTCAGGATACAGTTAACTGAGTATACCGATCAGGTTTGGCATGTGTATTTACCAGAGGTACGTCCTGGCCAGCTTTATGGGTATCGGGTATACGGTCCCTATGAACCAAATGCCGGGTATCGGTTTAATTCAGCAAAGCTGCTCCTGGATCCATATGCCAAGGCTATTTCCGGAGAAATCAAATGGAGTAATGCACTTTTTGGTTATAGAATAGGAGATCAAAAGGCCGATCTTTCAAGAGATGACTCGGACACCGCGTCTTATCTCCCCAAGTCTGTTGTCGTAGACCAGGCATTTAGTTGGTCAAACGATGTATATCCCCGGACCTCATGGCACAAGACCCTTATTTATGAACTCCATGTTAAAGGGTTTACGGCCCGTCATCCCGATGTACCAGAGGAACTACGAGGTACCTATGCTGCCCTTGCTATCCCGGAGGTTATTGATTACCTCCATTCACTCAAGATTACGGCAATAGAATTAATGCCCGTACACCATTTTATCCATGATAAATACCTGGTGGACCGCGGGCTTTCTAATTATTGGGGCTACAATTCAATTGGCTTTTTTGCACCAATGTCTCAATATTCCAGCAATGGTGTTCGGGGCCAACAAGTAGAAGAATTTAAGACAATGGTTAAGGCTCTACATCGTGAGGGGATCGAAGTGATTTTAGATGTTGTATATAATCATACCGCAGAAGGAAACCACCTCGGTCCTACACTCTCCTTCCGTGGCATAGATAATACCAGCTATTATCGTTTAGTACCAGGAAATGGTCGTTATTATATGGATTATACGGGAACCGGAAATACTTTAAATATGCAGCATCCACGGGTGCTTCAGCTTATCATGGATAGCCTGCGTTACTGGGTGCTGGAGATGCATGTAGATGGATTCCGGTTTGATCTGGCATCAGCACTTGCACGGGAACTCCATGAAGTAGACAGATTGGCATCGTTTTTTGATATTATTCACCAGGATCCTGTACTTTCACAGGTAAAACTCATTGCTGAGCCCTGGGACCTGGGTGAAGGGGGGTATCAGGTAGGAAACTTTCCCGTTCTCTGGGCAGAATGGAACGGGAGATATCGCGATACGGTTCGCCGCTTTTGGCGGGGAGATACAGGACAGGTTGGTGATTTGGCATATCGACTGACAGGAAGCAGCGATCTCTACGGGAAAAACGGGCGAAGACCCTATGCCAGCATCAATTTTATTACTGCCCATGATGGATTCTCCCTCAGTGACCTGGTAAGTTATAATCAGAAACATAATGAGGCAAACGGTGAGGGGAATCAGGACGGAACTGATGAGGATTTCAGTTGGAATTGCGGGGTAGAGGGACAAACTGATGATCCTTTAGTGCTGATTCTGAGGGCACGCCAGCAGCGAAATTTCCTGGCGACTTTATTTCTCTCTCAAGGGGTTCCCATGCTTTTGGCTGGTGATGAAATTGGACGTACCCAAAAGGGGAATAATAATGCATATTGTCAGGATAATGAGATCTCGTGGACGGACTGGAATCTGGATAAACCGCGGCGGGATTTATTGCAATTTACCCGGTATATAATCGATATTGCGTATAATCACCCGGTACTGAGACGCCGGAATTTTTTTCAGGGAAGGAAAATTCGGGGACTGGACATTAAAGATCTTACCTGGTTCCGGCCCGACGGGAATGAGATGGCAGAGCCAGATTGGAAAAATCAGGATACTCACTGTTTTGGACTTCGATTGAACGGTGATGCGATAGAGGAGGTCGATGAACGCGGAGACCCAATAAGAGATGATACCCTGTTAATCCTCATAAACGCTTATCATGAGCAGATACCCTTTATCCTGCCATCCAGACCGGAAACTGAACACTGGAACCTGATACTGGATACAAGAGCAGAAACGGGTGTTCGCCAATATCAACCAAAGAATGAAAATGAACCATATGAACTTATGGGCCGTTCTCTTGCGTTGTTTTGCCGTAGGAAAGAACGAAAATGAATGGAGGGTGTCCTCAAGATAGTACCGTTAAATCCCCATTAACAAAGGAGGATTCAGGCAATATGGAATTAAGGATCTTTTTGAAAGGAGGTGTACTATGTGATTCATGTTTCAACGTACTACAGGTGATTGTGTTTCAAATTTCTTTTAAGATATACGGCAATTCATAAATTAATTTAAGGAGGTATATACTATGGCAGTTACAGCAGAAACGTTTCGTGATTTATTTCAGAGTGCTGATTGGAAACAGGAAAAACACGTCCCGGTAATTGAGGTTAAGGATAGAGTGAAAAAGGGAGAAATTTTTAATGTGTCGGTTACCATTGGTAAAGAGGTTGCTCATCCCAATACAACCGAACATCATATTCGCTGGATTGATATGTATTTCCATCCTCAGGGAGAAAAATTTCCACATCATATAGGCAAGGCGGAATTTACCGCTCATGGGGAATCAACTGAAGGACCTGATAAAAGTACCATCTATACCCATCATGCGGCTGTACTCTGTTTTAAAACGGATAAACCGGGGACTATCTATGCATCAAGTTATTGCAACATCCACGGTCTATGGCAAAACGCCAAGGAAATAACTGTAGAGTAAAAACTGTTAAACGACGGATAGGAGAGCTTTTCCCCATATCCTATGCCCTCTTCATGGAATACTAACGTATTATCCATAGTTTGAAGGTTAATTATCAGGTGGATTTGCCCTACTTAATCTATCTTTACCCACGAGAAATTCGGGGGTAGGATGGATGAAGTAAGGTGAATCTGCTATTTCCCGGCCTGGATTAAACCAGGAAAAACAAAGAGGGCAACGTATGCACGCTGCCCTCTTTGTTTCTGTTCTCTTATGATGGTAATTCTATGCGCCTTTATGCCTGTGGTGGCAATCACATCTGCACTCACTTTCTGGTTTGGATGGCAAATGTCCACATTCTGGACATTTTTCTTCTTTCTCTCCCTCTGCCTTCTTTTCTGTCTTTCCTTCTTCTCCTTCTTTTATCACATCTTTTCCATCTGGTTGAAGGATCTGATAATGTTGTGCTACAGCAGAGTTAATAAATGAATTCATCCCAATACCAGTACCTAATATTAATGTGCCCACCACAGCAAAACCGTACTTCTTTAACATATATAACCTCCTTTCCGAAAAGTATTATCACAATAACCACAGAGAAAATAGAATGTTTCTCTGCATTCTCTGTAGTTTCACGTTTCCCCCTTTTTCATAAACCCTCCGATATTATTCCGTAAAGAAAAAGCAACATCCATGCCAGAAAACTTGGGCTATATCGTATAAAAAAGTAGAATTTTCACATAAATTACCCACGATACGATAAAATAGTTTATAATTATGGAAATTCTGATTGAATATAGGTCATGATAATCTATTGTAAGATTTGAAAAGTGTACACGATACTAAATATGTGACGTGGAGGTTGTGACATGGCACGGGAGAGGAGGGGCTATCGGATGAAGGCTGTTATCAAAAAAAAACGTACAAAAGGTATGGCATTTGTGGATGTACCTATTCCAAAGATAGGGCCGAGAGATGTGCTTATCAAAATAAATGCTGCTTCAATCTGCGGTACGGATGTTCACATTTATGACTGGACACGTTGGGCACAACACCGATTTACGCCGCCCCGTATTATTGGTCACGAATTCGTAGGGGATGTGGTAAAGGTTGGTGATGAGGTAACCCGGGTAAGAGTTGGAGACCGGGTTTCTGCCGAGAGCCATCTTACCTGCGGGTACTGTTACCAATGTAATAATGGAAATTCAGAGGTTTGTAGAAATTTTCGACTGTTGGGGGTAGATCATAACGGAACTTTTGCTGAATTCCTTGCCCTGCCTGAGCATGTATTATGGAAAAACGACCAGGATATTCCGGATGAATGGGCGACGATTCAGGAACCTTTCGGGAATGCTGTTGATACCGTTTTATCTGAGGATGTTTCAACGAAAACGGTTTTAATCCTTGGGGCGGGACCCATTGGTCTTTTTGCCGCAGGTATTGCAAAAGCTTGTGGTGCCTCACTCGTTATTATTTCCGATCCTAATAATTACCGGTTAGCTATTAGTAAAAAAATGGGAGTCCATATTGCTGTCAATCCCAGAAAGCAAGACCTTGTTCAAACAGTTCTGGAGGCTACACACCATAATGGGGTAGATGTGGTTCTGGAATTTTCCGGTAATAACCAGGCATTAGATCAGGGCCTGAAGGTACTTATTCCGGGAGGGAGGATCTCTGTTCTCGGTATTTATGAAAGACGGGTAAATATCGATCTGAATAAGGATGTTATCTTCAAAAAGATACGTATCTACGGGGTTACCGGTCGTAAAATATTCTCCACCTGGTATAAAACCTCACGATTCTTGTCTTCCGGGCTTGTCAATCCAGGTCCCATTATTACCCATCAGTTCCCGTTAAAGGATTATGAGAAGGGTATGAAACTCATGAAGGATGGGAAGTGTGGGAAGGTTATTCTCATGATTCATGATGAACATAAAAGGAGATAGTATGAACAAACTTGGTTTTATTACCGAAGAACTTGATACCCTTAAGGAAACGGGGTTATTGATCCATATCCGTACTGTTGAGGGACCGCAAGGGGCATGGATTGCGGTAGACGGGAAAAAGGTATTGAATCTCTGCTCAAACAATTATCTGGGATTTGCCAATAATCCAGCATTAAAATCAGCTTCACAAAGGGCTGTTGAAACGTATGGTGTAGGCCCTGCTGCAGTCAGGACTATTGCAGGAACGATAACCTTGCATAAGCAATTAGAAGAAAAAATTGCAGCCTTTAAAGGTGTAGAAAGCGCCCTGTCGTTTCAATCGGGATTCTGTGCAAACCTTGCTGTTATTCCTGCAATTGTTAGTGACGGAGATGTCGTTTTTTCAGATGAGCTGAATCATGCAAGTATTATTGACGGATGCCGGCTCTCAAAGGCCAGGATTTTACGATATGAACATGGTAATCCCGAAGACCTTCAGGGAAAGTTATCAAACGAAAAAAATGCCCGCCGCAAACTCATTATCACTGATGGTGTTTTTAGTATGGAGGGGGATATTGCACCACTTCCTGAGATTATAGAAATTGCCGATCGTTTTGGGGCAATTACCATGGTAGATGATGCCCACGGAGAAGGGGTTCTGGGACGGGGTGGCAGGGGCATTGTCGATCATTTTCAATTACACGGGAAGGTCGATATTGAGGTAGGTACCATGTCAAAGGCATTTGGTGTGGTTGGCGGCTATGTTGCAGGGAGCAAAAAAATAACGGATTATCTTGCACAAAAGGGGCGCCCCTTTCTCTTCTCCAGTGCTGTAACGGCTGCTGATGTAGCAGCGTGTATCGTAGCAGTGGACATTCTGAGTTCTTCAGATGGGCTGGTGAAGCAGGTCTGGGAAAACACAGCATTCTTTCAGGAGAAGATGAGAGAGATCGGGTTCAACCTCGGTCGTACAAAGACTCCTATTACCCCTGTTATTATCGGTGATGCAAAGATTGCCAGGGATTTTAGCCAAAAGCTATTTGAAGAAGGTATTTTTGCCCAGGCTATTGGTTATCCTACTGTGCCTGTGGGCAAGGCACGTATCCGCGTAATGATTTCTGCTACCCATACGAATAATGACCTTGCGTGGGCTGCCGAACGCTTCAGAGATATCGGAAAATCGTTCCATATCCTGTGAAGAATAAAAGATTGATTTTTTGAGAAAGAATGTTTAACATGCAATGTACCGTTTTTATACATTTTTTATTTTTCAGGCTCACTTTTTAGGTATTTCAGATGAAAAAACTTGTTGTTGTGATGTTACTCGTACTGATGTTTGGTTGCGGTAAGAGAGAAACAGGGGAAGTAGAAAAAGGAACTGCCTCCGAGAAGAGGGTTCGCAGTGAAGTCGTGTCAAATAAGGAACATGACTTTATTAAAAACGAAGAAGGCTTTGTGGTCCATATGAAGGATATCAAGTTGTTACTGAAACATCTATCAATGTCAATCAATCAGGAAAATTGGGAAGATATTAAAGAGGATACGAAAAGACTGAAAAAGGCAAGTCCCGTTGTTTTTACCGGTAATAATAAAGATGATCTGCCAGTAGAATTTATAAACTTAGATGTTAAATTTCATCTGAGCGCCCTGGAATTAATAGGTGCTTGTCAGAAAAGAGATAAAGATAAGGCGACGGCGGCCTTCTTTAAGGTTGTGAATAGTTGCGACGAGTGTCATGCAAAATTCAATACAAAAGAAACATCTGCTTCCTGGTTCCAGTAAAATATGAGGAATTGGAGTAAGTGCTGTCTAAGGAATCCAGGCTGTATTGATTTCATATGCAATAGAGAGGTGCAGGTTTGAAACCTGCCGCGACAGTTATAAAAAATAGAGAGGGGGTGATACCTCTGTTGTGGAAAAAGAAACGACTCATTGACTATGCAACATGTGCCGGGTGAGCAGGTAAGATCCCCGTTGAAGACATGGCATATGTGCTCAGTAATCTGCCTGAATATCCACATGAGAATCTCTTGGTTGGCCCTAAGAACTTTGCTGATGCAGGTATTTATAAAATTACGGAAGAAATCGCTACGGTATCAACCCTGGATTTTTTCACGCCAGTCGTAAACGACCCATATGACTATGGACAAATTTCAGCTGCCAATGCCCTAAGCGATGTGTATGCCATGGGCGGCAAGCCCCTTACCGCAATGAATATTCTTTGCTATCCCTTAAATATACTGAATAAGGATATTTTGATTGGCATACTGAAGGGAGGGGCGGATAAGGTGAATGAGGCCGGGGCCGTTATTGTAGGCGGCCATACATTGCAGGATACTGAAATTAAATACGGACTGGCTGTTACAGGGGTTGTTCATCCTCAGAGGATTATGACCAATGCAGGCGCCAGGCCAGGGGATATGTTAGTACTAACAAAGCCGTTGGGAACAGGATTAATCATCTCTGCTATCAAGGCCAACAAAGTGCTGGAAGAACATATCGGTCTCGTAACAAAAAGCATGGTCGCATTAAATAATACTGCATCAGAAACGATGATGGAGGTGGGTGTCAATGCCTGTACCGATATTACTGGTTTTGGGCTTCTAGGGCATGCATTCGAGATGGCAGAGGCAAGTAAGGTTACGTTGTCGTTCTCTGCTGAGCACATACCGATCTTTGAAGGTTGTGAGCGCTATGTCAGGATGGGATTGATACCGGGGGTATCAAGGCTTGGAAAAAAGTATTTAAAGGATGCGATCAGAATAAACCCTAAAATAAGAGAGGATCTGATAGATATCTTTTTTGATGCTCAGACTTCTGGCGGTTTGCTGATCTCTGTTCCAAAAGAAAGGGTCGACGTACTCTGTGCAAGACTTAAAGAGAGGGGCGTTTTGACGGCTGATATTGTTGGTGAAGTATATAAGAGGCAAGAGGTTTCTCTCGTTGTCGTTCCATAACCATGCCTGCATTGTATACTGTAGCAAGTAGGGTACGCCTTATGTTGAAGCACCAAATTTCTACGAAACGGTTTGAAGAACATGAAAACCATTCTTATTATATTTTTTATTATAACCCTGTATACAGCTAAGGTGTTTTCTTTTACAACCCCTTTCTTCCATAATAAGGGGAGTGTTTTTGCCCTTGAAAAGAGGGGTTCCGTAAAAGACGAAGAGTTCTTTGCACACCAGCGGAAACGTATGGTGAAAGAACAGCTTGTTTCCAGGGGTATAAAGGATAAAAGGGTATTGGAAGCTATGGAAACAGTGCCACGGCATTTGTTTATACCTGAGGAACGGCGTTCTCTGAGTTACTCCGACCAGCCTGTACCGATTGGATTCGGACAAACTATTTCTCAACCATATATTGTTGCCTACATGACAGAATTGTTAACACTGGATAAAGATAATACGGTATTAGAAATAGGAACTGGATCGGGTTACCAGGCGGCTATTCTCTCGGAGCTGGTAAAGGAGATATATACCATAGAGGTAGTAGAAAAACTCGGCAGAGAGACAATGGAGAAGTTGGAATCGATGGGTTATACAAATGTGAACGTAAAGATCGGTGATGGTTATAAAGGATGGCCGGAGCATGCCCCGTTCGACAGGATTATCGTTACTGCTGCCGCAAAGTATATCCCCCAACCACTCATTGATCAGCTTAAACCCGGCGGCCGTATGATAATACCTGTTGGCGGTGTTTATGAGATACAGGACCTGATGCTGATTACTAAAGATGCTTCTTCAAATATCACAAAAAAATCTCTAGCCCCTGTCAGCTTTGTTCCACTTATTCGGAAATAAATTTCTTTACAGGTAATAAAGAAAATAGGTTTAGGAAAACGCGTTGTTGTACATAGAGAGTAGGGTGGCGTTTTTTGCAGGTGTATAACAAATGGAATAAATGGTAGATTCATTATATAGGAATTTTCATGTGTTCAGGGTAAACTCCGCGAAGCGGAGTGAAGAATCTTGAAAGGTTTTTGCGGTTTAAGACCCACTGCGCTGAAATGTTCCTGTTTAATTTACGTATGGTTATTTTATAGTTACTTGGTATAGGAGGGAATCATGGTTAAGAAGTTGCGGTATGTAATATTCGGAGCAATTTTTGCCATCATGTCCGGCTTTGTTTCTCATACTACTCTTGCCGGTTCTGCATGGTCGGTTGAGGGTGAATACTTTGAGGGATGCACATGTAATCCTGGATGCCCATGCCTTTTTGGGACAGAACCGACTCATAACAAGACGTGTAAAATTGCAGGGGTATTTCATATTCACAAGGGAAATTACGGACAGCATTCACTGGATGGTCAAACCGTGATCGGAATAACAGATTTTACTGCAACACCGGACCGTAATTGGGTTGTTTTCTATATTAATGATAAAACAGCCTCTGCTGTTCAAAAAAATGCCCTGTTAGACATTTTTCAAAATCATGTATTCAGCTTTGCAAAGGTACCTCAGGAGAGGATTACGGTACGATATTTACCAATTCACGTAGAGTCTTCTGAATGGCATAAGAAGGCTGAGGTCCCTGGCAGACTGCTTTTAGATATAGAATTAATACGTGGTGCCGGGGATGTGAACAAACCTACCCAGATCGTTAATAAAAATTTTTCTATCTGGGCAAAGGAGTTTGATTTGACACTGGATATGGGAAAAGCCGTTACCCACCGGTTTCAGGAAGATAAGTACGAATGGAACTATGACGGCCGAAGTGGTTTTGCAACGAAATTTCAGTTTGCAGGCGATTAACTCAATACTCCTTCCCATAGGGAGAAAATTATAATGGTAAGAGATATATCTAAAAAGTTCAGATTATTGTGGAAAGGACGCAGATCGTTGGAACGAGTAGATCTTCTCTTTCCGGAGTGCTGAATAGCACTTTGGTGTTTGTTCGTGAGTGTGCTCAGGCTAAAGCCGTGCGGCTACATGTATCAACCTGTTGCCGCAAAATGTAGCCGCATCCTTTAGGGTGCGGCCTCGTGCTAGAGTATGGAATAACGCTATACTCTTTTCTGGTTGAGATAGCGTAAGGGACGCATAGCTGATAGCATAGTGAGGAAAGGCACCTTAGCTTGATGGTATAGGAATTTTCATTTTATGTAAGCGGGTTTACGGGGGGGTGTTGTTATAAGGTTAATGATGTTACTATGATGCAACAGTGATTCTTTATGTTCAATTGTTTTTAATCCCGAAGGGATGCCATGATTATAGCAAAAGACCTCAGAAGAATTGTAAACCCCG
>SOER01000044.1 GCA_021646405.1 Candidatus Loosdrechtia aerotolerans
TTTAGGGTTGCCTCCCCGTACAGGTATTCTGGCGGGAAAGCAAGGCTAAAGCCTTGCCCTACATCTTTACAACAGACAAAAGTCGCCGAAGGCCTAACTTGATGCATATAGGATGAAGGGGGAGGGAAAAGGATAGAGTTCCTCACCAGGTCTCAGGGGTAACTTTGATGCTATACTCTATCAACTTTTACAAAAAAGTTCCTTAACCTGATAAAAACTTTTTGAATGTCAGATGTAAAGTTTGGAACATTGAGTTTTTTGTCATTTGAAATTGTTTCGTATCCGTTCGCTCCGCTCAGGACAAGTTTCGATATTCGTATTTCGAATTTGGTTGCGGCCAAAGGCCGCGCCAGGTGTTCCGTGGTTTAATTCTTTTTACACTATTCATGGATGATTTCGCCCTTTTTGTAAAATGTGACACCCACGCGCTGAATGTGCTCAATTAGGTCAGAATCGTTAATATTATTAAAAATTGACAGGTCAATGGTATACGGCAGAAGCAATTCGTCGAGATTGTTGAGAATTTTGTGTACCACGTTCAACGTCAAATCCGTGCCACCCAGCAGGGTCAGATCAATGTCAGAGCCGGTTTTGTAGTTGCCTTTGGCACGCGAACCATACAGAATGGCCCGTTCTACCTGCGGGTATTTGGCCAGAACCGCGCAGATTTTTTGGATGGTTGCTTTTTTCAAGCCAAAACGAAGAGTCACTGTTCTGTCTCACTGAGCGATTGCAAAACGGCTTTCAACTGCCTGAAAGCCGCAAAGTAACGGTTGGCAACAGTATTGGCAATCTGCCGGGCAGTTTCTTCGTTGTACGTATGAGTTGTTAGGGTCCTACTCGTGATCATATCCATCCAGGTTTCACCATCATCGATCAGGCCCCTCCTGAAAGCCAGCCGGAAGGCGTCACGGCTGCCGTGGATACCCGTTTCGCCCTGCGCTTCAAAGTAATCTTTGATGGTGTTCCAGGCCAGTTCGTATGTGTATTCAAATGCCTTGATCAACCCTTGCTCTTCCAGTTCATTCAGTTCGCCTTTTTCAATGAATTTAGTCATTTGGCCCAGGGCCTTGGTAAAATGTTTGAACCGTTGAATCCAGCGAATGTCTTGTGTAGTCATAGGGTGTCTCCATAAAGTGCATTGTTTAACAGATATACATAACGCATAATTATTTTGCGTATTGATTTTGGAATTAACCTTGTTTTGTATAAGGTTGCAACAGCTATTTGCAATAATCTAATGCGCTGTGTATAATAAGATTTTTCACAAATCATGCAGATCGCATTGCTTACAAATTCCTTATTAGACAATCTAAAATCTGTAGTATAATATATTGGTTATTAAGATACCGTCAAGTTTGTTTTCCTGACATGTGAGAAATTTATTCACAATTATCGGTAACTATTTTCGGTAACTGTCTCATGTCCCCGTATGCCTTAAATGGGAGCCCTTTGCCCATGCTCATAGAATCGATTCTGATTCATTTGATATTCAAGAGATTTTTCATGTCCCAAAACTATATTTTCTGAATTATTACCGTAACAAGATTACCATGATTATTACTAACGTAATGTATGGGATTATAATGCGAGAACCGGGTATCTCTAAAAATAGTCGTTAAATTCGGGGAAACCGGTCGTATGATCGCTTAAAAATCTATTGACAAAAAATTGAATTATTATTATAGTAAATTCTGTTTAAAATACAGGTGATGGAGTTCACCTTAATTGCTACATTATAGCTGATAACTCCTGTTGAAGGTCTCCTTCGACAGGAGTTTTTTTATTGAACCCCTGTCGGAGTATACAACTTTGACAGGGGTTTTTTATTTTGAGAAGGGATATGTTGCATTATGTTAGAGGGATTCGTACAACAGAAAAAAGATATACTGACTGTTATTGAAGATATAGAGGCTTTAGCAAAAGACGAGGCCGGGGGGGAAACGGGGAACCGGTTATTTGCGGTCAAGGAGCAGTTGATATCCAATAGTTTTAACCTGGTTATTCTTGGTCAGTTCAAAAGGGGAAAAACAACCCTTATTAACAGCCTGATCGGTAAAGAAATCCTCCCTTCTTCCGTAGTGCCGCTAACGTCCGTTGTAACGATCTTAACGTTTGGCAAGGAGATCATGTGTACTGTCTTTATGGAAGATGCTAGTAAGAAGGAGATTCACATAGAGGAGCTACCCGATTATATAACAGAAAGAGGGAATCCAAAAAACATACGCGGCGTACGGTGTGCGCGTATTGAGTATCCGTCCCCTTTTCTCGAACAGGGGATGCTGCTGGTAGATACCCCCGGTGTGGGCTCAACGTTTCTCCATAACACAGAAACGACGTATGAGTTTTTAGATCATCTGGATGCTGCATTGTTCCTTATGAGCGCTGATGTCCCTATCTCACAGGTAGAAAAAGAACTTCTTGACACGATTAAAAATTCTACTCAAAAGATATTTTTTGTTCTGAATAAGATTGATTATCTGTCTCCTCAGGAAATTGAAGAAATCGCTGCTTTTAACAAACAGGTCCTTGAAGAAATGGGATTTACTGTTCATGAGATATTGCCTATTTCAGCAAGAGAGGCATTGAAGGCAAAAATAGTGTACAACGAAACTCAACTCTTACAGAGCGGCCTTCTGAATCTCGAGGATGCATTGGGCCGTTTTCTCTCTTCGGAAAAGGGCAGGGTTATTCTGGATACTGCGATCTCCAAGGTGAAACGGGTTATATCCCGGATACTATCGCAGATAGCAATTGAGAAGAAGACACTGGTAGCTTCTGAAGAGGAACTGGAAGAGAAGATCAATACCTTTCAGAGGCTTGTTACAAGCCTGAAACAGGACAGAGATGATATTACCTACCTGCTGAAGGGTGAATCGGACAAGTTATGTCTCAGGGTCGAAGAGATGTTAAAGGTTTTTGAGGAAAAAGAGGTGCCCGCGATAAAGAAATGCCTTCAGGATTTTTTTGAAAAAAATCAGGATTTACATCCAACGGCTTTAAGAGACGATATGCAGCAGATTATCAAGGAGGAGATTATTAAGGGATTTGATATGTTTAGAAAAGATATCGAGGGTGTTATCTCAGGGAGTATTCAGGAAACCTTTCATCGTTTTACAAAACGTTCTAACGATATCTTTCATGAGCTCAGGGCGGCTGCAGAGATACTTTTTGAGGTACCCATGGATCAAATTGAATTCTCTGTGGAGTTAACCAGGGACAATAGTTTTTATTATATGGTCCAGGAATATACAGCCCTAACAGAAGAAGAGGTCAAATCCATTCTGCGTACCTTCCTGCCTAAATCGGTAAGCAGAAAAATGGTCTTACACGAGATGATGGAACGGGTATCTTCCGAAGTAAGCCGGAATTGTGGCAGGGTACGTTCTGACCTGTCAGCAAAGATTTATAAAACCATTCATTATTACTCCAAACAATTAAAGGACCTCGGCAATGACCTTATTAAACAGATAGAACAGGCCATCCAAAAAGGTCAGGAGAGGAGAAAGGCAGGGAGCGAATCGATCCGTACTGAGCTGGCGTTATTAACGGATAAGGTTAAAGTCCTCGAAGAAAACAGGGGAAAACTTGAAAATACCGGGAACGTTATGAATATGATCGATAGAGAAAACGAACGTTGCAAAATGGTTAAGTTAAAGAAATGAGAGGGGTTTTGAATTTGGGTCTATTGTATCAAATCCGGGTCGTACAAATGCCCTTGCAGCAGGAAATGCTTCTTCAGTTTTTCTGCGGAGCCGGTCAAGGTGTAACAGTATATCGAGGATATTGTCTTTTTGCTCAGGAAAAAGTTTACCCATCTTTTCCCACGCAGCTATTGAACGGTCCATAGCAATTAATGCGATTTTTGCAGAGCCGTGAGAATCTCTGGGAAACCGGTCCTGATGCTCTGATTTTTCTTCAATATCCCCCTGAATTGCCCTCATGAGTTTGACGTAGATCTGGTGCTGATACCAGCAAATGATGTCTACTGCATCATTGAGAACTGCTGCTTCTGCTGCAGTATCAGTATCAGCATCAAGTATTCCAAGCCGTATCTTTATATTTAATATATGCTCCTTTTCGTCAAATAATCCCTCTGCCAATTTGAACCAGTTGTCTACCATTTCTCCATAGATCATTGCCAAACGGGAACATTCGTGATTTTTAGCAATATCTCTATAAGTCTTTTTTGTTGTGGTTTTCGTATCAAGGATATCTAGTTCAATACCCTCTTGCTTTGCTACTTCTTTCAATATATCAAGCGGTAATTCAAAGACTTCAGCCATGTTCTGCCAAAAGATATGGTTATTTATGTTCCGTGACTCTGAATCGGTAAAATTTTTTTTGCTCAATGCGTAATTCTCGCATCGTGAAGTAAATGAGCATCTTTCACACCATCGGTCACAATAATTATAAATATTCGGAATGAAGTCAGGGTTTTCGGTAATTTTCTTAAGATGTTTTTTTTTCATAAGCTTTTATTGGCTTTTAGCCATATCTCCTTCCAGAAATAGATCAAGGTGATTTTATTATTGATAGTGTTGGGGGAGAGTACACCAGGATTACCGTTACTTTACCGGCAAGATCAAAAACTACCATAGAAACTCAAAAAGTAAAGTAGGGTACAAAACCTTAAAGTTCTTTTACTACTTGCCCCGTCTTTTTTTGCCACCATTCTGCAAATATACGACGATGACACCAATCTCCCATGTGAGAAAGATCCTCAATGCAGAGCAAAACGAGATCTTTCCCTTCTGCAGGACCTCCTCCGCCCCCAAAATTTAAAACTTCCTGAAAACGCTTTTTTAGTCGGTCAACAGAGACCGATTCCAACTTACTCAGATAAACTGTCCTGTACATTTGGTATGAATAATAAATCATCGTTTCTGATGGGGCAATTTCTTCGATATAAAAAGGAACTTCGAAGACTAAATTGGCAGGAACATCCAGGGAAATGCCAACTGGCGTAACATTCAAATCCGCTATCTTTTTATTTGTATAGTAGCTTGTATATATTTGCATCCTGTTATTTCCAATTTAATGAATGAAAACCTATAGAAGAAAGCAATCACTGTACCATTTCACATGGACAACTAATGAGTTAATAAGGTAGTTAAAATGCTTTTATCCTCCCTCCTTTCTGTTCATAATTTACCAATAAAAAAGCCGGAACTATAGTTGGAGTATCCAACTATAGTTCCGGCTTTTTTATCTGAAGAGATTTCTTTGCCGTTTGCAAGGTCTCACCTTAAGGCAAAATTACTTTTAACGTTACGTGATACCACAACTTCGCAACGTACTTGCCAAGAAATTCTTTAACATGAGAATTTTTGATAAGGACAATTCATAACTAATTGCAATATAATTTATTGGAGTAAATTTAATATGTTGTTTTCTTTTATTATAGAAAAAGATTTTTATTTATGGTTTTTGTATGCATATTCATACAATTCTGGTGTTGATTATCATAACTACCATTATAGAAAGCTGTTATATTTTGTTTTATCTGTTATTAAAATCATATAGTATTGTATGCAAAAATATACAATTTTGTTTTGTCGGAATGATGAAGTTGTTTCAGTTATCCTTCCTGGATTATAGTATCTACCAGGTGAAACTAGACAGAATAAGGTGAAAGGGGAGTAGGAGTGAGATATGAATAGCGGAAGCCAGGCATAAGAGGGGAGCTCCGTTAGGAGCGGGATGTTAATAGAATGAGAATGTACCTCCATGATAAGCTCCAGAGGAGCGACATGTTGGTAATCTTCAGTTCAGGGTTAAAAGCGTTAGGAAAAGGACTGTTTGGAGGTTATAAAGATTCGGTACGATTAGCATCGATTGTTTCCATGCCTTCTCTGTCGCTCCTCCGGAGCTTGATAGTGGTGCACATTGTTTTTCTATTCATATATCGCTCCTAACGGAGCTTTTCAGGTTTTTTTCAAAAAACGAAAGTAAGTACCTGGCCACAAATTTTTGTACATTTTTATTATCAGAAAGTTTCAACATGCGAATGTTTATGTACAGGTACTTATTACGAATAACGATAACCAGAATACAAGCACAAATGCAATTGGCTCCATCGGAGCCGGCTGTTTGTAGCATTGAATGCAAAGAGTCTCATAAGCTCCGGAGGAGCGGCCTGTTTCTTCCCATCATTCACATCTCCTTGTTAAATCCCAAGCCCTTTTCTCTTTTTTTGGATATGATTAAGCATAGCCCTGGCGGATTCATGGGGATCGATTTCAATGATTAAGTTACTGCCGGTAATTTTCTCTAAATCCCTGGTAAGCATATCAATTACATGAGGTGAACCACCAAGTTTTGGCGTTACACCAATATGGGTTGTTATGCCGAGTGCGATTACCCCCATATAAATGGCGGTTGCCTTTTCTACGACATGTTCAGCAGCGCTTGCCACTAACGGGAGTTTATCTATTGAGGTTTGTAAATAATCGGCAATTGCTGAAGCCAATACGGCACACCGGGAGTTGTCGACACAGGAACCGAAATGGAGGACCGGGGGTATTGTATCATTCAGACCTGCAGCTTTTCCAAGGGTGTCAAGGACGCCCCGTAACGAATCTCCGGCAAGGTCCTTTGCCTCACCCGTCATTAACCCGTGCCGTGCACAAGCCGTGGCAGCGCACCCGGTAGCGAGGATAAGTACATTGTTCCTGAGGAGTTCTTTTGCGATGGTGATAAAACTCATATCGGTTTGAATCTTTGGTGACAGACACCCTGCAAGTACAGCAATACCCTGGATTGAACCGTTAGTGATCAGATCAACGAGCGGCTTTAACGGTTTTTCCGGGTTTAACTTTTCCAATACGCTCATAAGGACTTCGGCTGAGAATCCGCCCAGGAGATTGTGTCCTTTTGTATTTGGCAGGAATGTCCGTTCTGCTGAACGCGCCTGAAACGCAGCGATAGCCTCTTCAATTATCCGTGCAGCGGATGCATCGGCATTATCAGGCGTAAACTCGATATAGATGTCGTTATCCATTCTAAGCTCCGGCATGGTGGTAATTAATCGTGTATGGAGTTTTCGGGTTATTGCTGAAAGGGATGGATAGACGCACTGAACATCAACACATACGGCATCAACAAGTCCTGTACCAACAACGAGTTCCTGCATAATGGTACTGCCGGCCATGGGGATCCCGTGCCGCACTAACACCTCATTTCCTGTACAGCAGATGCCCGCAACATTGATTCCTTTTGCCCCCGCCGCCCTGGCCTTGTCTTCGAGTTTCTGTGCATAAGCAACTACCATCTCGGAGAGTACAGGCACGTGGCCGTGGACGAGGATGTTTACCTTTTCCCTGTCCAGGACATCCATTCCTATCCTGCTTTCCTTTGGTGCAGGTGTGCCGAATAAGATGTCCTGTAATTGTGTTGAAATGTAGAGGGAGAGCACGTCGATAATACCAAATTTCAGACAGGACATGAGTAAGTGATGGGTGCTGCTCGTCATTCCCTGAACGGTGCTGTGGAGTCCCTGAACGATTGCTTCTGCTGCCCCTTTGTGCGGGATCAGGTCTGCCTTCGCAAGTTTATCGATATTCTTTGGTGCAAGGGCGAGTGCAAAACTCATAAGCCCTTCGCCGGGTCCAATGAGGTCTTCCATAGCCTTCTGTCCAACCTCCTTCGCAATCGTAAGGGTATTTTTCCCGTTTACGTTAATTCCCAGGTCCTTTGCAACTGCACGGAGTTTTTGTTCGTCTTTAATAGGGTAAGTTTTTGAACCTTCCGCTGCCTTTACAAAGGTCTTTGCTGTGTGTATTGCATGACCGAGATGGGCGCTCGTCCCGCTTATCACGGTTTGCAAAAGCATCCCGGCGACCATGCTGTCGGCTGTTTTGCCACACGAACTCCGGTTGGTCTTTGGTACGGCAAGTTTCATGTGGAAAGGTATCTCTTCCCCATCCAATCTGCAGGGACCCAAATGACAATTACGGCAGCAGAGCCCATGGCTCCCGAAAGAGCACCTGTCCTTTAATCCAAACGGGCCTGCATCATAGGCAGCCTGGACATCCCAAACCGTATCAATGCCTTTCTGCCGCAGGAAGGCAACCGTTTCTTCAATTTGTTTATCAGCAAAGCCTTTTTTCCGTAATTCTTTTTCTTTCTTTAACCACTTTTGCATATTCGTTTACCTTTATAAATAAATTACCTTGTTGAAAAAATACTACAGAGCTCAGGGTTATTATGGGCCGGAAAGGGCAGACCAACGGCGAACCTGAACAGAATAAATTTCCCACGATTTTATAGATAAAATTTTCAGGATTCAAATAAAATCATCCTTGAGGAAGGCATGAATAAATTTCAGTATAACTGAAAATATTCTGTTGATTATTTATTTTATGGTGGTAGTATGTACTCTTAAAGTTATAAGTTAGCGACACAAAAGCATTTTGTTTGAGGGCTTTTTGATAAAATAGAATTGGTGCATGGGACGCATCCACTCTATAGGATATGCGTATGAACTGTTCGAACCGTTCAAACTGTTCGAACAATCATAGTAGGGTAGACACTATCTACCAGAAACCGAGAGTAATTGAGAAACTAAACCAGAAAAATCTGCGTCCTATTTTTGGTTTTTGGAATTAGGAAAGGAGGTGACCGGTGGTTGATGTATTGGCTAGGGATATTATCCTCATTATTTATGTTCTTTGGTTAATCATTACCGGGACATTGGTCTTTTTCATGCAGGCTGGTTTTGCTTTTTTGGAGAGCGGGCAGGTTCGTTCGAAAAATGCTACCCATGTTTACATGAAGATATGTGCAAATATAGGGATCGGCACACTGGTCTGGTGGTTGTTCGGATACGCTATTTTCTGTGGCAATTGGAATTATTGCCTTTTAGGGGTGGTTGATCCGGTAGACGTGGATTTATTGAACGTGTACGGGCACTGGTTTACTATGTGGGGATTTTGCCTTGTCTCCTGTGCAATTACCTCGGGAGCCATTGCTGAACGGTTTAGTTTTAAGGCATACCTTATTTATGTTACTCTTTACTGTGGTTTTATGTATCCGTTTTTTGGATGGTTAGCATGGTCTGCCGGGCCCCTGACCAGGTGGGGCTATGTGGACTACGCGGGGTCTGTTGTTGTACATTTTCAGGGTGGTCTCACTGCCCTTGTCGCCGCAATGATTGTTGGACCGCGGATCGAGAAATACTCGCGTACCAATAAAAAGACCTGGTTGTTTGAATTTGGCCGGGGGGAATGTTATACCATTCCGGGGCACAGCGTTTCGCAAATGATACTTGGTGTGTTTATATTGTGTGTAGCATTTTATGGTTTTAATGTAGGCTCTGTAGTTCTTGGGACGTTATGTGAGCCAACGACACATGCAACAGCCCGTGAGATGATCAGAATCCTCGCTACTGATATCCCTACAACTACCATCAATGTTACCATGGGCATGGCTGGCGGTATCCTTGGTGCCCTTTTTGGCGGATGGCTTATGAATAAGAAGCCGGATCCTCTTACAACGGGAAATGGAGCGGTTGCAGGTATGGTCTCTATCTGTGCCGGGGCTGTTTTTGTCCATCCCGGCTTTGCTATTATTGTAGGTGTTATCAGCGGAGGGATTATCCCGCTTGTAGTAAAATCGCTTGATAAGGTGGGAATTGATGATACGGTCGGGACATGTGGAGTTCATTGTACGCCCGGTGCCATTGGTGGTATAGCAGTAGGAGTAATGGGGCTTATACGCCCTACCTATCATGGTATTACATCTGATATCGGTATACAGGCGCTTGGCTTTATTCTGTGTATTTTTTATTCCTGCTTATGTGCTATTATCATCTTTGGCGGTCTCAAGGCCATGGGGCTGGGCCGTGTAAGTGAAGAAGATGAAACTGTGGGACTTGATATTTCTGAGCATATGACACCAACGTATCCGGAATTTGTAGCAGGAGGCTTTGCCGGCGGATACAAAGAAGGATTAAGATTTTGATAAAAATATTTCAGTTCGGTTAAGGACGAATGAACTAACAAAAAAGAGAAGAGAATATGATGTATATGGTAAAATTCTTACTCTGTATTCCAATAATAACCCTTGCACAACAAGGGTTATTTTTTTCTGTATCTGCACCAGAGAATAAGAAGGCCGGGGAATCTGATACGTTTTCCCTTTCCGGAGGCAACGAGGGAGAATTTGTAACTGAAAAAACAAAGCATGAACAGATAAGGTACTATATTGAAATGGGGTTGATTGACCTTGCTGTACCTGAGTTAAAAAGAATAATTGAGGCTGTTCCCGATGCGAGAGAAGCCCATGCATATCTTGCCTGGGCTTACAGCCAAAAGGGTATGGTACCTGAGGCTGTAAAGGAACTTCATAAAGTGCTGGATATGAATCCTGATCTTCGGAAAACCACATTCGAGTATCCTATGCTCAACAATACCCTTGCCGTTACGAAAGAATTTTCTACCCATTTTGCAGGACTGATCTATCTGATAGATGATTTTTCTCCCGCACATGAGGTACTGGGACTGTGTTATATGATGCAGGGGAAATTAGGCGATGCCCTGGATGAATATAAAAAGGTATTAAAGCTTAGCCCGGACAGAGGAAAAGGTGACCGTATGGTATATGGAAGGAAGTTAGTTCCCGCAGTCGATCAGGCGATACGGGAATATGAGGAAGTTTTAATGATACAGCCTGATTATACCGATGCTTACATAAAATTAGCCTGTGCCCGTGCAGTGAAAGGGATGACCGATCAATCAATCGGGGATATAAAAAAAGCACTATCCATTGAACCTGACCGGATAGAAGCACATATTTATCTGGGCTGCTTTTATGCAAAAAAGTGGATGATGGACGAGGCCCTGAAGGAATTGACCGAGGCAAAGAGGATAAGAGAACATATCCTGGAGGATCTCTATACAGAGGTGACCCGCTCTATTCAGCATGGAATGTTTGAGAAGGCAATTTCTTTCTCAAGAGATATCCTTGCCGTAGCTCCCGATAACAAAAGGGCGTATTTTTTCCTTGCAACGGCATACAGCAAAAATAATCAGACCGATAAAGCCATCGGGGTGTGTAAAAAAATTATTCATCTCTATCCGGACGATATCCGCGCCTACATATTTTTGGGATGGATATATATACAATGTAATATGTTTGAGGAAGCGATGGATACAGGGAACCGGGCGGCCCTTATCGAACCCGATAATCCTGAATTGAGGGCTTTCACGGCGTTTCTTTCTGCATCTCAAAATCAGATCCATCAGGCAGTAGCAGATTGTATTGCAATGGTACATGAAGTATCTGCGGAATACACCATGGAAGATTACGGCTGGATAAAAGGAAATGTGCCATCAATCGGGCAAAAATTGAGGGAGGTAACGGATGTTCTGAGATTAAAACCTGATTATGGTAAAGGTTATGTATGCTTAGGGTGGTTATACTCAAAAAACGGGGAGAGCGAGAAGGCTGTTGATTCGTACAGAAAGGCAATTGCACTCCTGTCAGATGTGTATGATAGCAAGCTACCGTCAGGTTCTGCTGGCAGTAATTTCCCTTCATTCATGAGTAGTAACGGGGAAAATATGACTTACCATAAGGATAATTCTCAATTAAATGAAGTCGGGATAATGAACCATCCCGGAGAGGATCTTTGCGATTTGCTCTCATGTACCCATGTGCATTTAGGGAACGTGTATATACAAAGAGGACAGATTCATGATGCACTCAACGAGTATAATCGGGCGCTGGGGGTTTTATTGAAAAGGACTCAGGATGATAGTGCACAGGGGCTTACGCACCTCGAGGAAGGAGATATAGACCGGGCTATATTCTATTTCAATCGTGTACTGAAGTTTCATCCCGGTCATAAAGAAACGTATTTCCTGCTTGCGGATGCTTACGAAAAAAAAGGATTGTACCATATAGGAAAAACGTTAAGACTGCAGGGTGAGAAACTACAATAACGGGATGATGCGAAGGATTACAAAAGTACCTTACCAGGTTTGCAGTACTTGATTCATCCTGCCGGGGAAATCTTTTTTCATGCCTTTCTGTCAATCCATCCCCCGCCAACGACAATATCATTCTGATAAAAAACAACTGCCTGTCCCGGTGTTATGGCCTTCTGCGGATTTTTAAATACAACACGTACCCGGTCTGTTCCCTGCGGGTAGACGGCAGCAGCAGCCGGGGTATGATTATATCGAATCCTTGCATGTACTTCCAATGGCGTTTCCGGTGTATCAACGGAGATCCAGTTTACTGCAGAGGCAACCAGTTCGTTTTCCATGAGCTCATTGTCGGTACCGATAATCACCGTATTTTCCCGCGGGTCTATATCAACGACATACCGGGGTGTGCCGAGTGCAATGCCAAGTCCTTTTCGTTGTCCAATAGTAAAAAACGATGTTCCCGGGTGTTTTCCCAGGATATTTCCTTTTGTATCCTTAATAACCCCCGGGGTGATGCAATTGCCGAATCGTTCGTATAAAAGGGAATGATAATTATTATCGAGAACAAAGCAGATATCCTGACTTTCCGGTTTATCCTTCGTCCTTAAGTTCAGGTCTCTGGCTATTTGGCGTACAGAATCTTTCGTTACGGTACTCAACGGGAAAATGGTCCTCGAAAGCTGGTCCTGGGTTAACGGGAACAGGACGTACGATTGATCCTTGCTAACATCTGTTCCTTTCCTCAGCAGGTATCTGTTTCCCGATTTTTCTACCTTTGCATAATGTCCGGTAGCGATAAGGTCTGCATTCAGCATCCTGGCAAAATTCAGCAGTCTCCCGAATTTCAGATCCTGATTGCAAAGAATGCATGGGTTCGGTGTTCTGCCATTGAGGTATTCGGTACAGAAGGTATCGATAATGCGATCAAAGGCATCTTTAAAATTGAGGACATGGAACGGAATGCCGAGACGGTCTGCTACATTACGGGCATCGTCCGCATCTTCCAGACTGCAGCAAACCCTGGTTTTTGTTATAGCATCGATTTTGTCTATGCCCAGACGCATAAACAGACCAACGACATCATATCCCTGTTCTACGAGAAGATGTGCTGCAACACTGCTGTCAACACCGCCGCTCATGGCGACAACAACTTTCATTTTCATAATAAAAACACCTGATCAAAGTTTCAACGGTACAGGTGTAAAGGACAGAAGGAATATGATAAACAGGATAATGCCAAGCACCTTACGTCTGAAATCAAGCGGGGTAACTTCATCTACAGGGGCAGGGTGACGAAATCCGAAAAGGAGGAGTAATATGGCAAAGACCATCCAGCCCGGATATAAAAGGATGGCAATTACACAGAAAAGAAAGATACCTATGCGGTAGACGATATCGCTTTTTTTCCCTAACAGGGCGTACATTACGTGTCCTCCGTCGAGCTGTCCTATCGGCAAAAGGTTGAGTGCTGTTACAAATAGTCCTGCCCAGCCGGCAAAGGCAATCGGATGGAGATAAATATCCATTCCCTGAGGTAAAGTACCAAAGATAAGTTTTGTAATAAAGGAGAATAAAATCGGTTCCCCGAGCCCGAGGTAAAAAGAGTCATCACTCGGCATGGGTCGTACATCCGAAAGGAGCAGACCAATAATAATAGCAGGGATAGAGAACAGGAGCCCAATAAGAGGGCCGCTGGCACCAATATCAAAGAGGGCCTTCTTATGAGGAATAACCCCTTTCATTTTAATCACTGCGCCGAAGGTGCCAAAAGGTGGAAATGGAAGAGGGAGAAAGTAAGGCATGGTAGCATCAACGTGATACTTGCGGCACATTAAAAAGTGTCCTAACTCATGGGAGAGAAGGATGGTCATAATGGCTACCGAGTACCATGGCCCATTTACATAATAAGTTGTCAGGAATGTTGCAATAAATAGCAAGACATGAATTCTCGCCTTACTGAAAAAGTTTGCTACTGTGAACTCTTCTATTGCCATGGAGTATCGTATCAGTTCCTTTTTAAGTTAATAGGTTATAAAATAAACATGCACACATAATTACGTTCTCTGTTTTTAACAACGATAACTCGATAATCATATCAGAAAAGGATAGCGAATTCAAATGTATTTGAGAAGGGAAAGTATTTGATTATTATCCCTTTGTAGAATATAATTTCATTTTGAAATGCTCTTTTCATTTTAAAATATGGTTTTATTTAAGTTAACATTCTCTGGAGATTTACCTACATGTCAGAGCAGCGAAAAAAGGTGGTATTAGCGTATTCAGGTGGTCTGGATACCTCTGTTGCAATCAAGTGGATTTCAGAAAAATATACTATGGATGTTATCACGGTAACAATTGATCTTGGTGCAGTAAAGGATCTGGAGGCTATTCGGCAAAAGGCATTAAAAATTGGAGCAAAAAAGGCGATTGTTATTGATGCAAAAGATACCTTTGTCAAATATTTCGTATTCCCTGCACTACAGGCGGGGGCATTGTATGAAGGTGTATATCCGCTCGCTACGGCTCTGGGCAGGCCGTTAATCGCAAAATTATTAGCGGATGTGGCAGACGAAGAAAAGGCGGATGCCGTGGCCCATGGTTGTACGGGGAAAGGGAATGATCAGGTACGGCTGGATGTGTCTTTGCAGGTCCTGAATCCGAACCTGCAGATCATTGCTCCTGTGCGGGAATGGAGGATGACACGGGATGAAGAGATCCGGTATGCCGAGGAGCATAACATCCCTGTAGAGGCAAAGATTAAGAGCCCGTACAGCACGGATGAAAATCTCTGGGGGAGAAGTATCGAGTGCGGCGTTTTGGAAGACCCCTGGGTTGAGCCGCCGGAGGATGTTTATAAATGGACGAAGAGTCCCGGCGAAATTTCGGATGAACCTGAATATGTAGAGATTCAGTTTGAAAGAGGGATCCCTGTGGCAATAAACGGCGAGGAGATGGATGCGGTTAGCCTTATTAATACCCTGAACGCATGGGGTGGAAAGCACGGTATTGGCCGTATTGATCATCTGGAGAACCGGCTGGTAGGAATTAAGTCCAGAGAAATTTATGAGGCCCCGGCAGCTGTTATACTGCATACAGCACACAGGGCACTCGAAGGCATGGTGATAACAAAAGATGCCTTGCGATTTAAAGATATTGTATCTTCGTATTATGCTGATTTAATTTATAATGGTCTTTGGTTCTCTGCATTTCATCAGGATTTGGTGGCGTATATATTAAGCAGTCAACGTCTCATAAAGGGGACAATCCGGGTAAAGTTGTTCAATGGAACATGCACAGTGGTAGGGCGTAAATCACCGCTCTCCCTCTACAGTGAAAAGCTGGCTACGTATCAGAAAGAGGATTCCTTCGATCACAATGCATCCCTTGGGTTTATTAAGATTTATGGTTTATCTCTGAAGACCCAATCACAAAAGCAAATGGATGTCTTGGCAGGAAGGGAGGCCCTACGCCTGGATTCAATTATGCCGCCGAAAATTAAACCCGTTGAAATATCAGAACCAGAAGAGAAAAGGTGAAGTGATGAAAGTATTATTACTCTTTCCGCCGTCCTGGCACCCCTCACAACCGTATTTAAGTTTACCCTCCTTAACAGCATTTTTGAGACAAAACGGTGTTGATAACGTTATTCAAAGAGACTTGAATATCGAATTATTGGATATCCTCCTTACCAGGAAGACATTCTCTGAATTTCACCAGAGGATAGTTGATAAATTAGGACGTTTAGGGAATACCGGGGAAATGTCCTGGTGGGGTGCTTCTCCCTATGATCAGGAGAAACGTAACGTATTGGCCAGGGCAGCAGAAGCGATTCCTTCAGTTATTGATAAGGTAGAATTTGCAAAAAACACCTTAAGGTCTGATGGTTTTTACAATCTTGAGAGATATATGGACAGCGTTCATATCATTAATGAAGCCCTTGGAATGCTGTCTGCCCTGTACTATCCTTCGGTATTGAATGCAGTGAGCAATGACATGCGCTATTCCGTCTATTCATCTCAGGATATCCTTCATGCGATTGGTGATGAAGAGGAGAACATATTCCTCGCCCTTTATCAGGAGCATATCCTTTCTTCCGTGCTTGAATTTTCTCCGCAGGTACTTGGCATTTCCATTACGAGTACTTCGCAGATTATTCCGGGATTAACCCTCGCAAAATTAGTAAAGGATCAAAACAAGGAGATCCATATTACTATTGGCGGAAGTGTTTTTACCAAGCTTATCGATTCTATAAAAAAGGTTGACGGGCTGTTCTCGGTTGTAGACAGCTTTATCGTATTTGAGGGTGAGCATGCCCTGCTGGGACTGGTAGAGCAGGTAAATGACAGGAAGGATTTAAAAAAGGTGCCCAATTTGATTTACCGGGAGAATGATGTTACACGAATCAATGAACCATTCTATGCAGAAGATTTAAATGCGTTACCTGCTCCCGACTTTGATGGTCTTCCGTTACGGCTGTACCATGCCCCTGCACCCGTTTTACCGGTACAAACGTCAAGAGGGTGTTACTACAGAAAATGCGCCTTTTGTAACCTGCATTTGGACCATAGAAATTTTCGCACGCGAAAGGTTGAATTGCTTATAGAGGACATCCGTACACTCTCTCAAAAATATCAAACGCCGTATTTCTTCTTTACCGATGAATCTGTTCCTGTTAATACCTTGCGGGAGATATCGGACAGTTTACCGGAAAATCAACTGAATATCCAGTGGATGGCCGGAGTAAGGTTTGAGAGTGCCCTTGATGATAATCTGTTGGAAAAGATGTCGAAGTCAGGATGTCAGAAACTGGTCTTCGGTTTGGAATCGTATAATCAACGCGTGCTGAATTTAATGAAAAAAGGGATAAAGACTGATAAGGTAAAGAGGATATTGGATAGCTGCTTAAAAGCGGACATAGCATTCCATCTCTATATCATCGTTGGATTCCCAACGGAAACGAGGGAAGAAGCCCTGGAGACGCTCCGGTTTGTTCTTACAAAGGAATATGTATCTTCACCTGGTTTTTCCTGCTTGCCGTCTATTTTCGGGATAGAGAAAGACTCTCCCATTACCCAGAATCCCCGGGAATACGGATTACGGAGTTTGATGGCACCAGGGAATGAGGATCTGGGGCTGGGGTATTTTTATGAGGTAGAGTATGGAATGTCACCGGAAGAGGCTGAGGAGATGTATCATGATGTCATATGTCAGTTGAGTGAAGTATTATGCCCGTTTCCTTATAACTATTCTATGCCGGATGGTCTATTGTATATTGCACGGTCAAAGCTGGGGCAGCACGTGAACAGAAATATTCTGCGAGGCCTGTGTGACCCGGGAAACGGATAGCAGATCAAGATGAAATGGAATAGGCAGTGCAGTCGTGTGGCGAAAACGGAGATACACGCAGCGGGCAGAAATGTCTTAAAATTAAAGGAAAAAAAGTTTTTTATATAAAGACTATTCATAAAATGAAAATATTCCCTTTCAAATCGATTAGAAACAGGCTTATCCTGATCTTCTTATTGTGCTCTTTTCTGCCGTTGTTGCTCCTGCGTTTCATGGCATTTCCCAAGGCACAAAAGGATTTGGAAGAGGCATTGATAAGAAATTTGGAGGGTGTACAACAGAAGCAGGCAGAGATTTTAAAAACGTGGTTTGAAGAGCGAAGGCATGATGCAAAGGTTGTAAGTAAAAATATCTCTGCATTTATAGGGAATAATATCAGCACGAATGACAAAGAGAACGCCTTCCAGAAGCTCTATGATTATATGGAGATGCTTAAGAAGGAATATGTATATGAAAGGATAGATATTACTTCACAGGATGGAACCATACTTGCATCTACAGAAAAGGAACGGGTTGGTTCCGCTGTTATACGTCATGATTATTGCAGAGAGGCCTTGAATGGAAACATCTTTGTATCCAGGATTCAGCAGCCCGCCGAGACAGGAAATGGAGATAAAGGCAATGCCGGTATTCCAATAATGTTTATCTCTGCCCCGCTTATGAATACTGATGCTACCGTTGGGGGGGCAGTTATTCTGAGAATCAGTACAGCACCCCTGAGTGAAATCATGAAGACGGCAAAACTGGGGAGGTCAGGAGAGACGTTTCTCATGAACAGAGAAGGGTATATGTTAACCGAATCAAGATTCGCAGGTGATCTAAAAGAGGCTGGTTTGATTCGGGAGAGAACAGCTTTGGAACTCAGGGTAGTAAACCCCCGCACAGGGAAGCTTACCAAGGGGGCACAAAAATGCCTGAATTTTGAGGATGGGTATGATACGGAAGGCTATATCGATTATGATGGCAAGAGGGTTCTGGGTGCTTGGTGCTGGATTCCGGAGTATGACTGCGGCTTACTTGCACAAATTGATATTTATGAGGGATACGGAGCTGCTTACGGTTTAAAGAAATTTGTCCTTTCGACCCTTCTCATATTAGCCCTTCCTTTAATATTGATTGCGTTTTATTTCAGCAAAAGGATTTCTGCTCCTATTTTAAATATAACAGAAGTAACAAAGAGGATTACAGGTGGAGATTTAGCCCAGCGGGTAAAAGCGAGCAGGAAAAAGGATGAAATTAGTGAGCTGGCACAGGCATTCAATATCATGGCGGAATCTCTGGAAGAGAAGACGATTAAATTAAGAAACTATACAACAGACCTTGAGAATACAGTAAGAGAGAGAACCCTTGAACTTCAGCAGACAACGAATTTTCTCAATAGTATTCTGGCCGGTTCCACTGAATATTCAATCATCGCACAAGATCTGGATGGCAATATCCTGGCATTTAATAAGGGGGCAAGTATCATGTATGGTTATGATTCGAAAGAAGTGGCCGGGAAGGTAAATGTAAGGATGCTTCATCTGGAAGAAGATGTGGAGGCGGGGATGGTTGATTCTATCCTGGAATCAGCCCGCAAAACGGGCCGGTATGAAGGAGAGGTAATGAGAAGAAGGAAGAATGGCGAGATCTTCCCTGTTCATGTAACCTTTACCCTGCGGCGTGACGAGAACGGAAGGCCTATTGGATTTGTGGTAGTATCCAAGGATATCACGAAAGAGCGGCTTGTGGAGCTGGAAAAAGATATTGTAAATAATATTAACAAGATAATTGCATCGAGTTTGGATATTAAAGAGATTTACCTGTATATCTATACCGAGTTGAAGCGTATAATCGATATTGCATGGCTCGGTGTAGTACATCTTGTCGATGGGACAGAAATTACTGAAAATTTCCACATTATGAATGGGGCAGTGTATTCCCCCGATTGGTTAAAAGGGATTCATTATCCTTTGGAAACAACAGCGCAAGGTGTTGCGATCAGCAAGAATAAACCTGTGTTTATTACGGATACATCTGCCGAGAGGTATTTCATTGATCAGGAATTGGCCAGGAGAGGCGTTTCCTCGTATCTCTGTTTTCCTCTAAAATCAAAAGGGATTACGATTGGGACTATTACGCTGGGCAGCAAAGAGAGAAATGCCTTTACCGATATCCACTTTAGTTTGTTAAACCAGATTACCTCACAATTGGCGATCGCTATAGAAAATGCGAGACTATTTGTATCCATAAAAGAATCAGAAAAAAAATATCGGGATCTTGTAGAGAATGCCCCGGAAATGATTCATGAGATCAGTTCTGAAGGAAAATTCATTAATGTAAATAAAACGGAATTAAACAAGTTGGGATATTCCCTCGAGGAAATGAGGCAAATGACCCTTGAGGATATTGTTCCAGAGGGGTGCCGGAAAGAAATACGAAGGTATATTGGACGGGTTATAGAAACGGGAAGCGGCGAATTAGAGACGGTATTTCTGACAAAATCAAGGAAGGAAATTAATGTCGAGATCAATGGGACGGCTCTCTATAATAAAAATGCAGGATGTATTTGTACACGGGCATTCGTGCGGGATATTACCGAGAGAAAGGACATGGAAGAGCAAATGCGCCAGTCTGAAAAGCTGGCTTCAATGGGAGAATTAGCCGCAGCGATTGCCCATGAAATCCGGAACCCTTTAGGGGCAATTTGTAATTCTGTAGGAATATTAGATGCCCATTTAAAATTGACGGGTCAGGATAAGGATTTATTAGAAATGATTGTAGAACAATCGGAAAGGCTTGACAGAATCATTAGCGATTTTTTAACCTTTGCACATCCCCGGGTGCCATCCTTCTCTCTCTATAATATCCGTGAAGTAATCAAGAATACTATTTTTCTTTTAGAGCAGGATAGCCGGTATACGGACCGGGTAGAGATAAAGGAAATTTATGAAAGTGTATTGCCAAAGGTTTATATTGACCCGGATCTGATTCATCAGGTACTCTGGAATTTGTTTATCAATGCATTGGACGTTATGCCCGATGGGGGACAAATTAAGGTTATGGTAAGAAAAACAACCCTGTTTTTACGAGACGCCATAGAGATTATAATGTCGGATACTGGCAGGGGCATACCGCCTCACGATCTGGATAAGATATTTGAGCCTTTTTATACAACAAAATCAGAGGGAACAGGGCTAGGTCTTTCTGTAGTTCAACGGATTATTGATGACCACGGCGGGACGATAGATGTAAAAAGCAAAGTGGATAGGGGAACGACGTTCCATATCAAATTCCCTGTCAATCCTATTGGAAACGAAAAATAACCTTGTAACCTTTTAGTGGGGATAAGAGAGAATGATGGAAGACGGAAAAATCCTTGTAGTGGAAGACCAGGATGCCATGCGGGAATCTCTCGTAATTGCATTTAGAGATGAAGGATACCGGGTAGAGGGTGTCTCGAGTGGAGAAGAGGCTCTTCAAAAATTGTATACGAGTAAATACGACCTTGTTGTTACAGATCTGAAAATGAAAAAGACGGATGGTCTTGAAGTCCTGAAGGCAGTCAAAACTATCAATCCATCTACGGAGGTGGTGCTTATTACTGCTTATGGAACCATTAGTACAGCGGTTCAGGCCATCAGGGACGGTGCATACGATTATGTGACCAAGCCGTTCCGCCATCAGGAAATATTGAAAGTTGCAAAAAAGGCGATCGAAAAGAAAAGCCTGAAAGACCGGGTTCGGTACCTCGAAGGGGAGATCAGGGAACGGTATAAATTTGAAGGTATTGTCGGTAATTCTAACTCTATGTTAGAAATATTAAAAATGACTTCACACATAAGCCGCACTGAAAGTACCGTTCTTATAACCGGTGAGAGCGGTACAGGAAAAGAATTAATTGCAAGGGCAATTCATTATAACAGTCCCCGGAAGGAGGGTCCGTTTGTTGTGATTAACTGCGGTGCATTGCCAGAAAACTTACAGGAAAGTGAATTATTCGGACATGTAAAAGGTGCCTTTACGGGTGCTATTCGCGATAAGGTAGGGCTATTTCAGCAGGCACAAGGGGGTACAATCTTACTTGATGAGGTTGGTGAGACCTCTCCTGCAACACAGGTAAAACTCTTACGATTCCTTCAGGATGGAGAGATACGCCCGGTTGGCGGGAATAAATCAATGTACGTGGATGTACGGATCATTGCCGCTACCAACGAAAATTTAGAAAAAGCGGTTGAACTGGGAAAGTTCAGAAAAGACCTGTTTTACAGAATAAATGTAATCCGCATCCACCTTCCTGCACTCAGGGAACGAAGAGAGGATATTCCGCTGTTAGTAGACTTCTTCCTGGAAAAGATCCTGGAAAAATTAAAAAAAGGAAAAAGGGTATTCTCAAAGGAAGCCGTATATACCATGGTAAATTACGATTGGCCGGGCAACATCCGGGAACTTCAAAATATGATAGAGAGGGCTGTTGCATTGTCGAAAGGTGAGGTAATAAACGTAAATGAATTGCTGCTCCCCGAAGAAGAGTTTCATGCCATTGTTAAGCAGCCAATGGAGGAGGAAAAAAGAAAATCATTTATTGTTTCAACGCTCGCAGAGCAGGAAAAAAAGGCCATTATTGATGCCCTGAATAAATACGGTGGCAATCAAACGAAGGTTGCCCAGATACTCGGGATATCGACAACAACACTCTGGAGAAAGATTAAGAAGTACCGGATTAAATCACAACATGAGATCTCTGATATTATTGAGAAGTAATCCGGTACTGAAAAACAGATTTTTTTGTAAACAGGCTTGTACAATACGAAGCATTGTATTCCATTCACAAATTTTATAACCAATCCGATACCAATATTTTTAAGACCGGCCTTATCCCGCATCTTTCAGTTTTCTCATGGACATTTTTTTTGTAATTATTTGAACTGTCCCTTTTAAAAGAAGGGAATTATGGTATTATTTACTTGGATGAAGTAAGTACCTGACCACAAATTTTTGTACGTTTTTATTACCAGAGAGTTTCAATATGCAAATATTTATGTACAGGTACCTATGTTTGCTGAAGAAGGCGGGGGCGAAACTATTTTTATCCTGAAGGAGCCTATCGTATGTCGTATTATGAAATGTTAAATGATAAAGAGCTTGTGAACCTTCTTTTTACCGAACAAGACCGATTGTCACGAAAGGCAGTGGACGAATGTATCAGGCGCGGGGA
Source organism: Candidatus Loosdrechtia aerotolerans (assembly GCA_021646405.1). Taxonomy (GTDB): domain Bacteria; phylum Planctomycetota; class Brocadiia; order Brocadiales; family Brocadiaceae; genus Loosdrechtia; species Loosdrechtia aerotolerans. The sequence continues at coordinate 22,477 of SOER01000044.1, forward strand.
ACGGATGATAAAGCCGCTGAATGAGATTGTGTCAAAGGAAATGTACTGGACTGAAAAATCATCTGCATGGTGGGCAGTGGTACACGCAGTATTTATTCTTGGTGCAATTGATACAAAGGAAGCTGTTCTCCCACTCATAAGGGCCTTACGACGGGCAGAGGCATATGATATTGATTGGATTATCACGGAATTACCATCAATTTTTGGAAAGTTGGGAATACCGGCAATTGATGAGCTAAAGAAACTGGTTCTGGATGTGACAAATGATTGGCAATGCAGGTCAACGGCAATGATGAGTTTGGCGGCTATTACCATTCATCATCCGGAAACCGAGGCCGATATTTTTTCTTTGATTTACTCTATTCTGATTAATAAGGAAGAAGATTTTGATACGAGAGAAAGTGCAGGGAACGTGCTTCTTGATTTTTCACGGAGTGAGTATAAGGAATCCCTTCTTGCCTTTTGTGAAGAGGAAAAGAAATTCAGAGAAGAAGGTAAGTTTAAATTTGTTGCATTCAACGAAGATGATGTTTATAAGACTTTCTCCACTCACAAAAAAGATCTCTACCATTATACAAAAGACTGGCTGTCTTTTTATAACGAAGCAGAGATCAAAAAACGGCAAGAACGCTGGAAGATGGAAGAAGAGGAAGAACTGGAGTTCCCGGAAGAGTATAATGAGATTTCGGAAGCCTTCATCCGTGAAATACCAAAAATCGGCCGTAACGAACCGTGCCCTTGTGGAAGCGGCAAGAAGTACAAAAAATGCTGCATGAAGGGCCAGGGCTGAATGCCCTGGTAATTCCCATATGTATTAGGCTAAGATGTCTTCCTCTTTCCCTCCCTCTTAATCCCATATGCATCAAGCTAAGGTGCTTCTCCTCAATTTGCAATCAGCAGTTAGCAGAGAATGGTCATACAGAACACTTCATTAAATGCACACCTAAATTGATGCCGTCTACCAACGGTTGTCGAAGGCAATCACATATAGCCGCAGGTCTTCAGCCTGCGTACACTTACGCTCAAACTCCAGAAAAAAGTACAGCAAAATTCCTTAGCTTGATTGTATAGGAATTTTCATTTGTTCAGTATAAGGTGCTCTCTTAACACCGTGAAAAGACGAGATTCTTCGCTGCCGCTCAGAATGAAAAATTTCCTGCTGACATCTCATCTGGAGTGAAATGAAGGATTTCAGGATGGCAACCTGTATTCTGTCACCCTGAGTGGAGCGAAGGGTCTCATCCTTGATGAAAGAGATTCATCCTTGCGCGAGAGAGTAACGCCATGTATTGTCATTCTGAACACATTCACGGAGTTTATACTGAGCGAAGCGAGTGTGTTCAGTGTAAACTCCACGAAGCGGAGTGAAGAATCTTGAAAGGTTTTTGCCGGTTTAAGACTCAGGGGAGGAGTGTGTTGAGTAAAAGTCTGCCGAAGGCGGTAAGTTCATGCATATACCTTACCCCTCCAGAGAGGGACAGCCTCCTTGCGAAGGTGATAGTGCGCTGCCTTCGTTGTTCCAGAGTGAGTAAAGCATATGTTTTATTTCATCATGAAATCACCATTGCATAATGGAATATTATTGTTGTTAGATAAATTATCATTTTTTGCAAAATACAGAAATATTGGTAATTTTTTAACATCTTTATTTATAGGTACTTATACAAATATTATAAGGAGTAATTATTTTTCACGGAGAGTTGGTATATTTTTCGTTATGAAGAAGAAGCAGGGAAGAATCAACGAAAGGATGATTTGTTGCACGATATATTTGGTTTATGGGATATATTTTACAATTGGCAAGCATTAAAGGTGTTGAGAAAAGATGTTCAAAAAGAAGAAACCTACCGGATCAAAGAAGATTCTGGATGTTAAGTTCAAGGTAGAGAAAGATTTTGAGGAAAAAAAAGAAGAGTATTCAACGCGTTTAGTAGATTTTATAAAAAGGGCTTCAACTGGGGAGAGAAAAAAAATGCCATTTTTAGATCAAGTAAACAAAATACGTGCACATGTAAAAAAATTGCCTCGGACACCACAACCTGCAATTCCTACAAGGGAAGTGTGGCTTGCATTATGGGGAGCATTTATAGGAGTAGGTTTTACTGCCTTGCTTGCCTATCTTTGGAAATGTCCCATGTTGTTAGGACCGTTTGGTGCGAGTGCTGTATTGGTTTATGGTGCATACAAGGCACCTCTCGCACAGCCAAGAAACGTTCTCCTGGGACATTTTCTGGCGGCCTGTATCGGGGTCGTTGTGTATGATTTTTTTGGTACCACCTTCTGGTCCATTGGCCTTGGCGTAGCGCTTGCCCTTGTACTTATGACGGTAACCTATTCGATTCATCCACCCGCCGGTGCAACTGCATATGTTGCGATTCAGACAGCGGGATTGGGTTCCGGATATTGGTATATCTTAAACCCGGTCGTTTTGGGTGCTTTTATTCTGGTAGCTATCGGAGTTGTTTTTAATAAACTTGGAAAAAGGGAATATCCTACACATTGGTGGTAAGTATCTCTTTCAAGCTGCGGTGTGGGAATTAAATATACTGTACATCTAACCTTTGTTTTTTTAAATTACGGAGAAGAAAATGTATATTTCGATTAGAAATCGACTTATTCTCTTATTAATTGCATTTACTCTCTTGCCATTCATTCTCCTCAGAATTATCGCTTATCCCCGAATCCAATCGGATCTGCAGGAAATTCTTATCAGAAATCTCGACGGTGTCGGGCACAAACAGGCAGAGCTGGTTACCAACTGGATGCATGAAAGGATGATGAATGCCCGTGCCATTTCCAATAATCCCCTTATGGCAAAATCGGTAACGATTGGCCCGGAGGATAAGGATTATCATGATATCGTTCAGTATCTCGAAGTGGTAAAGAATGAATTAGGATATAAGGGAATTCTGGTAGCCAACGAGAAAGGCATCATAACGGTTGCTACTGTGGAAGAGGGAA
>SOER01000045.1 GCA_021646405.1 Candidatus Loosdrechtia aerotolerans
CATTTCGGATCCAATTGAAGCATAGGATACCTCCTCGTATAACTTGTTTACAAACTTTCATAACGTACAGAAGTATCCTTTTAAACAATTTTATTTCCTGTTCGGTTTCATTTGTTATTAACTATAGATACTTTACGGTGACGAGAGCATATTCTTCCTCCTTATAAAAATTATTAAACTAAGATTAATTTAACAAGCATTATGTTGAATTGTTTTTACGTCGGGTCAAAGCGAGTTCATAAGCTCGTGCAATATCGGTATTACGCAGTAAGCCAAGGAGTCGGCGTGGATTATTGCGTAACACTACGGGCAATTGGTTCACGTTACGTACTCCAATACGGTACAGGGCTTCGCCTATTGTTTCATCCGGGTATGTCACGAGTAACTCTCGGGTACAAACTTCACCAACTGAATGTACCACACCATTATCATTACCCTGTGCGCGGCCGATATCTTGTGCAGTAATAATACCGATTAACTCTCCCGCATTATTCACTACTGGCAAACCATGATGGCGCGTTTGCACGAGTAGATCGGTTGCCATTGTCAGAGAATCAGATTCGCGTAATGTAGCAGCCTCTGTTATCATGATTTCACTCACAGTGATTGTTTCCAGCACATCAACATCGCGGCCTCTTTTTAGGCGAATACCTTTACGCGTCAGTCCCAGGGTATACACCGAATCATGTTGTAAATGCCATGAGAGGAATAAACTGACATTTACTGCAGCCATCAATGGCAGAATAATTCGATAGTCATGTGTCATCTCAAAAAGCAGGATGAATGAAGTAATTGGTGCATGAATTGTTCCTGCAAGGACAGCAGCCATCCCGACCATTGCAAAGGCTGGCGGTGAAATAGGGAGTGAAGGAAAAATCTGTTCGATAATGAGTCCATAAGCACCACCAAGCGCGGCACCAGAGAAGAGTGCAGGGGCAAATACTCCGCCGTAGAAACCACTGCTGATGCAAATTGGCGTTAATACCAGTCTCGCAAAAGTTAAGGAAAGTAAGAGAGGTATCCCAAATAGTTTTCCATTTAAAATTTGTTCAATGGTATTGTAACCTGTGCCAAAAACTTGTGGTAAATAAACGCCTACAAGTCCTACAGAAAGCCCGGCTATTGCGAGTTTTATCCAACGAGGGGCTTTCCATTTTTCAAAGATATTTCGTGTGAAATGATGAAAACGGATATAAAACGCTGCACTGAACCCCGCCAGTATACCAAGACCCAGATAGAGCGGTAACTCCCATATCGAGTTAAATGTATACTCAGGGATGTGGAATGCAGGTTGTGGTCCTGACATAGCTTGTGTAAAGACAGATGAGACAACAGAGGATAATGCAATAATACCAAATGTATTAACACTTAGTTCTCCTATAATAATTTCCAGCGCAAAAAACATCCCTGCAATTGGTGCATTGAAGCATGCAGCAACTCCCCCCGCCACACCTGCAGCAACCAGCGTGCGTATTCGTTCGTCGGAAAAACGCAATACCTGTCCAAACATTGATCCCAGGTTGGCGCCGATCTGCATCGATGGATCGGCCGGACCTACCGATGCACCGGAGCCAATAGACAAAGCAGCAGCGGCTACTTTTGCCGGCATGATTTTATAATGCAATCTTCCACCAGCTAATGCTATAGCCTCCATGACTCCGGCGATTCCTGGATAGCGTTCCTTACCGATAAAAAGATGTACTATTAGTCCAACAATGAGGCCACCAATAGCGGGTATGAGAATGAACAGCCAATTTCCCAATCGACCCAAGACAATACCTGCGCTCTCAATCCCCAACCAGCGTGTAGCAGCATAGGATAACTTGAGGATTGTCTCCTTGCGTTCCAGGAGACCTAGAGGTGTACCAAGTTCATTGAATGAAGTCCGATATATGAGACTAAACATTTGATTGAAGAGCCATATGCTAATTCCACTGGTCATGCCCACAAGAATAGCTATTACAGCAAGAATAGCTGACTCAGATATTTTCTGACGATTGAGCCAGAGGATTATTTTATGTGGCGAAAATTGTCTTAACGATGTGACTAATTGCATCCAGATATATGTTACCATAATATATTTTAGAAAATTTGTCCTATGAATTAAGAGCTTAGTTGAATCCTCTCTCTTTGAGTTAATACTCGTCTACATCTTTTTATGCCAAAGTTAAAATCGTAAGCCGGATACCACATACTTTTGTAATCGAGAGAAGATAATCTTATAATATCAATGTGAATATTAATTCACATTACAGACAAAAAAATTATTTCGTAATTAAGGATTCATTAAATATTTTCCATACCCTTTCTGTATGTTTTGTGATATCAAACTTTTCATTGCTCACATGCCAGAGAATTGCCGCTTGTTGAATTATACTCAAAAACATGAGAGAGATAGTTATGGGGTCAGTGTCGATGCATATTTTTCCTTCTCGTTGTCCCTGACCGATTATTTCACTTACTTTACCAAGGTATTTTGTGATAATCTCATATACCTTATTTTTCCGTTCGGGATGTCCGCTGTAGAGTTCGTCGGAAAAGACTACCCTGAAGATCCCCTGGTTTTCTCTAATTAATTTTATATGGTATGTAAGCAGTCTCCTGAGCCGGTCGATGGATTCAGAGGTTTCATTGCAAACAATAGCAACATTATCTAGCAATCTTCTCTGAATATAATCAAGAACAGCATCCAATACTTCATCCTTGCTTTTAAAGTGTCGGTATATTGCTGAAGGTACAAGGCCTACCTTACGTGCTATCCTTGCCATACTCAATTCCTTTAGACCGTGACTTGCAACCAAGCTTAAAGCCATTTGTACTATCTGATCTTGTCTAATTTCTGTATTTAATTTTTCAGTACCCATACTTAGTCTATTCCTATGTGAATTGATATTCACTATACATATTTAAGGAAATTATATCAAGAAAAAAATGTAAAAACATGCCTATAAGAAATTTCTTTCTTATATCTATAATACTAAACATATGGAACCGAATCTTTCAGAAATTTTGCTTGCCTGCTCGCCTGCTTGTTCCCAAACAGAGTTTTGGAACAAGCGGATGAAGGAAAAAAGGAAAATCTGTTTTTTAACGGCTTTATGCAACAAGGCCATTTGCACCTACGAAACTCCTCAAATCCAGTTCTTCCATTTTATCAACAATATATTTACTGAACGAAAATGCGGAGGTAAACGCCGGTGATACAGCATTCAGGATGTGGGCAGAATTCTCTCCGTATTCAATAACAAAGTCCATCTCGAGTTTCATGTTTTCTTTATTAAGTAATTGTGCCCGAATACCTGGATTCAGGTAATTACCAAATTTTGTTCTGTCTATCTTTTTCACCAGATGTGAGGCCTGTTCTATAAAGTAATCCCTGTTGTATTTTTTGATCTCCTCAAAGGTTAAATTCCTGAAGCCGAAGGCATTAGTACAAAAGAGTTTTGCTTCATGAAGAATAATCTCTAAAAATTCATTTATATTGAAGTTCGAGAAACCATTGTAGTTTTCTCTCCAAAAGGCGGGTATGGCAGTTGGACCTATCTTTACCTTTCCGCCTGCCGTCCTGGTGAAATGTACGCCGAGAAATGGATTCTTTAAATTTGGTACAGGATAGATATGCTTTTGGATTGCATGAGAATCCTTATATTCCATATAGAGACCTTTGAATGGAATAAGGGTATACTTACGTCCCACATTGAATTGATGTGCGATTTTATCTGCATACAAACCCGCTGCATTGATTAAATATTTATACTGTATTTTGTATGAACTACTTTCTATCGTGGAGGTATCATATCGCTTTATAAATTTTTGGTTGAGTAAGAGAACAGCCTTTTCTTTCAGACTCGTGGCAATATGTTCAACAACCTCTTTTGGATTTACTACAGAGGTGGCAGGTGAGTACAGGGCTACGGAATGGGTTTTTGCATTTGATTCAAGTTCTGCCAATCTTTGTTCGTCAACGATTTCTAACGCTACACCGTTTTTATCACCTCTTCTCTTTAATTCATAAATACTCTCTACTTCTGTTTCATCCTTTGCAACAACAACCTTTCCGCATTGGTTTATTGAAAGATTATTGTGTAAGCAGTACTCTGTTAAGAGTCTGTTTCCTTCTGCGGTTAAACGTGCTTTGAGACTGTCCGGTGTATAATAGAAGCCAGCATGGAGTACCCCGCTATTTCTTCCGCTTGAGTGACAGGCCAATGTAGCCTCTTTTTCTATTATGGTTATTTTTAAACCCGGGTACCTGTTGTTAAGTTCCCTGGCAACAGAAAAACCTACGATTCCACCTCCAATAATAAGGATATCTGTTGTTAACATTCTTATCTGATCCTCCAACTGTTTATGCGTTGACCCATTACCGTATATCTCACATATATTTATGTATAACTGATAAGGCCAGAGTGCGGAAATAGTGCTGTACTTTTTCTTGAAGTTTGAACGTGTGTGCGCGCAGGCTAAAGACCTGCGGCTACATCAGGGGCACATTTTTCCTCAGTTTCATTCTGAACTTTTCAGACACTCTCAAAGGGTAAGCGAGATATTTAACTACTCCTTTTCACATGATGATGGATTTTTTGTATAAGTTCATGAAAATTCGATTCATCTGTATCTATGCATTTCGATACAATCTTTATCTCTGATGGATCGGTAACTCCAAGTTGGAGTTCTATGGCCCTTTTGATTTGTCTTTGTTCCCATACGCCGCTGTTATCAGTTCTCTGTAATCCCCCGAATGTCTTTATAACACTTAGTCCTACAACATCACCGGCGATCCTGTCGCCGGTGATAATAAGAATATTGGGCGCCTTTGTATTACCCTCCGTCGGGCCTTTTGTTGTAAAAATCTTTGTTGCATCCAGGATGTTCAGATGTGGTGTATAAGCCATATTGAATTCCGCAACAACCTCATCCCAATAGCCGGGTGCAATGAAGTATGGGCGTTGTCTGGGATGAATAATACCGACAATGTTTTTCAGCGACATAGAATAGTGGGCGTAACTGTGGGTCTTGACTGTAGGGACATTAATGACTTTATCAACGGCGTAAACAAGTTCTGATACAATGATACTTTTTAAAAACCTTCCCTGGTCTGTATCCACTTCTACCCAGCCATGATTTTCTAATGGAATGAACTCTATATCCTCATCACGAATAGCTTCCCATATACCGGATTTTATGGCATTTTTTTTGGTAGGAAGGTCAAAGATGGCAGATGTATCACCGACAAATATTTTGGATGCACCCCATTCCTGCAGGAGCTTTATGAGATGTTTGATGACGAGGGGATTGGTGTTTGCCGGGTAGGGATAGCGGTTAACAATGTTTGGTTTTATAAGAACAGATTTCCCCTGAACATCCAATTTTTCTCTGCCACCCAGAAGTTCTATACCTTCTTTCAGCATTGAGTAGATAGTACCGCCGTGTACAACAGAAACAAGCGTTTTGTCATCTTCTTTATAAATATTTGGGATGTGTTTTCGTTGCACCTTTTTTGCCTCAGGCTTAGAATAGATTTTAAAGGCGTACTTCCACTGCAATTTTAACAAAAGAAAAATGAACATTCCAACGATGTAGAAATACCGGTTTTTTATAATCATAAGTGTTCGTGAAGAGAAATCTTAAGGAATCTTGGAGTTATATCATTTGGATCAAATTGTTTCCAGTTGACCCTTTCATGCTTTTTTTGTACTATACCATGAGATTCTTAAGATTCAATGCTTAATGCTTAAGGTTAAGTATTTTTATAATGAGAAAGTATTCTATGATTCTTGTATTATCAGGTACGGAAGAAGGAAAAGAGGTCGTTCGAAAGCTCCATGAAGAAGGAATCGGTATCATAACGACCGTTGCAACAGAGTACGGCAAGAAGATTTTTGAACAGATGGGCCTGGAATCTGTCTGTCTGTCTGGCCGTTTGGATGCAGATGGATTTATTCAACTCATAAAGGAAAGGGGGGTTGATATAGTAGTTGATGCAACTCACCCGTATGCCACGCAGGTCTCTTTATATGCGATGGATGCTTGCAAGAGAGTGAATATCCGGTACCTGCGTTTTGAACGGCAGAGGATAGAGATTCCTGAGCATTCATTCGTTCATAAAGTAAAAACCATGGAGGAGGCAGTAGATAAGGCCAGGATGCTCGGAAAGAGAATGTTTCTGACAACAGGTATATCGGGCGTAAGTAAGTTCATTCAGCTAAAGAGTAAAAAGGAACTGTATGTCCGGATTCTGCCTGTTCCGGAGCATATTACCCTCTGTATAAATGCCGGAATTCCTCCGATGCATATTATCGCTATGCATGGTCCGTTTTCAGAGGATTTAAACAGAGCGATGTTCAGGCAATATCACATTCATACCGTAGTAACAAAAGATAGCGGGGATGCAGGGGGTGTATCTGAAAAGATCCGTGCGGCAATCGCCGAAGGGATAGATACCATAGTTATTGAAAGACCCGATATAGAATTTCCGAAAATATATTCATCTACTGATGAAATAGTAAGGATCATTAAAATGCAGCAGTATTCGTAACGCCTGATATTTTTGTTTGTAAACTTTGTACAATATCTGTGGGAGGAAGCATAATGAAGATTATTTCTTTTGGTGATGTTCATGAAGATATCCATAGTCTTACTATGATGAAACCAGTTCTTGAATCAGCGGATTTAATCGTCATTTCAGGTGATTTGACAAACTGTCACGGAAAGGCTGAAGCAAAAAAGGTGATAGATGCTGTAAAAAACTACAATAAAAACATATTTGCCCAGTTTGGGAATATGGATTTGCATGAGGTAGACAGTTATTTAACGCGGGAGGGTATAAACTTGCATGGAAACGGACATGTATTTGGAGATGTAGGTATATTTGGCTGTGGTGGTTCAAGTCCGACCCCTTTTCATACACCTTCTGAAATAAGTGAAGCTGATATTGAAAGATACCTGATAAGTGGTTATAACAAGATAAAAGATACACGGTGGAAGATTATGGTCTGCCACACACCTCCAAAGGATACAGCAACGGATGTTATCCGGAGCGGTGAGCATGTAGGAAGTAGTATTGTCAGGGATTTTATTATAAAGTACAGACCTCACGTTTGTATAACCGGTCACATTCATGAATCCCGGGGTAAAGACAGGATAAATGATACGACCGTATTAAATGCAGGTATGTTCGGTAAAGGAGGGTACATTGAGGTTGTTACTGATAAAGACGGGATATCTGCGTCATTAAAATCTGTTATATAGATTTACGAGAAGTGAGAGGCCGATTGAGAAACGAAACCCGATCTGCAGAGTAAGTAACTAATGGTATCCGGGTTTTCCTTATTCTTTTATCTTTTTATTTCTGTTCTGTATATAGGCATCCTGGACTGCTATGTACGGATCTATAGCGCCCTGTGTAATACTTTCATACGTCTCCCCTTTACCTAAAGAAGTATCGTTGATGGTATCGTAGGTATTTGTTGCAAAACTTACCCCTGGTCCGACAAAAAAGGAAAGGAGGGTTAATGGATTCAGAGCCATATCTCCTACATATCCTACCGTATCACGTATGGTAGATGGACCAATAAGAGGCCATTCTATGAAACAACCATTTCCGATTTTATATTTTGCAAGGGTCTGACCAAAATCTTCGTCGTGCAATTCTAAATGAAATTTTGATTCTGCCGGGTCAAAAAATCCCCCTACGCCAAGTGTCGTATTAATAAAAAAACGCAGCGTTTCTGTACCGGCCTCTTTAAATTTACCCTGGAAGAGACAATTGAAAAGGCGAACAGGCGTTTTAATATTTGAAAAAAACTTTTTGAAACTTGTCCTCGCCTTTTCCGGCATTACCTTCTGATACCCTGTACAGACCGGTTTAAAGAAATAATGGTATGTCTTATCGTTGAAAGAAAAAATGGTCCGGTTATAGGGCTGGATTGGATCTTTCACTATAATGGAAGATGTTTCCATATCCGCGAAATATTCTTCATCTGCGAAATACTCCTCCTCTATGTCTGCCTCATCCGTTATATCTGTAATTATTTCCTGATTGTCTGCTGTACTGGTTTCGGCAGGTACTTCTTCCGCAGATGTACTCTGGTCTTTATGTATGGTTGCTTCTAACTCAACATTAATTGGCTGTAATTCTCTGTTTTTTGTTGTATCTTCCTTTTCGGTTTCAGCTGAATCGGATTGTTTCCTTTGGTCGGGTGCTAACTCTTCTCCGACGGCAGTATTGTACAAACAGAATGTTAAAGAAAACAGGAATATCAACAGAACAAATACTCTCATTATTATATCCTGACCTGAAAACAGAAATAATTTTTTCGGTTTTTTAAAAAAACAAAACTGTTATTTTTGACTAACGATCGTTTTTTCCTTAAGCTTTTGTACCAGATCCTTATAAGAAGACCTCATGAGAACACTGTTGAACTGACTGCGGTAATTACCGATCAAACTTACTCCTTCTATGATAACGTCATAAACCCTCCATTCTCCCCCGTTATTCAGCAAACGATAATGAACAGATATCTCATTACCCTTTGCAACAAATTTTGTTTGAACGGTGGCGTAACCTTTTACCCGTTTTTCTGCCAGGTAAATAACTTTTTCTCCGGTATATACATCTGTTTTTCCTATGTAGGTATCTCTCAGAATACACGTAAATAATTCCACAAATTCTTTTTTCTCTTTAGGAGAACGGTCTTTCCAGTGTTGTCCGAGGGCCCTTTTAGACATTTCTTCAAAATTGAAAATCGGTGATATCTCCTGCCAAAGCTGTGACCGTCGCTCGTTCACATTTTGCTCCCCCTGGAGAGAGGGATCTTGAAGAATCGCCAGGCTTTTATCGATAGTGTCCATGATAAGTTTTCCGGGTTTTTCTGGTTCGCCTGCCCGGAGAAGGGTTGGCAGGGAAATAAGGGCGAATATACAAACAAATACCGCTAATTGGACCTTTCCACAGTTTGTCATAATTTTAATCCTCCACTTTCCCGAATACAAAATTTCCTATTAATTTTTCTATATCAATCGGAGGTTCTGTCTCGATAAGTGTTCCTCCGGGCTCTATCAATATATCAGAAGCCCCCGGCGCTATCTCCACGTATTTTTCTCCCATAAGTCCCTTTGTACGGATAGATACGATGGCATCATCCTGTAACTCTATGCCCTTTCGAATCAATAAGGTAACCTCTGCTGTATAATCAACAAGTTTAATATTACCGACTTTACCTACCTCAACCCCCGATATTTCTACAACGGTATTTTTCTTGAGCCCTTTGACAGTACTGAAAACGGCTTTTACCGGATAGTAATGCTCTCCAATGAGATTAATCTTTCCTAGTTTTACAGAGATATAGCCCATACAGAGCAGACCAAAAAAGACAAATATACCAACGGCAACTTCAACATCAAACTTTTTCATAATACGTATCACACTTTCTGGAATATCTGAACATACCTTTTTATGTTATGGAGATAGGCCCTTCTAATTCTCCATGGATAAACTGATGAATCACAGGGTCCTTGGTATTCTCTATTTCTCCGGGAGTGCCTGCTGCACGGATTTTTCCATTATAGAGCATGGCAACACGATCTACCATAGGAAAAATCGCCGGAATATCATGGGTAACGATAATAGCGGTAAAATTAAGATTCCTTTGACATTCCCTGATCAGGTTATGTATCGCTTTTCCTATTAAAGGATCAAGCCCTGTTGTTGGTTCATCAAAAAGAACTATTTCTGGCTTCATTACGAGACAGCGGGCAAGGGCAACCCGCTTTTTCATGCCCCCGCTTATTTCAGCAGGATATTTATTCTCAGATCCTGAAAGGCCTACTCTTGCTAATTCTGCCAAAACGATATCCCTGATTTGAGAAGCCTTCATCCTGGTTTTTTCCCTGAGAGGAAATGCAATATTTTCAAATACGGTAAGAAAATCAAAAAGCGCACCTCCCTGAAAAACAATACCAAGGCGCTCTTTTAATTGCTTTAATGATCTTCTTCTGAGTTTACTAATATCCTGATCATCTATCAATATTTTGCCTTTATCAGGTTTTATTAAACCAATGATGAGCTTGAGTAAAACTGATTTCCCTTTACCGCTGCCGCCAATTAAAGCGAGTATTTGCCCTTCTTCCACCCTGAGGTTGATTCCCTGAAGTACCTCCTGGTGGCTAAAGCTTTTATATAAATCGATGACTTCTATCATACTCCGACTATGCAACGAGGATTGATGTCATGAAATAATCCCAAACCAGGATCACAACCGATGAAAGTACTACGGCCTGTGTAGTTGCTTTACTAACACCTTCTGCCCCGTAACCGGTAAAATACCCCTTGTAACTGCTTATCCAGGTTATTAAAAGACCAAAACTTAAGGATTTATATAAACCCTCGAGAATATCCCGGGCTCCAACGAAGTCCTGAATGCCACCAAAATATGTTCCTTTTGATATATCCATCAAACCTACGCCCACAGCGTATCCCCCAAAAATACCAACGGTAACAAAAATGGCGTTTAAAAGCGGAAGTGATATTAAACCGGCCAGAAGACTGGGAACGATCAAATATTTGTATGGGTTAAGTGCCATGGCATCGAGGGCATCAATTTGCTCGCTTATTCTCATAATACCGATTTCTGCCGTTAGCGCAGAACCTGCACAACCAGTAACCATCAGGGCAGAGATAACCGGTCCTAACTCCCGTATTAATGACAAGGCCACAACCGGGCCAAGACTGGACTCGGCACCAAACTTGGCCAGTGCATGATACGTTTGTAGCGCAAGGACCATTCCTGTAAAGGTGCCTGTTAAAAGAATAACTACAGTAGTCTTTACCCCAATAAAATTAATACGCCTGACAATCCTTCGTGGTAAATATGGCGGAAATACCATCCAGAAGAAGGATGCTGCAAGAAAACATGTCATCCTTCCCAATTCCCGGACAAATTTATGGATGACATATCCGATTATTCTGAATGGAATAAAAAGAAAACTCATAAAATTTTAAGCGCAAAAATATCTTTCAAAATCAATTAAAAGCTGTACTGTAATCATTCAAAGGAATATTGTCAAGAGGATAAATACGATTATCTGTATTTATGAACGTATGTACCCGACACCCAAGAGGTTCTCTGTTATGTTGCGGGAATTTCCTGTAACGGCTGATATATCGTATCATCAAAGTTAACATAAGACCTGGTGCAGAGCTAAATCCTTTTCCCTCCCCCTTAATTCCCCTCCGGAGGGGGACAGCCTCCTTGCGGATGCGATAGTTCGCTGCTTTTTGTCATCACAGGATAAAACATTTATCCCGGGCTATCAGCAGCGAAAGGCAAAGCGGTAGTTGTCTGATAGTACAGGTTCCTCTGTGCTGCTCCGTATCCAAGATCCTGAATGAGAAATTCTATTTCTGCTTTATCCATCCGGTAATTAACCCCTGCAGCCCTGACTACATTTTCTTCAATCATAGTGCTTCCCATGTCATTGGCACCGAATTTGAGGGAAAGCTGGGCAATTTTTGATCCCTGGGTAACCCATGAAGCCTGAATATTTGCAATATTGTCTAAATAGATACGCGAAATAGCAATGGTTTTTAAATAATCATAGCTTCCAGCCACATCAAGTTCCGTACGCTTTAAAATAGCGGAAGCATCTAACGGTGTATTTTTCGGCTGGAACGTCCAGGCTATAAAAGCGGTAAATCCGTTGGTCTCGTCCTGAAGACTTCTAATCTTCTCGAGGTGTTCAACCCTTTCCTCTAAGGTCTCTATATGGCCGAACATCATAGTCACGGTAGTTCGCATACCAAGCTTATGAGCTTCACGCATAACGTTAAGCCATTCCTGTGCTGTGCATTTCTGGGGACTGAGAAGGTTGCGGCATCTGTCAACGAGTATTTCTGCGCCACCGCCAGGAATTGAATCGAGTCCTGACTCCCTAAGCTTTTGTATAACTTCCCGAACGGAAATACCATTCAATTTTGAAAAATGTACAATCTCGGGGGGTGAGAAGGCATGAATGTGTACATCAAATCTTGCCTTGATAGACTGTAACAGTTCCCGGTAAAAATCTAATTTCAAAGAAGGATGCAGGCCTCCCTGCATCAGGATTTGTCTGCCCCCCAGGGCTAGCGTTTCTTCTATTTTTTTCAGTAAAGATTCAGTGGTGATGACATATCCATCGTTGTGTTCGGCTTTTCGGTAAAAAGCACAGAATTTACAACCAGACGTACAGATATTGGTATAGTTAATATTTCTATCAATAATGTACGTTCTGTAATTTTCCGGGTGTTTTCTCCTGCAAATTTCATCTGCGACTATTCCCAGGATAGTAAGTTCTTTTGTGCGGAATAGTGTTAAACATTCTTCCGGTGATATCCTGCTGTTATTGAACGGCTTTTCGAGTATGTCCTTAATTTTGCAGGGTAAAGAGTCCCGGTCAGGCAGCATGAAAAACAATCTCCATATCTTTTGAGGCGGGTCCCGAAGACACTATGTGCTGGTAAAATGCCTTGAGCCCTTTTATTTCATTTTTACCAAGATCATACCGGATGGAATGGGTAAGATAATGCAGGCATCTCTCATAAGGAAGCTGAAGGCGCTGTGCTTCTTCGGCTGCTATTATGTCAACTGACCGTATGCCTGCCTCTTTTGTATCCTTTAACAAGGCATTTATGCCGGGTATATGATGGTCTTTTTTAATAGCCCAGACGGCATAGACAAAGGGGAGTCCTGTATATTCAAACCATACCTGACCCAGGTCTAGTGTAACGTATTCATCATTTGTAACCCTCATCGCATTATCTCCGATAAGCAGAACTGCGTCACTATCACTTCGGGAAATATCATAGTGTTTATTCCATGACAGGTACTGAGGTGAAATATGGTACAGCTCCTTTATAATAATCCTTGTAAGCATGGACGAGGTTAAGGAACTTTTATCTAACGCAATAGTCCGGATCTCCTGAACGGGTACCTTTGAAAATAATTTGACACTTTCAACTATGCCTGCGGAAGAGATAGAAATATCGGGAACGATTACATACTTCCCGCTTCTAATGTATTCGACAGAAGGAATAATGGCTACATCAACCTGATTATTATCGAGCATCCCCGGTAAAAGGGATGGTACCTCAAATGATAGTTCAATAGAATTTGATAGCCGGCTTAATCCATAAATTAATGGTTTCGCATTCATATAGGGGACAACGCCAATCCTGAGTTTTTTCATTAATTATACTCTTGCTTAAATAGACCCTTTGGTATAAACTATTTCTTTTTACCCTGAGTTTATTGCATGATAAAAAGTGCTGGAAGACCATCTATTGTATATGACTTTTGAGTTTTCTTCAATAAAGAATTATGAGGATTAAGATAAAACCGGAAGGAGGTAAAGGAATGGATACCCTGTTTTATAAGAATTTTTCGGTAAAAAAATTTTTCATATCTATAGCTATTGCGCTAACGGTGGGCATTATTGCCGTACAGAGAGATATTCCTGCAGAAGGGCAGACAAAATACAATAAGGATTTTTTTGATAGTATAGAGCCGATAAAGCTGAGAGACCCACTGGCAGTGACACTCGGAGTCATGAATAATGAAGAAGCCTTTCTCTTTACCTACGCAGATGCAGTAAAATATGCAGGGCACTCTTGCCCGGCAGTTGCTGGTGCTTATAAATCTACACAGATGGCATTAAAATCCTTGTATGGTGAGGAGGTACCTGTGAGAGGAAACATAAAGGTTGTTTTTAAGGGGGGTGTTGATTATAAGGTAAATGGGCCTATATCACAGGTGGTAACGTTTATAACAGGGGCATCGGGGGAGAATGGATTCAGGGGGTTTGGCACTGCCGGGAAGTACGGGAGGTATAATAAGATGACCTTTCAGAAGGATCAGATGCCAGATCCGGAGGCAATCTGTTCCATACTTTTTGAGAGGACGGATACAGGAAAAAAAGTTGAGGTAACATATTCTATCATGCCTGTACCTGTGAATGAGCGGATCGATAAACTTATGCCCCGTGTTATTTCGGGTAAAGCATCTGAAGATGAATCAAAAGAGTTTGGTAGTTTATGGCAGGATCGTGTCAAAGCTATCCTCGTAAATCCTCCGGAAGGTACCTTTATCGTAAAGGAATTGAAAGAATGAAGAGAAAAACTATAGTGCTTTTTTATTTTGTAGGTGTACCTTAGATAGGACACGGATTTTCGCAGCGTCGTCGTGAGATCAGCCGAACGATAAACACGGATAAAAAATTTTTTTTTAAAATCAGTGTCCATCTGCACTACAATCCGTCAACTTCTTGTTTTTTCTGCGTGTTTTTCAAAATGGATAATCGTAAGGCATTGATTATATAGGGCTTATGCAAAGTTTTGAGCATTGGATTTTTTGTCATTTGAAATAATACTTTAGTTTTTTATAACAATTTAGCTTTTTGAAAAACGTATTTTCTATAAGCTCCATAGGAGCGATCTGTTTGTAGATAAGAGGATAGCGTACAGGTTTAGCTCCGTCAGGAGCGGCCTGTTTCTCTGTGAATCATATACAGGCCGCTCCTGCGGAGCTATTTATCCTGGAATTTTATTGAGCTACAAACAGGCCACCCCTAACGGGGTTATGTGTGTTTCATATATTGGATTTTCAAAAAGCTAAATTATTACCGATATTCGTATTTCGAATTTGGTTGCGGCCAAAGGCCGCGCCAGGTTTATTCGTATCCCATTACCCTTCAGCCGCACTATACCCTCCCAAAAATAATATACATGGGATTATTTCTCAGGATCGGAGAGTTTTTTTATCTCCTCCATGATTTCTTCCGTAATTTCTACGATCTTCTCCTTATTTGCAGTGCTTTTTGTTGTATCAAAAATCATAGGATTACCATAAATAATCGTAATTCTGGAGGGTCTTGGTACTATTTTACCTTTTGGCAGTACCCGGTATGTGCCAGCAAGGAAAACGGGAAGGACTGGCACGTTGCTTTTCATTGCAAGATAACCAATGCCTGGGATTCCTTTTTGAAAGCGCCCTTCTTTACTAACACCTCCTTCCGGAAATATACCGAGAACACCGTTTTCTTTTAGCACATGAATTCCCTCCTTCAGCGCAGCGATGTTCATTCCTTTCCCTCTTATGCAGATAGCACGAAACAATTTAAAAAACCATTTTCCATGTCCTTTATAAAACCGTTCGGTCATCATAAATGAGATATGCCTTGGAAACACTATTTGTAGTGCAACGGGGTCGATATAACTAAAATGATTCGCTGCTATAATGAGAGGCCCGGTGCGGGGTATTCGATCCGTATTTTTGACCCGGATACGAAAAAACAGGATGAATAAAACAATGCCGAGTATTTTGAGTGCATAAAAAAAACAATTGATGAGAAGGTTTTGTAAACGATGATACATATTGCGAGTGATGACATAAACCTTCATTGATTTTTTTTGTACAGGAAGTGAGATATTATTATCCCGCTGTAGATTTTCATCCATAAACGTACCTCCTCATATATCGCCGGGTAAGGATCTTCATTGTAAGCTACATCTTAAACTCTTATAGTCCCGAATGGTAGTCAAAAAGCATATGGTTAAGCGGTAATGTATTGCCTGTATATAATTATTTTAACGTACACATATCAGTACGGTATAACTATTGCTAACAAAGTTAAGAAGGCAAATATTAATTATTTACTGCCGATATTAAAGGATAGTTGTTTATGTATTCATATAGAATATACCTTTTGCCGGGCGCATGTAATTATTGAAAATTTGTGTGTAATTGAGTGTCTCTATTCACACGTATATCCCTTTGTAGTAATTGAATTCGTGAGGGTTTGCTTCTGAAATTTTCTTGATAGATAAATTTATTTTTGATAGCATGATAGAGCTCTTTTATAGATAGAGAAAATGACTCTTTGGTATGTTATTTTCCCTCCTGTACGACTAGATTTCCAAATTTTAAAAGGGGCTCTGCTTTTAAGAATTTCAGTATTACAGAAACATTACCGGTTAAATTTGAAATCATAGTTGTATTACATTAAATTACCAATCATTGAAAGGAGTAGTTCGGATATGTCGCCTAAGTATGTCTATTTTTTTGGCAATGGATCTGCGGATGGAAGGACAGATATGAAACATCTACTGGGTGGTAAAGGTGCAAATCTTGCGGAAATGACCAATCTGGGGATCCCTGTTCCGCCTGGATTTACGATAACAACAGAAGTCTGTGATGCATATTATAAGAATAATCAACAGTATCCTGAAAAGCTTGCCGGAGAAATAACAAATAATCTTTCTCGTTTAGAGAAGTTAATGGGTGCAAAATTAGGTGACCCTGAGAACCCCCTCCTGGTTTCTGTCCGTAGCGGGGCGGCAGCATCTATGCCGGGTATGATGGATACCGTTTTAAATCTTGGGTTAAACCCGGATGCTGTTAAAGGTATCATCAGGAAGACGAGTAATGAACGCTTTGCATGGGATGCATACCGGCGGTTCATTGCAATGTTTGGTGATGTTGCTATGGGAGTGGAGCGCCATGAATTTGAAGAGATCCTCGAAAAATGCAAAAAAAAGGCGAGGGTAAAGAGTGATACCGAGCTTGCTGCTGAACATTTAAAATGTGTTGTTGATGAATTTAAAGCAATCTACAAAAAGAGGACGCGAGAGCCATTTCCCGATGATCCAAAGGCACAACTTGATAAAGCAATTAAGGCTGTCTTTGCCTCATGGAATAACCCGCGTGCCATAAAATATCGGCAGCTATACGATATTAAAGGTCTCCTGGGTACCGCAGTGAATGTTCAGGCTATGGTCTTTGGGAACATGGGGAATCATTCGGCTACCGGTGTGTGCTTTACGAGAAATCCTTCAACAGGCGAAAACAAATTTTACGGAGAATTTCTCATTAATGCACAGGGTGAAGATGTTGTTGCCGGTATTCGTACTCCTGAGCCTATTGAGAATCTCGAGAAAGAGATGCCCGCGGTTTACAAGGAACTTGTTCAATATAAGAATATACTGGAAAACCATTTTAAAGATGTTCAGGATATTGAATTTACGATTCAGGAGAATCGGTTATTCATGTTGCAGACACGGACCGGCAAGCGTACTGCCCGGGCAGCGGTAAAGATTGCCGTGGATATGGTTAAGGAAGGGCTTATCGACAAAAAAACCGCTATTAGCCGTATCGATCCCGGTCAGCTGGATCAGTTACTCCATCCGATGTTTGATCCGAGAGCCAAGAGGGTAGTTGTTGCCGTAGGGCTTCCGGCCTCCCCTGGCGCAGCAACCGGAAGAGTGGTTTTCAGCGCCGAAGACGCAGAGAAATTCGTCGAAAAGAAGGAGAAGGTTATCCTGGTGAGAAAGGAGACGTCTCCGGAAGATATCGGTGGAATGCACGTTTCTCAGGGTATCCTGACAACACGGGGTGGTATGACTTCGCATGCCGCTGTTGTGGCAAGGGGTATGGGTAAATGTTGTGTGGCGGGCTGTGGCCTGCTCAATATAGATTATAAAAATCAAAATTTTAAGGTAAATGGCAGGGTAGTGAAGAAGGGGGATTACATCTCCATAGATGGGAGCAGCGGAGAGGTCATGCTGGGGCAAGTAGATACTATTGAGCCGAGACTTAGCGGGGACTTTGCAACACTTATGGAGTGGGCAAATGAGATTCGCAATCTTAAAATCAGAACGAATGCGGATACACCGGAAGATGCAAAGAGGGCACGCGAATTAGGTGCTGAAGGTATCGGACTCTGCAGGACAGAGCATATGTTTTTTGGAGAGAATAGAATTGATTTTGTTCGCCAGATGATCCTTGCCGCACCGGATGTTAAAAATTTAAAGATAAAGATCTCTCATCTGGAGAATGAACTGGCAAAAGCGACAAATGATAAAGCCGCCGTTCTCAGGAAAGAATTAGCGCAGGCAAAAACAGAACTCAAGGAGCCCCTCAATTTATATACATCTGCCCTGAAAAAGCTGCTTCCTATACAGCGTTGCGACTTTGAAAAGATATTCAAGGTTATGGACGGGCTCCCCGTTACCGTAAGGCTTCTTGATCCACCACTTCACGAATTCCTGCCACAGGAAGAGGCCAGCCAGAAAGATATTGCAAAGAAAATGAAAATCGGCCTTAAAGAGGTACTGGAAAAGGTAACTGCGCTTCATGAATTAAACCCCATGCTGGGTCACCGCGGATGTCGCCTCGGCATTACCTATCCGGAGATTTATGATATGCAAGTGCAGGCTATTATTGAGGCTGCGTGCAATATGAAGAAAAAGGGTATTGTTGTATACCCGGAAATCATGCTGCCTATTATTAGCACGGAAAAGGAATTTAGTGCACTCAAGGATAATGTCCTCAGAATTGCAAATGACGTTATGCAGAAAAAAGGTATACAGGTGGAGTACATGGTGGGCACGATGATTGAATTGCCGCGGGCAGCCCTGATAGCTGATAAAATTGCAAAACATGCTGAGTTCTTTTCGTTTGGAACTAACGACCTTACTCAAATGACCTTTGGTTTTAGTCGTGATGACGTGAGTTCATTCGTACCATACTATATTGAAAAGGGGATCCTGGAAAAAGATCCTTTCCAGGTGCTTGATCTGGAAGGCGCTGGTCAGTTGGTGGAAATAGGTATTAAAAAAGGAAGAAGTACCCGGCCGGATTTAAAGGTTGGTATTTGTGGTGAACATGGCGGAGATCCCCAGACTATTGCCTTCTGTCATACGATTGGAATGAATTATGTAAGTTGCTCGCCATTCAGGGTACCGATTGCGAGACTCGCTGCAGCACAGGCAACATTACAACAACCGGTATCACGGGCAACCGTTTAATATAAACAACTTTTTCAGATCCTGTTTGAAAAATTTCAGCAAAAAGGCATCCTCAATAATTTTGGATGCCTTTTGTGTTTCTACATGGTAAAATCCGAAATCCGAAACAAATTCTCAATTTTAATTTTCAAATGTTAAAAACGCAGTTTTTTCCATTGGGATTTTGTATTTTGGAATTTGTTTCGGATTTCGTGCTTCATATCCGTTTATCGGGTTGAAAATAGTGGGTAAGGATAAGCTCCAGAGGGGGATATATACTATGCTTGAGATATATAAAAAACTGCCCAGAACGAATTGCGGTAAATGTGGTGTACCCACCTGTATGGCATTCGCTGTAAAGGTGCAAAATGCCCAGCAAAAGATGTCAGACTGCCCTTACGTCAGTGAAGAGAATAGGGAATTACCCTCCCGGCAAACCAGTGTTACTATGGAGGATAACTATGAACGTGTGAGTAACGAATTAGAACTTGAGGCAAAGCAGACGGATTTCAGGGATGCAGCTTGTGCTATCGGAGGCCTTTTTGAAGAAGCGAACGGAAGTGGAATAATAAAGCTTAAAATGATGAATAAACCGTATGAAATGCGCAAGGAAGGTTTATTCGGGGACGGCACGTATTGCCATGATTCATGGTCAAAGATCATGCTGTACGATTATATCCGGAGAAAGGGAAACAGGCCTTTAACGGGAGATTGGGTCACATTAGGCTATTTTCCCAATACAGCCTCTCATGTAAAGGCATTTCAACGCAGTGCAGAAGAAAAAGTTGCGGTAGCGTTCAATAAAAACAGAGAAGGATTGAAGGATCGCTGCAGAGAGCTGGGAGGAGTGGAGGACTCGGGTAAGATGAAAGCCGATTATATCTGCCGTTTTGACCTTTTGCCGCGTGTTCCTCTCTATCTTTGTTTTTGGGATGCCGATGAGGAATTTCCGGCAAGTTGTAAGCTTTTTCTCGATAGCAGCGCAGAAGCTTATATCGATATCGAGTACCTTGCGTATCTCGTGGAAAGGTTTGTTGAGGAGTTTACTATGGGAAAAGAAAGGCGTGCGAAAGAGAAGTAGAGGCTTGACGTCTGAATACGGAAGACGGGAAAAAAGACCTACAACGGCTGCAATAAAGAAATTTCAGGAAATGATCTACGGGTATTACCGGAATCATAAGCGTATCCTCCCCTGGAGAAACATACAGAATCCATATCATATCCTTGTTTCGGAGATTATGCTCCAGCAGACACAGGTACAGAGGGTTGCGGGGAAGTATGAGCAATTTATCAGTAAATTTCCGGATTTTTCTGCCCTTGCTGGGGCACCGCTCAAAATGGTATTGAAGGAGTGGCAAGGGTTAGGTTATAACCGACGCGCAATAGTGCTGAAACAGATCGCCCGGGAAGTTACGGAAAGGTTTGGTGGCGACCTTCCCTCTTCTGTAGAAACGCTCGAAACCTTTCCTGGTATCGGCAGAGCGACTGCATCTGCAATTGCTGCCTTTGCATTCCAAAAACCCGTGGTCTTTATCGAGACAAATATACGGAGGGTATTTATTCATGTTTTTTTTCATGATAAAATTGACATTAAGGATACAGAAATTCTTCCCTTTATTGAAAAAACTCTTGATACGTCCAATCCCCGTGACTGGTATTATGCGCTTATGGATTACGGAGTAATGCTGAAGAAGGGGCATGAGAATCCAAACAGGCGGAGTGCCCACTACCAGAAACAATCACCTTTCCCTGGTTCTAACAGACAGGTACGCGGCATGATCCTCAAGATGCTTACCAACGAATCTTCTCTTTCTGAACAAAAGATCCTGCAAAAGTTGGCGATATGCCCGGAGAAGCTCAGAGATAATTTACTCCAATTAGAGAAGGAGGGTTTTGTTAAAAGGAAATGGAGACAGTTTACAATAGCATAAAAAACACCATCTGTAGCCGCATCCCTTTAGGGTGCACCTTATGCTAAAGCACCAAATCACAAATTACAAATTACAAATGACAAACAAATTCCAAAAAACAAATCCCAAATTCCAAACAGTATGATTTGGAGATTGGAAAATTGATATTTGGAATTTATTTGGGATTTGGAGTTTGATATTTGGAATTTGAACATGAGTGTGCGCAGGCTAAAGTCGTGCGGCTACCTGTCCTTGGACTATTGGAAATGGGAAATTATTTGGAGTTTACACTAATAAAAACGTGTCACTGGCACAAACCTCTGGCACTGTGGCACAAATATTTACACATCTAAAGAAGGAGGTATAGTATGGTAAAACCTTCAGAACAGGAAATTGCAAAGGCATTACTTGAACGATATGGGTGTACCTTTGCAGAAGAGCTTAATATACCAATAGAGCAGAATACCCCGTCAGCACTTTTCCGTCTGCTCTGTGCTGCATTATTATTCAGCGCCCGGATTAAGTATAAAATCGCAATAAAAGCCGCTCAGGCACTTGCTGATCAGGGCTGGATGACACCGCGAAGGATGGTTGCTGCTGACTGGGCAGAACGGACTAAGACAATAAACAGGTCAGGGTACGCCCGATATGACGAACGTACCTCCACGATGTTAGGCGACACTGCTCAAAAAATACTTGACCGTTACAACGGTGATCTCCGTAATTTAAGAGAAGAGGCAGACCATAAGCCAGACCGGGAACGAGAACTCCTCAAAGAGTTTAAGGGTATTGGTGATGTTGGAGTGGACATTTTTTTCCGTGAAGTCCAGGTTCCCTGGGAGGAGTTATTTCCTTTTGCAGATAAAAAGGCGCTTCAGGGGGCGAAAAAGTTAGGATTTAAGGACGATGTCAGGGCCCTCCTCGACCTTACAGGTAACCACAATTTCCCAAAACTGGTAGCCGCACTGGTACGGATGCAGCTCGATGGTACACAGAAAGAGATCCTCGAGGAAGCTCATAAGGTAAAGACATAATTGGAATTTAGTGTTTTTGTATAAATCCCAAATTTAGCCGCACGATTACTTCATGATTTCTATTGGTTTAGCTTCCCGATTATTCTCGATTTTGTTTTCATATTCTCATTAGAGAAATCGTGAGGTAATCATGAGGCTTATTGTTTTTTAAAAGAAGGTAAAGCGAACCACGGATGAACACAAATGAACACTGATAAAGAAAAGAAACGTAATTATTCAGGTTCCCGGTTCAGGATTAGGGGCATATGCATTGAGTTAAGGTGCCAGCACCTATGCGTACCTTAAAGGGATGCGGCTACCGTTGCCAAAGGCAACCACAGGTAGTCGCAGGTCTTTAGCCTGCGCACACTCATGTTCAAATCACAGAAAAAGTACAGCAAAATTCCCTGGCTTACTGCCTATAGAGCAATGTCATACCTGGTTTTTAACCCTGAACCCTGAACCTGAGTAGTTACAGTTTTTTTATGAAATCTGCGTTCATCTGCATCCTATTTTTTGGAGTTAAAGTACTAAGGATTTGTCTCGTCAAATCCCGGTCGAACAAATACCCTTGCAGAGGGGAATACTTGTTCTATTTTCCTCCGGAGCCTGTCAAGATGTACAAGGAGATCGAGGGTATCATCCTTTCTTTCCGGAAAATGCTCCCACATTTTTCCCCATGCAGCGATTGAACGATCTATGCCGATCAAGGCTACCTTTGCAGATCCGTCTGAATCCCTGGGAAATCCGTCAGGTACTTCCGGCCTTTCCTCCATATCTCCCCGGATTGCCCTCACAATTTTAACGTAAATCTGATGTTGGTACCAGTGAATAACTTCTATAATATCGTTGAGGCTGTTCATTTCGGCAACCGGATTGGTATCCGGTACTTCAAGATGCATCTTCAGGTTTAATTCGTTCTCTTTTTCGATAAATGACTCTTCTGCTGAAGTAAACCAGTTTTCCGTCATATCTCCATAAACCCTTGCAGCGCGGGAACACTCATGGTTTTCTGCCATTTCTTTCCACGAACTTTTTTTCACTGGTTCTATTTTGAATGCAAAAGTGTCCAGATCAATTCCTTCCTGTCCGGCAATTTCTCTTAATATTTCAAGTGTTAGTTCAGAAATAGTGTTCATATTTTGCCAGAATACTTTGCTATTTATATCGTGTGATTCCAAATCGGTGAATTGTTCCTCGCTGAGGGCATAATTTGCACAACGGGAGGTAAAAGAGCATCGCTTACACCAGCGATCACAATAATTATAAATGCCCGGAATAAATTTTGGGTTTCCTATGATTTTTTTGAGTAATTCTTTATCCATAGTATTTCTCCCGGCCTTTGACCTGCTAAAATTATCGGTAGGGATTTCTCGTTTACTTATATACACGAATCTGTTTATATCGTATCCCGGAAATAAAAAAATAAAGTGCAGAGAAGAAAAGAGAAAGTCCCAAAGAAATATAAAACGTTCCTAAATATATATGCGGGATGTATTGTACTTTTTGTAAGGTAATCCCCATCGTGATCATGCATGCCATGATAAGATAACCTTTAATGTCAAAAAACGAAAAAAGACACGGTCGCTCACTCTTCACATTGAGGATCCTTTTAATGTGTTTGCGGGATATTCTTAAAAAGAAGAACCGAAAAAAGGGGACAGATAAGAGGATACCAATCAAGATGAATACCCAATAACGCGGAGTATTCTGAAAGATGTCCTCGATCCCCGTAAAGAGAATACGGACTGAAACAAATGCCCATACGAGCGTTGTAATGTAGAAGAGCCCTCTTTTGGGGACACCTGGTTTTAGTTTTCTGAAAATGTTCATAACATACGCGGGTCCTATAAATGAACAGGTAAGTACCTGACCACAAATTTTTGTACGTTTTTATTAATAAGGAGTTTGAACAACTTATGACTTTTACGTGCGGAATGTAGGATATAGGTAACGTTTTTCATTAAAATTGTCGTGAGTAGGTATACTACTTTGCCAAGAGAAAGGAGTATTTATGAAAACCTATAAAACCAAATCCTTTTTAAAGCCCAAAGGGCTTTTCTCTGATAGCCCAGGGTAAATT
>SOER01000046.1 GCA_021646405.1 Candidatus Loosdrechtia aerotolerans
AGCAAAACAGCGGATATCTAATATTCAATTTAAAGATTTTGAACAAACAAAGAAGGCTTTTAAAAAATTTATTTATCCTAGAAAATTCCGTTATGCTATGTGACATTTTGTTTTGAGATCACTATACTAATCATATGAAACCGAACAGGAAATAAACAGGTTTTTTTATTTAAAAAACCTATTTATTTGACCAAATCACAAATTTCTCATATACTATGTAACGAGAAAATGAACGAAACACATATTACAAAAATTGCAGAAGAACTTCACGTATTAAAAAACCAGGTTAGGGCAACTGCCTCACTTCTTGCAGAAGGAGCTACGATTCCATTTATTGCCCGGTACAGAAAAGA
The DNA here is from genome assembly GCA_021646405.1 of Candidatus Loosdrechtia aerotolerans. Lineage (GTDB taxonomy): Bacteria > Planctomycetota > Brocadiia > Brocadiales > Brocadiaceae > Loosdrechtia > Loosdrechtia aerotolerans. Next base: position 354 of record SOER01000046.1, read on the forward strand.
GGTCACAGGTAGTTTAGATGAAGTAGCCATTACTGCCATACGGGACCGGCTTAATCAACTCATAGAGTTAGATAAACGACGTGAGGTTATTGTCAAATCCCTCGAAGAAAGAGGATTGCTTACCGATGAATTAAAAGAAAAGATTGCGGCAGCCGATTCTCTTACGGTCCTTGAAGACATCTATCTTCCCTACCGTCCAAAACGGCGAACACGGGCAACGGTTGCAAGGGAAAAAGGATTGGAGCCTTTGGCGAAGCTTATCTTTGCTCAGGACAGCAGGGACCCGGCAGCAGAAGCAGCCCTGTTTATTAACCCTGAAAAAGAAATTCACTCTGCGGAAGATGCCCTTTCGGGTGCCCGTGATATCATTGCAGAATGGATAAGTGAAGATCAGACTGCCCGTTCAAACATGCGTAATCTCTATCTTCATTCAGGGGTTTTCACGACAAAAATCATTCAGGGTAAGGAAGAGGAGGGAATAAAATATCAGGATTACTTTGACTGGGAGGAACCTGTCAGTAAAGCGCCCTCTCACAGGATCCTTGCTATGAGACGGGGAGAGAAGGAAGGGTTCCTAACCTTGCGCATTCATATCCCTGAAGAGGAGGCACTTTCCATGTTAGAATCACTCTTTGTGAAGGGAAACGGATTGTCTTCGCAGCAGGTGAAGATGGCCGTTCATGATAGTTATAAGAGGCTTTTGTCCTTATCAATAGAAACAGAGATACGTCTTGCAACAAAAGAGCGGGCAGACAAAGAGGCTATACAGGTCTTTGCCGAAAATCTTCGGCAACTTTTACTCGCTTCACCCCTTGGAGAAAGGAACATTTTAGCTATAGATCCCGGATTCCGTACAGGTTGCAAGGTAGTTTGTCTGGACAGACAGGGAAAACTGGTACATACCGATACCATTTATCCTCATCAATCTGAAGAAGCCACAAAAAAAGCCGCTATGATAATTATTGACCTTTGTAAACAATTCCGTATAGAGGCTATTGCCATAGGAAATGGCACAGCAGGAAGGGAGACAGAATCCTTCATTCGTACCCTCTCTCTTCCGGGAAACATTCCTGTCGTAATGGTAAGCGAAAGCGGCGCATCCGTATATTCCGCATCTGAAGTAGCACGGAAGGAGTTTCCTGATTATGATGTAACGGTACGTGGCTCGGTCTCTATTGGCAGACGCCTTATGGACCCTTTGGCAGAACTGGTAAAGATAGATCCAAAATCTATTGGTGTCGGCCAGTATCAACATGATGTTAATCAAAACGCATTAAAGAATAGCCTTGATGATGTTGTTATTAGTTGTGTAAATAAAGTCGGTGTAGATGTTAATACCGCGAGTAAAGAGCTTCTTATATATATCTCGGGCTTAGGACCCCAGCTTGCTGAAAATATTGTGCTCTACCGGAAGGAACACGGTCCGTTCAAATCGAGGGAAGAACTTAAGAAAGTACCCCGATTGGGACCCGGCGCCTTTGAGCAATCCGCTGGTTTTTTACGTATACGGGGTGGAGAAAATCCCCTCGATGGAAGCGCTGTTCATCCCGAAAGTTATCATATAGTTTATGCCATGGCAAAAGACCTGGGATGTTCAATCTCTGATCTGATACAGAATGAAAAACTGAGGGAAAGTATTGACCTTACAAGATATGTAACAGATACGATAGGTCTTCCCACGCTTCATGATATTATGGAAGAATTAGCGAAACCCGGTCGTGACCCGAGAGAGAAATTTGAAATTTTTGAATTTGCAAAAGGGATTGAAAAGATAGACGACTTAATCCCTGGCATGAAGGTCCCTGGCATTGTCACCAATATTACTGCATTTGGCGCTTTTGTTGATATTGGGGTACATCAGGACGGACTCATCCATATTAGCGAACTTGCAAATCGTTTTGTAAAAAACCCCAATGAGGTGGTTAAAGTACATCAGAAAATAACGGTTGTCGTGCTAGATGTAGATACAAAAAGAAAAAGAATTTCTTTATCCCTGAAAAGAGCAGAATAAACAGACTCCTCATGAATCGTAATGATATTCACATGATATATTTAAGTCAGGTTTTCGAAAACCTTCAAGCGGGTTCAAGTTTATAACTTGAACCCCATGTTTTCTATTGTTTATTTAGCCTATTGATGATAAAGAGTGCTATTATTCAGTCAAACTTGTGGGTTCAGATTACAAACCAATGTCATTAAGTTAAGGATTATTTGAACCAAAACAACCCCCTTTGCCCCCTTTTTTAAGGGGGAATTTATGGCCAGGCAGCTTAACTTAGCGACATTGGGTTACAAACCTGAACCCGCTCCGGGGTACGAAATACGAAACAGATTCCGAGATGCAAAATCCACCTCCACCTGCCCCCCTCCAGAGCACATCCTTACCCACATGTTTTTCTCGTCATATCTCTCGTTCCAACGCTCCGCGTTGGAATGCGCTCCCGGACGCTCTGCGTCCCGCCTCTGATAGGTAAAATATGATCGGCAGATAAAGACATCGCAACTGCAATCATTCCTGCAGAATATATAAATATCTGAGAAACAGATCTGATTATGGTGAAAATATGACGCAGAGCGTTGGAACGAGGAGAAGGCTAATTGGAACTTGTCCAGGATCTGAACAAGCAACCCACCCCCATAATGCACTGAACTACTCAGGTTCAATGTTCAGAAATGAATCTCTTTCATCAGGGATGAGACCCTTCGCTCCGCTCAGGGTGACAGGGTGCCATCCTGAAAACCCTTCATTCCACTCTAAATGAAATGTCAGCAGGGAATTTGTCATTCTGAGCACATTCACGGAGTTTATACTGAGCGAAGCGAGTGTGTTCAGGGTAAACTCCGCGAAGAATCTCGGCAGCGAAGAATCTCGTCTTTTTATGGTGTTAAGAGAGCATCTTATACTGAACACATGAAAATTCCTACACATTCAAACCAAGGTATCTTCATCACACAAAGACACGGAGAATAAAGAATGAAATCAGCTGTCTTTCGCAAAGATATATCCCGTTTTTACCCTTCACTGTGCCATGCCACACCCGCTGACGTCACACACCTGCGCCATGTCACAATAAATAATTTTTTTTATAAAGAATTAAAGATTGAATATCAAACATATTCATGCTTTTATAATTTTATATCTCTGAAATAATAGTTAAATATTTGAATTCTCCTGAAAAGTCTGGCATATTGGAGGGTAGCTGTTATGAGAAAAATTGTATCACTTTTTATGAATGATAGATACGCTCTTCCAATTCGTAGTCTTATTATTTATTTTTTTATGAAAGGTTGTGTGTTTGGCGATATGAAGACAAACGAAGATAATACTTCACGAAAAACTCACCAACAAGCAGCAGAAAAAACCCCTATAAAACAAAAACCGAATCGTTTAATTCATGAAAAAAGTCCTTATCTGCAACAGCATGCCTATAACCCTGTTGATTGGTATCCGTGGGGTGAAGAAGCATTTCAGAAAGCCGTGAAGGAAAATAAACCTGTCTTCCTGTCTATTGGTTATTCTACCTGCCACTGGTGTCACGTTATGGAATATGAATCATTTGAGGATGAAGAAGTAGCAAGAATTTTAAATGAGAATTTTGTTTCTATTAAAGTCGACAGAGAGGAGCGCCCTGATCTGGATACCACCTATATGGCTGTCTGTCAGGCCATGACTGGCAGCGGAGGCTGGCCATTGAACATCTTTTTAACTCCGGAGAAAAAACCGTTCTTTGCCGGTACCTATTTTCCAAAAACAGCACGGTTAGGAAGTCCGGGGTTTATTGCTATTCTTACAAAGATAGCTGATTTATGGAAGACAAACAGAGAAGGTGTTATTGCCTCAAGCGACCAGATAGTAAAAATCCTGCAGTCTTCTGCCGAGACGGAACCGGGTGAAATTCTGACCAAAGAGCTATTGAAAAATGCTTACGAACAGTTGAATGATAGTTTCGATCCGATTTACGGTGGATTTGGTACATCTCCTAAGTTTCCAACACCGCATCAGTATACTTTTCTCCTCCGATGGTGGAAGCGAAACAATGATCCCATGCCATTAGAAATGGTAGAAAAAACATTAGAACGTATGGGGCGAGGTGGTATCTATGATCAGCTGGGAGGCGGCTTCCATCGATATTCTACAGATGAATACTGGCTTGTTCCTCACTTTGAAAAAATGCTTTATGACCAGGCATTAACTGCCCTTGCATATACAGAAACGTATCAAGTTACCGGGAAGATATTTTACGCAGACATGGTGCGCAGCATATTTGAATATGTTTTAAGAGATATGACTTCTCCTGAAGGTGGTTTCTATACTGCAGAGGATGCCGACAGCGAAGGGGTAGAGGGAAAGTTTTATGTCTGGACACCCGATGAGATTATCAGCATCTTAGGTGAAGAGGAGGGTACAATCTTCTGCGAATACTATGATGTTACAAAAGGAGGCAATTTCGAGGACAAAAACATCCTCCATGTTGACAGGCCCTTAGATGCTTTTGCCCAATTAAAAGGACTCAAGCCTGAAGAACTTCAGAAATTACTCGTAAGGACCAGGAAAAAACTTTTTTCAGAACGGGAGAAACGCATTCATCCGCATAAAGATGATAAAATACTTACCTCCTGGAATGGATTAATGATAGCTGCTTTGGCAAAGGGGGCCCAGGCCCTTAATGAACCAGAATATGCACAGGCTGCTGTACGGGCAACAGAGTTCATCTTAAGGACCTTACAGGCGAAGGACGGAACATTGTTAAGACGGTACCGGCAAGGAGAGGCCTCTATTACAGGGTATTTAGATGACTATTCATATTTTATTTGGGGATTACTCAATCTCTACGAAACAACACTTGATATAAAATATCTGAAAACAGCTTTAGTATTAGACAAACAGATGGTAGAAAACTTCTGGGACGAAAAGGGAGGTGGTTTCTTCTTTAGCGGCAAAAAGAATGAACAACTCATTACCCGAACGAAAGAAATCTATGACGGAGCAACACCTTCAGGAAATTCAGTTGCCCTGCTCAACCTCCTCCGGTTGAGTCATATGACGGGAAATACAGATCTCGGAAAGATGGCAGAACAGCTTATAAAAACCTTCGGGAAAACGGTAAAACAGCATCCCTCGGGCTATACACAATTCCTCAGTGCCTTAGACTTTGCTTTAGGCCCAACGAAAGAGATCGTTATTGCCGGTGAAGCGGATCAGGACGATACAAAACAAATACTCCGGGAAATATGGAAGCGCTTCCTGCCGGGAAAAATTTTGTTACTCCATCCTGCAAAAGATACGGCCATTGAGGAAATTGCAGCATTTGTAAAGGAACAGAAACCCCTGAACGGTAAAGCAACGGCTTATATTTGTGTGAACTACGCGTGCAAGGCACCTGCGAACGATATAAATAAAATCATTCAACTCCTGGAAGAACACTGAAGCAGATATTTCCCTATGACAAACCAGGTTAGGACCATCCCACAATACAAAAAAATTAATACTATTGCAAATCAAAACCGCTTATAGTATAGTATCGCTCGTTACCGTTTACCATAATTTTTATGAGGAGAACAGGAGTATTTGTTTTCTTCCCTGAGTACACTATGATCTACTTCTTATTAACGATAGGAATTATCTTTATTATTTTCCTCAGTTTTACCGTTTGCGGATTGTGGCTACGATATATCAACACGAAAGTGATCAAATTTTTTCTCCTCCCGGGTACTATTGTCCACGAACTCAGTCATGCATTATTGTGTCTTGCTACAGGAACCACGATTAAAGAATTAAACCTGTTCTCACCGAATACTACCGGAATAAAGTATGACAGGCCGAAGATTCCCGGTATATTTGACTTTATCATTACCTCAGCTCCTGTTTTTGGTTGTGCAGCTTTTATTTTTTTTATCCCGAAAATATTCTCAAATCCTGTTCACTTTGATATCGGATATCCTCAGGAATTTTATGTCACGTTTAGCGGATTTTTAGGGTCGCTCTCCTATTTGTTCAATACGGTATTTAACAATCTTATTGTTTTTAAAGAGCAACTCCATATAGGCAGCCTGCAGCATATCCTCTTTTTATTGGCCATTATTATCTTTACAGTTTCCTTCGCACCGCAAAAACAGGATATAAAATATCTCGTTATCGGATTTGGAATCCTTTCCGGAGTTATTTTTCTCGTAGAAAAATTTGGCATACGCTTATCGAATTATCGTTGGTGGAAATTTTGCATAAAGGAATTTTGGGCAGCTACCACTCTTACCCTCTCTGTGCTTGTATCACTCCTTTTTATTACTTTATGTATTATGGGGTTTTTGAAGGTGTATACACTCATAGTCAGGCGTAAGGGTTCCAGTACCAGTAAAGGTTTTGGCAAAAGTGCCCGTAAAGGAAACAATGACTAAGCCGGAAATACTCTACTACAGCAGCTTCCCGTCATTCATTGGCAATGTATACATCGTGAAAACCATAAGGGGGATTTGCCGGATCTCATTCCCCTGTTCTACTGAAGAAGATTTCCTTCAACTGTTTTTTAAAGAACCATGTACAAAAATTCAGAGAGATCCATCGGCTCTTACCTGTGAAATTAATATCTTAAAGGATTATTTTGAGGGCAAACAGGTAACCTTCGATTTTGACCTGGATTTGAGTTGCAGCACACTATTTCAAAGAAAGGTATGGGAAAAACTACAAGAAATCCCCTATGGTGAATGCCGGTCCTACAAGTGGGTTGCAGAGCAAATTGGATCTCCCGGGGCTGCACGGGCAGTAGGTATGGCTAATAATAAAAATCCTTTACCACCCGTTATCCCCTGCCACAGGGTTATTGGATCTGACGGAAGTTTAACGGGATATGCAACCGGGCTCCACATTAAGGGACATCTCATAGAAATGGAACGCCGTGCTGCACTTCTATCTTCTTTGCCTCAACCGGAAAGGGAAGCATCGCTTGCTGAAAAACCTGAGTAGTTACAACATGATTCTAAGCACCTGACCATAAGTCCTTGTACTTTTTTCTTTGATCAGTGGAAAACCATCCCTTTTTCTCCCCCTTGCGAACTTATCCTTGCCCACATGTTTTTCTCGTATTATCTCGTTCCAGCGCTCCGCGTTGGAATGTGCTCCGGGACGCTCTGCGTCCTGCCTCAGATAATTAAAATACTGGTAATATCCAGTATGGAATGAAGGAAGAAATTCTTTGGCAGATGCAATCATTTCTTTGCCAAGAATGAATTCCATGAGAAATATTTTGACAATTTAAATCTTATCCTGTATAGTGCTTCAGTTTATGGGAAACAGAACAAATCAAAATATCTTTCAACCTTCTCTTTATACACCTTTACCCGTCCGTTCTGAGCCTCCTTCTGTAAAGGGAAAGGAGAAGGGTACAAAGAGACTTTCATATCACTTTGTCGGAGTGGGTGGCATCGGTATGAGCGCTATTGCACAAGTACTTAAGGAGCAGGGTCATACCGTAAGCGGTTCTGATAGAAATTATGATAAACATATTACCCCCTATCTGTTCTCCAAACTCATATCTCAGGGGATTTCACTATACAACCAGGATGGGTCTTGTAGCATAGAAGATGCGGATTGTATTGTTGTTTCTTCTGCCATTGAAGAAGACAACCCGGATATTAAAAAAGCCCGTTTACTAAATAAAATGATTACAAAACGGGCGGACCTCCTGGCCATGATGTTTAATGGTAACTATGGAATTGCTGTAGGAGGAACCAACGGGAAAACTACGGTAAGTTGTCTGGTTGCCTATATCCTCGATTACGCCGGGTTATCCCCCACAGCTATTCTGGGGGGATGCATGAGAAACTATATCCGCGGAAATTATTTAGGCAACGCAAAAACAGGCACATCGGATATTACCATTATCGAAGCTGATGAAAGTGACGGAAGCATTGTCCTCTATACACCCCGAATCGGTATTATTACCAATATCTCAAAAGACCATAAATCTATAGAAGAGCTTTGTAAGGTATTTGAAATATTCTCACAAAACACCTCTGAATTGCTTATTCTCAATGCCGATTGTCCATATGTAAGAGGGTTCCACCCGAAATATAAAAACAGTATTACTTACGGATTGAATAACCGCGCGACAATTTGTGCAAAAAATATCATTTATAAACCGTTTCAATCCACATTTCAGGTAAATAACACGGCTTTTGAAATTCATCTTCCAGGCCCGTATAATGTATCGAATGCACTTGCAGCAATTGCTGTTGCAAGGAGTTTACGTATAGCCGATGATACCATTGCCGTTGCACTCAGGGAATTCAAAGGTGTACAGCGCCGAATGGATGTTATTGGAGAGGTTAGTGGGGTAAAGGTAATAGACGACTATGCACACAATCCGGAAAAAGTTAAAGCAGCAATACATGCAGTAAAATCGTGTTGCACACGTGTCATTGCGATCTTTCAACTCCATGGTTATGCCCCTGCAAAATTCATGAAAGACGAATTCATTGATGCCTTTATCGAAGCCCTTTCCCCGCACGACATCCTTTATATGCCTGAGATATATTATGCCGGTGGCACCGCTGTGAAAAACATATCCTCCGCCGATATTATAACACCAATAAAAGAGGCAGGCAAACATGCCTTTTTTATAGAAAAAAGAGATGATATCATTCCTGAACTCATGAAACATATTCATGCCAATGACTGCATCCTTGTAATGGGTGCAAGGGATTATACCCTTACTGAATTTTGCCAAAAGATCTTGCAGAGTTTATAGTAGTATGACCGGGTGTAGACAATGCCTGGAATTGTAGACGTCCTGCCTCGATCCCCTCACCACGTCGCTATCCATATTATACTGGTTCCTCTATACTCGGAGGGAAAGTTTTACCACTGTTTGCGCAATCCGACCCACTACCGTTGGCATACCAGGAACTCTCGTGCCTCCCAATGATTTTGGAACAGTTAAAAATATATGGGTAAGGATAAGCCCATTGTCATTCACTATTCTTGATGTTCCGTTCCATTTTCATTTTCGTTTTCGTTTTTTTCGCTGCTTAATTCTTCAGACAATTTTTTATCGAAGGCAAAAACAGTATTGTTGTTGTCAAAACGTATCCACGTCTTATCATCTTCTCTATCGTAGCTGATTTTAACCGTTTTATCTGTCTCTTCTAATTTCCGGGAAACAATCTGTTTTCCCGCCCAATCCGGATCAACCCGGTAGTCAAGAACCTCATGTCCTTCCAGCTCCTTGATTTTTGGAAGTTCAATCTTCAGGAATTCACCCATATCAGGAAATAATCTTTTCCTCTCATACGTTAAGATCTTATAAACGTTAGAAGTACCATCTTTTTTAACATATGAACTACCATCTTTATCGGCAAGGTGTACAGTGTACTTCCTGTTATCTGATGTTGAAATGGTTACTGTTGTATCAGTATGTTTAAAATAATCTTCATTATAGACTTCAGGATCAACAGCTTTTTCGATCCATAAGGAAGAAGCAGCGGAGACTATGTCTGATATTTTTGATTCATGGGGCTCAAAAACTTTATCCCATGATGTCAACTTCCATTCATGTTCCTTCTTTATGTCTTCATTTTTATGAGCTTCGTGCTCTCCTTTCTCCTCGCTCTCTTTCTCCTGCATTGTAAACAAAAAATCTTTTCCATTACGATGGTATGTAATCTCTCGTATGAGTTCTTTATCAAGATTTAAGAACTGCTTTTGTATCCAATCGTCAACTTTAGGTACCGTATCTCCCCACATTTCCATCTCCCTGTAGAGATCTTTATCAACAATCAGGATATCATCTTTATCTGCTAATCTGACAAACGTGCTCATATTATCCTCTCCCCTTTTGCCAATCAATATATGCGGCAATGCACCTTCGCCCGTAAATATAATGTGCAGAGCCTTCTCTTCAGAAAGATGAAAATCCCTAAAGAATTCCTTTCCCGTAGCCCTTATCTTCCCTTCAATGTCCCCCAAAGCATCCAGAAGCCTTTGGACCTTATCATAATGAGCAGGTGCCTGAAAACTGTTTTCAACCACCCAATCGTTCGTTCCCTTTTGAAGAATAACACCATCCTTTTTATCATTCCCTTTATATAACTCAATCTTCCTGACATTCTTTGCAGAAAATTCTTTACTTACAGGCTGGTAGCCAACTACTACTGTCGACTTTTCAGGTTTGCGTAATGCAGTAAAATAAATAACAAACAAAACAAAAAAGACTATGAGGGCTATAAGTATTTGCTTGTTTTTCACGACTTCCTCCTCTTTTTATGCATTCACGACAATCATTTTCTGATACATGGCACGCCGTCTTTTTCTCAGGTAAGTACGTATTACTCCTGCTATAACCCAAACTATCGGTACAAAAATAACAGCAAAAAATTTGTAAAAGAGTTTTGCACCAGAAGATAATTGACCAATATATTCCGCTGCTTTTCCTTTTGATCTGATACCAATGAGTTCATCACCCAAGGTGAGTGCGTCTATTGCATTCATAAAAAATAGTGGATTTCCTGCATTGGTAATTACCCGATCACTAAACATCTCAGCACATCCTGTGATGATTGCCCTTGCCGGAGGATTTTCTATCTTTGGCGCTGTTCCTTCTGATGTATTTTCTTCTTCCTCAACAGGCATTGTTGGATTTTTTGATTGTGATTGTTTTGGCCATGCAGGAATTTCCTTTCCCTCATATGTAAAGGGAAATTTTCCTTCTACAAGGACAGCAAGAGGTTGATTCGGTTCTACCTCATGGAAATCAGGCGTTATATCTGCATCAGTAATTGGTTCTGTCTTATGAGGAATTGTCCATGTTTTACTTCCTGATGAGGCAAGTATTTTGTAATTTAGCTGGATATCCTGCATCTTTTTTGTATCCACGTTTAATGTTGATCCCCAGAGATAAAAGAGGGAACCGATTTGGTCTGTGATAGAGACATCTTTGTTCAGATTTTTCTCAAGTACCCGTACGTGCATTGGTAACCTGACCGGCTGATTTTGTATAACAGAAAACGCACCAAGGTCCTGCCTGCTGGGTACCATCAGGGTCTCATGGTTACTATCCATAAGGATTTGATCACTCACGGTAATACCAAATGGAGAAAGTAGCGGATTAACACCCGACTCAATCTTATACGGTATAACCTGAATACCTCCTTTGTTACCTGGTGAATAACTATACTCATACGTTTGAACCGCCATAAAAAGGTTTGTCCCCGTTGCAACGGCTTTATTAATCTCATATCGTTGTCGCTCATTCAGTTTTTCTGGTTTTACTACTATCAGGGTCTCCGCATCTTCAGGTACAGGCGAATCCTTCGTTAAATCTATTTTTTTTACATCATATCCTTGCTGACTAAGTGTTTCCGATAGTATAGAATAGTAATCTTCCGGAAACGGGATTTTTTGACCCATTTGCATTAACATGTTTCGCATTGCGGGGTCTTTCATACGAGGATCGGGGTATTCCACAGGGGAAAATATAGCTACCCCTGGCTTCTTATTGAGTGTCATGCGATATATTCTTGATACTAATTCATACTCCAGGGAATTTAAATTTTGAGGAATCACTTGCGGTATGATTTCATCTTTTTTATCGAGATATGATATGCTGATTGCACTATAAACCCGTCTGATATTAAAGGAATCATGCTCAATACTCTGAGCATTAAAAGGAACAATTCCCCTCTCTTGAAGTTTTTCCATTTTCTCCTGAATTTTTTTTGCCAATTCTGTTGTATCTTCCTTGTTTATCTCTATATCTTCAATTCCTTTTGTAGGATCGATAATTGTTATCCTGATATTTTTGCTCAGCCTCTTAAACTCTGTGAGCTTATCTACTACATCTTGTTCAAGGGTTTTTAGTGCAGTAGGCATTTTCGATTTCGGTGTCACATAGTATGTAATCTCAAGCGGTACATCCTTTAGTCGACTCATAACCTTTCGGGACGACTCGCTTAAAGTGTAAATCTTGTTTTTTGTCAAATCAAATCGTCCAAGATGGAGAGGATTGGTAATTACATTGATCATAATTGCAATACCAATAACAATAACACAGTTTGCTGCAAATTTTCTTCCTGAATGCAGTTTAATACTGCTTTCAAGCGTGTATATATTAAGGATGAGAAATGAAACGGTGAATGAGAGGAAATAGAGAATATCCCTGATATCAACTACTCCGCGCTCAACAGCAGAGTAATGGGATGCTACTCCTAACGTTGAATTCAGGAACGACCCAAATTGCGGAATCCAGCCGTCAATAAAGGTTGTAATAAAATCGGTTCCGAGCATATAGAAAACAAAACAGAGTACCATGGTAAGGATAAAAGATACAATCTGATCTTTAAAAAAAGCACTAATGAAAATACCACCGGCAAGGTAAAAGGCACCTAAAAAAACAGCACCAAAATAACCACCAAGGATGGGCCCCCAATCAGGCGTACCGATGATTGATAACATGATCGGGATAGGAAATGTCCCTGCAAGGGCTGTAATATAAAAGACAAGGCTGGCAAAAAATTTCCCTAATACAAGTTGTGAACTGGACATGGGAAGGCTCTGCAAAAGGGCAATGGTTCCCGATTTACGCTCCTCAGACCACAATCGCATCGTGACTGCCGGAATAAAAACAATCAATACCCATGGCAGCATATTAAAATAATCCCGCATCTCAGTCTTACTTATAAGAAAGAAATTGGTCATAAACAGACCACAACTTACTACGAGAAAAACAACAATAAAAATATACGCAATGGGAGATATAAAATACGCAGCAAATTCCTTACGAAAAATAATGAATATGTTTTTCATATCTTCTCCTTATTTCTCCACTCGTTCTTTATCGACCAGTGATAAGAATATATCTTCAAGTGAAAAAGAATGTTCCCGTATCTCTTTAATATCCCAACCATTCATACGTGCAAGAGAAGAGAGATCTTCCCAGATGCTATCCTTTGTACTCGTTTCCACCAAAATATCGGTAATTCCTTCTTTTTCATTCAGTATTTCTGTCTTTACGATTTTTGGTATCTTAGATAAAGAATTTTTTACCTCGGAAGCAGGTGTCCTGACTGCAAAACGTGTTGTGGTGCACGGCTGCAAGGATTGAGCTATTTCATCCACCGAACCTTTCCCAACGATACGACCGCGATCGATAATAAGAAGTTTATCACTTATAGCAGCAGCCTCCTGAAGGATATGAGTACTCAGGATAATCGTTTTTTCTTTGGCCAGTTCCTTAATAAGTTCCCTAATACTCATAATTTGTACGGGGTCAAGCCCTGAGGTCGGTTCATCTAAAATCAACACTTGAGGGTCGTGAATTAATGCCTGTGCCAGTCCTACCCTTTGACGATATCCCTTGGATAAGTCTCCAATAGGACGATGGTAGACGTTCTTAAGACCGCAATGGATCAGAACCCAATCCAGACGTTTCTTTTTTGTGTTTCCTGTAAGGTTTCTTGCCTGCAAAACAAAGTTCAGATACTCTGCGACCTCCATTTCAGGATATAAGGGTGCATTTTCTGGCAGATATCCTAAAATACTCCGAACCTTCTTAGGATCTTCCAATACATTAAAGTCACCAATTTTTGCTGAGCCTTTAACTGGCATTATATGAGTGGCAAGAATCCTCATTGTTGTTGTCTTGCCCGCACCATTTGGCCCCAGGAGTCCAAAAATCTCCCCTTTTTTTACTGTAAAGGAAACGTTATCCAATGCTACTGTCGGGCCGTAATGCATGCAAAGTCCCTGCACTTCAATCATAATGGTCTCCTTAAGGTTTATCTGTAAATATATTTTAAAAAAACAGTTATCAAAATATACTGGTAATAACACAATAAGATTATGATTGGTTTAGTTTTGAACACTATAAGTTAAACCTTAAAACTTATTTAAATCTTAATTATGGAAAGGAGGAGAACAAGCATTCAAACTTGAAATGTGAATATATCGGGTACCTGCTCCCAAGGGGGAGGTTTATTTCGTTTTAGAGAAATTTGTTCCGATGTCTGATTCATTTCTTTTTTGCCATAGTATATTTCTGTCAAAAATATATTCTGTGAAATGTATCAATTTCTCAAAACAATTTTCATATAATATTAGGTTCCAAAAATTTTTTTCTAGGAAAAAGAATTTTGTAACTATCCAATTATAAAGACATTAAGAAACTATCAGAAAATGGCAGTTGATAGGGGTAGGAAAGGCTTTCGCCTCCCATCCGAACCGAACAGGCGGATCTCCCGCATTACGGCTCTCCAGTCAGTGGTTATCCCTTCGGGACTGACAGACTAATTCATGGGCTGCGGTCATTGTGAGCAACCCAAGAGCAGTGCACACTCTCAGGCGCACTAGCCGCATCCCTTTAGGGTGCACCTTATGCTGAAGCACCAAATTACAAATTTCAAATAATAAACAAATCCCAAATAAATTCCAAACAGTATGATTTGGAGATTGGAAAATTGGAATTTGGAATTTCTACGAAAGCACCAAATCACAGAGTATGGAACAGTGCTGTACTTTTTCCGAAGTTTAAGCGTGAGTGTGCGCAGGCTAAAGCCGTGCGGCTACCTGCTGTTACCTTTGGCAACTGTTGGTAGCCGCACCTGTTCAAGCGCGTATTTCTGGTATGTTATGTTAAAAGGTTAGAAGAAGAATGTCCAAAATTACGTATGATGTCCCCTGAATTTACTGAGCAGATATCTGAGATCCGCTCTCTTTAATCATGCGATAGAGTTCATCTTTCATGGCTAATCTTCGTTTTTTGAGTTCTTCTAATGCTGTATCTGATCTGGGCTCAATGTTGTATTCTACACGATAAACTTCGCGATCAAGTTTATGGTATGCATCGAAAAGTGTTTTAAAGTGTTCATTGTTCATTTTCAGGTAATGAATTTCCTTACGATATTCAGGAAATTCATGAATAAGATCATGATGTTCACTTTGCATAATATACTTCCTTTCTTAAATAAGATCAGATAGTTATTATTCACTGATTTATTCCATGATAAAATACACCTCCAAATTCTGTATTATCATTCATTATTTCTTTACGAGATAAACTATTACATATCCTGGTTTTCACTTTCTCGATATTCCAGTACCTATATTATATATAGTACCAATTGGTAATTGTCAAAGTAAATTTTGGTGTGAAACCAAATCCTGGCAAAGGGTAATCGGTTGTTAAAACCACAGGGATATCCTGGCGCGGCCTTTGTCCGCAACCAAATTCGAAACAAGAAGTTGATGGATTGTAGTATTGAGCGGGAACAGTGATGGACGGGAGATCAACTGCCCCACTGTTACGACGTTTGGAAATTCTGGGTAACCTTCTTTTCGAGGATCTCTTGCATGGTGATATTTATTTAAGCGACCAAGACTTTTCAAACCCTTCCTCCTTTAAAAAATTACCTGTTTCAAGAATGTTCTGTACTGCTTCTTGATAATACGGTTTCTCTATTATACCTGCGAGGGCACCGGGAAATACCACGAAGGTAACGTCTGCAGTTGTTTCAGAGAGATGATTGAGTACCATCGCACACCTTTGGTTATGGGATATGCGAATATTATCAATCATTGGAAAATCAAATAAACCTACCCAAAGTTCCACCACCCTTATATCCAGTTCATGATCCGGTCCTTTTGGTGTTCTGATTTCTAATCTAAACTTTATTTCTTTCTTTTCTTTATTAACTTCTAACGCGGCAATTCTAAAGTTTCTTTCTATTCCTTCCAAAGTGCGGGTTTCATCTTTTAACAGAAGACATGCCTGGTTTTGGTTAATTAAATCCAAATCAATTGTTCTGAAAAAACACACACCGCCCTCTTCCAGAACCCATAATTGTTTAGTAATGATATAGCATGCAATATTTTCCAAATCCTCTAAATATTCATCATTAGGCCCATCATAAGGAATTAATTTTTTATTCAAGAGAAGGAGAAAAAATGGCTTAATATTAAATGTTTCATTAAAATTATAGGCAAGGAGTCTAAGATTTAACAGCAATTCTTCTATCGATACTTTTTCTGCTGCAGAAAATGATTTTATAATTGAACGAAACATATCTTCCCGCAGTACATTATCCGCCTCCTCCCGTTTACTCATTAACTCTGAGTAAATCCGTAATGCCTCAACTGTTAAATAGCCCTTTTCAGTATGTGCTCTAGCAGCAGCCTTTTCCCTGAGATAACTAGAACCCAAGAACCCTGAGACTCCGATAGCTATTGCAACAACTATACTTCCCAGGGGTGAAATATAACATGTTATTATATCCTTTATATTTACGTGAGTACTTTTTTTCTGTTTTTTCTGTCTTTTATTCTCCATACCTGTACCTACTTTCCTGCCAAAAATAATTTGTATTATCTTTGAACTTTAAAAAGTAGAAATAATGTGGCTTTTAGAAAAAACAACACCTGTATCCCTATGTACAAAATCTTACGGGCTCTGACAGAGAAAATGCATCATGAAAATTACAAAATCTGATTCTGCAAGCCTTATTTTAGCTTCTCTGGCTCGTCCGGCCCCTTACTAGTCCACTGCCGGCCAATCTCTGCTACCGATTCCGGCAATTTCACCTTTGGAACCTGATAACCATATATCTCTCTTCGTTTACGGAGTTCATCTGTAGAAATGCCGAATTGTTTATCACGTCTGTCTATCATCTCTTCGTTGATCTGCCCATCGGCACCGGCAGACCACATCAGGAGCGGTTCGCCTAGCGGGATATCGGTGCCGGGATCAGGCCAGGTATGAAACGTCTTACCCCAACTCGTTATGAAATCCTCAAGTGCCTCATCACCCATATTAGGCAAATCAGGCGCAATGAGTTGTCCTGATATTATCTCATAGGCATGAGGATGCCAATACTTCTTTTCCCGGGCCGGAAGTTTTTGATATGTCTCATCACTGATGATGTATTCTATACCAAGGAGCCTGGCAGGCGCTTCCCTGGAATCGTATATAATACACTGGTGGAGTTCACCATTGTGAATTTTGAGTTCCCGCATTGAACAATAATGATGAGCCTCTATCTGAAGATCCGGATTATCCTTGGCTATATGGAATGCGCAGAGGTATAGATGAATATCACGAACGGGATCAGCGTACTTCAACTTACCAACATTGTCAACGCTATTATCCTTCCCTCCCGCTACAACTCCTTTTTGTATTACGAGTATTAAACCAAGAAACGCAATAATCCCCCCAATTACTGCCATCTTACTCACCGCTTTATTGTAAGAATGCCGGGACATTTTTATCTCCTTTCTGTTTCTCTATACTTTTTCAAGGCGTTCGAAAATTACCTGTTTTTTTGTAAGTTGTTATCTCTTCCCTCTATTCTAATCAGAAAATTAGTCTTTCTTGCTTAAAATACAGGGAAGAGATGATTGGTTCGAACGCAAAATTCCACCGCTTAAAATGTTTTGAAATTTAAGAGCTTTCATCAGGAATTTTTTAACGGAAGAAATTTAGAAATTAAGATGTTATGAGTGAACTTTTACACCTATCCAAATGTTTATCGAGAATGAATATGTTTGCCTTCATATAAATATTCACCCTTATGAGTTCCACCCGGGTATTTCTCCGACGCCTCCACATCACGTACGTGTTGATGACAGTTTATACACATCATAACAACCTGGTTATATTTGTTCTGTGAACCCTCTAAATTCCTTGCGTCTGCTAAAGCCACAAGTTCACTGGCGAGATCATGGAAGTGGGTGTCATAATCCTTAAACTGACCTTTTGTCTTCTCCTCTGTCCAGCCCACAACTTCGCATACATCTACAAGATTATTGGCACTCTTTCTTATCTTTTCAAAATCTTCCATAACGATACCTTCAAGTAAATCTTGTGTATTGCTCAGCTTACGCTGCATTTGCTCCTTTAGTTTCTTTTTTCCTACCTCTTCTGCCAAACCAATTGAACCCATAAGCAAGCAGAAAACACTTAACAGGCAAAGAATATTAAAATACCTTCTCATAAATACTACCTCCATTGTAAAGATGTCTCTGGGCACAAATACTATTCACTCATTAAAATACCCTTGCCCAGCAGGGTAAAGATAACCGGTTTTAACCAGCATTTAGAAATCATCATCAAAAAACATACCATAGTTGGTGTATATACCATATTTCCCAATAATTACCAATCTTTTAAGACCTCCATCTACTGTCAGATAAGAACCCGCCTACGCATTACGTAATCTGAAGTACAATTTACAGTATCTTGAATAAGCTAAATAAATTACCTAACAAGGTTTTCCTCTGAGCATCCTGTTCCAATACAACCAGGGTAAAAGATACTTTTTCAACAACCACATACTGTACCTTTCCCTGGCTGGATTTAAAGGAAATGTAGGAACAGGGTTATGGGTATAGTCAATTTCTATCAAAATCAGTCTTCCATACGCTGTTATTATTGGGCAAGCACCGTACCCGGTATATTCTGATGGTTTTGAAAGAGAGCCATTTTTTATCACCTGTAATAAATTCTCTGCAACAACAGGCGCTTGTTTTCTAACGGCTGCAGCTGTTTTCGGGTTTGGAGTACCCGATGCATCACCCAGTCCAAATACATTCGTATATTGTTTATGCCGCAAGGTGGTACTATCTAAGTCAATCCATCCTTTTTGATTCGCGAAGGGGCTCTCTTTTATAAAGTCCGGTGCTGACTGAGGAGGTGTAACATGAATCATGTCATACGGTATCGTCACCTCCTCCACTGGCTTGCCATCTTTTATGATCTCAAAAACAGCCTCTTTCTTATCTCCCCGTATTTCTTTCAGGTTGTGAAACCAATCTGTTTTTATGCCATATCTCTCAACTACCTTCGCTAAAGCATCGGCAAAGATTTTTACTCCGAATAAGGTGCCTCCGGCTGTAGTAAACCTCACATCTGCCCTGTTTAAAATCCCCCTTTTCCTAAAATTATCACAAGCTAAATACATAATCTTTTGTGCCGCACCACCACATTTTACCGGTGTATTGGGGCAGGTAAACAGGGCAGTCCCACCATTGAAATTTTTAATACATTCATAGGTATACGAAGCAAACTGGTAACCATAGTTGCTGCAAATGCCATGTTTCCCAATAGAGGCTTCCAAACCTTTAATCTTATGCCAATCTATCTGAATACCAGGACAGAGTATTAAATATTCGTAGGTAATTTCTTCTCCTGATTTTAATACTACCGTGTTTTTGTCAGGCAACAATCTTGTTGCATATTCCTTTATCCATTGAGCATTTTCAGGAATGAAATCTTTTTCATCCCTTTCAGTAACTTTTCTATCAAAAACCCCTGCACCTACCAGAGTCCAGCCAGGCTGATAATAATGTTTTTCAGAAGGCTCAATGATAGCGATATTAAGCCGTTTATCTTTTCTGTGGAGGGTTGCAGCAACAGTTATCCCTGCCGCCCCTCCTCCTACAATCACGATTTGATGAGGCCTATTTACCATGATTTTCCTCCTTATGAAACAAGCCATGGATAACAGAAAATGAATTACGTACAACGAATAATGACGGGTCTCTCACCTATTCACTCAATTACCATAACAAAAATATTGATTATCCGGAGTATACTTTTGTTCTCCCATTTGTAAACCTGAAAAATTTTTAAAAATAACAATTGAAATCCTGCAGTATTCTATTTTATTATCAACAAAGAGGAAAATTGATTTCTTGTCACTTATCGCTCTTTACCTTCCACGAAAGGAGTCCTCCATGTATCATAAACAATTCTATCTCGGATGCCTTGCTCACGCCTCTTACCTTATTGGAGACGAAGAAACAAAAACTGCCATTGTTGTCGATCCGCAACGAGATATAGATCAATATCTCATTGAGGCCAGGGAGCGGGGTTTCGAAATTCGTCATGTATTTTTAACACATTTTCATGCAGATTTTATTGCGGGTCACATTGAACTCCGGGACCGTGTAGGCGCAAAGATCTATTTGGGTGCACAGGCCGATGCAGAATATGAATTCATCCCTGTCAAAGATGGTGAGATCCTGGATTTTGGCAAGGTACGTCTCAAAATCCTGGAAACGCCTGGCCATACCCCGGAGGGGATCTCAATAGTCGTTTATGACCTGAATAAAGATCCCGACACTCCCTTTGCTGTCTTAACAGGTGATACGCTCTTCATTGGTGATGTAGGCCGGCCCGATCTGTTAGCATCGCTCGGGATTACGGCAGAAGAGCTTGCAGCAAAACTCTACGATTCCATTCATAATAAACTGCTTCAATTACCGGATGAGACGCTGATTTATCCGGCACACGGAGCAGGCTCAATGTGCGGAAAGAATCTGAGCACCGACACTGTTTCCACCATGGGTGTGCAGCGTCAGTACAACTATGCATTAAAACCCATGAGCAGGGAAGAATTCATCAGACTTGTTACTGCCGACCAGCCGGAAGCGCCGAAGTATTTCTCCTACGATGCAATACTCAACCGCAAAGAACGACCCGCTCTTGAAGAAACATTAAAAACAGAGGTAAAGCCCCTTCCACTCGAAGAGGTAATCAGACTAAAAAATGCCGGAGCACAATTACTCGATGTGCGTGAAATGGCAGACTTTGCAGGAGCACATCTCATGGACAGTATCAACATCAGCCTGAGTGGCTCCTTTGCCACATGGGCCGGAACACTCCTTGATCAGAAAAAACCTATCGTAATTATTGCTGAAAGCGGGCGGGCGAGGGAGGCAGCAATGCGTCTCGGGCGAATTGGATTTGATAACGTAGCCGGTTACCTCAAAAACGGTATGGAGGCACTTGATAGTCGCCCTGATCTTATACGACGGATAGAACGCATCACCGCACCGACGTTAGCTGAAAAACTCTCCTCAGCGCAGCAACCGCTTATACTTGATGTTCGTACGGAAAATGAATGGAAACAAAAACGCATCGGGAATAGTCTCAACATCCCACTCAATCAGCTTACAAACCGCATAGATGAACTGCCCCGGGATCGTGAAATCGTGGTCCACTGTGGATCGGGTTACCGCTCATCGATTGCAGCAAGCCTTATGGAAAAGTATGGATTCAGGAATATGATAGATCTTATTGGTGGTTTCAAGGCATGGGAACAGTGCTGCCCCGATAAGGTTGCTGTCTGATACTGCTGGCATATCCGTTATTTGAGGGTTAAAAAGGCTTTTTGTTCGGAGGTGAAAAACATGATAAAGAATGTATTTATTATTTCCGTAGTATTCTTTTCTCTCGTATCCGCAGCCCGGGCAGACAGTCCCATGGAAAGGGCACAGATTATGTTTAAACCGATACCAAAGGACCCTCCGCCGTTAGAAGGGAATCCTGTTACACCGGAAAAAGTAAATCTGGGGAAGATACTTTATTTTGACCCAAGGCTTTCAGCAAGCAATCTCATAAGCTGTAACACTTGTCACAATATCGGAATGGGTGGTATCGATTTCCAGGAAACATCTATTGGACATGGATGGCAAAAAGGCCATAGAAATGCACCAACGGTTTTCAATGCAGTGTTCAACATTGCCCAGTTCTGGGATGGAAGGGCATCAGACCTCAGGGAACAGGCAAAGGGACCGGTACAGGCAACGGTTGAAATGAATAATACACCGGAGATAGTTATAGAGACTATACGAAGTATGCCTGAGTATGAAGAGCTGTTTAAAAAGGCATTTTCTGATGAGAAAGACCCTGTAACTTTCGACAACATGGCAAGGGCAATAGAAGCGTTTGAGGTTACCTTACTTACCCCTGATTCCCGGTTTGACGGCTACCTCAAAGGCGACGAAAATGCCCTTACTGCGAAGGAGAGAGAGGGCTTAAGACTTTTTATGCAAAAAGGATGTGCCCTTTGCCATGGTGGTATCAACATAGGAGGACAGGGATACTATCCGTTCGGGGTAGTAGAGAAGCCTGGCAAAGAAATCGCTGCAGGCGATGTGGGCCGGTTTAGCGTAACCGGTGTAAAGGCTGATGAATACGTCTTCAAGGCCCCCTCATTGCGGAATATCGCTTTAACACCGCCATACTTTCACTCCGGTAAGGTCTGGGGTCTGAAGGATGCAGTAAAAATTATGGGTGCTGTTCAGTTAGGTATCTCTCTTGCCGAAAACGAAGCGGATAATATTGTAGCGTTTTTGAAAACCACTACCGGCGTTCAACCAAAAGTTGAATATCCGATTTTACCCGCTTCTACAGATAAAACACCGAGACCAAAACCAGATTAAATGAACATTATATATAGGTATTATCTTTCAAAACGTTACCGTTTCACAGAATACCATCAATCAGGTTTGTTTCCCTGTATAATAGGACTTACGCGATTGGCCTATGGCCAATCTTTAAAAAGCATAATTTTATGCGATAATATAAAGAAAGAGAAAGTATTTTGTAATCAATTTCAGGATCATAAAATTATGCGAAAACAAAAATGTT
>SOER01000047.1 GCA_021646405.1 Candidatus Loosdrechtia aerotolerans
GTTTCATCGAGGCATTAAACAAACAACGGGAATAGAGAAGTGCTATTCCACTCGAGCAACTTCTCAGTTAACCCATATATTTGCTTCTTTTCTTGCCTTTGTAAAATTGGAAACAAGAAGAATCAAAAAACGAATTCCCTGGTATGAGCAAAAAGCTTCTCTTACCAGGTCTGCTGTTACTCATTATTTATTAGCAAATGCGTAAGTCCTAATAGGGTATACCGATAAAATTCATTCTGTTGAACTATATGATAACGTATCAATGATTGGAATACTATATTGCTTTTTTATTCTGGCTTTTCCATCCTGATAAAAAACATGAGAATGGCAGGTGTCATAAAGACGGTAAAAATGGTTGAAAGAGCAAGCCCGCCAAGTACAACACTTCCAAGCCCTCTGTACAGTTCAGAACCTGGCCCCGGCACGATGACAAGCGGCAGCATACCAAGGACACTTGTTGACGCACTCATATAGATTGGCCGTAATCGTGTCTGTGTTGATTCAAGTACCGCAGTCCGGTAGTCCATCCCCTGATAACGGATATTATTCAGTGCCTGATGAACGATAAGAATTGCATTATTTACAACTATTCCAACTAACATCACAAAACCAAGCATAGTAAGGATATCAAACGGCTGGGTGGTAATACTGATATTTACTAATTTCAGGCCGATAAATCCTCCTGCCGCAGCAAGGGGAACGGTAAACAGAATAATAAAAGGATAAATAAAATTCCCGAATAACGCTGACATTAACAAATACGTAATAATAACCGCCAGAATGAAATTCCACTGAAGTGACTGTCTTGTCGTGGTAAGTTTATCTGCAGCACCGGTTATTGAGATATCAACTCCATTAAGCATACCCTGCTTTTTCAGTGATTGAATAACTGTATTCTCAATAACCTCCGTTGCTTCCTGCAAAGGTATTGTATCGGGAGGTGTTACCTGAAGGGTAATGGTACGATTCCTTTCAAGGTGCCGTATCTGAGTAATCCCCGTTGTCCTTTCAAGTTTTGAAAGGGAATATATAGGTACTATCTTTCCCTCTTGCATTACAATTAAAGAATTATAAAGCCCTTCAGGAGTGGTAATATCATTTTCTGAGGCCTTTACAACAAGATCTATTTTTTTCTCTCCTTCCTGTTTGAGATACCCGATCTTTCTACCGTCCATAAGGATATCAAGGGCAATACCCAGGTCGTTTGCATTCATCCCTGCAGCCTGCAAACGGTCTCTTGAAGGGATTATTTTAATCTCGGGATACAGGATCTCAAGGGATGGAATGGGCCTGATCTGTGCATCAGAAATCCCGTTTTTAATCATACCAAACATGGTACCTGCTACCTGTATTGCCTGATGAATATCGTTGCTGCTGATGTCAACATCGATAGTTCTGCCAGTGCCGAGTTCTGTTTCAAAAACGCCCGCCTGCATACTCACACCGTACATTCCGGGAATGGTGTTAATTACCTCCCTGAATAAGGGGACGAGTTCCCCTGCACGGTCTTCATGAATACTTTTGGCCCCAAAAAGCATTAGGGTCTCCGAGCTAATGTAAAATATATTCTGTATACCCGGATAACCGTTATAATCTTTTTTCATATATGGGCCAAGAAAGGCATATATATGTTCTCCTATATCTTTTCTCTCTTCATAAGAAAGTCCGGGTGGGGGGATAAGGATACTCATTACCAGATTTCTGTTTCCCTGTGGAAGGTACTCCATCTTCGGCACCAGGAGGACAACTATTATCACTGAAGCCGCAGTAAGGAAGATAATTGTCACCAGTCTTGTTTTCCAATTTTTTATTGCGAGCCGGACCGTACTCATCAGGCTGTTTACAAAAAAGTTACCTGTTTTGAGAAAGAAGCTATTCTGAAAGGCTGTTTGCTTCCGTGCCAAGCTGAGAAGCTGATGTGAAAACATCGGTATCACAAATATAGAAACAAAAAGACTCAGGGCAACCGCGAACGTAACCGCTATCGCAATGTCCCTGAATAACTGTCCCGCCTCTTCCTTTACGAACACGATCGGCAAAAAAACAGCAATTGTAGTAAGCGTTGATGCCAGTATTGCCCCCCAGACTTCTTTTGTCCCCTGATAGGCGGCGTTAAACGCCGATGCACCTGTTTTCCTGTGACGGTCGATATTTTCCAGCACTACAATAGCATTATCTATAAGCATGCCAACGGCAAACGAAATACCGGCAAGACTAATCACATTCAGGTTTCTCCCTAATCCATTCATGAAAATAAAGGTGCCTAAAATACTAATCGGAATGGAAGTGGCAATAATGA
This sequence comes from Candidatus Loosdrechtia aerotolerans, assembly GCA_021646405.1. Taxonomy (GTDB): domain Bacteria; phylum Planctomycetota; class Brocadiia; order Brocadiales; family Brocadiaceae; genus Loosdrechtia; species Loosdrechtia aerotolerans. Next base: position 2,300 of record SOER01000047.1, read on the forward strand.
TCGTGGATGGCAAGTTTCTCAAAAAGATGAAGAGAACGGCGACAGCGAGTATTCCGCCGATAACTATATTATTTTTTACCGACCGGATTGCACCGTTTATATACAGCCTTTGATCATGAATCCATTGAAGATAAACCTTCTTCTCTTTGAGTTTTTCATTATTGAGCCAGGTTACTACTCCATCAACCTCGTTGGTTAAATCCAGGATATTGGTACCCGGTTCAGGCTTTACTCCGATTGCTAAACCGTCCTTTCCGTTGTGCATCATTACGTCAGTCAATTTCTCATAGCCAAAATTCACTCTGGCAAGGTCACGCAGAAATACACGCTCCTGTCCGGTTGACCTGATTACAATATCTTCAATGTCTTTAACTGAATTGAATTCTCCCACCGTCCTTATCCGGTAGTCCCTCCTTCCCACTCCCATATTCCCCGATGATACGTTTACATTTTCTGACCGGAGAATATGGACAATATCTTTGATAGTGAGGTTATATGCGGCAAGTTTTTCCGGGCTTACGATGATATGCATTTCCTTTTCCCTTCCGCCGTGAAAGAGAAGATCGGCTACGCCGCTCACTCTTTCTAAATATTGCCGTATCTCATTTTCAAAGTATGTTTTATACGTATAAATTGAATTGGGATTATCCGCTGTGGTTTTGAGAATCATCCAGATAACCGGTGATGTAGAGGCACCGGTAGCGTTGATTACCGGTTTGTCTGTATTTTCCGGATATGATGGTACTTCATTAAGCTTGTTTGATACCCGAAGCAAGGCATCGTCTATTTCTGTACCAAGGGTAAACCTCAGAGTAATCATTCCGAGACCGTTGAACGATTCGCTTTCCATCTCAACAAGCCCCTGTATACCCTTCAATACCTTTTCCTGTTCCTCGATTATTTCACGTTCAATCTCATACGGCGTTGCACCTGCCCAGGTGGTGGTTACGGTAATCTCTGGCTCTATAACAGAAGGAGTTAACTGATAGGGCATACTCTTTAGCCCGATAATACCAAAAAGAACTACGAAGATAATGCCGACGATAATAGTTACCGGTTTTTCTATAGAGAATTTGACTATGTCCAAAAATCGATTCCTTTTTCAAATTTCAAAATGTTTTTTTCGCATGTTGAAGCTTTGTTTCGTTTATAATGTAAACCAACTGATCATGTTGAAGCCTTTCATGTCCTTTAACAACAACCTGCATCCCTTCTTCCAGCTCAGGTGATTCTATCCCTGCAATTATCCCATTGTATCCGGTTACCTGTACCGGTATCATTTTCGCTACAGAGTCGATAACTGCAAATATAATTGTTTTGCCAAACATAGTTAAGAGTGCATCCCTTTTTACGGTAAGGGTTTGTATCCTTTTTCCCCGGGGAAGGACGACCCGTGCTTCCATTCCCGCAATAAGGGAAGATGAATTACTGATACGTACCTTTATCGGGAAGGTTCTGGTTAAGATATCACCCTGTGGTATGATGGTAAATACCTTCCCGCTTAACTTACTCCCATTAACCCTGACAGGAACAGGTATCCCGGGATCGATTGATTGTAATACTTCTTCAGGGACATTTGTGATAATATCCACATCATCATCCCTGGCGATAGTTGCGATCGGCGTTCCTGATGAAAGCCACTCTCCCACTTCGATGAGTTTTTTTATGATAACACCGTCAAAAGGTACCTTTACGATTTTCTTCTGAAATTCAACCTCGAGGCCCTCCATTTCAGCCTTTATTGATGCAGATTTCTTTTTTAGTCCAATCACTTTGAACCGATGTTCATCATATACCTGTTCTGCAACAATTTTTTCATTATAGAGATTTTTTATCCTTACCAGATCCCTTGTGGCTAATTCGAGGTCGGATACTATCTGATCATAAATTGCCTTTTTTGTTTGAATACTCTTGTTGAGTAAATCAGAATTGATGGTGACAAGTACGCATCCTTTTTTCACCCTTTCCCCTTCCTCAAAAGTAACGGCATCCACCTTGCCGCTTACCTCAGAAGCAACGTTTGAAACCTGGGGATAATATACCGTCCCGATAAACTCGGTTTCCGGGGCGATCGTATCCGCAACAACCTCCGCAACAACGACCTTTACCGGTGGTATCTGGTCATTGTTTTCAGCAAAGAGGATGGGATTGTAACAGATGACCAGTACCGCAAAGAAAACATATCCGCATATCATTTTCTTCATATATGTTTTCTTTTTCAGATATTTCTTTGGCACGGTTCTCTTTTTTTCATTCATTTCAAAGTCCCCTTCTCAAAAATTTTTACAAACTCCTGAATTATAAATTCAGTATTATCTGAACGGTATTTTTTACGCATCAGGAATTCCTCTGCAGTAAAATAGGAAAAAAACATTCCAAGGAATGCACGTGCAGCAGCTTCGGCATCCATCCTTCTGAGAACTGATTTTTTTTGCATCGTAGTGAAATATGATGCGAGGGTTTTGAACATCTCATCAATAAATGCATGGTAAATAGTATGGATTTTTTCGGGATATCTCGGAATTTCTGAATGCATTATTTTTATAAGGTCTTTTCTTTTGGCAAGTGTCTCCAGGAATTTTTTTGCAATAACAATTAAAGCATCTTTATACGGCATATCCATAATCTCGGGAAGGATACCTTTTAACGCCGGCAGAAATGAACTGGTTGTGATTACCTCTTCAAAAAGTTTCTCCTTGGAGGGAAAATACCTGAAAAGCGTTACCTCGGCAATCCCGGCTTCATATGCAATCTCCCGTGTAGTTGCTCCAAGATATCCTTTTCTTGAGAAAAGCCTCAGTGAAGACTCGAGGATTTTATCCCGTGTAGAAACAGTTTTTTCCGTTCCGCGCATTATAAACCCCTTTTTTGTAAAGAGAATCCAAACCCATACCCAGCGCCTCTTCCAATTCGTTTGGGTTAAACATTTAATTTTATGGAAAGTACTATTAAAAGTAAGTACTTACTTACGTAACAGTATTATCAAAACCCATTCATTTTTTCAATACTATTTTTCTTTTTAACTTGAATAATTACAAAAAATATATCAATTTAGTAACTTACTTGACATATAATTATTATTTCTTTAACATAAATAGATTATGATTTCAGTCGATACAGCGATAACGATTATTACCGAAAAAGTAGAACAGCTTCCACCCCGGACAGTACCTTTCGAAAGTTCGCTTGGATTCTGTCTTGCGAAGGATGTGCAATCGGATATCGATATGCCGCCCTTTAACCGTTCAGCAATGGATGGTTATGCAGTTATTGCGGAAGATCTCGCAAATGCCCCCGTTGAGTTAACGGTTATCGAGAATATTGCTGCAGGTTCCATACCCACGAAAAAGATAACACACGGATATGCATCCAAAATTATGACAGGGGCTGCAGTACCAGAAGGAGCAGACACCGTAGTTAAGTTTGAGGAAACGGAAGACCTGGCGGCAGATAACCGCGTAAAAATCCTCAAATCGGTCAAAAAAGGCACGAACATCTCAAAAAAGGGCGAAGACATGCAGGTTGGACAAATAGTACTAAACAAAGGCATGCCTATCAGGCCTCAGGAGATCGGTATCCTTGCTACCGTTGGAAGGTCTCGTGTTGAAATATTTCGTGCACCAACAGTAGGAATTATCTCTACAGGTGATGAATTAGCGGCTGTTGATGTTAAACCCTCTCCCGGGCAGATCAGAAATAGCAACAGCTATTCCCTGGCTGCACAAGCAAGGCGTATGAAGGCGGATGTCGAAATACTGGGTAGTGTTAAAGATACGAAAAAAGAGATATCTGACGGTATACGCAAGGGGCTGCAGAAGGATATCCTCATCCTTTCCGGTGGCGTATCTATGGGTGAATATGATCTCGTAGGTGATGTAATGAAGGATTTCCATACTGAAATTTATTTTGAAAAAGTAGCTTTGAGACCAGGAAAACCTGTTATCTTTGGGAAAAAAGACACAACCTTCATTTTTGCTCTGCCGGGGAACCCCGTCGCATCTTTTGTTACCTTTGAACTCTTTATTTATCCTACAATCCGGAAGATGATGGGATTTACAACACTCCACAGACCTACGGTAAAGGCACTCCTGGAGACGGAGATACTGGTAAAAAGAAGACGTCGTGAATACCGGCCGGCGCTCCTGCGTCTTCAGAATAATCACTGGTCTGTTTCACCCGTCGAATGGCATGGTTCGGCAGATCTCCTGGCTACCACCAGAGCTAATTGCCTGCTTGTTATCCGTGAAGATGCAGAAAAACTTGCTCAAGGGCAATTCGTTGATGTTATTATTCTCGATTAAGATATGCGGGGAAAAAATCTTGTTAAAATTTTTACCCTTTCCTTTTTAACGTGTATACTTCTCTATCTTTCTTTCCCGCCATTAGATCTTGGTTTCCTTGCATGGGCTGCCTTCATCCCCTGGTTTATCCTTATTGCAACTGAAGAAAAATATCCCTATCTTACCGCACTATTTATCGGTGCAGTATTTTTCTTTATTCATCTCTCATGGCTACGATATGTCACTGTTGCAGCATGGATTTTGTTAAGTTTATACTGTACTGCATATTTTCTTCTTTTTACGCTCTCCACCCGATTCATTATTTTCAAACTGAAATTGCCCCTTGTTATTGTTGCACCCTTTCTATGGACTACACTAGAATTTATTCGGTCTTTCTTTCTCTCCGGGTTTCCCTGGTTCTTTATCGGACATACACAGTATCGTTACCTTCCGGTAATCCAAATCTCTGATATTACCGGTGTGTACGGTATCTCTTTCGTCATAATTACCGTTAATGCATGCATTGCAGATTTGGTTATCTATTATGCAAGCTATAGGAAAATAATTCCTTCTGAATCTCCTCTGAATCCCTCTTTGGAAAAGGGGGAGAGTCACTTGCCCGGAAAATGGCTTTTTATCAGGCGTTATTCTCATTGTTTGTTCCCGACCCGAAAACGCCTCTTTCTCGGTTTTGCATGCATTTTTCCTGCAGTATTAATAGCAGCCATGCTATCATACGGTCTGTGGTGGCTCACCCGGTATACACCACAGGAGGGTCCAACCATATGTATGGTCCAGGGAAACATTCTGCAGGATCTAAAATTCCAGCCAACTGATGAAGATCAAGTACGTATTCTTAAAACATATTCCGATCTTTCAATGAGTGTAAAGGGTAAACCAATCGACCTCCTTATATGGCCAGAAACTATGGTACCGGGAATACTTAATATTGATCCGGCACTTACCGGGAGAATGATTGATACACTTTCTCAGCATACAGTTCTCCAATTAGCACATGATTTAAACACAAATTTACTTCTTGGAGGCATTGCATTAGCCTTCCGCGGAGAAGAACAGATGTATTTTAACAGTGCTTTTTACTATAACAGGAAGGGAGAACTCGTAGATCGATATGATAAGGTTCACCTTGTACCATTTGGAGAATATACACCACTGAAAGACTATTTCCCATTCCTCGCAAGTCTGGTACCTTATGAAATAGGCTTAACCCACGGACAGAATCATATCCTGTTCCCGTTAGATACCGTAAAAAACGGAAACTTTACCTTTGGCTCTTCTATTTGCTATGAGGATACGGTAGCACCTTTAGTAAGAAAATTTAAGAAAAACGGAGCTGATTTCATAGTAAATATTACGAACGATGGTTGGTTTCGTGACAGTACAGAACTTGACCAACATCTTGCTACTATGGTATTTCGGGCAGTTGAGAATCGTGTTTGTATGGCACGTGCCGCCAATACAGGGATATCATCTTTTATTTCTCCCGATGGTGCCATTTATGCTAAATTAACAGATTCACAGGGGAAATACCGAGAAATTCGTGGTACATTGTTAAATCGTGTACGATACATTGAAAAGTATAATACCGTTTATACCCTTTATGGTGACTACTTCGCCTTTGGTTGTATGACAGTATTCGGTATTATGATCTGTATCGCTGGTATTAAAAAAGAGTTTCCCCTTGACAATTTGTAAGAAATAAACGTATAATTTCACTCTTAAAATGCCGAAAAAAGAAAAGAACGCGTTTATAAGAATTACCAGTAGTATAAGAAATCTTCCGCCTAGAAAAACTGAATACAAATACCACAACAGAAAAGTTCATTTTACCCTTCCCTATACATGAAAATAGTAAGGAGTGAAGAATTGTTACAAGGGAAATTACGCAGGCAAATCCCCTGGTAACAGTATTCATAAGGGACGTAAGGAAATATATTTATAAAACTTAACTTCATTTTCTGATCAATCATCATCGTGCATCCATTAGATTTTATATTGGGTTTTGTGTCAACAGACATGGGGGTCGACCTTGGTACGGCAAACACCCTTGTTTGTATACCGGGACATGGAATTGTATTATCAGAACCATCTGTTGTAGCAGTAAAACCGGGAACAAATAAGGTTCTCTTAAACGGTAATGCGGTGGGAAACATTGCAAAGGCTATGCTGGAAAAGGCACCTAGCAGCATTTCTGTTATACGGCCTTTGAAGAACGGTGTTATTGCAGACTTTGATATTACAGAGGCCATGCTGAAGTATTTTATCACAAAGGTTCATAAGCGGAGATGGGGAGTACGGCCCAGGATACTGATTGCAATCCCTTCTGGTATTACCGCAGTAGAGAAACGGGCGGTAGTTAATTCTGCAGAGCGTGCAGGGGCCAGAGAGGTTTATCTCATCTCAGAGCCGAAGGCAGCGGCCATTGGCGTAGGTCTCCCTGTTGGAGAGCCGGTAGCAAGTATGATCGTCGATATTGGGGGTGGGACAACGGAAGTTGCTGTTATTACACTCGGCGATGTGTTTACCCATGAAAGCATCAGAGTTGCAGGTGATGAATTTGACGAAACGATTGTTCAGTATATACGAAAAACGTATAATCTGGAGATCGGACATCGTACGGCAGAACATATAAAAATGCACATTGGATCTGCATATCCTTTAGAAGAGGAATTGACACTGGAGATCAGGGGGCGTGATACAATTGCAGGTTTACCGAGGGCAACGGTCGTTACCTCAGAAGAAATTCGGGAAGCATTAAAAGAGCCTATTAACAAGATAATAGCTGCTGTAAAAAGTACCTTAGAAAAGACAGCACCTGAATTAGCATCAGATCTCATAACACATGGATTAGTATTGGTAGGAGGAGGTTCTTTGATCAGAGGACTTGATAAACTTATCGCTGAAGATACGGGACTCTCTGTTCAGGTTGGCCATGATCCTTTAACCGCTGTTGCAAGGGGCACAGGTTACCTCCTTGAAAATCTCGATTTATATAAGTCTGTTTTACAGGATGAGGATATCCAATCCTAGTCTTAGTCATCTAACAAAAAATCCCCTTACCACAATAATCATCCTTTTAGCGATCTCTCTGCTCGTATTGTTTCTCCCATCTCGTCTTTCAAACCGTATAAAAATGGTTTGTATTACTCCGATACAACCCTTACAATGGACAACCTGTTTTTGCAGCAATACGGTTAGTAATTTTTTTCATAACGTTATTACTGCCTGGCATGATGCGCAGAAGAAGAGACAACTGGAAGTACAAGTAGATGAGCTAAAGAATAAAATTATTGAACAGCAGGATATTATCTATAAGCTGAACAATAAACTCAGCAATCTCTCAAAATTTCAACCAGAGAACAGAACTACGGGGGCAAGTATAATACCTGCCGATATTATCGGATATGATTCATCAAACTTCAGAAAAAGTATATCAATTAACGCGGGTTTAAAACATGGTGTAAAAGTCAATAATATTGTTGTATCAAGGAATACCCTTATTGGAAGAGTTGTTGTGACAAGTGCAAGAAGCAGCATCGTTCAGCTTATTACAGATCCGGCCTCACGTATACCCGGCAGGGTTCTTCAGACGCGGGAACAGGTAATCATAGAGGGAAATGCTACTGCCTTTTGTCAATTAAAATATGTACCACGCTGGGCAAAAATCAAGACCGGGGATGATATCGTCACCTCTGATACAGGGGGGCTGTATCCGCCTTCTCTTCCCGTCGCCACCGTTATAAAGAATGAAATACAGAGCGGTGCCCTCTTTCAATCGGTAAAGGTATTACCAAAAGTAGATATTTCCAAGATTGAGAGCGTATTAGTCATTACCCAATGGTAACAATTTAGCCAGAAAATCTGATAGACCGCTTATGCGATGGTTTACATTCTTTTGTATTATTTTATGTATCTCTCTCTTCCAATCGACTATGATGCACTGGATTGCTATCGGATCTGCAGTACCTGATCTGTATTTTCCGTTAGTTATCTACTATTCCTTTATAACGGACATGAAGCGGAATGCTATTATTAATTGGATAATAGGCTTGTCAAAAGACCTGTTTTCAGAAGGAAGTCTTGGAATAAATTCTATATTTTTTGTTGCTATAGGGATACTTATATGGTCTATTAGGGGAGTAGTATTTCGGGGACATATCATTACCCAAATCCTCGTTACCTTTATTTTCTCGATCCTGTATAATATGCTGTACGCAACATATATTGCCATCTCTTTTCATTCGCTTCATCTCTTACCAACCGTATGGAAGATCCTTATCTGCTCCCTGTACACAGCAATGATTGTTCCTGCCCTATTCTGGGTACTGAATACGTTTCAACCAACGCATAAATTCTCCTTAACTCGAGATAAGTAATCCATGTATCCCAACCGGTTTAAAATTCTTTTCATCTTTTTTTCTTTACTCTTTATCGGTATTGTAATCCGTCTCTTTCAACTTCAGGTTATTGAGTGTGATAAGTACCGGGGCATCTCCAATAACCGCCGCATAACCACTTCCCTTCTTGAAACGATACGAGGGTCTATTTTTGATAGAAACGGGAGAATGTTAGCAGTAGACCGGCATACCTTTGATGTCTCGGTCCATTACAATTATTTACTGTATTGTTACTTTACCCACACCGATACCATGCCCCCCCGCATTGCCGACTTAAAGGTGCATAAAAACACACAAAAAACCTGTAAAGAATGCCACGGGAACCAGGATATATGGCTGGAAAGACTATCGAAGTTGTTAGAAATTCCACAAGCAAAACTCCTGGATAATGCAGAGCAAATAGTTAAGCGGGTGGAGAGGCTAAAACAAAGTGTAGAACAAAGGTCGGGGAGAAAAATACGGATCAAGGAGGAGGTAGATCACCACCCTGTCGTCTCTGATGTTGCATGGGAGAAAGTTATCCAAATAGAGACCCAACAGGATAATTTTCCTGGTATACGTATTGTTCCTAAGTCGAAAAGGATATACCCCGAACAAGAATTGGCTTCTCATATTATAGGACATACCGGTAAATTGACCGAGGATGAATGGAAAAAGTATAGCAATGACTGGAACAATTACGTCCTGACCTCTCATACCACAAATAACGAAACCGCGTCAACACTCTACGACGGTTATATGAAAAATGATCTGGTGGGAAGGACAGGTGTTGAGGCACAGTATGAAAAAGAATTGCGCGGGATGCGCGGCAAAAGGTTTGAAGAAATTACGTGTAAGGGCAGTCAAATTGAAAAGACAATTCTCGAAAGGCCTTCTATCTCTGGAAATGATATCTATCTGACCATAGATAGCCAAATTCAGGCTCATGCGGAAAGCCTGCTTGGTACATACTCCGGATCAATTATTGTTATAGATCCCTGGACAGGTGAAATACTTGCTATGGCTAATAATCCACGTTTTAATCTTAATATGTTTAACAAGAATTTCAGCGAGCTTATCAGCCATCCCTCAAAACCCTTTTTAAACAGGGCCATCCAGGGTACACTACCTCCGGGATCTGTTTTTAAAATTATAACGGCAATTGCCGCCCTCGATACCGATCAGATAGACACACAGACTGCTTTTAAATGCCAGGGCTCTGTTCATTATAAAAATACCATTTTACGGTGCTGGTTAAACTATGGACATGGTTCAATTTCTATCAAAGATGCTATTGCTTACTCGTGTAATGTATTCTTTTTCGAAATCGCAAAGGCCCTTCAGGGAAAACATCTCTATGCTTATGCGAAATTATTTGGCATCGGAGAAAAGACAGGGGTTGACCTCCCGTATGAGAAAAGAGGAAGCATGCCCAGGGCAGCTACTACAGTATCTGCTATGAACATCGCTATTGGACAAGGAACACTCCTTACAACGCCGCTTCAATTAATCCGGGCCTTTGCTGCCATAGCAAACGGAGGTACCCTGGTTCAACCTCATGTATTACTGAAGGTTACGAATAGCGAGGGAAAAACCGTACAAGTATTTAAACCCGAAAATGAACGGAAAATATCTCTGCAACCTTCCATCCTGACTATGATGCAAACTTCTCTTCAGGGTGTAGTTACTTACGGTACAGGAAAGGGTAAGGGATTAGATGTGTATAAGGTCGCTGGTAAAACGGGTACCGCTGAGACAGGCCATAAAAATGATAACCACGCATGGTTTGTCGGATATGCCCCTTACGATAATCCCCGCTATTGCTTTCTTATTCTTATCGAACACACCCCCAAACATGCCTCGGAAATCACATGTCCTCTGGCAGAAAAACTTTTATCGCATCTGTTCCCGGAGATAACCCAGGCCTCATAGAAAAATGAAATAGGGTGTAGTTAACAAAAATACCCATGATAATCAAATTTCAGGTGCGGGAAACTGTATGCCTTTTTGCCATAATTGCAGCACCCAGGGCGCCGGCTATTTGTGGTTCATCGGGAAGATTTATCCGTTTTGGTAAAAGCTCTTGTCTCAGCTTCTCAACTACACCCCTGTTTTTCATTACTCCTCCGGTTAAGGTAATCTCCTCCTCCATAGGCACCCTTTGTACCAGGCTTAAGACCTTTCTCGCAATGGCCGTATGAAGACCACTCACGATATCTTCCTTAGGAAGTTTTTGATGAATTAAGGAAATTACTTCAGATTCAGCAAAGACGGTACACATACTGCTTATTGAAACCTCACGGTTCGATCTTTGTGACAAACAACCCATATCCTTTATATCAATATTCAGTACCCCCGCCATTACCTCAAGAAACCGTCCTGTACCGGCTGCGCATTTATCATTCATAATAAAGTCCACTACACGTACACGACCATTACCCTGCCCGGCAAGAGCTATAGCTTTGGAATCCTGTCCCCCTATATCAATGACCGTCTTCGTTCCGGGAAAGAGGTGCTGGGCACCTAAGGCATGGCATGTAATCTCCGTAACTGATTTATTGGCAAAGGGCACATTATTGCGTCCATAACCAGTAGATACTACGGAATCTATTTTTTCAGACGTAAGACACGCCTTTTCCAGGGCAATACGAAAGGCCTCCTGGACTGTTTTTTCAATATCAACCTGGGAGTCAAAGACGGTATAACTCAATATTTCGTTCTTTTCCCCAAGTATTACTACTTCTGTGGAAACAGAGCCAATATCGATCCCCGCGGTAAACATCCTTCCTTATTCCTCCAAAACAGCCTCTTTTTACCCAATACGCAAACAGTCCTCTTTTTCCGTTTCACTTTCTTCCTTCCAAGACCTCTATAAAGGCATCCAGGCGGGTTCTTACTTGTTCCTTTGAATAATTCCTCTTATCTATGCATTCAAGATCTAAAATAAAAAACGGAACATCCACCTCCTTGCGAAGGCCATCCTTTACTAATTGCGACAAGCTGTTAAAATGCCTGCATCCCCAGGGAGCCATCCAAATAACTCCGTCTATTGTATAATCCCTCACTAAGCTTGCAATCCACTGAGTCATTCTTTCATATGATCCAATACCTGAATTTGTTAATAACTTTTTTGCCAATGATTGAAAAGGCCTTTGCGGATCCATATCTTCCCAGGTTATCAGATTTATATTCTCAAAAGCTACCACTGCCCTGTGCTGAAATTCAAGATAATGAAAAACTTCATCGTTATAGTATGGTCTCAAATGACACCACAAAAGTCTAAACTGCTCATTTTCTACAGCCGCAGCACCCTTTTCAACCCTTTCCTCCAATTCCTCACAGAGATGCCTGCTTATCCTCACAAAATCCCTTGAGCCCCAAAGTTGCGATATAGAACCGATATAATCTATCGCCTCGCAGCCAAGCATGGGACTTGGAACGTTTTTTCGCAATTCCATCGCTTGCTGAAAATACCGGCATGCCTCGTTTGAATTATTAATGATTTCCGATAGCTTTTCCCGGCTGAATACCCTGCCTGTCGCACGAGCCAGCTCTACCGTTATTTCCTCAAGCTGCTCCGCTACTATATCAAGCGACCATTCCTCATCTGTCATAAACGGAACCTGCAAGTAAAAGTGCGGTTTTTTATATTTTTCTGCAAAGATATCGAATATCTTGGGATCTCCGTCACAATAATAGGAACTCGATACAAGCGCATCGGGCCTGGGAAGCATGCCTTTCAGAGAAGCACCCAATACCCCTCTCAAAAATGAACATGAATCCCTTGAGAATCCATGTTTTTCAGATGCATCAAGCATGGCAGGACAGATGTCGACGGCTGAAGCTACAGCGCTAAAACTCTCTATATATAACGGAACAGCCCCAAGTGCATAGATTATCTCGGATGGGACAAAGGTGCTTTTCCATATAACAGCAGAGGTATCCCGAAAACTCTCCATGAAGAGTTTATATACCGTCCTCTCTCTCGCCTGCGAGGCCCCCAGAGGAGGATAGCTGCGCGGCCTCCTCATGCGATTTTGGAACTGCTGACTGAAATACTGTCTTTGCTTTTTCCTGTCGGTCTCTCCTACCGCCATTATCCTGTCCTCATTTGATAATTATTATATCCCTGCAGGTAGCTCTATTTATTCGAGCATCTCAATAAAGGCCTGTACCCGCGTCTCTATTTGACCAGAGGTCGTCAGGAAATTCTCTGCCTCAATATATAATACCGGATAACCTGCCCTTTGAAATTTATTTCTTATATGAGGATACTCGAAGAGGTGTATATCATCAAATTTTAATGCAAAATATATTACTCCATCCACATGGTAATCGTTCACCATCTGCAGAAGGTAATTCCACCGGGCTTCCGTATCGACCATCCTTGCCTGAGGGAGAGAAAGATATCTCCTGGCAAGCGCATCAAGGGCTTCTTCCGAATCTTCTTCTACACAGCTGGAGAAGTATTGGGCCCCTGTACAAAGGTCTTCATAAACAACCACGGCACCCAACCTTTCTATAAGTGCAATGAGATCCGGCGATCCCATAAAACTCCCCGTCAATAGTATCCGGGGACCGCATACACCACATTCAGCATCCTTTGGCTGAACGATATCATTGCCAGTATTTCTCCATTTCTTACAATACTCTTCAACGATTTCATTTACCCTCTGTTTATCAGAAGTCTGGGACCATCTGATAATTTCAAAAAACTCCTTCCCTGAGAATGGAGGACATAAGCCTTTCCTCGCCTCGCTTAATTCCCTTAACAAAAATCGTGTTTTGTTACAAAGTCTCATGGCATCCCGCAGCCCTTCTTCCGAAATCTTCAGACCAAGCGTTTTCTCTATATCCTTTACGAAAAACGACAAGGCTAACCGGAATGCCTTCAATCCCAGCGCATTTGCAGACTTAGGAACATCGAGGAAAAATGTCCTCATTGGTCCTGCAGCCAACCTCCACACATCATACAATCTGCGATGAGCATCACTCGTATTGGCTATAACAGTACCGTCGAGAAAGGCGTAACTTCCGTCCAGCGCACCTTCAAGACTATCAAGAATATAAGGATCGAAGGTCTTGGGTAAATAAGCATTCGCCAGCTTTACCGGCCTTCCCCTCCCGAAAACACGAAACGGGATTTTCCCTGCTGCAATGATTATTTCCTCAGGTACCTGTATGGATAAATATCCTATACATCCCTTATTATCCTGTAAACAATCTTTCTTCACCTGGGTAAGAAATTCTGTGTGTATGCTCATAAGTAAGATATATTATCATAGTATTTTATATTCAATCAAATAAATAGTGAAAATACGATACCCAGCTACCATAAATTTTGAAAAACGTATTTTCTCTGAGCTCCGTAGGAGCGATCTGTTTGTAGATAAGAGGATACCGCGCAGGTTTAGCTCCGTCAGGAGCGGCCTGTCTCTCTGTGAATCATATACAGGCCGCTCCTGACGGAGCTATTTACCCTGGAATTTTATTGAGCTACAAACAGATCACCCCTAACGGGGTTATGTGTGTTTCATATATTGGATTTTCAAAAAGCTAAATTGTTACGGTAAAGCTTATTGTAAAAGTTATAATAGTACAGTAAAATACCTCAGAGAATAATGAAAAAACCTCCTCTCCATTTCAAAGCTATTATCTTCGATCTTGATGGCACACTGCTGAATACCCTGGAAGATCTGGGTAATGCCGTAAATCACGTTCTGGGGAAAAAAGGCTTCCCTACTCACAGTCTGGATGCCTATCGTTACTTCGTGGGCAACGGCACAATTATGCTTATCCATCGTGCATTACCTGAAAATAAGCGAAATGAGGATACTATACGTATATGTGTCCGGGAATTTCGTGAAGAATATGGGCGGAATTGGAATAAAAAGACAGCCCTTTATGATGGAGTGACAGAAATGCTTGATACATTAACTGAATATGGTCTAAAAATGGCCATTCTCTCTAATAAACCGGATGATTTTACCAAACGGTGTGTAACAGAGTTTCTCCCTCAATGGACTTTTGATATGATTCTTGGCCAGCAAGACTCATTACCATTGAAACCGGACCCGGCAGGGGCAATGGCAATAACCCGATATTTCGGTATTTCACCCTCACATGTCATTTACCTAGGTGATACTGCCGTTGATATGAAAACGGCTGTAGCGGCTGGCATGTTCCCTATAGGAGCACTCTGGGGCTTTCGTACAGGGCAGGAGCTATCGGAAAATGGTGCACAAGCGCTCATCAAAAAACCACAGGAGATTTTCAATTTCCTATTTTAGGAATAAACCGGATTATATCATTAAAAATACTTCTCATGAAGAATACTATACTTACATGTGCACAGGGATACCACTTTATCCCTGGCCTTCCAAGTGCTTCCCACAACTCTATGGAATATCTTGTCGGGATAATCTCATCATACAATCCATTTATCATGAAAACGTTCTCTGTTTTATTATGTTTTGCAATAACACTAGGATTAACCACGCGAAAGACATGATCAGCCTGCTCACGGGTAATACCGGCCCCTATAAGATCATCTCTTACACCTTTCGTCGCTATCCCATCCCAAATAATACCGGCATTATTGCCACCCGCTGTAATAGTGATTCCTGCGTCAAACCTTTCTACAGCCATTGCTAAATGTGACATCATCCCGCCAAGACTAATTCCTCCGATAACAATTTTTTCTCCCTGCTCCCTCAGCCATGATGAAGTAACCCTGATCTCTGTAATACACTGGCGTACTCCTTCTATAGACCTGATTACATCCCCTGTAAAGGTATACTCGCCATTGCTGGTACCCTCAGGTGTCCTTTCAAAATGAAACGGAAGTTTAAGAAGAAGACAATTAATACCATTTTTCACAAATTTTAATGCATATCTCTTCTCTGCCCGGAGGTCTTTTCGACCCCAGCCGTGAAGAAAAATCGCTGATGTTGGGTTCTTCCTGTCAGAGGCCTTAAAATAGTATCCATACGCAGTATTATTTTCCCGGTGTCTTGTTTTAACAGGACTTGGAAATTGGATATCAAAGAAATCTATACCATTCCTCCCGGAAACCTTCGTTACTGATATCCCTGGCATCCTCTCAGGCTTCTCATAAAAAAGTTCAGGATTTTCTAAATACTCTTTCTTCGTATACATACTAAAGTCATAGGTATCTGGTTTTTGGTGTACGCGAATCTTAACCGGAGATACATTAAGATATAACCTGTCAAAAGCTTGCATAAAATATCTCATCACAGTTTACTCTCTCGTATTGTAGATACGTTTTACTAATGATAATTATTTGGGATGCAATCTTGAAGTAATCAAGAGGCTAAAAGGCAAAAAATAAGCCTCATGATTACTTCACGATTTCTTGGATGAGAATATGAAAAACAAAATCATGAGCAATCACGAAGTAATCGAGAAACTAAATCAAAAAAAACCTGCGCAAATCCGCGTAAATCTGTGGGCCAATTCATTGAGTGAGTTTGAATTACCGGTTTGTATCTTTTGATTTCTGAATCTCCCGTTTGATAGTATTAATGTATTTCGTTATGGGGATCTCCTTCGGACAGGCACGTGTACATTCATAGTAGTTGACACATGCCCATGCACCATGAGAATAATCCACTTGTTTCAGTCGTTCCAGGTATTGAGTATCACGTGAATCAAAAATATACCTGAATGCCCACACCAAAGGTGCCGGCCCCAGAAACCGTTCATTCTCATTAAGAACCGGACACGCCCCCATACAGCAGGCGCATAAGATGCATCGAATGGCAATATCAAGCTTCTTACTATTTTCTGGTGATTGCAGACGTTCCTTTTCCGGCAACGCTGTTGTGGATAGGAGATATGGTTGTACAAATTTTACTTTCTCAAAGAATGGATCCAAATCCACGATAAGATCTTTCAGTACTTTATACGAAGGAAGAGGCTCAAGAATAATTTCTTTTCCTTCGTAGTCTTTTACCAATTTCTGGCAGGCGAGGGCACAACGACCATTGATTTTCATAGCATCAGATCCACATACCCCGTGACCGCATGACATCCGGTAGCTCAACGTCCCATCCTGTTCCCATTTTATCCGGTTCAAACAATCCAGTATACGATCTGTCGGATTCGCGGTAATAGTATAGTCCCGGTAATACGGTTTACTATCAGTTTCCGGATCAAAACGGTAGATCTTGAAATTCACTTCCATAATTAATACACCCTCGGTTTCGGTTCAAATCGGGTAATAGTTACCGGTTTATAAGAAAGGCGACAGACCTCCCCTGTTTTCTGAATAAGCGTATGTTTCAGCCAATTCTGATCATCCCTTTCCGGATAATCTTCCCGAAAATGAGCCCCCCTACTCTCCTCTCGTGCCATGGCTGAAACCAGAATCACATGTGACAGGTTGAGTAAAGATCCCAGTTCAATTGCCTCCGTAAGATCGGTATTGAATCTCATCCCCCGGTTATCGATTACAACCTTCTCATAGCGCTCCATTAACGATTGAATTCCTGCCAATGCTTTTTCTAAATCTTCTTTTTTCCGGAAAACAGAACAGTGCGCCGTCATGATACCCTGCATCTCATTCCGCAACACCCAGGCGCTCTCACCCTTCTGTCTTTCCTTTAAATGCTCAATCTTTACCAGAAAACTTTTATCCGGTTCTTTCGGCATCGGATTCCAGGCAAGATCACCCAATTCCCGTACTATTCTTTTGCCCGCCCTGTGTCCAAAAACAACCAGATCAAGAAGAGAATTACATCCTAACCGGTTAGCACCATGTACTGATATGCAGGCACATTCACCCACTGCATAAAGACCCTGAATCACCTGTTGGTTCTCGCCTAACACTTGTCCATCTAAGTTGGCAGGAATCCCGCCCATCATATAGTGACAGGTATGCTGTACGGGAATCAGGTCATCGGCAGGATCAATCCCCAGATAAATCCTGACAAATGAGGAAATATCCGAAAGTTTCTCTGCAAGGCGATCTTTCCCCAGATGGGTTAGATCAAGGTGCATAAAATCGCGGCCATGAATCCCTCTCTCCTCGCGAATTTCACGGGCCATCGCACGAGAGATCACATCCCGGGGCGCAAGATCTTTTAAACCCGGGGCATACTTTTCCATAAACCGTTCCCCATATCTGTTCCTTAGAATGCCTCCCTCTCCCCTGGCTGCTTCGCTAATGAGTACACCCAGGCCATAAATACCTGTTGGGTGAAATTGGACAAACTCCATATCCTGAAGAGATACTCCGGCCCGGTACGCAGCGCTTACACCATCTCCGGTATTTGCAAAACAATTGGAGGTAGTTTTATACACCTTACCAAAACCACCCGTTGCCAGAAGAACAGCCCGGGAATGGAAGGTATGGATAGCACCTGTAGCAAGTTCATACGCCACAAGCCCCACAACCCTCTTCTCATGCATGAGTAAATCCAGCAGGTAAAACTCTTCATAGACCTTAATCCCTTTCCGGAGAGATTCAAAGTAGAGGGTATCCATAATCACCCTTCCTGTCCGGTCGGCTGCGTGGCAAGCCCTTTTGACCGGTGCTTTACCAAAATTACTGGTATGGCCGCCAAAGGCGCGCTGAGCAATCCTCCCGTCAGCAGTTCTATTAAAGGGTACACCCATATGCTCTAATTCATAAATGGCCCGGGGGGCATCTTTCGCCAGGATTTCAGCAGCATCCTGGTCTGCCAGAAAATCACTCCCTTTGACCGTATCGTACATATGCCATTCCCATAAATCTGGTTCTTCGTTACCCAGCGCACCGGCAATACCACCCTGAGCTGCTCCGGAATGTGACCGTGTGGGATAAACCTTGCTTATCAGGGCCACATCTGTATTCCCTGCAACTTCAACTGCCGCCCGCAAACCAGCAAGTCCGGCCCCTACTATAATAACGTCATGTTTGAATTCCATAATAAAAATCCTCTTTTCTGCAATTATAATACAGTTTACTCGGGAGTAAACGAGAATTTATCCGATGGAATAGCAATCGTTATAATTCGATACTCCGGTTTGTACCGGTCTTGGGGGAAAATAACCGCTTTTGTGTAAATTTCTCTTCAAAATACTGGCCCCACGTAGTAGCACACAAGGGTTCTTCGGTAATATCAGGGTTCTTGCAACCACATACATATGCATAAATGCCAGAAGCTTTTGCACATTCTGCAATATATGTATACGCCTGCTTCCGGTACTGCATATCCAGGGCAAACACATGGGATTGTGCCGCAAGTAAATTGATAGACTTACCCTTTTCGTAGTGTCTTAAGATATTATTAGCCAGGAGAGGGGTATTCCTGAACGCCTTGCCTATGTTCTTCTTTATTTGCGGTCTTAAAAAGAGGTAGTTCATACCGGTAGAACGTATACCGTATTTCTGAAGCGCTTTAAAGAGTGTTGTTATGTTTTGCTCTGTATCTGTCACATCCGGAATAAGCGGATCTAACTTTATTTCCGGCACAACGTCAATCGCACATAACCGTTCTATATTCCTTACCCTTTCAGCCGGTGTAGAGGCATACGGTTCTAATCTCCTCTGAATATCACGGCACAGGGTAGTAATACCAATTTGCACATGGACTAATTTTTTATACCGCTGAAATAACGGTAAGAAATTTACCGGGATTTTTCCCTTTGTAAGTAAATTTACACCAATGCCATGTTCAAACAGGACGCGCATCAGGTCATATGTGACTTTAAGCACTTGTGGTATGGGTTGTAAAACATCACAAGTCGGACTGAAAAACACGTAGAGGGGTAATTTCCGGCGTTTTGATAATTCTCTTCTTAGTTTCTCCACTATCGCATCATAAATGAATACCTTTCCATCACCAGGGTACATCGTATACCCTCTCACATAGCAGTAAGCACATTGATGAATACACCCAAGGGTAGGATTAATGGCAGCAACCTGGTTGAGACATTTAAGTGCCGGCCTTGTAAGAACATGACCCCTACGTTCTATGGACCCTATCTGCACCTGTTTATCCCTTCGCAATCAAAATCTGCATATTGTATAGACTAAATGCATATTACGCAGAAGCGTAAATTCCAAATATCAAATCTCAAATCCCAAATAAATTCTCAATTTCAATTTCCAGGCTGTACTTTTTCTGACCCTCACACAAAGTCACCAAGGCACCAAGATATATCTAACATTCAAGAGGTTTCCTGTCACGCTGGAGAAATTTCTTGTATGTATATTTTTGAGAACCTCTTCATCTGAAAACCTCTTGAATGTCAGATATATGGCATGTCCCCATTCTTGACACTCTATCGTTCATCATTCTTTACTCTCCGTGTCTCCGTGTCTTTGTGCGATGAAGATACCTTAGCTTGATGGTTCGTTTGACTGTAACATTGTAACAAAATATTTCAAAAAACTAAACTGTTAGTGCGCCAGGCTAAGCTTGCAAGAACCAGTTGGTTGAAAAGCCAATCTGACAAAGTTAGCCGACCGTCAGAACCGAGTCTTGCACTCATTAGGTAACGACATGGGTGAAGCGTAGACAGGGA
>SOER01000048.1 GCA_021646405.1 Candidatus Loosdrechtia aerotolerans
TACTTGTAAATAAAAAATGAAAATAACAGCTAACCCGGAACGGTGGTGCCAAAACCTTGTAGTGAGCTTGTCGAACTAACAGCTTCATAATGTCACCCCTTCGGGGTTAAGTACATGCATATGGGAACCACCCCCCGGCGGCCTTCGGCTGCCGGGGAGGACTCAATCCTCAATCCGGTATGGCGCCGATCACTCGTTCCTGGTAACCGAGGGCCTGGGCCTAAAACAAGCGAGGTTTTATAAACCTCACGCCTCAGCGCTATTTTGACCGGTGGTCGGTACTATTTTTTGTGTTATTTTTCTTTTCTCGATGCATTTTTTGATTTTTGGAAGGATAGAGTGCATTCTCTCGGTTGAGAAAACCCAATACATTGAGACGACTACTCTGGGAGGAAAGAACCTGAAGAGTTTCGCGAACACCTTGCCATGCATAAGGAATATAGGGTTCCAGGAAAAATCCCGTAACGTCAAAATAGCGAAGATCTATTTTTCCGGTTGTTACTCTGCCGGAGTAAGGATACGAGCTTTTCCGTTTAACATTGACAAGGGTTAACAGAGTGATTAACATACTCGAAGGTATAAAGTGTCTATGTCCAAAAATTTGCTAAACGGGAAACATGAAATTATATCTTTACTTATGTGCCTATAACAGGCCTTTTGATCATCAAAGCCAGATAAAGTAGCATTAGAAATGATTTAATGTTTATAAGCGTTATCGGAATTAAAATTGACAGCGATAAACAATTATTTCCTGTTTAAGGATTATTGAATCAGAAATTATTTGACCCGGGAGTCCATAAATGAAAAACTATATTCTTCCTGCTAATTTTCTCTGGCTGTTTCTTTTTCTCTTTTTTGCTTCCAATTCCGGAGCGCAGGAGAAGCAAATCTCCATTACTGTTTATCAGAATAATCTTGCCTTAGTTCGTGATATCCGCAATATGGACTTAAAATCGGGGAATCAAGAAGTCCGTTTTACAGATGTTGCATCTCTCATTGATCCTACCTCCGTTTATTTTAAATCACTTACCGCACCGGATCAGGTGGTCGTTCTCGAACAAAACTATGAGTATGATTTGGTGAATGCAGAAAAAATTTTGCAGAAGTATATCGATCAGTCCATTCTCCTGTTTACGAAAGAGGGCAAAGTTTTTGAAGGGAAATTGCTAAGCATCGATGGAAATGTTGTTTTGGAAAAGAAAGACGGAGAAATTCAATCTATTGCAGTTGCAAGTATACAAAATACAGAATTTCCTAAATTACCCGAAGGCCTGATTACCAGACCAACCCTTGTCTGGCATCTTTCAAACGAAAAAGCCGGTATACATACTACAGAGACAAGTTATTTGACAGAAGGAGTTAGCTGGCATACGGAGTACGTTGCACTGATAAGTAAAGAGGAGACAGGGTTAGACCTCTCTGCCTGGGTTTCCATTCAAAATCAATCGGGTACAGATTATAAGAATGCCAGAATAAAATTAGTAGCAGGTGATGTTCATCGGGTAGTTCAAACGCCACCATATCATATTCCTTATGAAGAAAGGGTAACGGCAAAAGCAGCCCCGGCTCCCCAATTTGAGGAAAAGGCCTTTTTTGAGTACCATCTTTATATCCTTCAACGTGTTACTACGATTAAAAATAATCAAACCAAGCAGATTTCACTCTTCCCCACAGCAACAACACCGGTGAAAAAGATTTATGAATATGACGGTTCAAGAAGTGGAAAGAAGGTTAATGTAGAATTGGAATTTATCAATTCGGAAAAGAATGGATTGGGGTTACCTATTCCTGCAGGAAAGGTGCGTGTCTATAAGACAGATGAGGATCAAACGCAAATCTTTCTCGGCGAGGACCGGATAGATCATACGCCAAAGGATGAAAAAATCCGATTATATGTGGGTGATGCATTTGATATAATCGGCGAACGAAAGCAAACGCATTATAAACAACTAAGTGACCGTGTGCGGCTGGAAACCTGGGAAATCAACCTGCGCAATCATAAAAATGAAGATATCGAAATTCTGGTAAGAGAACATCTTCACGGTGATTTTGAAATTCGTGAACCTTCACATGCATATCACAAAAAGGATGCAAACACTATCGAATTCTTAACTCCAGTGAAAAAAGATGAAGAAGTACTATTGAAGTATACGGTAGTATATCATTGGTAAGTATCATCATTACCTTCGGTCTTCCCTATCTGCCAATATCTTCATTCCAGAGCTCCGGATGCTCGCTGATGAACTTCCTCATGAGCTGCCAGCACTCCTGGCTATCGACGACGACGGTCTGTATTCCACGGGACTGCAGGTAATCCTCCGGTCCCCGAAAAGTACGGTTTTCTCCAATAACGACCTTTGGAATCCCGTATAGCAGCGCCGCGCCGCTGCACATATCACAGGGAGATAGTGTGGAGTACAAAATTCCCCGGCGATAATCGGATGCTTTAAGACGACCGGCATTTTCCAGACAATCCATTTCGGCATGTAGCACCGCACTTCCCTTCTGTACACGCCGGTTATGCCCCCGGCCAACGATCTGCCCGTCAATTACCAGTACCGAGCCGATCGGGATACCGCCTTCGGCCATTCCCTTTTTTGCTTCCTTAATTGCAGCTTCAAGAAATTTATCCATATCCTTTTCTCCATAGTTGAGTTGTTTTGAACAGGATTTACATCCCGGGCCCAAACATCACTTGTTAGCGATAATATCAAATATATTCCAAACAAAACTATTTTCATATATCTTTCCCTTAAAATTAAATTCTAACGGATTTCTGCTTTTAGAAACACCTTTTGCCAAATTTTTGTTGACAGGGAAACTGTATGTGATATTATAAAATTCTAAATTTATAAATTTTAGAAAATTATAATTTTATGTTTTTAAAGAATCACAATCAAAGGGATGATATGGCTGTTGTCAAAGTAAAAAAGAACTTTCAGTTAACATTGCCCAATAACTTGCGCAAAGAATTAAATATCTCCGAAGGAGACTTTTTAGATCTGGAAGTGAAAAACGGTGAAATAGTGGTAAAACCCATAAAATTAATACCCAAAGACCAGCAGTATTTTTACACGCCGGAGTGGCAGAAGAAAGAAAAAGAAGCCGATAGTGATCTGGCCAGGAAAAAACGCAAGGAATTTAAGAGTGTCGATGATCTTATAAAAGAGTTACATTCTAAATAAATCCGCTCGTTATGATCATTGTTCGCGTGGATGTTTTTAAGAAAGACTTTAAAAAGTTACCTTCAGAAATTCAGGGGAGGATTGAAAAACAACTAGGGCTTTTAATCTCAAACCCCAGGCATCCTTCTTTGCAAGTCAAAAGAATGAACGATCCCCGAGACATTCGGGAATTAAGGGTTACCGGGTCATACCGCTTGACTTTTCAAATGGGAAAAAATACCTATATACTAAGAAGAGTCGGTACTCACGACATTTTAAAAAAACCGTAATATTAAAGAAAGGGGTCAAATCTCAGTAAATTTATGAGATGGTTTAATATTACCGATATATTCATTTAAAAGCCGAAAACACTGTTGCTATTCCGTTCGGATCTGGCTTTCATGAAAGAAATTAAAATCGGTATAGTCTTTCTTAAGCACAGGGAACCATAAATGATACGTCTCTGCCCTATACCCTTTAGGGAGGTTTATAAATAGCAGGATTTAAAGATAATATAAACTGATTAGAATTAAGATGATTATTATTCATTCACACTGGATTATTGAAAAAGAAACCGGGTCTGACTTTATCGCTGTATGGGCAGAACAGCATGCACCATCTCAAAATACCCAGGGGGGAAGGAAAAAAAGAAAAGAGACAGGTCTGAAATCGACTCCTTCGTCCCGGCGCGGTGCACAAAAAGAAAAAGCACGGGCGCATCCATTCTGTCTGGATAGTTCAAGTTTATTCAGTACCGTTTTTGAACCTTTATCCCTCACGGCAAATTCCGGGAAGAGAAGTATCACCCTTTCACTTCCAACTGTTCGGGAAACACCCGTTCCGTCTTCCGGTATCCTTGACATCTCCGTGCCCCAGACTGGAAAAGTGAGTTTACAGGAATGGGATATCTCCTGTCTTCCCTTAACACCCATGATGGCTGCAGAATTCTTTACCGGAATTAGTGGGCGTACAGTACTTGCCCCTGGCGTTATCCTTGGGCAGGATGCGATATTCTGGCAAAAGATTTTTCACTACATAACTGTCCTTATTATGAAACAACAGTTTATCCCTTCTATTGAACAAAGAGGTGATACGTATGTATCTTTATGGGAGCCGAATTTTACCTCAAACAATATCCATGACCTGGCCTGTTTTTGCAAGGCGATGCCTCCCGTTCTGAGAAGTGCATCGTCTCAGGGAGATTTTTTGAATTCGGGCGAGATTATAAGTTCGTTTATAAAAAGCATGGTAGATAGTCTTGTCCGGATGTCCATAAGGAAGACGGGGCATTCTGTTGCTCATAATAGGGACGGTACATTTGAAACTGTTCATGATGCATGGCTTGCTTCATTAAGGTCTGATTCTCCGGAAATACTGTTTGGGGAAGCAGGAGGGGGGCGGAAGGGTGGAAAAAAGGCGAAAAGGCCGTCGGTGGTGAGTAGCGGATCAAGATCGTTAAGCGAAAATGCCCTGGAGACATTTTCGAGGCAAATAGCAGAGTGGAAGCGCCCTTTACAGATAGCATCAGGGTCGACGTTTAGAACGTGTTTTAGGCTGGAGGAGCCGGAGAATGAGAAACATGAAAAGTGGTATGTACAATATCTCCTTCAGGCATCTGATGATCCGAGCCTTATTGTACCTGCCAGGCAGGTGTGGCAGGGAACGGGGAAAATTGCAGGCTTTTTACACCGTAAGTTCGATAATCCGCAGGAACGGCTCCTGTCTGCCCTCGGCCGCGCTGCAGGTATCTTTGCACCCATAGAAGAAAGCCTTGAGACCGCAATGCCCGACGGTGTATATCTGGATTCTTCGGAGGCTTACCGGTTCCTAACGGAGGCGGCATGGATATTAGAACAGAATGGATTCGGGATTATTTTACCGGCATGGTGGAGCAAGAACGGGACAGGGCAAAAATTCCACATCAGGGCGAAGATTAAGACCCCCAAGATGAAAGGTAGTGCCGGATTGGGGCTCTCTGACCTTATGAGTTTTAACTGGGAAGCTGCTATTGGTGCAGAAAAGCTATCGCTTCAGGAGCTTCGGCATCTCGCCAAATTGAAATCACATTTGGTAAAAGTAAGGGGGCAATGGGTTGAATTAAATACCGAAGAACTCAGGGCAGCAATAGATCTCTTGCAGCAGAATAAAAATAGTAAGGCATCGTTATCAGAAATTATCAGGATGGCGTCCGGTTATACGGGAAATATAAAGGGAGTAACGTTTGAGGGGGTTATCGCAGAGGGGTATGTAGCGGATATTCTGGGTAAACTTTCGGGACAGCAACAAATAGAGATCCTGGAAACACCCGGGGGTTTTTCCGGTACACTTCGCCCTTATCAGCAGAGGGGCTATTCCTGGCTCAATTTCCTGAAAGGTTTAGGGCTGGGTGCCTGTCTTGCAGATGATATGGGACTCGGGAAGACAATCCAGACCCTGGCGTTGTTCCTGAAGGATAAGCTGGAAGGCCAGAAAATGCCCGTATTACTTATCTGCCCAACTTCTGTTGTAGGGAATTGGCAGCGGGAGGCGGCAAGATTTGCGCATGAATTACGTGTATTGGCTCACCATGGCGGAGAGCGTATTAAAGGGGAGAAATTTAAAAAACAGGTAAAAGGGTATGACGTTGTTATATCGAGTTACGCATTAGTATACCGTGATGCGGAGTTCTTAGCCAGGGTCCTGTGGGCAGGTATTGTACTCGATGAGGCACAGAATGTAAAAAATCCGGAGACGAAGCAATCAAAGGCTGTACGGTCTCTGAAAGCAGGGTACCGGATCGCCCTCACGGGAACACCGGTCGAGAATAATATTGGAGACTTCTGGGCTATTATGGAGTTTCTCAATCCCGGATTCCTTGGGAGTCAGGCAAATTTTAAGCGTGATTTTTTCTTGCCTATACAGATATCGAGAGACAAGGAGGCTATTTCACGTCTTAAACACATCACAAAGCCTTTTGTTTTGAGGCGGGTAAAGACAGACAAATCCATTATTTCGGACCTTCCTGAAAAAATGGAGATGAAGGTATTTGTTAACCTTACGAAAGAACAGGCATCTCTTTACCAGGCAGTTGTAAATGATGTAGAAGGAGAGCTTGATGCAGTATCCGGGATACAGAGGAAAGGGCTAATCCTTGCAACACTCGCAAAACTGAAACAGGTATGTAATCATCCTGCACACTTCCTCAAAGACAATTCGGCTATTCATGGGCGTTCTGGTAAACTTACCCGTTTGAAAGAAATGCTGGAAGAGGTAATTTCAGAAGGTGATAAGACTCTCATTTTTACACAATATACTGAGATGGGAGAACTGATAAGGAGGTATCTCCAGGAGGTTTTTGCCGTTGAGGTTCCTTTCCTTCATGGTGGTGTAACAAAGAAAAAGAGGGACTCGATGGTAGAACAATTTCAGAGTGAGAATGGCAGGGCTCCCATATTTCTTCTCTCTTTAAAGGCGGGCGGTACGGGTCTTAACCTGACAGCAGCAAATCATGTATTCCACTTTGACAGATGGTGGAATCCCTCTGTTGAGAACCAGGCAACGGACAGGGCATTCCGCATCGGGCAAAAGAAGAACGTACAGGTTCATAAATTCATATGTCAGGGAACTCTGGAAGAAAAGATAGATGAAATACTTGAAAGAAAAAAGGAAATAGCCGAAGGTGTTGTTGGTGTTGGTGAGGACTGGATAACGGAACTCAGCACAGACCAGTTACGGGAACTGTTTGCCCTGAGAGAAGACGCGGTAGTACTTTAAACAAGTTGGATAAAGAGCAAAAGGGGTGGCCAGAATGCTTTATGTGAATGATGATGGAAAAAAACAGGCCGCTCCTCCGGAGCTTGATATTGATGTAAATTCTTGTTCTATTACTATACCGCTCCTAACGGAGCTTTTCAGGTTTTTTCAAAAAGTGAAAGTATTACAATTAATAGTATTCATAGGGAGAGGTGCCGGCAATGATGATGAATGATACACAACGAAGGGCATGTATAGGGGACTCTATTAATGTTTTATTATAATTATGGATGGTATAAGCCTCAAAAACCAAAAGAAGTAAAAGGCGGCATTAAGGCACAATCAAAAAGCTTCGGGAAATCATGGTGGGCAAAGCGGTGGATAGCTGTTTTAGAATCGTTTAATATAGGTGCCCGCCTTGGAAGAGGCCGTTCATATGCAAGAAGTGGTCAGGTAGTGGATATTTCTATCGAAAGCGGGGTGATTACGGCCAGGGTACAGGGTTCACGGCCCCGTCCGTACAATGTTACGATTATGTTAAAACCGCTGTGTGATAAGGAATGGTCTGAAGTCATCGGGATTATGGCAAGTAAGGCAATTTACACAGCGAAACTCCTGGCGGGGGAAATGCCTCAGGATATCGAAGAGGTGTTTACCTCTGCTAAAGTTGCCATGTTTCCTGCAAGACTGCAAGACATAAAAACTGACTGCAGTTGTCCTGATTTTTCAAATCCTTGCAAGCACATTGCAGCCGTGTACTACATTATCGGGGAGGAATTTGATCGTGATCCGTTTCTGATATTTCTTTTACGGGGTATGTCACGGGAGAGGTTGATGGATTTCTTAAGACGGCACCGGGGGAGCGATAGTATGGCACCGGTTGGGCCGGAAGAGGGCGAGAATCCTTCACGTTTACTGGTAAAGATTGAAGACGTGCCGCTGGATAAAAGTTTTAAAACATTCTGGCAAATGGGTAATATTCCTTTTGATATTCCGGGAGATGCACCGGAGCCACCTGTTCCCGCTGCCATTCTCAAAAGCTTAGGTACTCCTCCGTTCTGGAGAGGACAGGAGCATTTTCTGGATACGATGAAATCACTTTATCCCTGCTTTAAAAAATGCACAGTTTTGGAATTATGAAACATTACCCTGGAGGTAGGAAAGACTTATGAAAGAAAAAAGAAGACCGGGCAGATCTGATCTGGAGGCTATTCGGGGACAGATATTGGATTTTGCATGTGCCAGGCACGATTTTAAGCTGGAGTCAGAGGATTTTCCCTTTGACGGGAATTGGAACGGGGTGTTTCTCATAAGGTTTAGAGATAATCCGGTGGAAGACAAACTGTATTGTGAGGCACCGCTGGGTGAACATTTTATCCGATTTGGACTGGATCTGGAGGTTGATGTACAGGTCTGGCAGCAGGAATATGAAAATATCATCCGAAAGGCATCGGGATATGATGTAGCAGTTTATCCGTCGCTTAATAAAGGAGGAGGCAAACGGCATTGCCGGTTGTCTACAAGGGCATGGATTCCTAATTTCGGGCAGCGCATTTTTGGCCTGACCCTCTCAAATCTTATAGAGTGTAAAAATACCATTTTATTTATGCTTTCAGGGAGCTAGTTTTCAGTATTTTATTATAGATAAATGTTAAAGAAAAGCATAAAGAGTAAAGATATTTATTTTCGAAATTCTCTTGGTTATCGTGTTGGTATGTGCTACACTTCATCATATATCTGTTAGTAAATAATAATGATTCCATATAAGATATAAAATAAACGATAGTCAGATGAATTCCTTATATTATCCCTTGTTTGAAAAAATGTGGTAAGGGGATTTTTGCATTTATAGTGAGAAGTAAATGATCATTTATATTAATAAGACAGGCACAGCGAGACAGATTAGGTAGGGGAAATTCACCATTTCATAAAGTCGGTTCTTTAAAGGTACTTGTTATGGTTGAGGAACTGAAGAGGTAAAGCATATGAAGATAGCAGTCTCAGGTAAAGGTGGTGTGGGAAAGACAACCTTTGTCGCTACACTGGCAAAGGTCTTTACAGAATACGGAAAAAGGGTTATTGCGATTGATGCCGATCCGGTATCGAATTTAGCAGCGACTTTAGGGGTTAAGGATGTATCAAAGATAGTACCGATAAGTCAAATGAAGGATTTGATAAGGGAGCGTACAGGCGCTACTTCCGAAGAGTACGGGAAATTTTTTAAATTAAATCCGACGGTTTCTGACCTGCCCGATAAGCTCTCCCTGGAACTGGACGGTATAAGGCTTATGGTCATGGGGGCGGTAAAGAGGGGTGGGGGGGGATGTGCATGTCCCGAAAATGTTTTTTTAAGAACACTCCTTAGTCATCTGATTTTACAAAGGGATGAAGTGATAATCGTTGATATGGAGGCGGGGATAGAGCATCTTGGGCGTGCAACGGTAAAGGCGGTAAACGCACTTATTGTAATCGTGGAACCCGGCTCTAAAAGTATACAAACAGCTTCTCAGGTTAAAAAACTGGCTGATGATATTGGTCTTAAATCGATTTATGCGGTAGGTAACAAGATTACATCAGATGAACATAAAAAATTGATAGAAAAGGGGCTCAATACGATACCTGTTCTCGGGTTTATTTCGTATAACGACGGGGTGCTGGAGGCAGATATTGAAGGACGGGCAGCCTTTTCAGAAAACAGGCAGTTGTTACTGGAAGTCAGGGAAATAAAAAACAGATTAGAGGAGTGTGTAAAAAGCCAGTAAATGTTTGTATTTTCCCTTGATTTCATAATACAATTATATTTATAATGTAGTATTCGTGTGATCCCTGGACATTAAGTGGTATTCAGTATGACCATACGAAGCTTACAAAAAGCCGATGGTGCTCGAAATTAGTATATGGAGGATCCGTATATGGGTGAGAAACAAAAAGCAGTAGATGAAATCATGCTCGATCGTATGAAAGAGCTCAAGGTGGAGACTATGTACGACAGGTTCCAGGCGCAACAGCCGCAGTGCGGATATGGTTCCCTTGCGTTATGTTGTCGCCATTGTAACTATGGGCCGTGTAATATTGATCCGTTTGGGCCCGGGCCGAAGAAGGGTATTTGTGGTGCAGATGCCAACACCTTTGCAGGAAGACATTTCTTACGTATGAGCGGTTCAGGTACTGCCTGCCATTCGGATCATGGACGTGCAGTAGCACATCTCCTGGTTTCAACAGCAAGAGGGGAAGCTCCGGGTTACCGGATTAAAGACGTTGA
This sequence comes from Candidatus Loosdrechtia aerotolerans, assembly GCA_021646405.1. GTDB lineage: Bacteria > Planctomycetota > Brocadiia > Brocadiales > Brocadiaceae > Loosdrechtia > Loosdrechtia aerotolerans. Next base: position 10,159 of record SOER01000048.1, read on the forward strand.
TAAGCTTATGATGGTTGCCGAGTGTTTTGGGGTAAAGACAAAGGACCGCGAGGTGAATGAGATCGCCGAAGAGGTGGGTGAAATGGCGCTCATGGAGTTCGGAAAGCCTTATGGCACCCTGTTATTTCTTAAGAGGGCACCAGAGTCTAGGCAAAAAGTATGGGAAAAGGCGGGTATTGCACCCCGGGCAATCGATCGCGAAGTCTGTGAGAGTTTTCACAGAACAGGAATAGGAGGCGATCAGGATTATCGGAACCTTACAAATCAGTCGATGCGGGTAGCGTTGGCAGACGGTTGGGGTGGTAGTATGATTGCTACCGAGTTACAGGATATCCTGTTTGGCACTCCAAAACCCGTTCAGGGAAGGTCAAGTATGGGAGTCCTTAAAAGGGATCATGTAAATGTTATCGTTCATGGCCATGAACCACAACTTGCTGAGGCTGTCGTTATGGCTTCCAGTGATCCCGAGGTTACAAAGGCTGTTCATGCAGCAGGGGCAAAAGGTGTCGTTGTTGCGGGTCTTTGCTGTACGGCAAATGAACTCCTTGTCAGACACGGAATTCCTATGGCTGGACACATGACCATGCAGGAAGCTGCAATTTCTACAGGTGCTGTTGAATTGATGGTTGTCGATATTCAGTGCGTGATGCAAGCAATTATAGAGACATCGAGGCATTTTCATACAAAGGTTGTTACAACATTACCAAAGGCAAAAATATACGGAGCAGAGCATGTAGAATTTAGCGATGAGCATGCGCTCGATGCAGCAAAGAAGATTCTGCTGATGGCTATAGAGAACTATAAGAATCGCGATAATAATAAAGTATTTATACCTTCCAGCGCAGAACCTAACATTATTGCCGGTTTTAGTCATGAGACTATTAAATATATGTTAGGTGGTAGATTTCGTGCCAGTTACAGGCCTCTTAATGACAATATTATAAATGGAAGGATCCGTGGAATCGCTGGAATTGTTGGTTGTACAAGCCCCCGGATGGAACCCGGAGCGTTAGCATATGCAAATCTTGCAAAGGAGCTTATTGCCAATGATGTTCTAGTGGTTACAACGGGTTGTGCTGCAGGACAGTGTGCTGATGGCGGGTTAATGCTTCCGGAGCTAAAAGACGCCTGTGGTCCTGGTCTTAAAGAAGTGTGTGAGGCTGTGGGTATACCACCTGTTTTACATTCCGGAGCTTGTGTTGATAATAGCCGTATCCTTATTGCCTGTTCAGAGATGGTAAAAGAAGGTGGCTTAGGAAACGATATTAGTGATTTACCGGTTGTTGGTGCGTGTTTGGAATGGATGAGTGAGAAGGCGATTGCTATTGGGCAGTATTTTGTAGCATCGGGTGTCTATGTTGTATTTGGTATGAATGCGCCTGTTGCAGGTGCGCCTGACATGCAAAAGTTATTAACGAAAGACATGGAGGAATTGGTAGGCGCCAGGTGGGATTTTGAGCGGGATATCAAGAAGATAGGCAAGATGTTGATGGATCACATTGAGAAGAAGAGAGATGCACTTGGCATAAACATTAAAAAGGAAAGAAAACTATACGATATGGCTGAAAGAAGGGCGCTGGAAAGGGAATGCAAACCGGTTCCAGGACATCATTAAAAGATTTAAAGGGGTAATTTCTTATGTCGAAAATCATCTGTTCTGCCGCAATCCGCGGTGCATACCAAATTGTAGATAAGGCTGATAAAAAGCTTGCTGAAGCGATTGCCCAAAAAGGAAGTGACTGCAAGGTAGAATTTCCCAATACAGCGTATTATTTGCCGATAATTTACTCCGTGACCGGTGTTGCAGTGAAAACCCTGGCAGACTGTGAATACATTATCGGCATGGCAAGAAGCATGTTGCCCCCATTACCTGCAGATAAGCACTGGGTTCCATACCTGGGGCATACATTGGATGCAGGTATGGCAACCCTTTTTGCAGAGGAGGTATATGAGGCCTGTAAATATTTAATTGGACCTCATCCAGTTGACGGAATATGGTTAGGTGCTGCAGATGATGTTATCATGCGTGAACGTGGTATTGAGTTCGTGGACGGTACAGCTCCCGGTTTTGCTGCTATTGTAGGGTGTGCACCTGATGCAGATACAGCAGTTAAAATTGCCAGGGAGCTCCAGCAGAAGAATCTGTATGTATTCATGCAGTCCGATAATCTCGGTGTATCTTTTGCCGAGCAGTTATCAGAAAAAGATGTACAGATGGGCTGGGATACCCGGCTTGTACCGTTTGGAAAAGAAACCTCTGCAGCAGTATATGCCTTAGGTTTTGCCAACAGGGCGGCTCTCTCGTTTGGAAATGTACCACCAGGCGATTTCAGAAGGAATCTCCTCTATAATAAAAACCGTATCTTTGCCTTTGTACTTGCACTCGGCACTCGAGTTACTGACGAACAATATGCCAATGCGGCAGGTGCAATTAATTATGGCTTCCCAACGATTACCAATATAGATATTCCTGAAATATTACCTACCGGTGTTTGTACATACGAGCATGTTGTATCCAGGGTGCCTGTTGAGAAGATTGTTGATAAATGTATTGAAGTACGCGGATTGAAGATCTCGGTTCACAAAATTGATCTCCCCGTCCCTTATGGTCCTGCCTTTGAAGGTGAGCGAATCAGAAAAGAAGATATGCAGATCGAAATCGGAGGTCCCGGTACACCGGCCTTTGAATATGTATGTACAAAAGAGATTGACGAGGTCGAGGATGGTAAGATTCAGGTTATCGGTCCGGACCTGGATGAGATTCCGGCAGGTCCTGGTGTATCCGTTGGTATTATGGTTGAGGTGTATGGCCGGAAGATGCAGCCTGACTTTGAACCTATTTTTGAACGCCAAATGCACCGGTTCCTGGGTGAGGCCCAGGGGTTATTCCATATGGGCCAGAGGGATATTATTCGTCACCGTATTAGCAAGGAAGCCTTTAAAGCAGGTTTTCGCCTGAAGCATATAGGTAATATCATTCATGCCAAGTTCCATGGTGAGTTCGGTGCTATCCTTGACAAGGTTCAGGTAACGCTCTACACGAATCGGGAAGATGTAGAAAAACTCCTGGAGGGTGTACGTGCCGCCTATGCAGAGCGCGATGCACGACTGAAGGGTATGACGGATGATTCTGTAAGTGTATTTTACAGCTGTACACTCTGTCAGAGTTTTGCACCTACCCATATTTGTGTCGTTACACCGGAACGTTCCGGTCTCTGCGGCTCCGTTAGTTGGCTCGACGGAAAGGCGGGCTATGAGATCAATCCAACAGGACCAAATCAGCCAATTGAAAGAGGAAAGGTCGTGAACGATATCCTGGGACAATGGGAAGGTACGAATTCATTTATCTATAACGGCTCGAACAGATCGCTTGAGAAAGTGAGTCTGTACAGCATTATGACAGACCCCATGACAAGCTGCGGATGTTTTGAGTGTATTTCAGCTATGCTGCCTATGACAAACGGGGTTATGGTTGTGGACCGTGACTTTGCTGAAATGACTCCCTGTGGTATGAAGTTTTCGACCCTTGCAGGAACTGTTGGGGGGGGGTTACAAACCCCGGGCTTTATGGGGCACAGCAAATTTTACCTGAGTAGCAGGAAGTTTATTTCTGCAGACGGGGGTCTTGCCCGTGTTGTATGGATGCCGAAGGCCCTGAAAGAAGAGTTAGGAGAAATGCTCACCCAGACGGCTGAAAGTCTTGGTCTGGAAGATTTTCTCAATAAGATTGCAGATGAAACTATTGCCCAGACCGAAGAAGAGGTTCTGGAGTACATGCAAAAGGTAAATCATCCTGCACTGGCATTAGCACCAATGCTGTAGGATATTTTAATAGGAGAGGAATTTTCACTTTATTGAAACGGAGTTTTATTCATGGTTTTTACGAGAGCGTCCTTAAAAGGCAGGGATGACGAAAGCGAAGAAAAGGAAAAGCAGCGAGGTGGTGACTTTATCTCAAAGTTATTGAAAACCCGTACGATTATTGTGACTGATGAAGTGAGTAAGAAAATGGCCCAACAGATTACGACGCAGCTTTTACTCCTTGAAGCAGAGAGTAACGAGGATATCAAAATATTCATCAATTCCCCGGGTGGTGACGCTGATGCCGGATTTGCCATTTATGATATGATTAGATACGTTAAGCCGAAAACGAAAGCCATTTGTGCGGGAGTTGTAGCGAGCGCCGCTGTAATAATCCTTTTGGGAGCAAGAAGGGAAAACCGATTTAGCTTACCGAGTACACGTATTTTAATTCATCAGCCTTCTACCGGTATTCATGGAACTGCAGCAGATATTCAAATTGAAGCAAATGAAATACTGAAGTGCCGGGAAAAGATTAACCGGTTAATCGCCGTGGAAACGGGCCAGCCTGTTGAGAAGGTGGAGGCAGATACCAAAAGAAATTTCTGGATGTCTGCTGAAGAGGCACGTGCCTACGGTTTAGTTAATAAAGTTATTCAAACGAGCGATGATTTAAAATAGGTATATGGTAGCAGTATCGGTTGCGGTTTTTTTGTAAGATATAGCCACCCTTTCTCCTTTTCTTATAAAGAAGGATGGATGGGTGGTTTTTTGTTTGATAGAAGCATAAGAAAAAAGAGCTGCAAAGATAACAGAGAGAAGATCGCAGAGAAAAAGAAACAGCAGTATTGGCAGATAATAATTTGAGTGGGCATAAAAGGAGAGACACGGTACGTTTTTCAGCATGCTCTTCGTAAGGTCTTGGCAATATCTATTTATGCGAAAGGATAGTAAAGAATGGCATTAACTGGATTAGACATTTACAAACTACTTCCCAAAACAAATTGTAAGAAGTGTGGAAGACCCACATGCCTGGCATTTGCTATGCAGTTGGCGCAAAAAAAGGCAAGTCTGTCAGATTGTCCCGATGTAAGTGAAGAGGCTAAGAATGTCCTCGGTGCTGCATCTGCTCCTCCGATTAAATTGGTAACTGTTGGTACAGATGCCAAAAAAGTAGAGATTGGCGAAGAAAATGTATTATTCAGGCATGAGGAGAAATTTTATCATCCTACGGGTGTGGCCGTTACCATTCAAGATGATTTAGATGATGCCGCTTTTCAAGGTCGGTTAAAGAAGATTAATGAATTAAAAATGACTCGTGTTGGTACAGAGATAGAGATCGACCTGGTAGCAGTTATCAACAAGAGCAATAATGCAGAAAAATTTGCAGAAGCGGCAAAGAAGGTTTGCAGCGATTCTCATTTGAGTATTATCCTGAGCAGCACATCTGTTGAAAATATGAAGGCCGCTCTGGCGAATTGTGCTGAAAAGAGGCCTTTAATTCATGGTGCAAACCCGGAAAATTATGAGTCTATGGCTGCATTGGCAAAGGAAAAAAATTGTCCGATGACGATAACCGCTCCAACGCTCGAAGAGCTTGCTGATTTAACCGAACACATAAAAAAAGCAGGCGTTGAAGAGATAATCCTGGATGTGAGTGGTGATAATCCAAAAGAAGTACTTCAAAAACTGACGAAGGTAAGAAGAGCTGCTTTAAAGAAAAACTTCCGGGCTCTCGGATTCCCTATGATTACTTTTGTTCATGAAGACGACTCATTCCTGGAGATTGCCCTTGCAAGTACTTATCTGGTTAAATACGCTGGTATTGTTGTGGTTGATAATTGTGAACCCTGGGGGATTATGCCGCTACTTACTGCAAGAACGAATATATTCACTGATCCGCAGAAACCCATCCAGGTTGAGCCGAAACTCTATGCCGTGGGCGATGTAAAAGAAGACTCCCCTGTCTTATTTACAACAAATTTCTCACTTACCTATTATAGCGTAGAAGGCGAGGTTGAGGGAAGCCGTATCCCGGCGTATATACTATCAGTGGATACCGGTGGGACTTCTGTACTGACGGCATACTCGGGTGATAAACTAAACGATAAGGTTGTGGCCAAGGCAATAGCGGATGCCGGAGTAGAAGCAAAAGTTAAACATAGGAAACTTATTATTCCGGGCCTTGTTGCCGTAATGTCCGGAAAATTACAAGAAACCCTTGGCTGGGAGGTACTGGTTGGACCAAGGGAGGCTTCCGGAATTCCTTCTTATCTGAAAACTGTATGGAAATCGTAAAGATATAAATTTCCGGATATAGGGATGGACGCGGGTAAACAGAGATTATGAAAAGAAAAAGACCTTTCTGTTTATCGGTAAAAATCTGTATCCTGTTTTTTAAATTTTTTATTGCAAATAATACCGTTGAAAAATTCACACTATAAAATACATTTTTTTCCTGACGAAGTTGCTGTAGACATCGAAAAAGGGAAGACCATACTCGATGCGTCCTACAAAGGGGACCTTTTTATCAATGCCCTGTGCGGCGGTGATGGTACGTGTGGTAAATGTAAAGTAATTCTGAAGAGTGGTGAGGTAGACAGTATGCCTACTACTCACATTTCAAAAGAAGAGAAAGAACAAGGATATGTTCTTGCCTGTAGAACAAGGGTAATGGGAGATCTGGAGGTTTTAATACCTGAGGAGTCGAGACTTGACAAAAGTCAAATCCTCACGAGCGATTATCCTCAATTTCCGGGTTCCCTGGCAGCCGTCAGTTTGGGAGCAGAGCAATTTAAACGAAATACCCTGGTTCGTAAGGTATACCTGGAATTATCACCGCCAGACATGGATGATAGTATGGCAGATTATGAAAGGCTCTGCCAGGATATTATGGTGAAAGCCGATATTCCGCTGGAAATGCTGACGACAAATTTTACCGTTTTAAAACATCTGCCATCGGTTTTAAGGAATAGCAAGTGGAAGGTTACTGCAACCCTTGGTTACCACGGATCTTCGGTTGAAATACTTGAAGTGCAGGCAGGAGACGTAAGTGCAGGAAATTATGGCGTTGCTGTGGATATCGGTACGACCACGGTTGTTGCCCACCTTCTTAATCTCACGAGTGCAGAAACAGTCGATAGTGAGGCTACGTACAACTCGCAAATCAAATACGGAGATGATTATATCCAGAGGATTATTTATGCAGAGCAGAATAATGCCATGGAGATCATGCAGGAATCCATGGTGGAAGATATTAACCATCTCATCTCTACGCTTGTGAAGAGAAATAACGTGAGTATTCACGATATTAGTGCAGTCGCCTGTGCCGGAAACACGGTGATGACCCACTTCCTCCTGGGTTTGGATCCATGGAATATCAGAAAAGAACCATATCTTCCTTCTGCGAGCTTTGTACCCCCGCTTCGGGCAGAGGAGATAGGGATAAAAATCAACAGGAATGGTCTGCTCTATACCCTTCCCGGTGTTGGAGCATACGTGGGTGGTGATATTACCTCCGGTGTACTTGCCATCCGTTTAGACGAGGCTGAGGCATTATCACTTCTCATTGATATTGGTACAAACGGTGAAATTGTGCTGGGTAATAAAGATTGGATGGTCTGCTGTTCTGCGTCGGCCGGTCCCTCCTTTGAAGGAAGCGGTATTTCCTGTGGGATGCGTGCAGCAAAGGGAGCTATAGAGACGATACATATCACAAAGAATTTTGAAGTAGTTTATAAGACAATTGGTAATGTTTCGCCGGCGGGGATATGCGGTTCCGGATTGTTGGATTGTCTGGCTAATCTTGTAATAAGTGGCGTTGTTGACAGGACGGGAAATTTTCAAAAGGGGATAGATACCGAACGGTTGAGAAAGACAGATGATGGATACGAATTTATTTTGGTGGATAAGAACGATACTGCTACGAAAAAAGATATTGTGATTACACAGGCCGATATTCAGAATCTTATACGTTCTAAAGCAGCTATCTATTCAGCCATTTCTACATTAATTGAAGCCATGGGTATGGATATCCATGATATTGAACACCTCTATCTTGCAGGAGGTTTTGGAAATTATTTGGATATACGGAGTGCTATTACCATCGGAATGCTGCCTGATATTCTGGTTTCAAAGGTCCAATTTGTTGGAAACACCTCGGTAATAGGCGCAAAATTATCATTATTTTCTGAAGATGCTTATAAGATAGCAAAGGCAATTGCGTCCAAAATGACGTACTTCGACCTTATGAGTAATAATAAATATATGGAAGAGTATATATCAGCAAATTTTTTACCGCATACTGATATAGAAAAATTCCCGTCAGTTGCGGAGGAATTGAAAGTTTCGTAAGAAATATCCACCATAAGTTTGTTGGGAATTCATTGCGGTGAATAGAGATTTCAAATAGTGAGTATGAGGTTTTATTATGGCATTTAATATTGCAGTAGCAGGAAAGGGCGGAACTGGCAAATCAACACTTGCTGCCCTTACCATTCGATATATTACCGAGGAACTCGGTAAGCCGGTCTCTGCTGTGGATGCTGATCCCAATGCTTCTCTGGGATCGTTACTCGGATTAGAGGTAAAGAGTACCGTTGCCGACCTCCGTGAAGATATTGTAGAGAAAAAGGTGGATTTTTCAGGGATGTCAAAGGAAAGATACATTGAGTATGCTATTGAGGAGTCTATCATTGAGACAAGCAAATTTGATCTTTTAACAATGGGCAGGCCTGAAGGTCCGAAATGTTATTGTTATGTGAATAACCTCTTGCGGAAATATATGGATAAAGTAGGGACGACATATCCGTTCGTTGTGACAGATAACGAGGCAGGTATGGAGCACCTCTCCCGCAGGACAACCAATAACGTAGATTTATTAATGATTGTGAGTGAGCCAACTGTTGTAGGTGCACTAACCATTCAGCGGATTTTGAAATTAGCTGAATCGATTCCAGTTACCATTCGGCAAAAGTTTTGTATCCTCAATCGCATACCAGAGAACGGTATTCACGAGAATCTTCAACAGAAATTGGACAGTTTGGGAATAGAAGTGTCTGCCCTGTTTCCATTCGATCAGGAGGTATATAATACGGCGGCTTGCGGAGCTTCTATATTTGAGATTTCACGGGAGAATGAACTGTACGTAAAGTTAGGTACGTTTTTACAAAAACATTTGCCGGCAAGTATGCTTGAGAAGAGCACGGTTGGTAATCAGTAATATTTACTCTCAAGCAGGAAATCTGTTATCAATTTCGCTGAGAATAAAACCGAAAATGTTCAAGTTTTTCCCTCTGTGTACTCTATGGTTATTTTTTATCGATAGGTAGGAGATAAATGAATGGAAATACCAAATGTAGCTGACAAATGGACGGGTAGTGTCTGTGAAATTACCCTTGGCGCAACAAAAGATAGTGGAGGCAGCCGGCAGAAGACGATTACCATTGGTGGTTCAAAGACTGTCCCTTTTATGGATTTTGAGGGCAATCCTGGCCACAAACCGGTAATTGCTATGGACGTGTATGATATACCACCTGACGACTGGACGGATACGTTAGCCAAACCCTTTGCAGATGTTCTTAACGATCCGGCACAGTGGGCAAAAAAATGTGTAGAACAGTATGGTGCAGATTTGATCTGTCTCAAACTGGATGGAATCCACCCGGACAAAGGCAACAGAAGTGCAGAAGAAGCGGTAAAAACAGTAAAATCTGTACTTGCCGCTGTGGGTGTCCCTCTCGTTATCTGGGGATGTGAGCATGATGAAAAGGATAATGAGGTAATGCCAAAGGTCAGTCAGGCCGCAAAGGGGGAAAATTGCTTAATGGGGATTGCATCCCAGGATAACTATAAGACACTTACTGCTACATGCCTGGCAGACGGACATTCCATTATTACCATGGCACCTGTAGATATTAATATCGGGAAGCAGGTGAATATCCTTGTATCTGAAATGGATTTTCCACTCAACCGAATCGTAATGTTTCAGTCGACCGGGGCCCTGGGCTACGGTTTGGAATATACCTACTCTATCCAGGAACGCGAAAGACTGGCTGCTCTTACCGGTGATAAGATGATGTCCATGCCGGTAATTTGTGACGTTGGACACGAGGCGTGGCGGGCAAAGGAGGCAAAATCAAGCGATAGTGATGTTCCGCAATGGGGCTCGAAAGAAGAGAGAGGGCCGCTGTGGGAGGCTATTACTGCTGTTACCCTCCTGCAATCGGGTGCCGATATTATCCGCATGAGCCATCCACGGGCTGTTGCAACGGTAAAAAAATGTATTGGCCGTTTGTACTAAAAAGCGTAATAGTTTACCGCAAAGGACGCAAGGAAAGGCATTGAAACTTCCTGTTCCGTCCCTGTGTGAAATGTAAACAATGCAGCATGAAACCTCGTTTACTTAAGAATCTGTGCTCTTTGCATCTTTGCGGTGAGTTAAGTTTTACAATTTATCAGGAGAAAGGATAGACATACGATGATTTCCATAGGTGAACGTATCAACGGTATGTTTAAAGACGTACGGGAGGCGATAAAAAATAAAGATCCAAAGGCCGTAAAGGAACTTGCAATACAGCAAACAGAAGCAGGTGCGAGCTTTTTGGATGTAAATGTTGGTACGGCTGCAGCAGACCCTGCAGAGGCCATGAAATGGCTGATAGAGGTTATTCAGGATACCGTAAAGACCCCCATTGCGATTGACAGTCAGAAGTTTGATGTCGTAAAGGCCGGTTTATCGGTGGTAAAAAATGAGGTCTTAATCAATTCCTCGAAGGGGGATCCTGAAGAACTGGATCGGTATATGTCTCTGTCAAAAGATTATAATGCATCACTTATATGCCTTACTATGGATAAAGAAGGTATTCCTCAGGATATTGAACGGCGAATGGAGTTCGCTATGAGGATCGTGGAAAAGGCTGTGGAACATGATTTTGAATTATCAAAAATATATATAGATCCTGTGCTTTTTCCTATTAACGTTGATCAGAAACAACCTGCACTTATGTTTGATATATTTAATCAGATTAAAATGATTTCTGATCCTTCGCCTCACAGAAATGTGGGATTGAGCAATTTCTCACAGGGAACAAAGGAGAAAAGGCTTTTAACCCGTACTTTTCTGTCCATGGGTATCTCCTATGGATTAGATACCGCTGTGATGGATGTGCTTGATAAAGATCTTATGGATGCAGCGATAACTGCAGAGATTATTATGAATCAGCATGTTTACAGCGATTCTTATCTTACTGCATGCAGAAAATAACAGCAGGAAACGCATAAAAGCAGCTATTCAGGATAATATAGCGCAGGAGACCGTACATTCTTATCCAGTTTTGATTAAAGCGGCATGTCATTGTACATCCCACACTGGAGAACGGTATGGTTTTCTTCTTTATCACAAGATCAATGTGAAGTTGATTATATGAAAAAGGCACGTCTAAGACGGTGCCTTTTTCTCTATACCGGAACTAAACAGCATGAGAACCTACGAAGTGAAGACACGTGTTCGTTACCAGGAAACTGACCAGATGGGGATCGTCTATTATGCTAATTTTTTTGTTTATTTTGAGATGGGAAGAACGGAGCTCCTGAGAGAGCTTGGGTTACCATACTCGGAGTTAGAGAAGGAACATATTTACTTTCCTGTTATAGAGGCCCATTGCCGATTCCGGTCACCTGCTCAATATGATGATATCTTGATTATTCAAACATCTATTTCTGAATTAAAACATGCCACACTGAAATTTAACTATACAATAGTTCGTGAGAATGATAGGAACCGTATTGCCGAAGGTTTCACGAAACTAGCCTGCCTTAATGTCAACCGAAAGCCAATCCCTATACCCGAGAAGCTCAAGAAGCTTTTGCAGTAAACTGGATTGAGAGGAATAAGACTTAGAGATGAAGAGGTTCTCAAAAATATACATGCAGATTTTCTTATGAAAACCTCTTGAATGTCAGTTTTACCGTATATAAGTACCTGACCGTAAGTTTTTGCACAATATTTTATGGTGTAAGAAATACGGGTCTTCTCAGTTTTGTGTGGGTAAATCTTCATACTTCTGGTAAAAACGCCGTTACTATTTTCAAACAAAGCCC
>SOER01000049.1 GCA_021646405.1 Candidatus Loosdrechtia aerotolerans
CCGTTTCCACCAACGCTGATATGGTAGTTCCCATACTTTTATTACTCTTTCTCATAGTTGTTTTTCCTCCTCGCCCTACACTAAACTATTACAAGGAAAATGTCCAACTATTATAGACACAGAGGGCTCTTGTTCCCAAACTCTGTTTGGGAACACAATGGGCATCGAAACTCTGTTTCGAGGATGAAACACGAAACAGAGTTTCGTCTGAAATGGTGTTCCCAAACAGAGTTTGGGAACAAGCCTGTGGCAAGCCAGCAGGCTAATAAGGCTTAGCTTGATGCATATGGGATGAAGGGGGAGGGAAAAGGTACAGCTCTGCACCAGGTCCTCTGTTACCTTTGATGATACATCAGTCTTTACAAGAAATTTCCACAACATAACAGGAAACCTCTTGAATGTCAGTTTTATCTATATTTTGAGTGGTTATCTAACGGTGTTCATTATTTGAGTTAATGATTGTTCACCTTGCAGGCGGTATTTTTGTCAGAGATAATCCAGAATAGATGTTTTAAAGACGAGTGCACCGGAAGCCAAAGATGCCTGGAAGATATTTTCCTGTTCCCGGAGTCTTAAAACCAGCTCCGTTAAATCTGCACTTTCTGTTGATGACAATATGTTTTGAAGCGAAAGTTTCGTGTCTGCAACCTTGTTATCAACGAGTTCTAACGTGCTGGAAACACTGCCAGCCTTTGCCATCGAGTTCAGAATATTTTTTGACGCATTGTCTAAATTATTTAATTGGTCTGTTGCAAGTGAAACTGTTCCACCAGTAAGGGCATCTCTTATTTTGATAACCGAGCTAAATAACCCGCTATCAATAAACACTTCATCACCCGGCTGGTTAACTGTTATATCTGTATTCGGACCAATCCGATATTCTATCTTTCCCCGGTTTCCCTTATAGTTTACCTCTGATATTTGTCCATCTGAGTTGCGTATTGTCTCAAATGGCAGGGTTGTTGTTTTTGTGCCCGAAAAGATATAACGCCCCGATAGCGAGGAGTTAGCCTCCTGTAATACTGATTCCAGGAGCTGATTTATTTCAGATGCAATTTTATTTCTCCCATCCTGGTCAGCCGATGCGCTTACTCCATGCATTGTTAATTCTGTTATCCTTTGTAGTATATCTGATGTATTTTGTAAAACTGACGCACTAAAATCCAATGATTGCTTTGAAGTCTGAATGTTTGAAGCATATTGGTCCAGTCTGAAATGTTCTGTTCGTAACCTCAGGATGTTTCTTGCACCAGCGGGTTCATCCGAAGGGCGGTTTATTTTTTTCCCCGTTGAGATCTGTTCCTGGAGTTTATGTAAATTAGACATACTCTGTTGAGTATTAATAATTGCCGTATTTATGAAGGTCTCAAGGTTTACTCTGGTAGTCATAGATAAAGATCCCTTTTATAACTTCATGAGAATGTTGTCTATTTCACTTAAAACAGAAATATATCTTGCTGAAGCCTGAAAGGCTCGCTGGAACCTGATGATATTAATCATCTCCTCTTCTACAGATACTCCGGATACCGCTTGACGGCGATTCTCCAGATTAGTCAGTAATGCCTGAAAACTGTCCTTCTCGCTGGCTTTTTGTGCTGTTTCTGTACCCAACTGAGCTACCATATTATGAAGAAAATCGCTAAAAGTTGAATTATCTGTAAGTTTACTATCCTGCAAACTAATCAGCCTCAGTGCATTTGAATTGTCCCCGGGTGAACTGGTCGAAGCAGCGGCTATTCTGGTTACATCATCAATAATAAACTGCGTCACCTTGATAGTAGAAGCATTATTACCTCCAAAAAATGTGTTTAAACCTAATGAAGTAAGTACATTACTGGTATCCGGATCGCCTGAAACATCAAATGTTAGTTTGTCTCCCGCCGCTATATCGCCACTTTCAAAGCTTATGGATACACCGTCTGTTATCTGCAAGTAACCGCCGTCATATGAAGATCCAACGTCAAGATTTGCCAGGGTCTTGCCTGTTGCATCAGTTACCCTGACCGTAGCGGTACCTGTTCCTATACTACCATTTCCGGCATCCATAACAGTGAGTGTGAAGATGCCATTGTCTGTTCCCGTATAATGTCCGGAGAGGGTTGCCCTGGCATTACCGATTCTCCCGGGCTCAGTATCCAGTTCCCTTGTAAAATTGAATTTATAGCCGCTATCAGCGTTCATTGTCAGGAATCCATTGCTAACTCTTGCATTCATGTTTTCAATGCCTGCAATCTTTGCTGCCAGGGTATTGAGTGTTTCTTCTGATGTGATACTTATACTGGTTTTTGTAGTCTTATTATCTGAGTCAATGACATTTATATATAAAATACCATCTGTTATATCAGTTGGTATAGAATCGGCATCGGTGTATGCCCCGCTTACGGTCAATTGGGTATCACTGTCAACTGATAGTATTTTATAAAAATTTCCATCGCTCAGTTTTATAAAATTATTTGCTTTTACATTACTGCTGAATAGAGTGCTATCCCCTGTGACAGTGGATGTTCCGTCTCCGTTATCTGTACTTGTGATAGTACCTGCTGCATATTTTGTAACGGAAGGTTTAAAAGGGAGCCCGGTATCTGTCAACAGATCATCGGCATCATTAACCATGTTTGTACTGGTTAGAGAAGTAAAACCTCCGTTTAACCCCACTCCCGTACTGTGAACATTATTTACTTCCTTAATAAAACTGGCCGCCAGGGTGTCCAAAAGCTGCATATAGTTAGGAATTGTTCTGTCCTGCATATCCAGGAGACCCTTGAGTTCACCACTATTCATCGTAGCTGTTAACAGCCCATATATTTTGGTATTTGCCTCTCCGGTGGGTACGGCCTCAATTCTTTCAAATTTATTTCCGTGTACAACTAGCGTTCCTCCAAGCAGGATATCGATGGAATTATTCTGATTATTTTTTATTACCTTGATATCAGCCAGCTTACTCAATTTCCGTATAAGTTCATCTCTTTTGTCCTGCATATCATTTGCATTACTGTTGGAACTTAACTCAATTTCATTGATCCGTTGATTTAAGGACGCAATTTCGCTTGTGATACTATTCAGTTCGGCTACCTTTGTTTCTATCCTTTGGCTGATGCTGGCCTTCAGATTTTTAAATTGTTTATCCAGGTCGCGGAAGCTGTAGGTAACCAGATTTAATGCATCCTGTAATACTTGATACCTGTTACTGCTGAGTTCCGGATTTACAGATAGTTCATGGATACTCTGGAAAAACTTTTCCATCATTCCATTTAAGCTGGATTCAGAGAGTTCGTTAAAGATGGCTTCCAGATTCTCAAGTATACCATTTTGTACTTCTGAGTTACCAAATAAAGAGGTAAAGCTATTTATCTGGGAGCCCAATAGATCGTCCTTCGTTCTCACTATCTGTTCAAGCGTAACACCTGTGCCAACAAGACCAAACGGAGAAACATCCGGAAGGCTTGCGCTCATTAAAGCCGATTGCCGGCTGTATCCAGGGGTATTTACATTTGCAATGTTGTGTCCGATAACCTGCAGGGCGCGCTGCGAGGTCAGTAACCCACTCAATCCGATTGATATATCCGGTGAGGCCATTTTTTTCCTCTCAAATTACTGTCTATGCGTTTATTTCAAATAGTATTCTTTGAAGTTCAGGCTCATTCAGTTTACCAGATTTCTGATAGGTAGAATCATTAAGAGATTCGGTGCATACGGCTTTTATAAGATTATTGATATATTCAAGTGAATATTTTGTCAGTGATGTATTGATCCTGTTGACCTCCTCTACTTTTCCCACTATTTCAATCATAACATCGTATTTCTCTTTTAGTTTACCTCTGTAAGGATCTTTAATCTGCTCAATGAATTTACTCAGTTTTATAGGATTACCGGTATTTCCCAGTAATTCATTTATTGAAAGCATAATGTATCTTCTCTTTTCTTCAAAGAGCATAACTCTTTCTGCCAGGTTCCGTTCCTGATAAATGACTGATTCAAGATTATCTATATCTCCGGAGATTATGTGCTTTTTCTTCTCCTGCGCAGTATGAAGTATGTCTTCATACGTCGTAATCATCTTGCCTAATGTTTCAGAAAGATTGTGTAGTAAGTTTTCCAAGATTTTTTGTCCCATGTATTGAGTTTGTAATTATTTCTTTTCACTGCTCAGCTTTTGGTAAAGTATATTTGCTATACCAAGCCCCCCATTACTTACCATCTCTTCTGCAAGTGAAGACAGCATGAGTCCTTCATATATCTGGGTTGAGCTATCTTTCTCAAACAGTTCGGACTTAGGTATGGTTTTCCACATTGACTGAAGTACCATATTTAATAATACAGCTTCGAAGTTCTTTGCGGCCTTCTCAAGTTCATACGATGATTCAGTACCGTTTTTTAAGATATTTTCCGAACTTTCAGCCTTTGCAATATTAAGTATAAAGTCGTTGTTATACGGTATTTCCATTGAGTTTTTCCGTAAAAATCTTACATAATAATGAGCTCTGCATGAAGGGCAGAAGCCTCTTTTATTGCCTGAAAAATTGCCGCGAGATCACTTGGTGTTACGCCAAGTACGTTTAGTGCACGTGCTATTTCAGAAACACTTACACCAGTAGGTATTACATGCAGCATTGCCTTTTTTTCTTCAACTTTAATGTCCGTACGAGGCACTTCCCTGGTTTCTGCTCCTTCCGGAGCAAACGGAGGAGGTTGAACCACTTCCGGTCTCTCAGTTATCGTAATTGTGAGAGGTCCGTGTGCAACGGCTACAGTAGAAATTTTAACGTCTTCCCCGACGACAATTGTTCCGGTTCTCTCGTTAATGACGACCTTGGCAGTGGTACCCGGTGTAACAGGTAGTTTTTCTATTTTAGACACAAACTGGGCTATTGTATCCATTGTTCTGAACTCCTGCGGGGGCTTTATTTCCACCTCTGCAGCGCTTATGGCTTTTGCAGAATCAGGATACATTGCGTTTACTACATCCATCATACGAATAGCTGTGGTGAAATCAGCATCATGTAAACAGAACCTGATCTTATTTTCCTGTAAGATGTAAATGGGTATTTCCTTTTCTACAACTGCTCCATTTGGAATGTTGGCTGTTGTGGAAATATTTTTTCTCACTTCCTGTGCTTCTCCGGAAGCCAAAAAACCACCACCCAGGGACAGAGGTCCCTGTGCAATTGCATAGGCTTTATTATCTATTCCCTGAAGGGTGGTATGGAGAAGCACACCGCCTCGCAGGCTTTCTGCATCCCCTATAGAAGATATGAGAACATCCATCCGGGAGCCGGGTCTGGCATACGGAGGGATTTTTGCGGTAACCATAACTGCTGCTATATTTCTCGAATCGAGGTCTTCTTTCGTCGTAACCGATCCAAGTTTTTCGAATATATTTTTTGCCAATTGCCTTGTAAAACCAAATCTGGTCGTGTCTCCTGTTCCCTGTAAACCAATTACAAGGCCATAGCCAAATAAGTAATTATCTCTTATGCCCTGGATGCTTGCAATATCTTTGATGCGTGTATTTACCCTCCCATGCACGGGAATGAACGCCGGGATGAAACAAGTTGAGGTCAATACTATAATAGTTAATAAACAGCGAAACACATATTTATTCATGATAAAATTTATTCTATATACCATAAGCAATCTCTTAAATGAGGTCTTGCGGCAACTTTATTTACAGCCGTACAGAATGTTTGTATCTGATATTAGTTTAAAATGGCCATAAAATATCTCTTAATCTATTGAACCAGCCTTTTGACCCTGCTCTGGTTAGCCATCCTTTCCCTTCAAGCCTAAATGTTACGTTTGTCATCTTGCTTGATTCTATTATATTATTTCTGCCTATGTCGAAAGGTCTGGCTATACCGGTAAGCTTCAAGGTATAATTTTCCTTGTTTGCTTCCACATATCTTTTTCCTTCAAGGACAAGATAGCCGTTATCGAGAACCTCTATGACATTTGCCGTAATCGTTAATATTACACTCCTGCTGCTATCATAGTTACCTTCACCTTTAAAATCATCACTAAATTCTGTATCGAAAGTATTGGGTGGTCTGTCAGTAAATTTAGCATTGCTTCCCCGGATCAGTTGACGTATCAACCCCTCCTGGTAATTTTTGTTATCTGCTGATCCGGAAATCGAGCTTGAATTATTCGTATTAGACCTTTCACCATAGTCAATAGTTGTTGATTCAGATACCTCTATCGTGACAATATCACCAATCCTTCTGGCTACATTATCATCGAAAAGATTAGAGTTTGCGATAACCCTTTTCTGCCATAATGAACTGGCAGGGACGTTGTTGCATACCATAGCAGAAATGCTTATCGTTATAATAAGTTTCAATATGAGGTTCCTATAGAATTTTTTCATCTCTATCCATCCCTTACAAATTGTGCTTTATGGATACTAACCTTACAGCATATATCGCCCGTTAAACCACATAAATAAAATGAAAATTACTAAACTTATACAGGAATTAAAATAGTACCCGGATTTTATCAGAATCCACAATTGTACCATAAAGCACCTTGTTCGATTGTATGTTCTTTACCTGTATTACATCGCCAATGTATCCTGCTTCTTGTGCTATTCCTTTGGTAACAATCTTAAAACCGCTTGATTGAATAAACAACTCTACTACGCTACCCCGCGCTATAGTTGGTGGTATCTCAACCAGGTCTTCTGTAATGATGGTGTTTGGTTGAATCACTGCAGTGGTTGTCCTACCTGTCAAATCATCAATACGGGAAAAAATAAAACCACGTATCGTTGTCGTTT
Organism: Candidatus Loosdrechtia aerotolerans; assembly: GCA_021646405.1. Taxonomy (GTDB): domain Bacteria; phylum Planctomycetota; class Brocadiia; order Brocadiales; family Brocadiaceae; genus Loosdrechtia; species Loosdrechtia aerotolerans. Next base: position 6,773 of record SOER01000049.1, read on the forward strand.
CCCTTCTGGCAATGGAGATATTCCTTGTATTTAGTTGTTGTTTACGACCTATCCTCGTCCTTGCAACCGCAACGTCTTCATATACTCTGACCCTAAAAAAGACGGGTATTTTAAAAAAACAGGTACCGTCCGAGAACGCAGTAATAATCACCTCTATATTTCCCCTGTCTTTACCCGGATCTACCAATGAGGCATCAAGGCCGATTCTGTCTTTCCTTCTCGGTATCCATTGGTCATTTGGCATATTTACTAATTCTATCGTTGTTTCTCTGTCATCCACCGGTAGTGCATTTAATAAACATTCTTTTGCTTTTTGTGCAATCTCAGCACCTGTTAGCTTCGTTGATTCAACAGAAACCACTACTGATTTGGCATTGGTGAAGGTCACATCTGCTGTATTTATATTTAAGAGGGATAAGCGTATCTTCAGAAATTCCTGACTTATCCTCCTGGTATTATTTACCCACGGGGTCTTTCCGATTTCAATGTTGTTAATTTTATTTACCAGTTCCTCATCACCGGTTATCGTAGAGATATCGCTGAATGTTATTGTTTTTTCCTCCAGGACAACGTTATCCATTAAATGTATTTCAATTTTGCCGGCTAATACGTCAGGCATTACCATAAGCATGCCGAGAAGGAAAAATAAAGATATTCTGATTTTCATTGTAGAACCCCTTTGTGGTAATATAAAGATTCTGTAGTTATCTGGAAATATTGTTTGTCGTTTGCAGCATATCATCGCTGGCCTTAATTGCCCTCGAGCTTGTTTCATATGCCCTCTGTGCGACGATAAGGTTTACTAATTCATTTACGACATCAACATTTGAACTTTCCCGAAACCCCTGCATAATTTCTCCAACACCATTCTGCCCCGGTCTCTTTGTCTGAGGAGGTCCGGATGCCGTTGTTTGCCTGTAAAGGTTTTTCCCTATACTTTCCAGCCCTGCAGGGTTTGGAAACGTAGCAAGGGTCAATGTACCTACGGACCGGGAGCTTCCGTCTGCATCCTGGGTTGAGACGGTTCCGTCTGATCCGATATTGATGCCAATTACATCATTTGCTATTGAAATGGATGGCGAAAGTTTCAGGCCCTCACTATTTACTATTTCTCCGGCACTATTCAGCTGAAAACTTCCGTCCCGTGTATAAACAATGGACCCATCAGGTTGGGTTATCTGGAAAAACCCGTTCCCCTGAATTGCCAGATCAAGCGACCTGCCGGTATTCTCCGGAACACCTTGAGTGAATACTTTATTGGTTGCTACAACACGTACACCACTTCCTATCTGCATACCGGTTGGCGTTTCTATCCCTTGAGCAGATTCTGAACCGGCAGCTACAAATTTATCATATAACAAATCCTGGAAATTAATCTGCATTCTCTTATACCCTGTTGTATTAACATTCGCTATATTGTTTGATATAACATCCAGGAGGAACTGATTTGCCTTCATGCCTGTCGCGCTCGTATATAATGCTTTCATCATAGTTACGTCTCCTTTATATTAGACTGCATTTGATTGATTATTAATTAAACGCTCCATTAAACCACTGAGAGATTTTATGATGTTATTACTTGCCTCGTAGTTCCTCATGTTGGCAATCATATTAACCATCTCCATAACTACATTTACATTTGAGCTTTCTAAATAACCCTGTGAAACATTGAATTTCGCGTCTCCGTCCATATTTACCGAATTCAGAGGTGCAGTAAATGTGGAATCGCCTGACGGAACAAGGGCATTAAGGTCTGCAAAGTGAATAACCATTAACCTGTCTATCTCTTTGCCATCTACCGTAACAACACCGGTTTTATCTATTACAATCCTTTCGCCATCATCGGGGATTATTACGGGCCCGCCCTGTCCCAGTAATTTTGAACCGGTGGCGGTTACTATTTCACCGATACCTGAAAGCTGAAATTGACCATTTCTTGTATATCTTAAGCCTTCATCCGTCTCCAGTGCAAAAAAACCATCGCCTTCAATGGCTATATCTAAAGGGTTGCCGGTATAGGTAAGATTTCCCTGAGAATGATCTACTCCATAGTCTGTCTGAAGGCTGTTTGTTTTCGTTCCGGCAGTTTGGGCCAGAGTAGTGTGAAAAGAGACGGTATTTTTTTTAAAACCGACGGTATTCACATTTGCAATATTCCTTGCTATAACCTCCTGTACACTGGCATAGGAATCTAATCCGGCTGATGCCTGTTTAATTCCATTAATCATTATTAACCTCTCTGGTTAAAGTCAATGCTTAAGAGAAAGATTATTAAGGTAACGTTACGGTTGTGTCTTAACGTATGCTATCTTTGTGCCAAAAATATATTTAGAGCAGATAATCAAAGATATTATTTAAAAAGTTTATAATATCCTGTATTTAAATTGATTACAAATTTCACTATGAAGGGAGGTGATCCTTAAATATTTTTACTGCTGAAGTATCTACGACAATTTTTTCCACATTATGTGGAAAATTTTTCACTTTGTAAAAGGTAACTACTCAGGTTCTAGGTTCAGGGTTCAGGGTTAAAAACCAGGTATGGCATTGCTCTACAGCTGACATTCAAGAGGTTTTTATCAAGTTAAGGAAATTTCTTGTAAAAGTTGATAGAGTATAGCATCAAAGTTACCATGAGACCAGGTAAGGAAAGATATCCTTTTCCCTCCCCCTTCATCCCATATGCATCAAGCTAAGCTTCAGTAACTTGCTCGCTTGTTGCTGGCCTGTTCCCAAACCATGCGCTGAGCCTGCCTCTTCCTCTTGTTCCCAAACTCTGTTTGGGAACACCATGGGCCTCGAAACTCTGTTTCGAGGATGAAACACGAAACAGAGTTTCGTTTGAAATGGTGTTCCCAAACAGAGTTTGGGAACAAGCCAACGAGCCACAAGCCTGTGGCAGGCCAGCAGGCTAATAAGGCTTAGCTTGATGCATATGCCCTTAACCCTGAACCGGGAACCTGAATAATTACGATCTATACCGAATTATTTCAAGATCGCTTAATTCAGGTTTTATATTCAGTGTGATTATCTTGATAAATTCACGAGTTCTTGAAGAACTTCATCAGTTGTCGTTATCGTGCGGGCATTTGCCTGAAATGCCCTCTGGGAAACAATTAGCTTAGTGAACTCTTCTGCCATATCAACATTAGAAGATTCCAGGGCACCACTGACAACACTTCCTGTCCCTCCGGAAAGTGCTGTCCTAAGAACAGCGTCACCGGAAGCCAGGGTTTGAGATAAAAGGTTATTTCCTACAGTGGCCAACCCCTCCTGATTGTTGAAGGTTGCTAATTGAATCTGACCTACATCTTTGGTTTGGCCGTTAGTAAATAATGCAATAACTTTTCCATACTGATCTATCGTAGATGACGAATAGTACCCTTCTCCATATCCGTCCTGCTTAATGGCTGCAGCAGATGAGGTACCACCAAATTGGGTCAATCCGTCAAATGTATTTGGTGTACCAAAATTGAGGCTTATCGCCTGCACAGAACTGTCCGGATAGGTTATTGTAATGACCGGCGATCCTTCGACTGAGGCAAATGATCCGTTAGCGTTAAATTTTATGGATGTAATATCGCTTGTGACAGAACCTTCATCGGCATTCATGGTCGGTATTAGGGTAAACTGGTCACTGTCTGTCTTCTCAAAGTAAAGGGTAACCAGATGGGGTGTTCCCAGTGTATTATATACCGGTATGGTTGTAACGTATACGTCCCCACTTCCCGTCGTATCGGTAACATAGGTGGGATGAGCCGCACCGCCGGTGTTTAATGAATCATCTGAAATACTCAGCGTAAGGTTTGAATTACCCGGAGGTTCTGCAGTAAGAAGCACATATCCATTCTCGTCAATCGATGCCGATGCTGTACCAAAACTATCCGAGATAAAGGTAATAAGATCATCCAGCGTTGTACCATCATTACCAGCTCCATAAATAAATGATTTACTTATCTTTGTACCGTCATGCTCTACACCGATTATGTTAATTTTATCTCCTTCCTGATATGGAACTGTCGTTTGATCAAGGGAATTTATATCTGTTGCTCCAGTTGCTGCTTCACCATTGTTTGTTGTGTAGGAAGCTAAGCTCTTCGTTACATGATTTACCGCATCCGCCTTAAATTCAGCATTGAGGTTTCCCACTACGCTGGTAGTCGTTGTAGCTTTTCCTTCTACAGTTGAGCCAACAGGAACATTAATGGCCTTGCCGGAAATACCTTTTACTATGAGACTGGTACCTGAGTCGACAATATTGTTGTTTTTGTCTAATGTAAAAGAACCTACCCTTGTATAGTAATCCTGAAAATTGTCTGTAAGCACAAAGAAACCAGAACCCTGTATTGCAAGGTCAAATGGTCTGCCTGTAGGCGCTAGATTACCCTGCGAGAAATTCTTGTTTATGCTGGAAATTTTTGTACCGGTACCAATTTGTATTGGATTTCTTCCACCAAGCCCATTGGATGGTGCTAGCGCAGATTGTATCGTCTGTGTTAATTCATTAGCAAAATTTACACGGGAAGCCTTGAAACCGGATGTATTTATGTTTGCCAAATTGTCTCCGATTACGTTGAGTACTGCTTGTGAGGTCTTTAAACCCGATATACCTGAAGTAAGTGATATAAGCATATTTGTCTCCGTTCTAAAAAATTTTTAACAATTAAATACCTGCATCATATATTCCTGTTATGTAAGATATCGGAACTACCTCCCCATTTTCCATCACGACCATTGTTGATTCTCCATATGGTTTGACACCCACTATTATACCCTCAACTTCTCCTCCGGTATTTATGTCTAAGTAAGTAGCTGTCCTTCCGATTAAACTACTACCACCTAATACTTGCTGAAACTCGAATAGTTCCTGAAAAGAAGTATTAAGATTAACAAGCTGTTCAACGGAATTAAATTGTGCCAACTGCGCCACAAATTCATGCCCCGTTAATGGCTCCATAGGGTCCTGGTTCTGCAGTTGTGTTATTAACAGGTGCAAAAAATCTTCCGTATTTGCCCCGGTACCGCCTATGCTAAAATTACTATTGGTAGTAGTACCGCCTACACTGGAAACTTCCATTTTTAACCTCCTTTTTACACGAAATAATTAATTTGATTTAAGTCTACATCGTATACCATCGATTCTTCATTTACCTTATCTTCAAAATATCCATTTCCCTGGTTCGGATAAGTATAGGTGTAATTATCTCTTGAACCCGATTGAAAATCTTTACCCGCAAAATCCCTCATCCCGCCCTCTTTTTCCTGGAGAGATACATCGAGTTTATCTACATTGATATCTGAATGAGCAATAAACTCTCTTAACTTTGGAATATCTTTCTCTACGATATCCTTTACCATTGCTCTTTCTACCATAATCTTTACTTCCAGGGTGTCGTTTTCCATATTAAATTCAAGCTCAATGGTTCCAAGTTCTGGCGGGCTAAGCTGAATCCTCATCTCAGATTTATCCCCCTGGATATACAATTTTGCCTTTTGAAGGATAGTATCCGTTATTTCGCTGCCTAATAATTCCAAAGGTTTGGCTGTACTGCCAACCTGTGATACGGTACTGGTAAAGTTTATTTCCAGTTTGGTATTTTGTATGGTATTTACAGGATTTATATCGGGTTCATTCAGGGTGCCTGTTCCACGGCTGCTTCCCTGAAAATTATCCGGTGGTATATCTGTCTGTAATGCTGTCTCTTGTATACCCGCCCCGTTAGCACTGTCATTGCTAACAGGATTTAAAATGCCGGATGATTGAGAAACACTGGCTTTGCTCAATTCCGGACTTGTAGTAAAGATGCTTGAAGGTTTATTAATGTCCTTATTTACCTGTGCGGAACCTTGTCTGGCCGGTGGGTTTATTCCGGAGTTTACAGGTGAAGCACTGTCATGAGGCTGTTCTTGTACTTTATTATGGGGGACACTGTCTTTAGGGTTTAACAGGGTATCAGGATTCAGGGAGGCAGAGTTATTTGCACTACTAGCGCTAGCTGCTGCCTGACCATTTTGATTTATCTTTACGCTGTTTCCTGATTGCACGGGATTTTGTCCCTGGTTAGAATCCTTATTGGTATTTGCATTGCCCCGGTCTGCATTTATTTCATCTGTTAATAATGCTGCTGATTCCTTGACTGTATGTTGTGCAACTTTTGTAAGGTTTATGTCAGTTCCTTTAGGTGCATCTGAACCTTGGTCCTTCAGGACTGCGTTGTTTGGTACAGTATCTACCGAAATATGAGCAGTTGTGGTGGTATCACCACGGGAAATAGTAACGGGGCCTGCAAGGGTTTCTGTGGATGTGTCCTGGCCCGGTGTCTGGTTTAGTCGTATCTGACTGCTGTTAATGTTAACCATTACGCCCATGAAAGAGGCCAAATTCTTCAGATGATCAATATCTTCCGTTCTTGATCTATTCAATTTCAATGGAGTAATGGCGGAAGTCTGATTGTTTAAGGCTGATGAGTTTTTCATGAAAGATGCTAATTCTGTATGAAAATTCTTTTTATCCGGGTCTGTCAGGGAAGCATAACCGTTATTCTTTAACATGCCCATAACTGATAAATCTTTTGATGCCCCGGTCTCAAATAATGAAATTAACAATTGATTAGCCATCTTTATATTTAAAAGGACCAATAGAATGAGTTTCAGAATAACAGCAGGACGTCTGTGGATTAAGCTAGTTTTGTGCCAAAAAGGATTTATTTCAATGTTTATTGTTTTTGTGAGATCTGTCTTTCTTAATATCTCTATTTCCGTTTTTAACAAGGAGTTAAGAAAAAGTATTTTTTTAATCCAGGCACTCCCGTTGTTGTCCTCTTCTCTTGTGAAGAGTCTGTAGTAACAATTTTTACCTATAACCCGGAAAATATTTCCTGTAGAGGAATTTGTGGTGAGGTGATTCAGATCAAGATGATTTATATTTGTGGTAATGCGTGAGGATTTTTAAAGGGTCGTTAACATCTGATATGCAACAAACTGTGCATATCGTTTCACTGATAATAATATGATGTTCCATTCATAGAGCGATTGCATTCTTTGGTAGTGTTCTTTATGGTAGGCCTTCACAAGCTTTATAACTTCCGCTTTACTACTATCAAATATGGCATCAGCACTCCATATGATATTGCCGGACCTGGCAGAAAACATACCGATCTTAATGCCTAAAACCGGTGGTTCATATGGGTGGTACTGAGTAATTGTACCACAGATAATTGCATCTACATTATATCTCTTTTTTGCTTCCACAACCGTGTCTGTCCTCAACAGGCCTCTGCCCCACACATCCCTTTGTTGTGATAATACGTCTTGAAACCCTTGAGCCATTACCGTATCAAACTTAGATACCTTTTGCAGTTCAACAAAAAAGGCATCTGTGATCTCATCTATTACTTCATCTCTCCCGGACTCTATAGTAAATGGGAGCAATAAAGCTCTTCGCACATTGGCGTTATCATATTCATCCGATTTATAATAACTCATAGAAGTGAATTGAGGAGTGGATTTTTTTGAAGACGACGCACAACCTGTAATGCTTACTGTAGTAAAAAAGAATAGGATTATTATTGCCGTAATGCGGAATGTTTTCATATGTATGACCGAAAAAAGCTATTATTAATCTTACTTAAGATTATCAATTTTTAATTTATATAACTCTTGTTGTGCTTTTATTTCTGAGAGTTGAGCCTTGAGAAGCTCTTCCTTTGCAGAACGTAATTCCTGTTCAGCAACTATTGCCCTTGCCTCAGTTTCACTTAATTTTGGCTCCAGTACCTTAATTCTCTCCGACAGATCCTGGTTTCTTTCTTCCAGCTTCTTTTTGGTATCAGCAAACTCTTTCTTTTCTCTATCCATGGCTGCTTGCAGGTCTGATAGTTTCTTATTAAAGGTATTTCTTAAGATACTTTTCTCTCTCCTCTCTCCCTTTAATTCGGCCTCTAATCTATTAATCTTTTTTATTAACAAGATCTCTTCACCCCCTTCCACGACTCCCAGGCCTATTGTAGCCCCCTTTGATAAATATCCTGCTCCTTGTGTATCCGAAGCTGGCAAAACCTCCTCGGTTTCGTCTTCACTGACTGTGATTGAGGGTTCATATTCTTTGTCTGTTGCGGATATCCCGGATTTGTCTTCATTCACCGGATGTGTGTTTTTTTCATCTGCAGATTTCATTTTTGGAAATATACAACCGTTAAATAATATGACCGAGAGGCATATTACCGCAAAGATGCCTTCTTTTAATAGAAGATTAGCTTTTAACATTCTCTCTCTGGTGCTGTTTTATTAAACAGCAAAAAAACACCTTAGTAATTGGCAAAAATTAGTACTATCCTGCATCGAATGATTGTTATATGTATTTTTATGCATTTATTTGCCAGATAATTTATATAGGTTATTTATAAAAGTCAATAGTATTTATAAGAAAATAGAGGTATATACGAATTTAATCATGGTAACCACATGAGCTAAGATAATTTCGATATATCGTTTTCATATCATCAGTACTTCAATACCGCTGTTAACGAGGTCCGCCAGCAACACTTGCAAATGATAAATCATGAATGATCATTGTTTCACAGAATAGATTCGTTATAATATGGCGATAATTGTGTAAAAAATAAAACAGATAGTAACACTCAATATAATGGGGAGAATTTTGGAATGATCACGGTAGTAAACGGTATGAAGCGCCTTTGCCTCTGCGGAGCAAAAGTCCTTTTTGTGTCGGTTCTATTCGGCGCTTGCGCCTTGCCTGCATATACCCAGGAAAATTTGTGGAAGGAACTCAACGATAAAACCACCTCATTTTTACAAAAAAAGAGATATGCGGATGGAATAAAGGCGGGTGAAGAGGCATTAAGGGTAGCAAAAAATACATTCCCTTCCGGTGATACCCGTATTGCTGATTCGATGAACCTGCTGGGAATACTTTACAGAACCTATGGCAGGCATGATGAAGCCGAACCTCTCTTTCATCAGGCACTCGATATTTACAAAAAATCGTCAGGCTCAGACCATCCCAATGTCGCAAAAGTACTGCATGAGCTTGCGGAAATGTTTCTCCTCCAGGATAAATATGCCGAAGCCGAACCTCTTTACAAACAGTCTCTTGACATATACGAGAATACATTTGGTCCTGACCACCGCAGTGTTGTTAATGTCCTGGACAGACTGGGACATCTGTATCAGGACCAGAAGAAATATGCCGAAGCAATACTGTTCTACAAGAGGGCCCTGGACATCGAAGAGAAAACACTCGGTTCGGCGCATCCCGACCTTGCCTCTGCAATGAACAATCTGGCAACGCTTTATTACTACGAGGGTGACAACGCTATGGCTGAGTCCCTTTATAAAAAAGCGCTGGAACTCTATGAAAAAGAATATGGCAAAGACCACCCTTTAATTGCAACCGTATTGGAGAAGATAGCAAAGTTTTATGAGGAAACCGGAAGGAAAAACGAAGCGAAACAATTAACAGAAAGGGCAAAAAAGATTTATTCAAATTATCAGTAGAGAATTAGGGGCCACATCTTGATTAGAGTAGCAATTAGGTGTGACCTCATATTCTCCCTTTACATAACCTCTGCGGAAAGCAAGAATATCAGGAGTTATTTTTATAGGTTACTTTTTTATCACTCCTGTCGTTCCTGCTTTTTTAGATTAACTAATTCATAGACCCTCTGCTTCTATCTTTTTCTTATCTAAAGCAAACATTTTCCCACTTAAAGAAGTATTTGAGCGTAAAGTAATGTTCGTTAGATTGCCATAAACAGGGCGACCTCTCCCACTATAAGCAGAGCAAAATCAAAATTGATCCAATTCTGACGTAATACAGCAAGTCCAAACTTTTTATACACAATCCAGGCGACGAAACCCATAACTATCAGCATTGCAATGGTGTGAGCACCAACAGTCAGAAACAATCCAATACCAGAAGAAGGTAAATGCATTTCAGGTGTATGGTGAGGATTTGCCACTTCCAGCATAGCCGGAGCAACCATCAGCCCGGCTCTATGAGCTGTAGCCATGAAAAATGACCAGATAAATAAGTCCAGGGTACTGACTTTCATTCTCACCCAATGGGGATGCCGGTAGTAATTAAATATTTTATACAACTTAAATCCTGCAAACAAGGCTTTGCCTTGTTGCAGGATTGGGCGAAAACTTGTGAGACATGGATAGAAGAGTGTAAAAGTCATCGGAAAGCTCCAGGCGGGTTCAGGTTACAAACCTGAACCCGCTGTGGGGTGTACCCTATATTTGTGTACCTGGTTACTGATCGTCGTTGACAATACACACAGATGCTTATTCTGCCAGTGTATAGCGGGTATGTATCAGCTCTATGATCATCTGCCGTGTCTGCCAGGGTGCGAGATCAGTGCGGCGTTCGATGCGATCCACCTCATCGGCCAGAAAGTCGTCTTTGACCGCATGGCGAAACCAGCGCGAATAATCTCCACGATGCAGATGGAACATCCAGGTCTCCTGGTCTATCCCCTGAGCGATCTGGCAGAAGATGGCGAGATTCTGCGCTTTCAGGTTGTGTCGTCCGTCATGGCCCCGGAAATAGAAACTGTGGAAGCGCAGATCACCTTCAGCATACTTGCGGTGGTGGCGAATACGCTCTGCCCTTCCCTGCGCGGGTAGCATGGTGAAGGGCGGACAGCCGTTCCTGACTAACCATGTAATGACACGATCCGGATGGTAGGACAATCCCTCGGGCCACATAAGCGCTTTGCCCGTCGCTTTGCTGAACTTTGTCAGAGTCTTTTCCGGTGAGTGACCGATGGCCACAATGACTTGGATCTTTGCAAGCACAGCCGGGACGACATGGTCGGGGTGTACGGTAATAAGGATAATCTCACCGAGTTGCTGCGGTAGTGTCGATTCGGCGTGTCCCCAGGTATCGGGAAGCATATGATGCGCCTCGTCCAGCACGAGCCAGTGAGGCCGCCCTGTGCGTGCACGCATGGCCTGCAGGTTCGGGATGAGCTGGGCAAGGAAATCTGGTCGGTCATTTAACGGAATCCCGAGGAGATTCACACTCAGATTGATTTTCGGGTCCTCAAGAATCGAAAGAATCTCGTCGACGCCCGGTGCACGCCACTGATTGCCAAGCGCCACAACATCGCGTAAAGTTCCGTAATCGCCCTCCGGGTCAACGATGCAGACCTGGTAATCCTTCTCAATCAGCCGTTCGATAATGCCAGCGGCAAACGTGGATTTGCCGCTGCCAGAAGGGCCGGCAACCAGCATGTTTTGACCGTAGGGCGGGAGATGCACCACTGTACCGTCAGACCGTGTCCCGAGAAGGATAAGGTGCTGCTGAAGTTTGCTTTCTGCCAGGCACAGATCATTGGCAATCAGCTCGTCAATCAGCTCAACAACACCATCCCCGTTTTCTGCCCTCGTTACAAACGCTGCACCTTCCCTGAGAGATGGTACTGCGTTTGCCACAGCTACGGGACATTCACACAGTTCGAGAAAAGAATGGTCGTTCTCAGCATCGCCGATACCCACAACCTCATGACGCGAAAGGCCAAGTTTGCGTAGTGCGCATCCAATGCCAGCCGCCTTGTTGATACCTGCCGGGAGTACCATGACAGAGTCGCGGTTGGCGATTATCTGCGCCTCAAGGCCAAGTTCCCAGATTACATCCTGGACGCCTGCACGGTGCGATGCGCGCGTGGAGATCACAATCTGTCCGATTTCCAGTGGATCAATCTTGCGCATCCGCAAACCCTGCAAGAGCTTTTTGGGTGGAGGATTGGCAAGTCGTATCTCCTCCCGGCTGGAAGGATCGTAAATGATTCCTCCGTTTTCTGCTACGACGAGATCAAAGAGTCGTAAATATGGGCAGATGGCAATCAGATCATCCAGACGCCGACCGGTGGCAAGGATCACCCGCCGTCCTGAGACCCTCAGGCGCTCTATTGCGCGGGCTGTTTCCTCCGATATCCTGCCGTGTGGAGCAAGCGTCCCATCGTAATCCGTTACTAATGCAAGATAACGCATATTGTATTATACAAATGTAATACTTTCATAGAAATTAACTATACAGGTCTTGCTTTACCATGTACCATTCGGAGAACCCGTCTTGTTGTTTCCAATAATTTCCAAATTCCATCACAATGGTATATTCCCGTGCTTCTTTGGGGGGAGTGTGGCACGTTTTGAAAGGGTATTGTGTAATGCAATCGCCACTTTATACCTTGTGCATGAGGGTTCTATGACATCAGAAATCAATGCATTGGCAGCCGCATGATATGGAGAGGCAAACCGCTGATGATAATCTGAAATCAGTTTTGCTTCCGTGGATTTTTTATCTTCAGCATTTTCAAGTTCATGCCGGTAGAGAATTTTGACTGCCCCTTCAGCACCCATTACAGCAATTTCTGCTGTTGGCCAGGTAAAGACTATGTCCGCCCCCCATATCACTGCTACACATGGCGAGATAGGCTCCTCCATATGCCTTGCGAAGAATTATGGTAATTTTTGGAACCGTTGCTTCAGCGTATGCATACAACATTTTTGCCCCATGCCGGATAATGCCTCCTTGTTCCTGAGCCACTTCTGGTAAAAAACCGGGTGCATCCACTAACGTTACCAGCGGTATATTAAACATATCACAGAAACGTATAAAACGGCTTGCCTTATCCGATGAATCAATATCAAGTGTTCCTGTTTTTACTATGGATTGATTGGCCACCAGTCCCGCAACTATCCCTTCGATTCTTGCAAATCCGATAACAATATTTTTTGCCCACTCTTTCTGTACTTCCAGGAAAGAACCAGTATCTACGAGCCTTTCGATAACTTTCAACACATCCATCGGCTCCTCGTTATTCGCGGGAACGAGTTCATTGCATTAGGAAAAGAACTGCCTGAAGGGTATGAAGAACACATGACAGCCAGCTTCACTCCTTCCCCGGGTCTTAAACCGCAAAAACCTTTCAAGATTCTTCACTCCGCGAAGAATCTCCCATGATACCAGCCCAAAGAAAAATATCATCAGTACCGGAAATTTGTCATTCTGAGCGGCAGCGAAGAATCTCACACTCAAAAACGAAATTGTTACAACACTATCTTTATCTTTCTGCCCAATTTCATCCGAACAAAATTCCGTAAGTACACCGTGGGTGGATTTCGGGTGGAGAAAGGCCACTTGCCTGTCTCCCGCACCTTTTACGGGAGTCTCATGAATCAGGTGGCAACCCGCATTTTTTGCCTTTGATAATTGTTCATCAATATTATTTGCAGAGAACGCGACATGGTGTACACCCTCTCCATGTTTCTCAAGAAACTGCGCTATAACGCTGCCATCAGAAGCGGGTTCAAGAAGTTCAAGGCGAACATCTCCTACCTGAAAAAAGCAATCTTTACTTTTTATGAAGGTACTTCTTCCCTGCCGCCGCACTTTAACCCAAAGACTTGCTCATAATATTGAACGGCCTTATCAAGTGACCGTACTGCAATTCCCGTTACGGGTATGTCACCCCCTTTGCCTGATGAAGGGCATTCAACACTTCGGGAAAAAGTTCGTTATGAGCTCCGGAGAGGACGGAAAGTCCAACAACATCCACATCTTCCTGTATTGCCGTTAACGCAATTTCTTCAGGTGCCCGGCGAATACCCGTGTAAATAACTTCAAATCCATCGTCACGAAGACTGCGGGCGATGATTTTTGTTCCTCTGTCATGACCATCCAGGCCTGGCTTTCCTATTAATACCCTTCCACGGCATCGTTGTATATCCATACAAACGACCTTTCTTTATTGTTATCACCACTATAAGGATAAAAAAATGGATCAGGTTTCCATAAAGCCATTTTTCTATCTCCATTTTTGAGATTATGTAATTATAGAGATGCCTAATAGAGGTGTAAAGTAAAGTGCCTGTGTATAAGTCTTGTGTTCTTCATAAAGAAGAATTTCATAAGCAAATATCTATATCCTGGTAAATATAGATATAATATATAAATCTTAAGAATCAAGGGTAAAAAACCGGGTAGGAAAAGATATTGTTCTGTCCTGGTACACTTGAGGGTATGATTCACCAGAGAGGTGAAAGCAGTCACGAATGAACATCAGGCTTTTAATACTTACTTCTACCTCGCCGCAACGTCTATCCTCCATCGCAGAGCCAAATCGGTTGCCATTCAGTGAGCCAAGAATTAGTACTCCACCATCTGGAGCATGGGCAAGATGGTTGGAAACAGGCTTCGGCTCAAGCGGCTTTTCCTGTTTTCCAAAGTGTCAGGGCCAAACTTCTTCCATGACCCCTGCTGTTCTCTCTCAAACATGAAATCTTATTACTTATGTTTTTCTTAGCACTGCCCCAATCAGCAAATTCTTCCTCTCCTTTTTCAATTCTTTCCTCCCGTTCAACCAAAACATCTTCATGCCAGGAGGGAGACGATATACTATCCGCTTTTCTACACAAATCATCCCAAATAGCTTCCATCGTTCGGATCTTTTCTTCAACAGACATTTTTTCTAAAGGTAAAGTAATTTTCATCCTATTCTCCCGGGTATTGTTCTGTATTTTTATACAAGATAATAGCAGAGCTCATCTGCCGCTATGGAGCGTAATGGAATAGTGGTCAAACTAAACATAAAATATGGTATCAATCACCATTCTCACAACGTGGCATTGTATAAAATACCATAAATTTTGTAAAGATTTTAAGGCATAACTCCTGGTTCAGCGGGACGGGCAAATGGTCAAAGGCGATTTTGCATTTGCTAAATGGCGTACATATTTGTACCAGTTTTAAAAATACTCAGCATTGTCCGGTTAAGTATTTGCGAAGCAAATACTCAACAAAATTTTTTGTATGGAGGTAATTTTTTGCTTGACTTTTTGAAATAAATTTCTATGGTAAAATTTTTATAACACTTTAACTATAA
>SOER01000004.1 GCA_021646405.1 Candidatus Loosdrechtia aerotolerans
CCATTTCGGATCCAATTGAAGCATAGGATACCTCCTCGTATAACTTGTTTACAAACTTTCATAACGTACAGAAGTATCCTTTTAAACAATTTTATTTCCTGTTCGGTTTCATTTGTTATTAACTATAACTATTTCCATCCGGAGAATGCTATACCGTTGCTTGAAGAATCGCATAAGATGATGAAGGATAGTCTTACCGTTTCGGTTATTTTGGCCCTCACGAAGGCACAGATGTTTATTGAAACGGACTGGTGTGAAGTATGGAAACTTGTAGAGGGGGTTTTTGAGAACAAAGAACTCAAACAGGATCTACGCCCTGAAGCAAAGAAAATTATTCTTAACTATATGATTTTATATAGAGAGTATTGTAGATAATAGGTCCAATGTATAGGAATTTTCATTTGTTCTTTATATTATTATCTTAATTATCATGTTTATATTTATAGAAAAGGAACTTACCTATGTCATGGAATGTCTTTATTACCCGGGAAATCCCTGAAGAAGGCATTGCTATACTGAAGAGATTTTGCCAAACGGTGGAAGTAAATCCGCATGACAGATCATTAACGTATGATGAGCTTTTGCAGCAGGTAAAAGGAAGGGATGCAATACTTACGATGCTTTCGGATAAAATAGATGCGCGCATGATACAAGAGGCAGCAAACCTCAAAGTAATTGCCAATTATGCAGTAGGGTATGATAATATCAATGTTAAGGCTGCTACTGAGGGGGGTATTGTGGTGACGAATGCACCAGGTGTATTAACGGACAGCACTGCAGATATGGCCTGGGCGTTGCTTTTTTCCGTAACACGGAGAATTGTTGAGGGTGACCGGCTTACCCGCACTGGTAAGTTTACCGGCTGGGCACCTATGTTTCTCTTAGGCGGTGATATTGTTGAGAAGACCCTGGGTATTATTGGTGCCGGCAGGATTGGAACAGCGATGGCCCTGCGGTCGAGAGGGTGGAATATGAAGGTCCTTTATACCACGTACAAGAGTAGAAATACTATACTGGAGGAAGATCTTGGTGCGCAAAAGGCAGATCTTGAAACGTTGTTAAGAGAATCTGATTTCATCTCTATCCATACACCACTTTCTGAAAAAACAAGGCATATGATTGGTACAAGAGAACTTTCGATGATGAAAAAAACAGCATATCTTATTAACACAGGACGCGGACCAGTGATTGATGAAATGGCTTTGGTAGAGGCTTTGAGAAATAAACAAATTGCAGGGGCAGGGCTGGATGTTTACGAAGATGAACCCAGATTGAAGCCGGGATTGGCAGAACTGGATAATGTTGTAGTTGCACCTCATCTTGGTAGTGCTACAGTAGAGACGCGTGCCAGGATGTCCGTTATGGCTGCAGAGGATATCGCTTTGGTATTAAGTAAACAAAAACCAAAAAATTGCGTAAACCCGGAAGTATTTACCCGGTAAATGTGTCAAAAATATATAAACTTTATGCCATAGTATTATACGGCAGTTCAAACAGTTTGAACCGTTCAAATAGTTCAACCAGCTGAAATTATTTTCCCCTTGCTTTCAGACTGGATGAGTAATTATCATATGGTGAAAAGTATTTATGATAATAACCATTCAACATAAATTATCTAACGTAAAGTATGTTTAAAGGCGTTCTCCTGAAAGGTCTCAGAGGTACTCTGGTGATATGGTTTCTTTTATGCATATTACCAGGGGATTGTTTTCTCTTAGGTTGTGGAGGGGGGGATTCTTCCTTTTGTATTGCATGTTCCATGATAAGGGGATACTACTGAACGATTGCGATACGGGTAAAGGTTAACTTTGCAATCAACATTATTCCTTGTAAAAACAAGAGTAATTTCTGAATATAGTATTTATGAAGGTAATGGTAACGTATCCGCGTGAAGATAGTATATCAAGTAATCTATTCCATTAAATACCTGTTTATTCCAAGAGGATTATTATGCGTATACACTTGAGCTTTCAGCATGCTTTCCAGAGATATAGATTTGCATCTTGTATCTTAGGAGTTTTTCTATCGGTTCACTTTTTCTGTACAGGGGAAATAACCCTTGGAGGCGATAAGCAAAAACCGGTAAATAAGGAGATATCGCTTGAAGAAGCCCTTACTATTGCAATTAAAAATAATCCGCAGTTACAATCGGCAAGAGATTTCGTTGACGCTGCTGCCGGTTCGTTGAGACAATCGAAATTATATCCCAATCCTGTTTTAGAACTTCTGGCCGAAGAGGTTCCTGTTGATGAAATCGGGTTGAATGAGAGCCAAAACCTCGTGGCAATAGTACAGCCTATTATTACCGGCGGTAAGAGGAAATTGGGAATAGAGGTGAGTAGAAAGGAAAAAGAAAAAAGTGAATTCGATCGTGATGGTGTTTTGCTTGATGTTATAGCAGATACAAAAAAGGCGTTTTACGAGGTGGTAGCTGATCAGAAAGGTCTCTTCATAGCACGGGAAGTAGAAAAAATTGCGAAGAACATTTATGAAAGTGAGGGAAAACGGTTTGACGCAGGTGAGGTGCCTGTTACAAACGTCCTGAGGGCAGAGGTAGAGTTATCAAAGGCAAAAAATCTCGTTTTTCGTGCAGTAAGTAATCTTCAGAATTCAGGAAAAGAGCTATTGACGGTAATGGGTATTCCGGATGAGACCCTTGCAGGTGTAACGGAGAAACTGGTAACAGAACCTGCAGAGTTGTCGCTTCCCCGCCTGGAATCAAACATGAGAAACAATCAACCATTGTTAAAGGCACTGAAGAAGAATATTGAAATAGCTGAGACGCAGACCACATTGGAAAAAAGACAGGTTATACCTGATATTGACGTAATTGCAGGTTACAAACGGCTTAGCCGGGAGGAAATAGATACGGTTCAACTTGGTATTGCAGTACCGGTCCCTCTTTTGAATCGTAATCAGGGTAATATCCAGAGGAGCAAGGCCCTTTTACAAAAAGCAAAACATGATTATGAATCGGTTTACAACAATTTACTCTCTCAGTTAAAAAAGAATTTCAATATATATACCGCAGAGAGAAAACGTATTCTTGAATACAGAAACAAGATTTTACCAAAGGTGGAGGAGTCGTTTCTCTTAATTACCAGAGGATATAAGGAAGGTGAATTTAGCTATATAGACCTCCTGGATGCCCACAGAACCTGGGCAGAAATGAGGATTTCCTATATAGACTCCCTCAAGAATTTGAATCTCTTAATTGCAGATCTTGAAAGAATAGCCGTAACGAAAGTACAGTGACAATACTTTTCTATTTTGTTTTTGGAGTAACAAGTACGTATGCAATTTTTACAATCATGGAAAACACCAATAATCAATACAATGATTATTTTTTTCTGTATAGGAATAGTTCCTGGTACGAACAGTATCGCGGATCAAAAACATCAAGATTGTCGGGGTGCATGTGAAGATGCAATATGCCCTGAACATGGTATACCCGAGAAGGACTGTTCCTCCTGCAATCTCCGTACGACAAACAATAACCTTACCCCTGATGCCGGTCAGGAATATGAGCGTTTGCTTAAAAGGTACTGTGAACACAATGTTTCTGTTATAGAGTGCGATAATTGCCGGTATGAGTTCGGGGTTGTCAAAGTCGACGGTTCAGTAATAGGCGAGGCCATTACCATCCAGAATGTTGGGTTGCTGGACATTGATGTTACGCTCAAGGCAACAGGCGAGGTCGGACCAAACAGAGACCGTTTTGTAATCGCATCTCCAAGGATACCCGGGGTAGTAAAGGAGGTCTATGTAGATTGGGGAAATTATGTGAAAAAAGGACAAAAACTGGCATTACTCGACAGTATAGAGTTGGGGGAGACCCTGGCCGAATATATGAAGGTAAAAGCTGAGCTCGACTTAGCAAGGAAAAACTACTCAAGGGAAAAATCCCTCTATGAACAGAATATTTCTTCCAGAAAACACTTTCTCAAGGCAGAGAACACACAGAAACAAGCACAGATCGCGTTGCAAGCACTCAAAGAAAAATTGATACTTATGGGTTTGCAGGAGGATGATATCGAAGGCAGGACCGAAGGAGCAGCAGCCTCGTTCTTTCTCCTCTCCGCTCCTTTTGATGGTACGATCATTGAGAAAAATGCCGCTGTTGGTGAACTGAAGGATGCCTTTGCACCTGTCGTAACCATTGCTGACCTGTCACATCTCTGGGTATGGTTTGATATTTATGAAAAAGATATCCCAAAGATCCGGAAGGGAAATGAGGTGCTGATATCCGTTGCCTCCTATCCGGAAGAATATTTTAAGGGACTTATTACGTATGTCGGGGCCACCATAAATGAGAGGACACGTACGGTAAAGGTGAGAGCGGAGGTAGAGAACCATCATGAGAAATTGAAACCGGGAATGTTTGCCAAGGTACTCATCCGGCTTTTATCGGAAATCGGAAATAACGCACCCGTAGTACCGGAGGAAACCATTCAAACCGACGGACAAAAACATTTTGTCTTCGTACCACTTGACAGCGGATATTTTATAAGACGTGATATAGTTCCGGGAGCGCGTATGAATGGATATGTAAAAGTTACCAGTGGCCTGAGGAAAAATGACCGGGTTGTTGTCAAGGGCAGTTTTTTGCTCAAATCTGAAATTATGAAGGAAAAGTTCGGGGAGGGATGCTGCGCACATTAGTCTTTATGGTCAACACAGTTATTGAATGCGCACTCAAACAACGGTTCCTGGTTATTATCGGTATCGGGGTGATTATAGGATTAGGACTTTATTACACAAAAATGCTGCCGATTGATGCTGTGCCTGATGTTACAACGAATCAGGTACAGATCAATACCGAGGTGCCGGGACTCGGTCCTGTTGAGGTGGAAAAACTCGTTACCTTTCCCATTGAGTTTTCTATGAGCAGCCTGCCGGATATTACGGAGGTGCGTTCTCTTTCAAAAACGGGACTCTCCCAGGTTACCGTAACATTTGAGGATCATGTAAATATTTATTCTGCCCGTCAGCTGATACTTGAGCGCCTGCAAACAGCAGAGGCACAATTACCGAAAGTTTTTAACGTCAGGCCGGTTATGGGACCGGTTAGTACGGGTCTTGGTGAGATATACCAGTATGCAGTTACCGGTGAAGGAAAAGATACTATGGAACTCAGGACAATCCAGGACTGGATGGTGAGGCCGCGGTTACTGACTACACCGGGAGTTATTGAAGTGAATAGTTTTGGAGGCTTTGTAAAGCAGTATCAGGTAACAGTGGATCCGGGAAAGCTCATTACCTATAATATTACCCTTCGCCAGGTCTTTGATGCCCTGGCTGCCAACAACGTGAATGCAGGTGGGCAGTATATAGAACATGCTTCCGAACAGTACCTTATCAGAGGGGTGGGTCTTGTTCAATCCATTCAGGATATCGAAAATATTGTTGTCTTTGCAACAGAAGAAGGTACTCCCGTTTATATTAAAAATGTTGCAGATGTAGTGGTAGGGCCTGAAGTACGTTACGGGGCGGTTACCAGGGACGGTAACGGGGAAGCAGTTATTGGTATTGCCATGATGCTCAAGGGTGAAAACAGCCGTACCATGGTACAGAAGGTCAAACAGAAGGTCAAAGATATAAGGCAGAACCTGCCAGATGGTGTAGATATCATACCATTTTACGACCGGACTGACCTTGTGAATAATGTTATCCATACCGTTATTACCAACGTTACCTTAGGTATTATTCTTATTGTAATAGTTCTTACCCTGGCGATCGGAAACTGGAGGGTATCGCTTCTTGTGGCGTTCTCCGTGCCCTTAACGGTTTTTTTAACATTTTCAGGTATGTATTATATGGGGATTGCCGCTACGGTGATGAGTGTGGGTTCCCTGGGTTTTGGCAATATTACCGATAGTTCTGTATGTACCGTGGAAAATGTCATCCAGCATCTTAGCAAAAGAAACAGGAATGACAACCACAGAGAAACGATACGGATTGCTGCCCAGGAGGTAGGACGCCCTATCTTTTTTGCTGTGATTATTATCATTATGATTTATTTACCGCTTCTGACCCTGCAAGGTATTGAAGGCAAGATGTTCAAACCTGTGGCACTTACCGTAAGCATTGCTATGGTAAGCTCCCTTTTCGTTGCACTGGTCATTATGCCAACCCTGTGTACCATTACTTTCAGAAAAGGAATAAAGACCAAGATACACAAGGAGGAATCCGATAACCGCATTATACGGTTCCTGAAGCGTTACTACAGACCACTATTACAAAAAACGGTATTCCACCCCCGGATAACCTTAATTATCGCTGTTTCGTGCTTCCTCTCGAGCCTTGCCCTTATTCCCTTTCTGGGGTCAGAATTTATGCCTGAACTGGATGAAGGTGCTATCGCAATTAACGTAGTCCGTTTACCGAGTGTTTCTTTAAAGGAATCACTGGAGCTCTCCGCTCTCATAGAGAAGACCCTCATGAAATATCCGGAGGTAGAGACGGTTGTATCCAAGACCGGGCGTGCAGAGATTGCTACAGACCCCATGGGACAGGAGATTAGCGATGTCTTTGTGATGCTCAAACCCAAAGAAACATGGCAAACGGCCCGAACGAAGGAAGGGCTTATTGCGCGGATGGAAGAGGATTTGAAAAAGATCCCGGGTATGAGCTATAGTTTTTCCCAGCCCATTGAATTGCGGGTGAGCGAGTTGGTTGCCGGTGTTCGTTCTGATATTGCTGTAAAACTTTTCGGAGAGGATTTGGAAGTACTAAGGCCAAAGGCTGAGGAGATTAACAGCGTTGTCTCTTCTATCCGCGGGGCTGAGGATGTAAAGACAGAACAAATAACAGGACTGCCCGTTATGCAAATAAAGATTGATCGGAATGCCATTGCCCGTTACGGTATTAATGTATCAGATGTACAGGATGTTATTACCACAGCTATTGGCGGCAAGGTGGCTTCTCAGGTGCTTGAAGGGGAAATGCGTTTTGATCTCCTGGTCCGTTTTGTGGAAGAGGCAAGGAGTAATATTGAAGAGATCGAAAATATCCTGATCAGCACTCCCGGCGGTGTACTCGTGCCGCTAGCTCAACTTGCGAATATTTCCATTGAAGAGGGGCCTGCTCAGATTAGTCGTGAGAATGGGAACCGCCGTATTGTGGTAGAGTGTAACGTCAGGAACAGGGATATTGGCAGCTTTGTTGCAGAAGCGCAAAAGGAGATACGGGAGCGTGTGGATATACCTGAGGGGTATTATCTTGACTGGGGTGGCCAGTTCGAAAACATGCAAAGGGCAAGGAACCGTCTTGCACTTGTTATCCCCATTTCCATGGGATTAATTTTTGTCCTTCTCTATATGAGTTTCCGTTCTTTTAAAAACGCTGCCCTTATTTATGTAAACGTCCCTTTTGCAGCAACGGGAGGTATTGTTGCACTATTTCTGCGGAGTATGCCTCTGAGTGTTCCGGCAGGGGTAGGGTTTATTTCTTTGTTTGGGCTGTGTGTACTCAACGGTACTGTTATGGTGTCAAGTATTAATGAATTTTTACAGGAAGGCAAAGAAACGAGAAATACCGTTATAGAAGCAGCCACAACACGTCTCAGACCTGTACTGATAACCGTTGTCGCAGATATGATCGGTCTGTTACCGATGATGGTATCTACGGACATAGGGGCAGAGATACAGAAGCCGTTAGCAACGGTAATCGTTGGCGGGGTATGCTTTTCGAGTTTTTTAACCCTTTTCGTAATTCCAGCCCTCTATCAATGGTTTCCAAAGAATGTTGCGGAGGGATAAAGGTAACCGGGGATAAACAGAATATTGAACTTGCCGGCTTGTTCGTTTACCTGTTTGCCCGTTTGCCCGCTTGCTGGCCTGCTGGCCGCTTGTTTGCCGGCCTATTGGCCTTGCGACTTGCTAGCCTGCCGGCTTGTTCCCAAACTCTGTTTGGGAACACAATGGGTCTCGAAACTCTGTTTCGAGG
Source organism: Candidatus Loosdrechtia aerotolerans (assembly GCA_021646405.1). Taxonomy (GTDB): domain Bacteria; phylum Planctomycetota; class Brocadiia; order Brocadiales; family Brocadiaceae; genus Loosdrechtia; species Loosdrechtia aerotolerans. The sequence goes on from SOER01000004.1 coordinate 7,948, forward strand.
ATGAAACACGAAACAGAGTTTCGTTTGAAATGGTGTTCCCAAACAGAGTTTGGGAACAAGAGGAAGATGAAGTTCAATTATCACGAAATGTAATATGGGGGAAAAACGGAAAAAATGAATAGTATTACATCAATACTCTTTTTCATCCTTGCAGGATTATGCGAGATCGGAGGCGGGTACCTGATATGGCTCTGGCTCAGGGAGGACAAGAGCATCTGGCTCGGTTTATTTGGGGCTATCGTGCTCATTGCTTATGGGGTAATACCGACCTTGCAGCCTGCAAACTTTGGACGGGTTTATGCCGCTTACGGTGGTATCTTTGTTGCATTATCCATCCTCTGGGGATGGCAGGTTGATAAGATTATTCCTGATAGGTTTGATTTGATCGGTGGTTGTGTTGTACTGTTCGGCGTTTTTATCATCATGTACTGGCCAAGGTAAGGACAAACGGCCGCATTTGCATCAGGCAAGGAATAAATACATTGGTTTTTTATAGTACTGTGAGCAATTACGTAAATTTGACCTGGGGAGGGTTTTGCTGTTATTATTGTGGTAAATACTATTATTGTTTTTCAGCATTTCCGGGAAGAGAATAATGACGCAAGATCAGGTTGAAACGTATAAATTGAATATTGAAGGGATGGATTGCGAGGATGAGGCAAGGATTATCGAAAAGAAATTGAGATCTCTTGCCGGGATTGAAAGTTTTGAGATTTATCTTGCGACTCAGGGGGTAAAGGTTGTCTGCAATCCTTCATTAATCTCAATTCAGCAAGTGATCAGGAGTATCGCTGATACAGGGTTAAAGGCATCATTTGTCAAGGAAGCAAGACCGAAAATTACCTGGTGGAAGGAGAAGAGGATTATAGCCCTCTCAATGTGCGGTATTCTCACCCTGGTAGCCTTTATCTTAGAAAAAACAGGAGGGAGGAATACAATAGCGATACTATTCTACAGTATGGCTATTGTTATTGGTGGCTATTACCCTGCAAAAATGGCGTTTGGCGCACTAAAGACATTAATCCTTAATATCAGGACTCTCATGGTTACAGGTACCGTGGGGGCGATAACCCTTGGGTTATGGGAAGAAGCAGCCATGCTGATGTTTATTTATCTCCTCGGCGATATCCTGGAAATGTATACCGTAAGCAGGTCAAGGGGTGCCATACAGATGCTTATGGAGCTAGCACCGAGAGAAGCGCTCGTTCGGAGAGGCGGAACAGAAATGATTTTACCCGTGGAAGAAGTAATGGTTGCAGACCTGATCCTTATACGGCCGGGAGAAAAAATACCTCTTGACGGAAGGGTAATAAAAGGTACGTCAAGTGTTGACCAGTCGTCCATTACCGGTGAATCAATTCCTGCCAAAAAGAAGGAAGGGGACGAGGTCTTTGCCGGCACCTTTAATCAAAGAGGTACCCTGGAAGTACAGGTAACAAAGCTATCGAGGGATACCACCCTTGCAAAGATTATTCATTCGGTAGAAGAGGCACAGGTAAGGAAATCAAGCTATCAGCGTTTTGGTGAACGGTTTGGAAGGTATTATACCCCTGCCATGTTTGCTGTAGCCTTCTTCATAGCAATAATTCCTCCGTTCCTGTGGGGCGGGTTTTCGTATTGGTTTTACAGGGGGCTGGTAGTGCTCGTTGTGTCGTGTTCCTGCGGCATTGCGCTCTCCATCCCGGTTGCAACCGTTGCGGTTATCGGAAATGCAGCCCGAAACGGCGTCCTGGTAAAAGGTGGGGTCTATCTTGAAATTATAGAAAAATTACGGGCCGTGGCATTTGATAAAACAGGGACGATTACGATTGGTAAGCCGTTTATTACTGATATAGTACCTTTGAATAATGAAACGGAAGACGCTCTGTTAAAGCTGGCTGCCAGTATTGAGAATTATTCAGAACATCCTTTGGGGGAAACTATTGTAAGCACAGCGAAGGAGCGGGGATTACCGTTTTGTAATACAGATGCCTTTGAGTCTTTACCCGGAATGGGTGTAAAGGCAAATATACATACCCGTGAATATTTTATTGGCAATAAACGCCTTTTTTTCCGGTATATGATTCCGTTAGACACCGTTCACGACCGGATATATAAATTCGAAAAACAGGGGAAAACGGTTGTATTGCTGGGGTCGAGGGAAGAACTCCTGGGAATTATTGCGATAGCAGATAAGGTGAGATTCGAGGCCAAAGGTGTGATACAGGCATTAAGACACCTGGGTGTTGAAAAAATTATTATGCTTACCGGTGATAATGAGGGTACAGCCGCAGAAATCGCCGCAGAGGCTGGCGTTGATGAGTACTATGCTAAACTGCTTCCAGAAGATAAGGTAGAGACGGTAAAGAGATTGAAGGAAAAATATCAGTACATTGCAATGGTAGGAGACGGCGTTAATGATGCGCCGGCAATGGCCGAATCCAACATTGGGATTGCTATGGGAGCGGTTGGTACCGATATAGCTATCGAAACCAGCGACCTGGTGCTTATGTCGGATGATCTGACAAAGATCCCTTATATTGTCGGGCTGAGCCAGTGGGCGATTAAGAACATTTATCTCAATATTGTTCTTTCTCTTCTTATTGTCGCTATCCTCGTACCTCTGGCTGTTTCCGGACGGATAGGTCTTGTACCGGGACTTCTTATCAATGAGTTAGGAGGGCTGCTCGTTATAGCAAACGGGCTCAGGTTGTTGAGATAGGGGGATGGAATCACCAGGGTAACCACTCGCGCCTACTTGTTCCCAAACTCTGTTTGGGAACACCATTTTACACGAAACTCTGTTTCGTGTTTCATCCTCGAAACAGAGTTTCGATGTCCATTGTGTTCCCAAACAGAGTTTGGGAACAAGAGGAAGAGGCAGACTCAGCACATGGTTTGGGAACAAGAAGAATTTAAAAATAACACTTTATCGTAGAGTAAGAAGGAGGTAAACACATGCAGTGTCCTATATGTAACAACGTAAATCTTGTCATGTCTGAAAGACAGGGGATAGAGATCGACTATTGTCCGCAGTGTCGGGGTGTTTGGCTTGACCGCGGAGAACTGGATAAGATTATTGATCGAACATTTCAGCAGAGTAAACATGAACAGAAGCATTTTCATGGGCATAGGGATTATGATGATAAGAAGTACCGTGATTACGGCTACAAGAAGAAAAAACGTGGATTTCTTGGAGAGATATTTGACTTTGATTGATGATGGCAGCGTTATAACACGAGAGTGCTATTCGAGAAAACAATACAATATTATTTATGAAAAATTCGCTCATTCATTTTAAAAAAATACTGGCTGTTGGTGTACTTATCCTTGTGGGGATTATCCTGGCGTTTGTTATCCTCCGTATAGAGAAAACAACCGTTAACCATCCACACGAGCATACCCATGGAGACACCCTACACCAGGAGGAAGAGGATGGATCAAGGGGACCCCACGGAGGAAGGTTATTATCTGATACAGATTTTCAGATTGAGATTGCCGTATATGAACGGGGTATCCCCCCTCATTTCAGGGTGTATCCACTGTATAAGGGACATGCAGTAGACCCCGGTAAGGTAAAATTGATTGTGGAATTGTATCGGCTAGGCGGCAGGGTTGATGTCATTCAGTTCCAGGAGGAGGGTGAATATCTTCGCAGTGAAAAGATTATTGAAGAACCACACTCTTTTGATGTTAAGGTAGTAGCGGAGTGGGAGGGTAATTCGTATCGATGGGAATACTCTCAAAGGGAAGGAAGGGTTGTGCTTTCACCTGAAGCACTGCGCAACTCAGGAATTATTGTCGAAACTGCAGGGCCGGTTCAAATACGGAGCACACGTGTGTTTCCGGGTGAAATTAAGCTGAATGCAGATAAGGTCGTACATGTTGTCCCAAGGGTTTCAGGTGTCGTTGTAGAAGTGTATAAAAACCTTGGAGATGCCGTACGGCATGGTGAGGTTATGGCCGTTCTTGACAGCCGGGAGATAGCAGAACTGAGAAGTGAATACAGAGCTTCGGTTAAATGGCTGGAACTGGTACAGGCAAATTTTCAGCGAAAAGAGCGCCTCTGGAGGCAGAGGATCTCTCCTGAACGGGAGTATCTCGAGAGCCGGCAGGAACTGGCAGAAGCTGAAATACGGCTGCAGGAAGTTACTCAAAAGCTATTAACCCTGGGGTTCTCGCAGGACGATCTGAATCTCATTCCGGAAAAAATAGGAGAAAATCTTTCACGGTATGAGATCCGTGCACTGTTTGACGGAACTGTTATTGAAAAGCATATTACTGTCGGTGAAGCGATCGGAGAAAATGCTGATATTTTTGTGCTTGCAGATCTTTCAACCGTTTGGGTGGAAGTCACAATATATGCGAGAGATTTAAAGGTGGTAAGAATTGGACAGGACGTTGTGGTACGGTCTGATATCGTAGGCATAGAAACAGAAGGTACGCTTACCTATATTGCTCCCCTCGTTGGGGAACAGACACGGACTGCCCGGGGAAGGGTTGTTATACAGAATACCGAAGGACTCTGGCGTCCCGGTCTCTTTGTGACCGTTGAGGTTATATATGAAGAGGTGAGAGTACCGGTAGGTGTATCCGCAGATGCAATCCAGACCCTGGATAATCATTCCGGCGTCTTTGTAAAGTATGATAATGTGTTCGAATTCCATCCCCTGGAATTAGGGAGGAGGAGCGAGGCGTGGGTAGAGGTACTGGACGGTATATCGCCGGGAGAGCAGTACGCTGTCCGAAATAGCTTTATCCTGAAAGCTGATTTAGGCAAAGCAGGGGCGGTTCATGAACACTGAGAGAATGCCTGAAAAGTTCAGGATGAAACCGGGAAAAAAGGTAAAAATAAACTTGAGGTAACTATTCAGGTTCATGGTTCAGGGTTAAGGGTATATGCATCAAGCTAAGTCTTAGTAGTCTGCTGGCCTGCCACAGGCTTGTTCCCAAACTCTGTTTGGGAACACCATTTTAGACGAAACTCTGTTTCGTGTTTCGTCATCGAAACAGAGTTTCGATGCTCATTGTGTTCCCAAACAGAGTTTGGGAACAAGCCAACCATGAACCTGAGTAGTTACAACTTGAGTACAAAATCCAAAACACAAAAAGTATACATAAATATGCTTGAAAAAATATTGAAATTTTCAATCCGGCATCGCTGGGTGGTTCTTTTTGCAGTACTCGCTGTTGCAGCTCTGGGTATCTATAATTATCAAAAACTTCCCATCGATGCGGTACCTGACATTACTAATGTTCAGGTACAGATTAATACGGAGGCTCCTGGTTATTCGCCACTCGAGGTTGAACAACGCATTACCTTTCCTATAGAGACAGCAATGACCGGTATGCCTCATCTTATTGAAACACGTTCAATCTCACGATACGGACTTTCACAGGTAACGGTTATTTTTGAGGATGGGACGGATATCTACTTTGTACGTCAGTTGGTCAATATCCGCATTCAGGAAGTAAGAGAAGATCTCCCTCCCGGGATAAATTCAATTATGGGACCGATTACAACGGGTCTCGGTGAGATTTATATGTGGACGGTTGAAGCAGAAGAGGGTGCCCGGAAAGCAGATGGAACGGCGTATACGTCCACTGATTTAAGAACGATTCAGGACTGGGTCATTAAACCTCAGTTGCATACTATTTCAGGTGTTACTGAAATAAACACCATCGGTGGATACGAGAAACAGTACCATATAACCCCTGATCCGGAAAAACTCATTTCGTATGGGTTATCATTTCATGATATTGTTGAAGCCCTTGTCAGGAACAATGCCAATTCAGGTGCGGGTTACATTGAACACCGCGGAGAGCAGTACCTTGTTAGATCTCCGGGACAAGTTAACAATATTGAAGAGATTCAGCAAATTGTCGTTGGCAGTCGTAAAGGGATTCCCGTTTATATCCGTAACGTAGCTGATGTCATGATAGGAAAAGAGCTCCGTACCGGTGCCGGTACAGAAAACGGAAAAGAGGTTGTTCTGGGTACTGTCTTTATGCTGATGGGCGAGAACAGCCGTACAGTCTCTGAAAGAATAGCTGGCAAGATGACTGAGATAAACCGCACGCTGCCAAAAGGTGTCATTGCGAAGACAGTCTACGATCGTACAACCCTTGTAGATAAAACGATCCACACGGTAAAGAAGAACCTCGCCGAAGGCGCTCTTCTTGTTATTGCGATTCTCTTCCTTTTTCTGGGGAACATACGGGCGGCGGTTATTACATCACTTATTATACCATTATCCATGCTGTTTGCCATTACCGGAATGGTACAGAATGAGGTAAGTGCGAGCTTGATGAGTCTTGGTGCACTTGATTTCGGAATCATCGTTGATGGAGCGGTAATAATCGTCGAGAACTGTATCCGCAGGTTATCGGAGGAACAACACCTGCTTGGCCGTTTGCTCACCCGTAAAGAACGGTTTGAGGTTGTTTTTGACGCATCGAAGGAAGTACGAAGGGCAACTATGTTTGGTGAATTAATAATTATTATTGTTTATTTACCGATCCTGAGCCTGACGGGTATTGAAGGAAAGATGTTTTACCCTATGGCATTTACCGTAATCGTTGCCCTCATTGGTGCAACAATCCTCTCGTTGACGTTTGTTCCCGCCGCTGTAGCACTGTTTCTTACCGGAGGACTTTCTGAAAAAGAGAACTTTTTCGTGCGCTGGGCCAGAAAGGCGTATATCCCCGTGCTTAATCTTGCTATGCGGAACCGAATGTTTGTGATCACCTCGGCAGGTATTGTTGTTATTCTCTGCGGACTTTTAACTACCCGCATGGGAAGTGAGTTTATACCGAGCCTGGATGAAGGAGATCTTGCAATCCATGCTATTCGCATTCCAGGGACAAGCTTAACCCAGTCGGTGGAGATGCAGCATATCCTGGAGAAAGAAATAAGAAATTTCCCTGAAGTAGAAAACGTCTTTTCCAAGATAGGAACGGCAGAGATAGCAACTGATCCCATGCCGCCCAATGTAGCTGATACGTTTGTCATGCTGAAACCGCAATCCCGATGGCCAAACCCAAAGAGATCAAAAGCAGATGTGATACACGAACTCGAGGATCACCTCAGGAAAATTCCCGGAAACAATTACGAATTTACCCAGCCGATCCAGATGAGGTTTAATGAGCTTATTGCCGGGGTACGTGCTGACATTGCAGTAAAGATATTCGGTGATGATATGCAGGTACTGCGTGAGACCGGTGAAAAAATATCCGGGGTCCTTCAGAGGGTTCAGGGGGCATCGGATGTTAAGGTAGAACAGGTAACAGGCTTACCGGTCCTTACCGTTCATTTGAACCGTAAAGAAATGGCCCGTTATAGTCTTAATATTTCAGACGTTCAGGAGGTAATTGAAATTGCAATTGCAGGAAAGAATGCAGGCAAGGTTTTTGAGGGAGACAGACAATTTGAACTCGTGGTACGTCTGCCTGAGGAGGTTCGTACCGATATAGATGCACTGAGACGATTACCCATTCCCCTTCCGGATATAGGAAATGCTTTCCTTACTGGCATGCTTCCGGCAGCAATACATGGAGAGGATAGCGGAAAACCAGGTTATATAACCCTGGGATCCATCGCAGACCTTACTATCATACCGGGCCCGAACCAGATCAGCAGGGAAAACGGAAAACGCCGTGTTGTTGTAACAACGAATGTACGGGGGCGAGATATTGGATCGTTTGTTGAGGAGGCTAAACAAGTGGTTGCTGCAAATGTTACTATTCCATTGGGGTATTGGATATCCTGGGGGGGACAGTTCGAACAAATGGTATCTGCCAGGACCCGGTTACAGATTGTTACGCCGATAGCGCTTGCACTGATATTTTTCCTGCTCTTTACAACATTCGGGAACGTGAAAGATTCCTTTCTGGTCTTTACCGGTGTTCCGTTTGCCCTTACCGGAGGAATTATTGCACTCTGGATAAGGGGGATTCCTTTATCGATCTCTGCCGGTGTTGGTTTTATTGCACTCTCTGGTGTGGCGGTGTTAAACGGACTTGTTATGATATCGTTTATTAATAAACTCCGTACTGAGGGTGTTCCCCTTTGCCACTCGGTTATTCAGGGTGCCATCACACGACTGCGTCCTGTCCTTATGACGGCCCTTGTTGCCTCACTGGGTTTCCTTCCTATGGCTACAGCAACCGGTACCGGAGCAGAGGTGCAGCGCCCGCTTGCTACCGTTGTGATCGGCGGAATTATATCATCAACGATCCTTACCCTGCTTGTTCTCCCTGTTCTGTATGCCGTTATGTACCGTACGCAGAAGCGGAACGATAGGGAATGGGAATGAACCACCGGGTATGGAGTGACAATTTGTAAAATCCGAAATCCGAAATCCGAAACAAATCCGAAATCCGAAACAAATCCCAAATCCCAAAATCATGCTGTTTAGAATTTGGAGTTTGTTTCGGATTTCGTGCTTCGTATTTCGTATTTTACATTCCTTATCCCGTGCTTGTTTGGTTCCTGGCTGTATATTCGTATCTACTCCACAATAACAATGAGGTAATTGTCATTCCGAAATACCTGATGTATCAGGCGTTTCAGGTCTTGCGGGGTAACGTCTTTCAGTTTTTCATTATAGAGGTCATCTGCTTCAGGTGTTCTTCCCTCGAGAAGTTCCATGCTAATGTAGTAAGCCTGGCTCACGCGGTCGAGTCTCCTCATGCCACGTCTTCCAATGGCGGCATTGATCGTCTTCTGCACTTCATCGGCCGTGAAAACGGCTTTCCGTAAACGGGAGATTTCTTTCTGTATACCAGTAGTGGCACGCTCAATATTCTCTGGCCGGGTACCCATGGTAATCAGGTACCACCGTGCATTATGATATTTCTGAGTACTTACACCAATAGTATAGGCAAGTCCCTGTTTCTCTCTCAGATTGAATGCAAGCCGGTCAGAAAAAAGGTCCATAAGAATATGGAGTGCTGGTCTGTCCTCTTCTGCAATATCAAAGGTATTTGCAAGAGCAATATACGACTGTGGTTTGCCCGACTTCTCATGGAGTGTGGTACCGAGTTTACCAAATTGCGGTGTAAACTCCGGAGGCTGCCATCCGGATTCTCCCCATGTACCGCCAAAATGATTTTTGACAAGATCCATTACGCCTTCGATTGATTGATTGCCCGAGATAACAATAATAAGGTTTGCGGGGTTGTAAAATTTATGGTGGAATGCTTGCATCTCCTGCACCCGGACCTGTCCCAGCCTTTCCGCATCGCCGAGCAGCCAGCCAAACCCAGGATTTTCTGCAAACAGATTATTATATAAGAGCCGGTACGCAATCTTTGGTGTACTTACCGTTTCCGCTGCAGAAAGTGATATAACCTCTTTTTTTACCCGCTCTAAGGCTTCTTCTGTAAGGAGCGGCCGCGATATCATTTCTGTAAGCAGGCCGAGGCCTTTTTCAAAAAAGGTATCAATTAATTTCAAGCGGATGTAAGCAAACCGGGGGGAGTGGTAATAGTCATCGAAGGGTATAAAAGGACTGTCATGCAATTTCAATTCAGCCCCAATAGATTCAAATGCCTGATACAGTGCCCTGCCGGGATGTTCTTCTGTTCCACCCTCAAGGAGCATTCGCTGTAAAATTTCTGTCATTCCCCATGCATCTCTGCCCTCGCTTACACTGCGTTCTTTGGCTAATACATGGATACCGATGACCCGGCTGTCCCTGTTCTCTTTCACTGCGACCGTTAAACCGTTTTCCAGGGTTTCTGTATGATAGCGGTTGGGTGACCGTGTTTCAGAAACATCGGATATTTGACGAGGAGGTGACATTATCGTAACTACGGGTATTTGTGTGCGAAGATACTGCTCTGCTGCTTTCTGAATAGATGCCGGCGTCGTTTGCATTAACCCGTCCTGATAATCCTGGAGGAATGAATAACCGCCTGCCGCAAGATAGCCTGATTTCATCATTCCATAGTAGTGAAGCTGTTCCTGGAGATAAATTTCATGCGTTTGTTGTGCTACCAGGGTTGATGTTATTTCGCCGGCAGGAACTGGATTTTTTGCCATATCCTCTACAGTTCGTGTAATCAATGCTATGATACGGTCCACATCGGCACCTGCAGGTAGTTCTGCAAAAATTTGTAAGAGAGAAAAATCACGGTTAAAATCCAGACTTGCACTAATCATGTTCACGAGATTTTTATGAGGTTTCTGTCTGAAAAGTGTTTTCAGCACCGAGTTTTCTTTGCCGCCGAGGAATTCTGCCAGGAGTTTTAACGACGGGAAATCTACTGCAGTCGGCGGCGGTAAGAGGTAACCCATGGTAAGATAACAGCGGTCTTCCGGGAATTTTTCTCCTGCATTTACCCGGGTAATACGCAAACGCAATGGCTGCCCGGGCTGGACAGGTTTGTGTTCCGGGAGTGGTCCGGGTGGATAGTGTCCATATTTTTCTTCAATCAGCTCCAGCATTTCTGATGGTACAAAATCACCGATTACCATCAGGGTCATATTATTGGGTACATACCAGGTTTTGTAATACGCAAATACCTGATCGCGTTGTAAATTCAGAATGGTAGAGACTGTTCCAAGGATAGGACGCTCATACGGTGTACCGGAAAAAAGGATTTTCTGAAAATAATTCTGTACCTGATATGTTGGTTGGTTCGCGGATTTACCAATCTCCTCAAGAACGATACCGCGCTCTTTCTCGAATTTTTCCGGAGGTAATGTAGAGTTAAACAACATGTCTGCCTGGATATCCATCCCCTGAGCGATATATTCTTTTGGCATGAGGATCATATAATTCGTATGATCCATGGTCGTGTGGGCATTATTGTAACCGCCGTAAAAATCCATTTCACTGTAAATCTGTTCCTGGGTACGATTTTTTGTGCCGTTGAAGAGCAGGTGTTCAAGAAAATGGGCTGTTCCGTTACTGGCAGCATCTTCGTTGCGGCTGCCGGCTTTTACCATAGTAACTGCCGCAATCATAGGATTGGCGTGATTCTCGATGAGGATAACCTCCATGCCGTTATCAAGGTAGAATACGGAGGCCTGCCGGGTTCTTTGAAACAGTTCAGGTGGAGTATTTCCGGAGTCTTTCCCATAGCATATCAATTGGCTGATGAGGGAGAATAGGCTCAGGGTTACAACACAGGGGGTGAAAACGGTTTTTATTTTTTTCAGAATGTACATGGATTTTAAGGAATAAAAAAATGTGCGAGTATATATTTTACGTACATTAAAAACAAGTTATGGAAATTATTTTCAAAGACTGATATATCGTAATATGAAAGTTAACATGTTCTGTTCGGTCTCACCTGTTGATTACTATAGCACTCCTCACTCAACGTTTGCAGAAAGTTTGCTCACCTGCTTTACTTGCCTCTGCTCATCTGCTTGCCTGTATACCTGCCACCGCCTGCTTGCCCTGCCTGCCCCACCTACTTGCCCCAACCTACTTGCCTCGTCTGCCTACCCCACCTACTTGTTCCCAAACTCTGTTTGGGAACACCATTTCACACGAAACTCTGTTTCGTGTTTCATCCTCGAAACAGAGTTTCGAGGTCCATTGTGTTCCCAAACAGAGTTTGGGAACAAGAGGATGGCAGGGTTTGGGAACAAGAGGAGGAGATGAGAAATAAATATTTTCATAAAACTAATTCATCAATCTGAATAATTGAATGATCATTGGAATAGTAATTTCTGTAAGAACTGTAGCACCAGTTTTCAGGCAAATCAATAAGACCACGCCTTACCGGATTGTAATGAATATATTCAATCTTTTGTCTTAGCATTTCTTCATTCAACATCAGTTGTGGATGGAAGCCCTCCTGCCATATCTGATAATTACATCCTGTCTTGTATTTCTTCTTATAAAATGCAAGCTGACTTAACAGCCATTGCTTGCGGTCCTGTTTTAACTGATCAATGTCTCTTTTGCTGTGAACTTCTTAAATGAAGTCAATGTAGCTGATAACTCAGGTGCCTCTGTAAGAAGATGGATGTGATTGTCCATAATCACAAATGCATAAAGTTTTAATCCTTTATGTGTTTTGCAATATTTAATTGATTCTACGATTATATCACAGTATTTTTGAGAGGTAAAAATAGGCATCCACTCGACAATAGTAGAAGTTACAAAATAGATCCCATCCTTTTCTATAATTTTATACCTGGTTCTCATTTTTATCCCCTTTGACCAGCCTACTCACCTACATACCTTTTCGCCTGCTCATCTATTGCCCCGCCTGCTTGCCCTGCCTGCTTGTTCCCAAACAGAGTTTGGAAACAAGATGACCCTGACCCCTGAACCAGAGAAATTACTAAACCGTTTAGTCCTCCCCGTTATTCAACAGGTATACCGGAGAGGTTTTGTTTAGTGTCCGATACCCTGGTTTTTGCCTTTTTCTTTTTATAAATAAGCATAACATTGCGCAGGTAAATAAAAAGCCCTGTGCACTGCCCTATAATAAATACAGGATCCCGTCGATACAGTGCATAAGTTAGCAATATGGCACTCCCTCCCATACTTAAATACCAGAATACCTCCGGAATAATACTTTCTCCCCGTTTTTCCGAAATAACCCACTGGACAAAAAACCGGGACCCGAACAGTAACTGACCAATGAGACCCAGGATAATCCACACGTTGAGATGTGTTGCAGAATGCATTATTGTTCAACCTCATAGTTAAGTTTGCGCTTTTTCATCCATCGTACAACCAATAAATCTACAAATGCCCTGAATGCCCGGTTCGATATTCCGTATTTTGATTTTCCAAATTTCCTCGGATAATGATTTACAACGATTTCTGTAACCGTAAAACCTTCCATTTTAAATAAGGTAGGGAGGAACCGGTGCATACCATTGAACAGGGTAATCCTTTCGAGACATTCCTTCCGGTACGCCTTCAGGGAGCATCCGGTGTCTTTAATATCTTCCCACGAGAGTTTATTTCTTATAAAATTTGCTACCTGGGAGGAAACACGTTTGATCCATGGATCGTTTCTTTTCTGTCTCCATCCGCATACCATATCATACGTATTTAATTTTTCAAGTAATTTAGGGATATCAGCGGGATCGTTTTGCATGTCGGCATCCATCGAGACGACATATTTTCCCCGGCTGTATTTAAAACCGGCATCCATGGCTGCCGTTTGTCCTGCATTCTTTTTAAAATGAATTGACCGGAAATATGGGTGTTTGGCGCACCACTCTCTCAATTTTTTGGTACTTCCATCGGTACTTCCATCATCTACAATAATTATCTCGTAATTTTGACCCCGCAGGGCATTGATAAGAGAATGGCCGAGAAATTCTATCGTATCAACCTCGTTGTAGAGGGGAATTACAACGGAGATGTCCGGATTATTTGATGGGCTTGATATCATTAATAATGTGATAAGGTAGGGAAAATTTTTTAGTTTTAAAACGGTAACTTTTTTCTACCTGATACTAAAATATTTAACGTTTATTCCCTCTCTTCTCTGAGTAATAAAGGGAAATGATGAAGTTTTCTCTGTAATTCATGTTTTTACATATTATATAGCTAAAATTATTTTTTCGCAACTTTATAACTGATATTCAATCTGTTTGGGTATTTGATGAGCCGGGATGATTGAGATCTTCTTTATAAAAGCGATAATTTTTTTTACCGCTTTTTTTGGAGAGATACATGGCAATATCAGCTTGTTTGATTAAGGTATCGGTATCGTCAGAATCCGATGGATACAAACTAATTCCGATACTTGCCGTGGTATGTATCTGGTGGCCTTCAAGTTGAAACGGTTGATATAAGAGAATAAGGATTTTCTGCGCAACAACGGCAGCATCATATGCTTTATTTAGTTCAGGGAGGATGATCATAAACTCATCGCCGCCCATGCGGGCGATGGTATCACCCTTGCGTACACAATATGCTAAGCGTTCTGCAACGGCGATAAGTAATGAATCTCCCGTAAGATGACCAAAGGTGTCATTTACGGTTTTAAAGTTATCAAGGTCGAGTATCATAACAGCAACAATCTGTTTATTTCGCCGGGCGTGGGTCAGCGCTACTTGCAGATGGTTTTGAAATAATATACGATTGGGCAGTTTTGTAAGGGAGTCGTGGTAGGCCATATGATTAATGATTTTTTCCGATTCCCTTCTCGCAAGTGCAGTTCCGATAATTGCGGCTGTTATATGAAGCAGATTAAAATCTTCCTCACTCCACATACCCGTGTTAACGGTATTATCAAAACCAAGAAAGCCTGCTAATCTCTTTTCTGCGTATACAGGAATGGACAGGAGTGATTTGATCCCCTGCTTTTCCAAAATCTCTTTTTCTGCAGCAGCTTCAGGTGGCATTCCGGAGACATCAGTAATATGGATTACATTCCCTGCCTGTAAGTTTCCCATCCACCAGGGAAACATCGAGCAGGATAAATTCTGAAGGTTTTGTATCTCCGGAGTAACATTTTCGTTGCACCACTCGTGGGTATTGTCCATCATCGTACCGTTGTTCCTGAGCTGAAAGAGATATGCCCTGCTTGCCCCGCTGAGCTGTCCAATATCAGCGAGTGATGTGCTGATAGCATTACTGAAATCCGAGATGATAATAAATCTCGTGGAAATGCAGGCAACGGTCTTCTCAAAATCTATTCTGCGATTGAGAGATGCTTCTGCTTGTTTCCTCTCAATAAACTGACTTATTTGGTTGCCAAGAGAAGATATCAGTATCAGTAAATGTTCGTCAATATGCCGTACCCTGTGACTAAAAAATTCTAAAATACCAAATATTTCGTTTTTCATGCGGACAGGAAAACCAAATGCCCCATGCAATCCTTCCCGGGCCGCAACGTGCGCCCGGGAAAAGTCCCCGTTGGAGGCAAAATCGGTAATCCAGCAGGGTTTTCCCGTGGTATAAATGCGCCCTGGTAATTCAATACCCGTTGGAAAGATGGTTTGATGGCTGAGTGTTATAAATTCCTGAACCTTTACAGATGACCTGTGCCAGGTTTCAGTACAGTGAAGGGTATCTGTTTTTTTGTTTACCACCCAGAACATTCCTGCATCCCATTCCATACTTTCACAGAGTGCCTGGATAATTTTTGGAAGGGCATCGGGGATTGTATCCGATTCTGCCAGTATACGGGTCAGGCTATACTGCATATTCAAACGCTGTTCTACCTGCCAGCGTTCAGTAATATCATGTGCGAGCATAAGTGTTGCTTTCTTTCCTTTAAAGGATATCTGGCTTTTTGTGATTTCAACATTGATAAGCGATCCATTCTTCTTACGATGCCTTCGTATATCTGCCAGAGATGGTGCAGAAGAAGTATGTTTCCGGCTCAGGTAATCGAATAAATACGGGATATCTTTTGCGGGATGAAGATCTTGAATAGTCATACGAAAGAACTCTTCACGGGAATAGCCGTAATGAAGAATTGCAGCGTTATTTACATCAAGAAAGGCAAGTGTCTCCTGATCAAAAATCCACATAGGATGGGGATTGTTCTCAAATAACAATTGATGATGAAATTCATTGTTGCTATTATTGATTGAAAATTTCATTATGGCAATTGTCTTTATTAAGGGTTTAGTTTTACAGGCAAGAGGATTGCGATCTCGGTATATTCTCCTTCAATACTGCGAATAGTGAGTTTGCCCCTGTGGTTACTGACAATATTATGACACAGGCTTAATCCTAATCCGGTTCCTTTACCGGTAGGCTTTGTAGTGAAGAAGGGATTCATTACCTTGTCTTTTGTATGCTGAGGGATACCGGTACCATGATCATAAAAAGTGATTTTTACGCAAGGCTGGTTGTCCATCGTTATTGTTTCACCAGAAATCCTAAGGACTTTTTCCTCATGCATTCCTGTATATTTCTGATTTAAGGCATATCGTGCATTGCTGATAACATTCAGAAATACCAGTTGAATGAGTTGTGGATGTGCAAATATTTCAGGCAGGTCCCGGGATATATCAAGCTGTAGCTTAATGCCCTCTTTTCGTAATTGCGTCCCTGTTAGGGTTAGGGTATCGGCCATTATCTCTTGAATATTGATAAACTGTTTTATCTCTTTTTTATCACTGGTTACCGCAAAAGAGAGGAGGCTTTTTACGATCCTGGCTATGCGGTTACCTTCTTTAAGAATCCGGCCGGCGAGGTCTTTTTCCTTACTGCCCTCCTGACCTCTGTTAAGCAGTATTTGTGCACAATTGATAACGCCGGTAATGGGGTTATTGATCTCATGGCCTATGCCGGCCGCCAGTTCGCCTAATGCAGCCAGGTGCCTGGACCGGTCGGCCTCTTTTTGCAGCGTTACCTTTTCAGTAATATCCAGGAATGTGACTAAGATACCTATAATATTTCCTTTTTCATCTCTTGCTGGGGTTCTTACCATACGGATAATGAGTTCCTGTCCGTCCCTGATGTATATTTCTTCTGTGTCTTCTGTGTGTCCTGATTCCATGACCTTCTTATCGTCTGCACGATATCTTTCGGCAAATTCACAGGGGTAGAGGTCATAATCGGTCTTTCCGCTTATCTCATCCGGTTTGATATGGAGGTCTCGTGCTAAATGTTCATTACACGAGATATAGACTAAATTTTTGTCTTTGTAGCATATCCTCTGGGGAAGATTCTCAAGGAGCAGCCGGTACTTGCTCTCGCTCATACGCAGTGCCTCTTCTGCTTTTATTATCTCGGTCAAATCGGTTATGATAATACTCAAACAGGGTTTATCATCGATAAGTACCGGGTTTAGGGCAAGGTATACGGGAAGGTGATTGTTTTTACTGGTAACCAGGGTAATTTTTGCCCTTAAACCTTCCTTCAGGCCTCTTTCAATGAGTTGAGAAAAGAACCTGTTGTCCTTTTCTGATACAAAATTATAAAATGATGTGCCTGCAATCTGCCCGAGGGGTAGTCCCATCATGCGTCCGAAACAGGTATTGGCATAGAGGATAGTACCATCGGGGATAAGAGTCACGGTCCCCTCATGCATGCGCTCTACGGTAATACGGTAAGGGTGCTCTGCACCAGTTAGAGAGTAGACCTGTGTGCCTTTTATATTGTCAACGACAATGGCATCGACCTCTCCGTTTCTTATAGCGTGCAGCGTCTCTTCCGCATCAGTAAGCCTGGTCTGAAGCTCTTCAATCTCTTTTATCAGCTCGTGTTCTGTTTTGTTGTTTGCCTTAAGCATGTTGTCTTGATTCTTAGCGGATGCCGGAAGAAGGTTATTACATTATTATGGAATTTACCCGATAAATTCTATTGAATTTTGTGGAGTTTTGCAACCAATTTACATTCCGCAGCATGGTGCATATGAGATAAAGAGGGGAGGAAAGAACTTGAAAAGGAAAGAACATTTGAAAATTAAAACTGAGAATTTGTCTCGGATCCGTTCGCTCTGCTCATGACAAGTTTCGGATTTTACCATTGCGTAGTTTGATAGAAAGTGCAGAGATATAGCTTTTGTGGATGTGTTGGCCAACATCTGTATCTTTTCTTTTAAAACTTTCCCGATTCATGGCGTATTCTTACTCTACTCTGCTTCTCCTTCCTTCCCTTTATCTTTATTTTTTTGCGGTTTAATATCAAATGCTATAAGGATCTTGTTTGCATAAGACATATCCCCAATCAATTTCTTGATGGGCGCTGGTGACTCCTTAATGAGTGTAGGTACCGCTATCACGTTGTTGTCCCTCGATTCTTTTGTTTCCTGGTAGATATCCAGTATTTCCAGAGTGTAGCGGTCTTTCAGGTATGTCTCACAAAAATTCTTGATATTCATGATCGCCCTGGATGATTTCCTTGACATACCTGCTACATATAACCGAAGGGTAAAATGTTCTCTCTGCGATCTTTTCAGGAACGCTTCAAAATCTTCCGTATCACATTTTATCTTCCGTTTTGCCATAAAATGCCTTTCAGATGTTAATTCTTTATTGCTTAATCTGTTTACCCATACTGATTTGAGATGATTGGCCTGTACATGGTTCAGGTATCCCTTCGTCGTCTGTACGGGGAGAGAGATCCAGCCCCACAAGGACCCGTTCTGTATTTGACAGGTCTCCGATTATCTTTTTTAAAGGCGGAGGGAGTTTTCTTACAAGGGTCGGAATAGCCAGTATCTGGTCTCCCCGTGCGAGTTTCGGGTTCTTAAAAAGGTCTATTATCTCAATTTTATATCTGCCTTTCAAATGTTCTTCACAGATTTTTTTTAAATTGGCAAATGCTGCTAAAGATTTTGATGTCTGCCCGGCGACATAGAGCCGTAAATTCCACGTTTCACGCTCTTTTCCTGCCTTTTTGCCTGTTTTAGCGGATGTCTTTTTCGCAGATGTCTTTTTCTTTGTAGTGCTCTTTATATCGCCCTTGATGCGGTTCTTTGTACCGGTGGTCCTCTTTTTATTATCTTTCATTTCTTTTCTTTCCCCCGTTCTTTTTTGCAAGTCCTGAGGTAGTGTCCGATCTTCGCATTTCTGATAATTTCCTGCGGTCTTGTGTAAGGATATTCTCCCGTGTTTTTTCCTGTGCTACAACCGTATCAATCTCTTCTGCATCAGCCTCATATTGCAGGCGAAGGGCAGCGATCTGTAATTCAAGGAACTGCCGTTTTCGCTCAAGCTCACGCTGTTTCCTTTCGATTTCCTGCTCTCTGGCCAGGGCCTCTTCCCTGTCTTTTGCCTCCTGGATTACCCTTGCTGTACCTGTAAAGACCTGGCCTTTGCCAATATAGACATCCTGGAGTTTTACTCCCTTATCCGTTATCAGGAATTCCCGTACCTGGTTTGAGTGTCCCATACCACGTGATTTTAAGACATACAGGGTACGGTTGCGCTCCCCGCCGATTTCCAGATTCCGGAGTAAAAGCCACGTATCCGCGATGGATGAAACACCTATCTCCGTTTCCTCTGTTCCCCCCGGGCGGGTAAGATTAGTAAGAAGTGCGGTTATTCTTCGTGTCTTAAGAAAGTCTATCAAACGGGTAAGCATCGATCGTACGTCCTTCGCGTTTCCTGTTATAACGAGATTTGAAATGGGATCAATTACTACAGCGTTCGGATTAAACTCATGTATAAGGTTGTAGATACTTAGAAGGTGCATCTCGAGCCCGTAAATGGTTGGACGTGTTGCGTGGAACTTTAATAACCCCTTTTTCACCCACTGCCCAAGATTCAATCCTATGGAATCCATGTTTCTTATTATCTGTTTTTCCGATTCTTCAAATGCCAGATACAGGCATTTTTGCCCGTTTTTGCATACAGAGTCTGCGAAATGGGATGCGATACTTGTCTTTCCTGTGCCCGCCGTTCCGGAGACAAGAATACTGCTACCGACATAGTACCCTTTACCGCCAAACATGATATCCAGACGGTCTATCCCGGTTGAGATCCTTTCTTCCGTTGCCTCATGTTTAAGCTCAACTGAGGTTATGGGGAGAACAGAGATTCCATTACTGTCAATAAGGAAGGGATATTCATTCGTTCCGTGCAGTGAACCCCTGTACTTTACTACCCGTAAACGTCTCGTGGCCGTCTGTTCAGAAACGACATGTTCAAGCAGGACGACACAGTCAGACACATATTCCTCAAGTCCGTGACGGGTAAGTGTCCCTTCGCCCCTTTCTGCAGTAATTATCGCAGTAACCCCTTTTTTCTTGAGCCAGCGGAATAGTCTCCTCAATTCGGCCCGCAATATGCGTTCGTTCGGCAGATGTGCAAAGAGGGATTCCAGGGTATCGAGCACAATCCTTTTTGCACCAATAGAATCTATCAAATAGCCGAGCCGTACGAACAATCCCTCAAGGTCGTATTCTCCTGTTACCTCAATCTCGGTCCGTTCGATATGGATATGATCAAAAGATATCTTCTTTTGTGCAGATAGCTTGTTGAGATCAAAACCTAATGATGCGAAATTACTTGTAAGTTCCTCCGGGGTTTCTTCAAAGGTGACGAAAATACCGGGTTCATGAAATACCGTTGCACCTCTTACGAGGAATTCCATTGCAAAGAGGGTCTTGCCGCATCCGGGTCCTCCACAAACAAGCGCGGTACGTCCTTTCGGCAATCCCCCGAAAGTAATCTCGTCAATCCCCTGAATCCCCGTCGGGCTTTTTGCCAGATCCGGTTTCACGTCTTGTTTTTCTGTTTTATTTTTCTTATTAATATTCTTTATTGAGCTTTTTTTCAGCATTTCTGTCCTTTTTTCAGTTTTTAGGTAATTGTATGCATAATAAATACCATAAACGAAATTTAAATTCTTTTTTTGGCAAAGTGGTTGTTTCTACAATATAAGGGATTACCAGAAACAAGGAGGGTGGTCTGATATTCTTAATCAAGAATTTAATTCTTAATAGCCGGGGATAATTAATGGGAGGTAATTTTAATAGTTTAATAACGCCAAACATGCTAAATACAAAGTATAGCAGACACATCAGAGATATCAAGGGTTAAGAATATCGAAGATTAGCCTCCTGATACCTTTCGATTACTTATGATTTTGGTTTTCATAAATTAAGCTTCCGATTTTATCGTTGACTTTGTTATTTAATCTCTATAAAGTAGTGATAATTTTAACAAAAAAGACTGTTTCACCATATGGGGTTTCTGTTCCTGCAAATACCAGGATTCAGGAAATATCAAAAAAGAAAATTTTACGGTTATACTTTATATAACCAGGGATTCTCTATGAAAGGGTATACATTCATGAAACGAATACTGGTAAGTATCTGTCTCGCCCTGAGCTTTCTTGGGTGCGCTTCGGCAAATAAGAGGGCAGAGAATACTAGTGAAAGCAGTAAGTATCAGTTAGCAATGGAGTTTAATAACCTTGGTGCAAAATATGTTAATAAAGAGATGATTGATGATGCGATAGTCCAGTTTAAAAGGGCACTTGTTATTCAACCTGATTTTGCGGAGGCGCATAATAATCTGGGTGTAGCGTATTGCAGGAAGAGGATGTTTGATAAGGCGGTTGCCGCATTTAAATTGGCTATTAAAGCCAATCCTGAATACTCCAAGGCACATGATAACCTGGGTTTTGCATACAGGCAGAAAAACATGTTTGATGAAGCCATTGCAGAGCATACCCATGCAATAAGAATAAACCCCGGTGATATGGAGGCACACAATAACTTAGAACTTGCAAAGGAAGAGAAAAAAGTGTACGAGAAAACAAAGGCATATCAGGTTGCCAGCAGGAAGATATCACCAGGAAATATCAATGCCTATGCCCAATACACCCGGGGATTTTTAGATGATGCTATTGTATCATTTCAAAAGGTAATAAGCGAAAATCCCAATGATATGATAGCCCCTGGTCTCCTCGGTCATGCCTATGTGATGAAGGGAATGCTGGATGAGGCTATAGGGGTGTATAAAGAGATCCTTGCCAGGGATCCTTCCAATGTCTTTGTCCGCCTAAATCTTGCTGAGGCATATCACAAAAAAGGCTTACATGACGAGGCAATTTCGGAATATGAGAGTATAGTCAAGACGAGTCCGAATAACACCTATGCCCTCTCCGGGCTTGGTGGTGTTTATGCTGAAAAAGGTCTGTTCGATAAGGCTGTTATTGTGTATAATAAAGCCATTGTGTCGAATCCCAAATTTCCGGATGCATACAACAAGCTTGGTGCATTGTATATGCAAGAGGGTTTGTATGATGATGCGATTGCAATATGGAAAAAATTGTTAGGGTTGCATCCGGGATCGGCAAAGGCACATTTTAACCTGGGATTGGCATATGCAGGTAAAGATATGGCAGAAGATGCTGTTCGTGAATTCAGGAAGGCAGTAAATACCAATTCCGGAAGCAGAGATGCCCGCTATAATCTGGCATATATTTACGAGAAAAAGGGTATGATTGATGAAGCAGTTGCAGAGTATAAAAAGGTTATAGATGCAGGTTCAGGCGGGCAGGGGGATGATAGGTTAGAGGCGGCAGACAAACAGAAGGAACCTGAGAAGGTAATTGTTACACTCGATAAAGATGATAATTGAAAGATAAAAACCATGAAACAAAAACTAAAAACTGTTATCATAATAAGTATGGCAGTGCTGATCGCCATCATTGCCATTCACACCCTTATGGGCGTTTCCGGTTCATTTGAACAGATGGGCGGGTCCAATCTGGCATGGAGATGCTTTGCGCTATGGATCAGGAGTATTATCCTGACTCAGGCGGTATTGGTAGTGGGAGGATTGCTTTTATTTATGTTAAGAAAACCTAAGGAGACAAGTTAATACATGATGCTACGGTTTATTACATTTGTAGTCGTTGTCTCTGTCGTATATTACCTCATAAAGGGCCGTCTGAGAGGTAAGACGATAAAGAATGTTCGACACAGATATGGAGAAAGAACACAAGACACAGTTAGTGCACGCCTGAAGGAGATAGCGTATGTCTTCTACTCGGCAGTTAAAGACAGCAGCACCTGTGATGTATGTATGGCATTAGACGGAAGGCATTTATTGCCGGGCCATAAGATGCTTTCAAATATAAAACCTCCGCATGCCGGATGTAAGAATACACAGGGATGTCGATGTACGCTGGTATATGTAACGCGGGATGAAGAAGGTGGCAGAGAAATAGAATCTTTCTTAAGGAAACATGGTGGTATGTGTGACAGGAAGGCGATTGAGAAGGCGTTTCCCGCATAAAATCAGCATTATCTGGTTAGGCTTTTGTTTTATTTTATTGTTCGTAACACCTTCGTTTTTTGAAAAATAACCCCGCAAGGGTGAAATATCAAGAGCGAAAATGAAGCAGAAAGCTCCGGAGGAGCGGTATATTAATAGAACAAGAATACACTTCCGTGGGTAAGCTCCAGAGGAGCGACATGTTAATAGAATGGTTCATGGTTCATGGCTCATAGTTTTTCGTTATCAGCTATGAGCTATCAGCTATCAACTATATCTTCTATGCCGCTCCTCTGGAGCTTGATAGTGGTATGGTACACACTGTTTTTCTATTAACATACCGCTCCTAACGGAGCTTTTCAGGTTCTTTTTAAAAAACTAAAGCGTTACTTGAGCCACATATTTTTCGAGGAAAGGACACGCAATGTCTGGTTTTGTTGTAATTTTCTCTACAGCAGGTAATCTGGAAGACGCGAGGAAAATCGGACAAACCCTGGTGGAAGAGGGCCTTGTTGCATGTTGTAATATTGTGCAATCGGTTGAATCTATTTTTAAATGGCAGGGTACGTTAAATACCGAACGTGAGGTGTTGATGATATTCAAGACGAGGGATGATATGTTTGATACGGTAGAGAAGCGTATCAAACAATTACATACGTATGAAGTACCTGAAGTTATTGCCATACCTGTCAGCCAGGGATCAAAAGATTATCTGGATTGGGTGTTAAAAGAACTTACCGTTGATTAGGAAACCTCATATCTCTACTACCGCATATTTTTCTGCATGTGTTTTTATAACCTCGCCCAGGCCCATATGCATCAAGTTAGGCCTTCGGCGACTTTTGTCTGTTGTAAAGATGTAGGGCAAGGCTTTAGCCTTGCTTTCCCGCCAGAATACCTGTACGGGGAGGCAACCCTAAAGGGTCGCCCTACTTTGAAATTCTCAAGCATGTACTTAACCCCGAAGGGGTGAAATGATTATAGCAAAAGAATAAACCACAGACTAATAACCCTGAAGGGGTGACATTATGAAGCTGTATTTTGGCGCCACCGTTCCGGGTTAGCTGTTATTTTCATTTTTTATTTACAAGTATGTCACCCCTTCGGGGTTTACAATTCTTCTGAGGCCTTTTGCTATAATCATGGCATCCCTTCGGGATTAAAAACAATTGAACATAAAGAATCACTGTTGCATCATAGTAACATCATTACCCTTATAACAACACCTCTCCGTAAACCCGCTTATATAAAATGAAAATTCCTATACCATCAAGCTAAGGAACGGTGCTGTATTTTTCTCAGGGTAGCACGTTCGTTTTTTGAAAAATATAATGGTCTCAAAACAAAATATTAGATAGCATAGTCGGTTTTATTAGAAAACACAGGGTTTTTGAACGCTGTAAAAGTGACATTTTGTTGCGGCATGTTCATTCCGTGCCCCTTTATGCCGCTCCTCCGGAGATTATCTTTACCCATATATTTTCAACCCGGTAACCGGATATGAAGCACGAAATGCGAAACACGAAACTTGTCCTGAGTGGAGCGAACGGATCCGAAAATTTACAATAAGATTTTGTTTGACAAATAGGTAATCAGGGCATAACCTTAACGTAACGTTATACGAAAAAGAGGTGGAGATCATGTCCTTGAGCATTATTGAATTTATAAAGAAACTTTCCGGTAAGTACAGGCAGGCCCTTACGGATCTTGTTGATTTTCTTGCCATTCTCAACTTCAGGGGGAAAAAACTACAGGATAACCAGAGTATTATAAATGCAACTTTACAGGCAGCTTGTAAAAAGGCTATCGTGAACAGGCTGTACGGAGGAGCTGCGCTTTTACTCTCTATTGCTCTCTGCCTTCTGGTTGCAGGTGTAATTGCCACCCCTGTCCTTCTGCGATTCCCCTTTGGACTTTTTATTTTTTACACAGGGAGCCTCCTTGCACTCTTCTTTGTCTTTGTAAAGGTGGTATTTTTACCCCTCCTTTCTTTATTGAACCGGGAAAAAATTGCACTCTTTATGGAAGAGAGATACCCCTCCTTAAACAACTCCCTTATTAGTTCGGTTCAGCTCACGAAAGGTACCTTACAGAAGAGGGGGGTAACCTATTCCGAACAGATGATCGGGATGCTTGTGGAGGATACAGCAAACCAGGTAAAACAATTAGATATAAACCGTGTAATCAACAGGGGTTTTCTCCGGTTTACCTGTGTGATCCTTATTGCTTCATTCGTTATTTTTAGTACCGTGTATATATATAATCATTCGTCTTTTCATAAAAATATACCGCTCCTTTTTAGCTATTTCAGTAAAGGAGAAGGTGTTGTTGAAAAAGGATTTGCTGCGTATTCGGGTCCTGTTATCGGTGATATTACCCTCGCGTACCGGTATCCCCTCTATACAGGGTTGTCACCAAAGACTATATACAACACAAGCGGAGACATAAAGGCGCTTAAGGGCAGTGAGGTGCAGATCAGCGCTTTGAGTGACCGGCCGCTTCTCTCTGCAGAAATGATTCTGAACGATTCAAAGAGGATTCCTCTCGAAATAGAGAACGGCAGGATGTTTAAGGGTAATTTATTATTATTTGAGAGCGGATCATATTGCTTTGAGACTACCGATTCAAACGGCAGGGTTGTTAAAGACACGGTCCTGCATACCATTCAGGTTGATCCGGACCAGTTTCCCGAAATCTCTATCAGATCCCCGGGGAAGGACCTTATTGTTAACGAAAAGGATACCGTAGAACTTACGTATGCTGCCAGGGATGATTTTGGCATACATGAAATTACCCTGGTATTTGAACGGGGGGGAGAGAAGAAGACCGAAACCCTTATGCGGTCCGGTAAAAAGCGAACTGAATATAATGGGTCTTATCTCTGGTCACTTAGTGAACTCAATCTCCGGGAGGAAGAGAGGATTGCATACCATCTGGAGGTGAAGGATAACGATACCATATCCGAACAGAAGGTTGGCAGTTCCAGGGTATATTATCTGGAAGTCTATAGTTCCCGGAAAAAACATCAGGATCTGATTCAGTTACAAGAGGCGTTGTTGCGGGAAATGCTCTTTCTGTTATCTGATGATTTAACAAAGAGGGTTGATGATGAGAAATGTACATCGAAGGATTATTTGATGATGATACAGGATGGTGTCCAGGGGTATGTAAAGAAGATCCATGATCTTTTTACCGATATTCTCGTCGGTATGCAGGATGATACCCTGGCAAATTACAGCGTGTATTATGC
Source organism: Candidatus Loosdrechtia aerotolerans (assembly GCA_021646405.1). Taxonomy (GTDB): domain Bacteria; phylum Planctomycetota; class Brocadiia; order Brocadiales; family Brocadiaceae; genus Loosdrechtia; species Loosdrechtia aerotolerans. The sequence continues at coordinate 33,798 of SOER01000004.1, forward strand.
CCTCCAGAATCTCAAGGAGAAATTCCATACGGTTACGGATAAAAAACAGACGGCCGTTATGAGATCAGTACAGGATACAGCCGAAAGCAGTATGCCTGTTTCAGTATTGCAGGAATTACAAAAAACCCAGGATGAAGAGGTCGCCGAGGTTGAGAATATTATCCTCTTTATCAATGAAATGATAGAGAAGCAGAGACTTGAGGATGTTTTGGATACGGGAAAGAACCTGGTTCAGTCCCAGAATACCATAGAGAAGCTCCTCAATTCACTGCGTGAGGGGAAGGACGAGAAACTCAATGAGAAGGTATTGGCGGAACTTATGCGTATCGAGGATACGCTTCAGCAAATGATGGAAAAACTTATGAAAATGGCACAGGGGGAGCACATGGATGAGTTCCTTAATGCCGATGCCATGAAAACGATTGAACAGAATAGTCTCATGGAAGAATTGAACGCCATGAAGGATGCGTTGAGCAAGGGAGATCTGGATTCTGCCTTACAGGCAGCACAGAGGTTGCTCTCTGAACTTCAGAAGATGATGGATCAGATGGGGTCCTCTGCACAGAATTTTGCAGACCAGTCTTTTGGTGATATGCTTAAGGATGCGAACCATCTGACGGATAAAATATCCGGACTGGAAAGTAAGGAAAGAGAACTCGCAGAAAATACCGATCAGTTAAAGAAAGAGATCCAGTCACGTACATCCCAGGCAATGAATGAGACGCTGAAATCGTTCTTCGAAAAACAGGGAGAAAGGCTGGATACGATGAAGAGGGATTTGGCAGAGAGTAAGGAAATCCTGGCTGAAAACGGATTGGTTCAGAGATATCTGCAGGTGAATCGTGATCTGAAACGCATGTCAGAGGAAAGAGAGGCAATGACTGGCCGGTTGAATGAATTATTCGGCAGTCAGGAGGATGTTAATCAATTTCAAAGAGAATCTGAAAAACTTGCTGAATTGTTCAGAGAGAATGCTGAGTTAAACCGGGAAATTAACAGGGATCCGATGCAGAGGAGTCTCCTGAATATGTCCCGGGATCTTCCGCAGATAGAGGAAAAGATTCCTTATCTGGAAGAGCTGCTGAAGGGGTGGGAGGCAAAGGAATCATTAGATCTGGCAGAAGACGTGTTACAGGATCTGGGTCGTTTAAACGACCGTATACAGAACGTCCTGAGGCAGAAAGAGGCTTCTCAAGCAGAGATACCGAAAGAGGACCTCGAGGTATCTGAAAAGGTAAATGATGCGGCAGATCAGAACCAGCAGATCGTTAATGACCTTAAAGCCATAATGCAGTCACTTGAAGAGCAAGCGCTTTCCGGTTTAACAGAGGATGACCGCAACGCCATGCAGGAGTATGCACAAAAACAGAAAGAGCTGCAGGAAGAAGCGGAGGAGTTGGCAGAGCTGGCCGATCAACTCTCCCGGCAAAATCCGTTTATGGATGAGAATGCGGATAACCAGCTTGATATGGCATCGCAATCAATGGGAGAAGCAAAAGAAAAACTGGAAAAGCACGATGCAGAGGGGGCTGCTCTTGACGAGAGGGAATCGTTGTATCGTCTTGCACAGGCAAGAAAGGGTATGGAGATGGCAAAGGAACGCATAGCAAAAGGAATGATGGGTGGTGGTATGCCCATGCCTATGCCGGGGCCTTTCCGCGGAAGGATGGATGAAGGTCAGTTTGGAACCTCTGCAGAAAAGGTTGAGATACCCTCGGAAGAGGCATATAAGGTACCAAAGGAGTTCCGGGAAGATATCCTGAACGCTTTAAAAGAGGGGTTGCCTGAAAAATACAGGGCATTGAATAGAGATTATTATCAGAGGTTAGTGGATTAAAGAACTTTATGAAAAGAGTATTCATATTGGTACTATTCATAGCGGCGGTTATTACTTCATATAACAGTAAGGCCGCTATCGCCCTGGAGGGAAAATTCTTTGATATTGTAGGCGATATAGCTTACGGTGAGGAGTGTTTGCAGGCATGGCGAATTGATGAAGCATCGATGGTTGCCGGTAAGCTTCTTTCAATTGATCCGGAAAACCCGTATGTTTGTTTTTTTGTGGGTGAGGTGCGGTTTTACGAGGGGAATTACGGGGAATCGCTGTCATTTTTAAAACGTGCGCTACAGGAACCTGTTATCGCACAGAAGGGGCAGGAGTTCTATGACTTTGTAGATAAAATCTACCAGACAGCAGGTAAATTTCAGGAGGTGAGAACAGAACATTTCATCTTCCGGTATAACGAAGAAAAGGATGGTATCTTAGTCAGCTATGCCCTTGATGCCCTTGAAAGGGCCTATCATGCTATCGGCAGCGACCTTGATTATTTCCCGGAGGAGCCCGTCCTTGTTGAGGTATTTCCTGATGCGGAAAGCTTTTGTACCATTTCAACGCTTACCAGGGAAGAGATCGAGACCTCAGGTACCGTAGCAATTTGCCTGTTCAATCGTGTCATTATTACCAGTCCGCGTCTTCAACCCAGGGGATATCAGTGGCTTGATACCCTTGCCCATGAGTATGTTCACTATGTCATAATGAAAAAAACTTACAACCGTGTACCCATCTGGCTCCACGAAGGTATTGCCAAATACGAAGAGAAACGCTGGCTTGAGAGTGGTCCCCCGCAGCTTCCGGTCTCTTTGGAAAGTTTGCTTGCCGAGGCTGTAGAAAAAGATTATTTTATCACATTTGACCAGATGCACCCTTCCCTGGCTAAATTAGAGAGAAAAGAGGATACCGCACTCGCCTTTGCGGAGGTATTTACGGTTATTGATTATCTATTCAAAGAGGGTGGCTATCCTTTACTCGCTGCCCTTTTCGATGCTATTAAAAGCGGAAAGTCTACAGAAGATGCGGTACAATCGGTAACAGGGACCCCCTTTGATGAGTTTGAGAAGAAGTGGGTGCAGGACCTGAAACAAAAGGACCTCCGGAGGATCCATGGTATTCAGATACTTCCTACAAAGCTTCAGGAAACATCATCACTTGTTAATGATGTGGAAAGTGTTGCTGAAATAGAGGTGAAGGCTGCCAGAAAATATGCCGTTTTAGGTGATCTCCTGCGCCGGGAGGGACTCAATAGCGGAGCTATTGTAGAATACGAGAAGGCGTTTGAAAAAGCGAATAATATCTCACCCCAGATTCAAAATAAATTAGCCATGGCCTATATAATGGATACTCAGTATACAAAAGCCGAGGAGATTTTAAAGATTGCCCTTGAATATTATCCTGAGTACACCACCACCTATATCTCACTTGGAGAATTGTACCGGCGGAAGGGTGAATATAATATGGCAGTAGAAATTTTATCGCAGGCTAATTATATCAATCCTTTTAATCCCTTCATTCACAGAGACCTGGCGTCTCTCTATAGTAAGCTGAACAGGAAAGAGGATGCCGAGCTTGAATTACAGAGGCTTATGACATTAACACAATAGGACGCAGATTTGCGCAGATAAACGCAGATTTCATAAACCTTCCCGAAAAAACCATATGAACCACGGATGAACCTGGTGCGGCCTTTGGCCGCACCAGGTTCATCCGTGGTTCATAGTAAATGTTTTTTATCTTGTAAATCTGCGTCCATCAGCGTTCATCTGCGTCCTCATTATTCAGGAACTCTTCCGGAATAATATTTCCTCTTCCTAAAATTCCGTCCGGGTCAAGTTTCTTTTTTATGAGGGCCATTTCCATCATGCCTGACCTGCCTGTCATCTTCAAAAGGTAGATCTTCTTTATCTTACCGATACCATGTTCTGCGGACAGAGAACCTCCCCATTGAATAATCTGGCTGGCTAACTGGTTATAGAGTTCCCATCCTTTTTTCGCCTCCTGATCATTTCGCGGGAGGATGTTAACGTGGAGGTGATTATCTGCAATGTGTCCGAAAGTACAGTATTGGAGGCCGGAGTTTTCCAGGTATTGCTGGTATAACCCGAGAAGGTCAAAAAAATGTTCGTTTGGAACAGTAAAATCTGTACCAATCTTCATCTGTTTATACTGACGGAGGATCTTGTTCACGAGGGCAGGGATGGCGTGGCGGAATATGCGAAACCTGGTATGTTCTTTTACGCTCTTTCCGAACCAGCTCTGACTGAGGAGTACGTGGTGATTTTGAAGCAGTTGAAGCCATTCGGTTGTGAGTCTTGTTTCTGAACCGGGGCGAATCTCTTGTTCGAAAAATATCGCTGACCGGGCTTGCTGCGGGATTTCGGGGTAGATGTCACGCAGGATATTAAGTGCAGAGAAATCAAAGTATTCCAGGACACAGGCATTCAGTGAATCTTTTTCCCGGGAGATACGGTTCTTTAGTGACTCTTCTCTCACCTGATCTACAAATTGCCAGGCATGTTCTTTCTGTTCGAAAAAGGCAATTCCGCTGAAAAACCCGTATGGTTTTGGAATCAATTCAACTTCAACCTCAGTAAATACCCCTAAGGTTCCTTCTGATCCGATGAAAAGATCGAGTGCATCCATTCCCGGGGCCACATAGTAACCGGCGGAGTGTTTTGTATGAGGCAGGGTATAGTGGGGTAACGGTAATTCAAACGTATTTTTTGAACCCTTTACGATAAGATAGTTCTCATTATTTGCGAAGCATTCCCCGCGACGTAACTCTAAAATATCTCCTGTCGGGAGAACAATCTTTAAACGTCTTACCCAGTTTCGTGTTGCTCCATATTGAAAACTTCTTGCCCCTGAGGCATTTGTTGCTACACTTGCACCGATAAAGGCATTCTGTTCTGTAGGGTCGGGCGGATAAAGGAACCCATGTGCTGAAACTGCTTCCTGAAGTTTCCGGAGAGTGATAGCCGGACCTGTTACGGCATAAGCGGAGTTTTCATGAATCCGGCAGACCTTCCTGAATCCACCTAGCTTCGTGGTAGAAAGGATAATTCCCCCAAAAGGTATCCTCGCCCCTACAAGGCCTGTTCCATTGCCTGCAACTGTTACCGGGGTTTTGGAACGACATGCCTCATCCAGAATGTGGATAACATCCTGTTCATCCTCCGGGAAAACGACTTCGTGTGCATACCCGCCGCTGAGGTTTGAGGCATCATGCAGATAGGGAAGTATTATCTCCGGATCTGTACTGCGAATCATATTTGTTTCTCATGGTTTTTGTGTTTTTTATAATTATCGTAAAGAATTAAGAGGTATTTCCTATGATACCAGTTGTTATAAGCAAAGTAAAGCCGGGCAGGGCATTGCTCCATATGCATCAGGCTTTAGAAAGGTTGATAAGAGCAAACAAGAATTAATTTTCCTTGAATGCCTTAAAAATGCTGGTAGAATCAGAGAATATCCAAAACCATACAAATACAGAGAGAAGAGGTTGAAAATGAGCTGGAAATTACCGAACATCATCTTTGAAACATTAATGATTGGTCCTCTGGAGGTAAATTGCTACCTTATTGGTTCTAAAAAAGATAATGCAGCAATAGTCATTGACGCAGGTGGCAATCCGGAAGAGATCTTAGATCTCTTAAAAAGGCATAATCTTACTCTACGATACATTTTGAATACCCATGCCCATTTTGATCATGTGGGGGGAGTTGGCTACTTGCAGGATAAAACAGGTGCTGCATTTTTACTTCATCAGGAGGATATGCCGCTTCTCGGGTACTTGAACGATCAGACAAGTGCCTTTGGGATGTCTCCTATTCCTACACCAAGGGTAGATAAGCCACTTGCAGACAACGAGGAAATTCCTGTCGGGGATGAGACCTTGCAGGTTATTCATACCCCCGGGCATTCCCCTGGCAGTGTATGTTTCCTGATAAATGACGCACTCTTTTCTGGTGATACGCTCTTTGCCGGTTCAATTGGGAGAACAGATTTTTATGGTGGTTCTCATACAAAAATAATTCACTCGATAAAGACCCGTTTATTTACCTTAGGGGATCACGTAGTTGTTTATCCGGGACATGGAGAACCTACGACCATAGGTGAAGAGAGACTGCATAACCCATTTTTTTAATCAGAAATCCTTTAACACGCTAAACCAGACCCTGCTGTCGAATTCATCCCTGCCGATTACGGGGAATTCTATACCCGGCATGAGCCAGAATTCACCCCAGAGATGCCATCTGACACCGGGGAGAATGCTCACTACTGTAGTATCATTGTCCGATCCTATATCTGAACTTCCATTGAATTCAACAAATAGAGTAAGATTTCCAAAGAATGGTGTATCCTTTGGTGTAACGGTTTTTGTTATGGCAGTACCATAAACGATTGTGGTATCCGGGTCTTCATCGTCTTTTCCCCCTGTCGGGATATCAAGCCCAAAGAAGCTGTGCAGGGCATATCGCTTGCCGAGATCTCTCCAGAAACCGATACCGGGGCTAACCGTGGTCAGGCCACTCCCCAGCCCGCGGTCCTCATCTCCGGTGGGCAGGGATATCTCAAATAGAGATAACAAGGTCGTATTGCGTGTCTCGACAAGCATTATTCTCGCTATAAGTGATAAATCACCAAAGCCGCTGTTCGTGCCACTGACGGAAGATGATGGTAACAACAATGCCTTATCAGGTGGCAGATCAAGCATTATCGTGTCAGGGCCAAAGCCGCTGTTTTTATTGCTGCTGTTGGAAGACAATGATACGATTCTCGGTTCTACTTCTAGTAACAGTCTTCGGCTGATTGGTATTTCAAATTCAAACTCCCATTCGTGCTTATCGAACTTACCTCCGTCACCGTTGTTTGTGAACGAATAATTCATACGGACCTCGCGTTCAAACACCGTCGCAGGGATCTTGAGGAGTCTGAAGCGAGGGGCCTGGTCTGGCTCTTGCTCTGGTTCTTCCCATTGAGTAAACTTCCAGCCATCAGAGAAGAAATGAGAGAATGTAAGATCCGGTCTTTTTTCATGTGGTTCTTGTGCCCGGAGTGAAGGAGAATATAATACAAAGAGAAGGATAGAAATAAACAGGTACTGCGTACGAAAAAAGGATGTATGTTCTGGCTGTATATCATTCGTGTGGTAAGACATATCTTTCACTGTTTTCTGTTCTGTCAAGAGTATTCCGCTTCTTTATATAATCAATGCCTTACGGTTGTGCATTTTGAGAAACGAGCAGAAAAAACAAAAAGTTGACGGATTGTAGTACGTAATAGGAGTAAATTGATATTGTTCATAGACGTTGGCGCATTATATTGATGAATGATATAGTTTTCAATGAAATTTATAGAAAAGGCATGAATTAATTTGTCTTGAAAGTCAAGGAACGGTTAGTACAATGAGAAAAGGAAAGAGGAAGTTAAACATAATTCTTGGGGGGCCGCTATGAAAAAGAAAAAAAGAACGTTCTGGTATACAATCCCTGTGTATAGTATCCTTTGTATTTCTCTCCTTTCTTCTTTTGGTTGTACGCTCATATCTGTCTCGCTGTTCCCGCCTATAGGACCACTTACTGAAACAACGGTTGCCGGATCGGGAAAAAATAAAGTGCTCTTAATGGATATCTCCGGCATTATTACGTATAACGAGGAAGAGAATGGTCTTTTAAGCCTGTCGGGGGGACAGGGCATGGTTAGCCGCGTTCGGGAAGAACTGAGAAAGGCCGCAAAGGATGAATACATGAAGGCTGTTGTCCTGCGTATTAATAGCCCGGGTGGGGAAGTTACAGCCTCAGATGCGATTTACCATGAAATAGAACAGTTTAAAAAGAACACAGGCATAGGGGTTATTGCCTGTATTACGGATCTGGGTGCATCGGGTGGCTATTATGTTGCTGTTTCAGCAGATAAGATTGTAGCACATCCAACTGCGGTTACCGGTAGTATTGGTGTAATTATGCTCAACGTAAGTGTTGAAGGGTTATTACAGAAGATTGGCATAAAGGATACGACGATCACAACTGCCGAGCATAAAGATATGGGTTCACCATTAAAAACAATATCGGAAGAGGAGCGAGAGATATTTCTCAGTGTACTCAACGCTATGCATGAGAGGTTTGTAACTATTATTTCGAACAATCGAAGGGGACTGGAGCGGGAAAAGATTGTGTCGCTTGCTGATGGCAGGATCTATATTGCCGAACAGGCGCTTGAAAATGGACTCGTCGATATGATAGGTTATCTCGATGATGCTATTATATTGGCAAAAAAAGAGGCAGGAATAAAAGAGGCGCGGGTCGTTATATATCACAGACCCGGAGTTTACAAAAGCACTATTCACTCGAGACTTGCAAATCCTGGTGCCGTTAATTTTATCAATATCGATTTGAAATCATTTGTCAGGACAGGGACTCCGTCATTTATGTATTTATGGTCACCTTAAGAATTTTGTAACTCCTCCAGGTTCAAGGTTCTGCAGGAGAGGAGTGAGGCCGATCGCCCTCTGTTCCTCATAAACTCCAAACGGTCATTTTTCTTAACACTTTTAACTCTGAACTCTGAACTCTGAACCCTGAATAATTACATCTTGTTTATATATTCCGTTACCTTACTCCCCATTTCAGCAGTTGAGAGTAGTGTTGCATTCAGTCTCGCGGAAGAGGCAATATCCCCTGTCCGATATCCGTCCTCTAATACCGACATAATCGCCCGCTCGATCATTTCCGACTCTGTATTAAGTCCGAAGGCATATTTCAGCATCATGGCACCTGACAGGATTTGTGCTAAGGGGTTTGCCTTTCCCTGCCCCGCAATATCGGGTGCAGAACCATGAATAGGCTCAAAGAGGCCAAAACCTGTATCCGAGAGACTGGCACTGGGGAGCATACCAATGGAACCGGTAATAGCTGATGCCAGGTCTGAAAGAATATCCCCGAACATATTTTCAGTAACAATTACATCAAATTGTTTTGGATTTGTTGCCAATTGCATTGCTGCATTATCAACATACATGTGGTTAAGTTGTACATGTGGGTAGTTCTTTTGAACATAATCAGTAGCAACCTTTCTCCATAATTTTGAACTCTCGAGGACATTTGCTTTATCAACAGAGGTAAGCCTTTTATCACGTTTCATAGCGGCCTCGCATGCCACTTTGGTAATTCTCTGAATTTCCGGTACTGAATAAATCATATAATCAACGGCATATTCCCCTTGTACAACCCCCTCATTCAGGGTAATTGACTTCACCTTGTTTTTGCCAAAGTAGATACCACCGGTTAATTCCCGTACAATAAGGATATCCAGTCCGCCTTCGAGTCGTTCCGATTTTAGCGATGCTGCATCTGCTAGCGGGCCAAAAATTACTGCGGGGCGTAGGTTTGCAAAAAGACCATAATGAGCCCGCAGGGGCAGCAATGCCCCCCGTTCAGGAGTAAGCTCTGCTGGTAATTTTTCCCATTTCGGTCCGCCTACCGCGCCGAAATAAATAGCATCGGCGCTACTACAGACCCTTTTCGTTTCATCTGGCAGAGGATGGCCATAGGTGTCATAAGCACACCCGCCTATCATCGCCTCTTTATATTCAAAAGTGTGGCCAAATTTCTTTGCTACAGCATCCAGTACCTTGAGTCCCTCTTTCATTATTTCTGGTCCGATGCCATCTCCAGCCAATACAGCAATACATTTTTTCATGTATTTCTCTCCATGTATCAATAATGATTATCCCAATTATCTGAAGAAGTTTATAGAAGAAATAAAACTATACCCAAAAGCGTGGTATCTTGCAATAGCTTATGAGAAAAAACCTTTTCATCTGATTTTCAAAAAACCTGGATTATTATTTTGTTGACAATAATGTATTTCTCTGTAAATTGTTTTTAAGAAAGTTTGGCGAGTACTTAATGGTAATAAAACGCCTTATTATTTTATACGGGTCTTGTCTTTTGAAGATATCAGTAGTTGTTCCGGCACTTAATGAAGAATCTCATATAGAGAAAACCCTTCAGAGTATAATGAAACAGGATGGTGATTACGAGTGTTATGTGGTGGATGGAGGAAGCAGCGATAGTACTGTTCGTATTGCAAAAAAGTATACCCGGGTAATAAATAGTAAACGCGGGCGGGCAGTACAGATGAATACCGGTGCACGGTTGTGCCGGGGAGACGTTTTGTTATTTTTACATGCTGATACACTTTTACCGGAGAATGCCTTCTGTGAAATACGAAAGAGAATGAAAGATAATACGGTAGCAGGTGGATCGTTTTATATTACCTTTGATTCTGACCATTTTCTCTTAAAAGGTGCTTCCTTTATTACCCGTTTTAACTTCAGACTTTTTCATTTTGGTGATCAGGGTATTTTTATAAGAAGGGATATTTTTCAGGAACTCCGGGGGTACAGAGAGATGCCGATCCTGGAGGATTATGATTTGTACAAGAGACTAAAGGGGCAGGGAAAGGTTATTCTTTTAAGAATGCCTGTAATCTCTTCTGCAAGAAGATTCATGAAAAAAGGAATCGTACGGCAATTATTAATTAATAAATCAGTTGTTTTGGCCTATTGGGCAGGTATAGATACTCAGGTAATTAAACGCTTTTATGATGATATGAGGTAAAGTATGCGGATATTGTTAACGAACGATGATGGTATCTACGCACCGGGGATAGCTGCTTTAAAACAGTGTATTGAAGATCTGGGAGAAGTTACCGTTGTGGCGCCGGATATAGAACAGAGCGGTGTGGGGCATTCAATAACCTTTAGTTATCCATTACGCATTCGTGAAGTTCATTTAAATAATGAATTTATTGGTTACGGTGTAAGGGGTTCTCCGGCCGATTGTGTAAAACTGGCGATTTGTGAGATTATGAAAGAGGGGCCGGATATAGTTATTTCAGGACTTAACATGGGTTCCAATGTAGGCATTCATATCTTTTATTCAGGTACGGTTGCTGCTGCTGTGGAAGCTGCTATCATGGGGTTTCCTTCAATTGCAGTCTCTTTTGACATCTCCGGAGACTATGATGATGTTCAGGATGCAGCGCGTGTAGCGAAAAATGTTATAGGTCGTATTCTCAAACATAGATTGCCAAAAGGCTCGTTATTGAATGTAAATATTCCTTCCATTCCGTCTGACCAGATGAAAGGCATGAGAGTAACCCGGCAATTTGCCCATGATTTTCAGGAAACCTTTTCTAAGCGTATAGATCCTTCCGGAAAGGCCTATTATTGGTTGGTTGGTACCGACAAATCCCTTCATCATGAAGAAGGAACTGATATCAGTGCAATCAATGAAGGTTATATCTCCGTTACACCTCTCCGGTACGATCTTACAAATTACCATTTGTTTCAGGAAGTTAAGGATTGGAATTGGGATGATATAACTTCGTATAAGGAGAATAAAGAATAAAAAATCTTGACTTATCTACCCCCCGTTTCTATAATAAATTCACGTTTTTGTTTTTCTCATAACCTGTTGTACGAATAGAAAGGGCAGATAGCTCAGTTGGTAGAGCACAGGACTGAAAATCCTGGTGTCGACGGTTCGATCCCGTCTCTGCCCACCACTTTTGTTACTATGGATACATGAAAAATAGTCAGTACAGAATATGATATTCCTCAAACATGGGATAAATATTCAATTCAGGTAGTTTCCTGCCATTCACTATTTCCTGCCTCCGATAGATTAAATGTTCCGGCTTTCTTGTTATTGATTATTCATAAAATATTGTATATATTTTGAGGAATTTGTTTTTACCAATACCCATATGCTATGAAAAATTTACAAAATTTGGATATTAAATCTCTGGAAGAGCATGCGAGGATTATCCGAAGACATGTTATAAGGATGATAGCAAAAGCAGGCTCAGGTCATCCAGGGAGTTCATTATCAGCGGTGGATTTACTTGTTGCACTTTTTTATAATAAACTGAGACATAATCCACGGTTGCCGAAATGGTCTGACAGGGACAGGTTTATTTTATCAAAAGGACATGGTTGTCCGGCGCTCTACGCTGTCCTGGCGGAACAGGGCTATTTTCCTGTTGAGAAGCTCGATACCCTTCGGCAGTTTGGTAGTACCCTTCAAGGGCACCCTTGTATGAAGACAACACCAGGTATAGAGATATCCGGTGGGTCACTGGGGCAAGGATTATCGGTAGGCCTAGGGATTGCTTTAGCTGCAAGGCTTGATAAAAAAGATTACCGGACCTATGTAATGCTCGGTGACGGTGAACTAGAGGAAGGCCAGGTGTGGGAAGCCGCAATGGCTGCAAGTCATTACAACGTCGATAACCTCTGCGCTATCATTGACCAGAATGATTTGCAGATTGACGGATTTATTCATGAAGTTATGTCGTCGCACCCCATTCCGGATAAATGGCGGGGATTTGGCTGGCATACCATCGAAATTGACGGACATGATTATCCGTCGATTATAAAGGCATATGACGATGCCGGAGAGGTAAAGGGCCGGCCAACGGTTATTATAGCGAAAACAATTAAGGGGAAAGGGGTTTCTTTTATGGAGAACCAGGTTGACTGGCATGGAAAGGCTCCTACAAAGGAAGAGACGGAACGTGCACTGGTTGAATTGAATGGATAGGCATCTCTGCTGCAGAACACTATGCACTGTTAGCAGGAAAAATAATTATCGTATTATACACGGTAGTATCGTTTTGCTATAACTATCGTTGTTCTTCAGATAACTTTTTCATTATGTAGTGTAAAAATGACAGAAATGATAGCTACACGTCAGGCGTATGGCGAAGCGCTTGTAGAACTTGGGGAGCAGAATAAAGATATCGTTGTATTGGATGCTGATCTCTCAAAATCTACAACCACGGCTAAATTCGGCAAAAAATTCCCTGAGAGATTTTTTAACATGGGAGTCGCTGAGGCGAATATGATGAATACGGCAGCGGGTTTGGCAGCGTGCGGGAAAGTAGCTTTTGTGAGCAGTTTCAGTATTTTCGCTACAGGAAGGGCATGGGAACAGATCAGAAATACGGTTTGCTATAGTGGATTAAATGTAAAGATTGTTGCTACCCACAGCGGTGTTTCTGTAGGGCCGGACGGGGCATCGCATCAGTGCATAGAAGATCTCTCTTTAATGCAGGTTATTCCAACCATGACTGTTATAGAACCGTGTGATGCAATTGAAACAAAAAAGGCTGTTACAGCGGCTACACGTTATCAGGGCCCCCTCTATATACGGCTGGGCAGGGCAGCAGTGCCGGTGATTACAAGGCGAGAAGATCCTTTTGTTATCGGAAAGGCAAATATTCTGAGAACGGGCAGAGATGTGGCGATTATTGCCTGTGGTGCATTGGTAGCGAACGCACTCACTGCAGCCGAGGTATTATCAAAAGATGGAATTGAGGCAACCGTGGTGAATATGCATACGATTAAGCCTCTCGATAAAGAAACCCTTTTGCAGGTGGTAAAACAGGTGAATGCTGTGGTGACAGCGGAGCAGCATGTGCTGGATTGCGGTTTGGGCAGTATCGTTGCGTCGGTATTATCGCGAAACTACCCTGTACCTATTGAAATGATTGGCATTGATAATCGTTTTGGTCAATCGGGTGAGCCTGACATCCTTTTTAAAGAATATCATTTGTTGCCCGAAGACATTATCCGTGCTGCAAAAAAAGCCGTAGGGCGTAAGAAGCAATGAAACAAAGGCTATGTATCTTTTTATTGTTTGTCACATTTTTCCTGGTAAGAGTACCCTTATTTGGAGAGGATAAACTTTTTCAGGATCCCCAGATAGAGGTTAAGGAAGATGTTAAAGAGACCAAAGAGAATATCTATAAGGAATTTGAAGAGTTTGTCCGGGTCATAAAAGAATTACAGGATAAGTATGTTGATGAAATACAAGTGAACACAATCCTCACAAATGCATATCGCGGCATGCTTTCCGGTCTAGATCCCTATAGCCAGTATTTTACTCCTGAAGAATTAGAGGACTTGAAAATTGAAACAGAAGGTGAATTTGAAGGGGTAGGGATTGAGGTAATTGTAAAAGATGGATTGTTAACAGTAATTACACCACTCATTGATTCTCCTGCTTTCAAGGCCGGGATACTGATTGGTGACCGGATTATCAAGATTAATGGTGAATATACGGAGAATATGAGCATCCGGGAATCGATAAAGAAGCTTCGGGGTAAACTGGGAACAAAGGTCACCTTAACGGTTGTCCATGAAGGCAATCCAACACCTGAGGATATAACTATGGAACGCGCAATGATTCATGTGAAAAGTGTTCGTGGCGCCAGAATCGTTGATGATGAGTATAAGATCGGTTACCTTGCCATTACAAACTTCCAGGAGAATACGGTTGAAGATATGGATACGGCTGTTCAAAATTTGTTGAAAAAGGGCATGAATAGTCTGATACTGGATTTACGGTTTAATCCTGGAGGATTGTTGAGTGCTGCCGTTGATATGGCTGACAGATTTCTGGAAAAAGGTGTTATTGTTTCTACAAAAGGAAGGGATAAATCTCAGGATTACACGTATCATGCACAGAAACTGGGAACGTATCGTAATTTTCCTGTAATTGTTTTGGTAAATAATGGAAGTGCCAGTGCTTCGGAAATTGTTGCGGGTGCAATCAAGGATCATAAACGGGGGCTGTTGTTAGGTATCAAGACGTTTGGTAAAGGGTCTGTGCAAAGTCTGATCCCTGTGGATAAGGGAGAGGCTGCCTTGAAGCTTACAACGGCACGATACTATGCCCCGTCGGGTATCTGCATTCATGAGAAAGGGATTGAACCGGATATAAAAGTACCTCTGAGTTTTGATGAGACAAAGGCATTACATCTGCATCTTGCTACAATAGATACCAGGATGAACGGGGATAGGGAAAAAGGGTCACTCCCCCCGGAAAATGGTGTACAGGAAGAGGAGCCACCATACGTAGATATCCAGCTTGAAAGAGCTATTGATATCCTGAAGGGTATAGAAGTTTATGCGAATCGCAAAGGCATTCCCTAATGGATTAATATTATTTTTTTCATAAGAAACAATTTTACAGGGCAGGAAATATTCCTGCCTTTTTTATAGTATGCTGATTCTTGGTATTGAAACATCATGCGATGAGACCTCAGCCGCCGTTGTAAGAGACGGAAGGGAAATAGTATCAAATATTATCTTATCCCAGGATGTATTGCACCGGCAGTTTGGCGGCGTGGTTCCCGAACTTGCTTGCCGGGCACACGAAGAATCTATTATCGGGGTTATTGATAATGCCCTTGTTGATGCGAAGATACAACTTTCTGAGTTGGATGCGATTGCTGTTGTAAATACACCGGGTTTGATTGGTGCCCTCCTTATTGGTGTAACGACTGCCAAGACGTTGTGTATGGTTCTTGATATACCTTTAATAGCTGTTAACCACCTTTACTCTCATATTTACGCAAATAATCTCGAATATAAAAATATATCGTATCCTGCAATAAGCCTCGTTGTGTCCGGAGGACATACGACACTTTTCTTGTCAAAGAGCGAAACTGAATGTATTGCACTGGGGGGAACAATTGACGATGCAGCCGGTGAGGCCTTCGATAAGGTATCAAAGATATTAGGATTGGGCTATCCCGGAGGACCTGTTATTGACAAGCTCGCAAAGCAGGGGAATAAAGATGCCGTAACGTTTCCAAGATCGTACCTGGAGAAAGATTCATTTGATTTCAGTTTTAGCGGGCTTAAAACTGCGGTGTTATATTACCATCGGGGGCAGAATCTGGATGCCTCAAGATTAAAAACACCACATGACCAGAGGATTGCTGATATCGCAGCGAGTTTTCAGGAAGCAGTTATTGATGTTTTAGTAAATAAGGCATTTCAGGCATCGATAATGTATGATGCAAAAGGAATACTGGTAGGCGGTGGTGTGGCGGCAAATTCCAGATTACGCCAGAGGTTACATGAGAGGTCAAAAGAACGTAACATTCCGGTATACTATCCGTCTCTCAGATTATGTACGGATAATGCTGCTATGGTAGCAGGTTTTGCTTACAAGAAATATTTAGAAGGGGATATTGCAGGACTTGATATCGAGGCCATTCCATAAGCTCCGGTATTTTTACTTCATTTTCCTTCACGAAGAAAAAAATATGGATATTGATGTAATTAAGCAGTTGTTAGAAGGTTATAAAGCTGGAGAGGTACCACTCAATGATGTCCTCGGCAAGATCAGGGAGCTACCTTACAAGGATATTGGGTTTGCTAAGGTAGATAGCCATCGTAAAATCCGCTGCGGTTTTCCGGAGGTCATTTTTTGCATGGGTAAGACCCCTGATCAGGTTGTGAAAATCATAGAACATATTGTTGCAGGCGGAAACGATATGCTTGCAACCCGTGCCGGAAAGGAAATATATGAAGCTGTTTCTGTGAAATTTCCGGAAGCTGTATATCATGAACAAGCGAGGGCGATTACCATACGAAAAAACCGGAGGAAGGTACGAAGAGGTCTTATCCTGATTGTGACAGCCGGCACTTCAGATATACCTGTTGCTGAGGAGGCAAAGGTGACTGCAGAAATTATGGGTAATAAGGTAGAGGTAGTGTATGATGTTGGTGTAGCGGGAATTCACCGGCTAATAAAAAATCACGGAGAATTACTCAGGGCTAATGTAATTATTGTAGTGGCAGGGATGGAAGGGGCACTGGCAAGCGTGGTTGGGGGGTTGGTGAATTGTCCGGTTATCGGTGTACCCACAAGTATTGGTTACGGAGCAAGCTTTCATGGAGTTGCACCCCTGTTATCTATGCTTAACAGTTGTGCCTCTGGTGTTGCAGTGGTAAATATTGATAATGGCTTTGGAGCTGCTTACATCGCCTCTTTGATTAATCGAAAAAGAGAATAGAAAATACATACCCCTGCATTTTTTGTAAACCCTATGACTGAACAACTATACTCGCTTTATGTATGAAGTAACAGAAATACCGAAAATCCTTCCAAGAAGTCCCGACTCCCACAAAGGGAACTATGGGCGCATATTGGTACTTGCAGGTTCAGTTGGTATGACTGGCGCAGCATGCCTGTGCAGTAGCGCAGCCCTGCGGGCCGGTGCAGGAATTGTTACCCTGGGCATTCCTGAGAGCTTGCAGGGGGTCGTAGCATCAAAACTGACCTGTGTTATGACCCGTCCCTTACCCGAGACGCATGCGAAGACCTTATCGGATAGAGGCTGGCAGGATATACTCGACTTTGCACAACAGTTCGACGTAGTCACCATCGGCCCCGGCCTGTCCCAATACCCCGAAACAAAAAGATTGATACTCAGGCTGTTGCAGGCCTTAGACCACCCGGTGGTATTGGATGCGGATGGTATAAATGCCCTGGCCGATAATCCAGAGATATTAGATCAGGTAAAAAAACCGATTATCCTGACACCTCACCCCGGAGAGATGTCACGGCTTATCGGAGTACCAACAAAAGAAATACAGCCAAAGCGATTGGAAGTATCTCAGAGGTTTGTCAGTGGCAGGAGGAATGTTACTTTAGTATTAAAAGGATTCAGAACCATCGTTGTAAATGAAGAGAAATTTTACATAAATAAAACCGGTAATCCCGGGATGGCTACTGCCGGGGTCGGAGATGTATTGACTGGTATAGTTGCAGCTCTTTTAGGACAGCACTACTCCCCCTTTGATGCAGCACAACTGGGGGTGTATTTGCACGGTTTGGCGGGAGATATTGCAGTACAAAAGATAGGGGAGGTATCTTTGATTGCAACAGATATCCTGAATTATTTGCCGAAGGCATTTTTAACATATTAAGGAAAGCGTGTGAGCATAAAGGGACTCTTTATTATTGTCGTATTAGGATGTATTTTCTCCGGTTCATTTAGTGCAGCGAATACCCTTTCCTATATTCCTCACGGGAGCATGAAAGAGCGGTTAGAGGAGGGTATCGGATACACTGAACATACGATAGATATTTATATGCATAATTTTGCTGCCCTGAATATTACAGAGGAATTGGAAGGTGCAAGAAACAGAGGGGTTCGGGTCCGTGCTGTAATCCTGGAGCACATAACAAAGGGCAGCCAGAGGGGTTTATTGGCAGAGATATTGATTTCCCGGGGATTTGATGTTAGAATCCTGAAGTCGCAGCATAGCAACAAGTCCGTGCAAGATTTTATTTTATTAGACGACAGGGTACTCGTGACGGGTGTATATAACTGGTTGGCCTATCGGAATAGAGATATTTATAATGATATAACATTTTATTATAATTCCGACAGGATTCATGATTACAAGAATATCTTTTACCAGTTATTTACCGACGGAGAGGCGGTTCCACTTTTCGTTGAACGAAAGGAACAGGATACAGAAAGTGCATCTCCCCTGGCAGGTATGATTTCTGACAGGGATAAAGAGCAGACTGAACGGGAATATGTGCCTGGGAAAGAACCTGAGGTAACCGGGGAGACTGTAGGTCCGTCTGAAGCAATATCTAAGGATTTTATTTCTATCTCTTTTGAAGAGTTAGACAGGCAATTTGGAAAGGAGAGCGGACTTTCGCGTTCTGAAAAAAATACGTTATGGAAAAAATACCAGGGAAAATATATTCGATGGCAGGGGACTATATCCTATAGAGGAATGGGACGCGTTGACTGGAACCGTATTGGGGTAAGTCAAAAGGGTGATAAGGGTGCAGAAGTAGAAATCCTGTTCGACTGGAGGAGGTTTGGAAAGGTTATGAGTTTAAAAGAAGGGAATCCGGTTACCTACACTGGTAAACTGGTTTCCTATCCAAGAATTAAAGCCCCTTATCGTTTGAATGACGGAGATATAGAAAAACCATAACAGAGAAATACTATTGAAAAGGTGATGTTTTAGTACGGATTTGGAATTCACTATTATGTGAAGTTCGGGGGATAGAAATATGAAAAAGATTACAGCGATTGTCAGAGAAGATAGATTTTCAATAATAAAAGATGCCTTGTCAGACATCGGATATCCTGGAATGACAGTAACGGAGGTAAAAGGACATGGTGCCCAGAAAGGCATTACTGAACAATGGCGTGGCAGAACTTATAGGACAGACCTTATAACGAAGGTAGAGATGGAGATGGTAGTTCCTGATAAGGATGTTGAGGATATCATTCAGTGCATTATAAGAGAGGCCAGGACGGGCAGCATAGGAGATGGCAAGATCTTTATTAGTTCTATCGAAGATGCTGTTCGTATCAGGACAGGAGAAAGAGGGGAACAGGCTGTTTAGCTCGTTAAAAAGTTTTTATCTCATAATCTCCAAACAGTTCTTTTTCTACGCTTTTAACCCTGAACCCTGAACCTAATGAGTATTATATCCTTACCCCAACCTTCTTAAACTCCTTCTCGCTATAAAGGATCACATAATCGTTTAATCCTGTTTTTTCTCTGATAGCCTGGATTACTGCCTCACATTCAGCATCGGTATAACCGTGGATCATGGTAAATACATTATATTCCCAGTCGGGATACGTTGGGCGTTCATAACAATGTGTTACTTCTTCGAAGTCGGCCATAATTATACCTACTTCATCAACCCGCTCTTTTGGCACCTTCCACACGCACATGGCATTTGCATCAATACCAATTTTGCGATGAGCGATAGAGGCCGCCAACCGCCGTACCTTTCCGGAATCTAATAATTTTTGAAGTCTTTGTATTACCTCCTCTTCTGATATTCCTAATGCCTGGCCAATATCTTTGTACGGAGTCTTCGTAATAGGTAAACCTTCTTGTATATACTTGATGAGCTTTACGTCAATATCTTCTTTACAGTTTTCTTTTGTATTTGTCATAGTTTAAAGGGATGCAGACTCTCACGGGTATGCACAGGAACTAAACGTTTTTCTCTTTAAGATCCTGGTTCTCTGTGTTCATCTGCGTTTAAAGTAAAAAATTTCTATAGAATTAATAAATTTTAAAACGTACACCAATCTTAAACTTCTTTACCGTCGGCATACTCCTGACCGTTAGCCCCGTTTTGTCTTCAATTTCTTTTAATAACCTGTGGAGCTCTTCATCATCCTTTGCTGACATGGTAAACCATACATTGTAAGGGATGTTTGTATTTCTCCCCTTCCGCAGATAATTGTGGGATACACCACTATATTTGTTAATGATTTCACTTACCTCCTCTATGCGGTCTTCCGGGACCTTTATAGCAGCAAGTGTTGCCTCCCTGCCCATAGCCTGAGTATTAATAATAGGTGCAAGCCGTCTTACAAATCCATTTTCTATCATGAATTTGATGCGTTCAATAATAGTATCTTCGTCTATGTTCAGTTCCCTGCTTAATTCCAGGAACGGTCTTGGTACAAGGGGCAGGTTGGATTGTAAGCGATGAAGTATTTTTCTGTCAGTATCATGGAGTATCATATTCTTTTCTTTATTTCCTCAATTCCTTGTTGTTCTATAAGTGCTCTGAAACGCTGTTCTGTTTTATTTGAAAGGATAATGTCTACGCATACCTCGAAGGCTTTTACGGTAGTGGCTTCATCCGCTTCCGGTAATAAATCTAAAGCGAATTTAGGGTGGCGCCCGACTTTTCCGCCAATCAGTACATGATACTTTTTGTCTGCTGGTTTTATTGAATCAACCGGGCATACTCTTGCACACATACCACAATGAACGCATTTTTCCTTATCAATGGTAACCTCATTATTATTGACAGTAACAGCATCTTCTCGGCAGGTTTTTACACATTTCATACATCCGATACATTCGGTCTCTGTATCTACATAAACGGGTTCTACTGCATAAACACCAAAGTCCTTGATTTGAGGCATGGAGCAGCTATTTGGACAGCCAGATATGGCTATTTTTATGGTGTGGTGGGGAAGGATTTGTCCTTTAATCTTATCGATTAATTTTTCGGTAAAATGTAATTCTTTTAGCCTGTTTTGAAGTTTTTGAACTAAAATTTTGGGATCCGTAATAAGAAAGGGACAATTAACTTCAGCACCATGGCAAGGTTTTATTTGATAAAGAACAGGATTCCCATCCTTATCGAAATATTTCGGATATTTCCGGAGAATGGAGAATTTCTCATTGTTTATGAATTGTTTTGGGGGTTGAGGATTTGATTTGCCCATAAATCCTTCCCTGGCAGCAACAACATCTGCTTCAGTTACAATACTCTTTCCACGGCTGCGGACAATCGTTTCTACCTTTTCCCGAACAATTTTTTGTATAAAAGGAGGAACCTTTTCTAATAATAACGTTGCAGATTTATCCCATTCCAACAGTCATCCCCCTAAAATAAAATTGCCACAAGCAGAGGCTGCGGCAATTGTTAGATTAAAAATTTACTTTAATAAACCCACATATCATTAACAGTAAATACGGCATTAAGAAGACTTAAATAGGTTTTATTATATTTGGAAAGAAGGATAATGTCAATTTCAATTTTTTATGGCAGATTTTCTCTTCGCAGGCGATTTTAAATATTTTAAATCTTGACATTTGATTCTGTGAAATTTATAGTTTGTCATTAAGAAAAACATAACCGTCTAATGCCCAATTCATAATGGAGAAATTGTATTATGGGTGAACAAAATTTTCAGGAAAATTTGTTAGATTTGATTGAGGAAATTAAAAAATTTCCAGAGACAAAAAAAGAAAGCCTGGAAATGTTAGCAGGCGAGATTGGTAAAAAATATGAGGATCTGGGAAAAAGTTTAATAACATTGCAGGATGCCCTTGATTCGTTACGTTTACAGGTAAAATATTTACTTTTTGATTTAGAGATAACGAAGAAAGAGAATATAGCATTAAAAAAGAAGGTGGAAGGGCAGGGAAATAATAAATAGCTTATACTTCAGTAAACTTAATCAATAGAGAGTTAAAATGGAAGAATTGATATTATCTCATATACCAGAAGAAGTAAAAAAGATTATAGAGCCTTTCTTCCTCGACATCCTATCACACTGTAAAGGGGACGTTGTTTCTCTCTATATTACTGGAAGTGCTGTAACCAGGGACTTTCGGGAAAAATATTCCGATATTAATACCGTAATTATTGTAAAAGAGATCAAAGTCCCCTTGTTTGACTTTATTTCAACACTTGGTAAACATTACAGCAAGAAGAGGGTATGTGCCCCGCTCATTTTAACGCCTGACTATATCCATAGGTCATTGCAGGAATTCCCGTTGGAATTCCTTGAGATGAAATTGGTACACCAACTGGTTTATGGAGATAACATCCTCCAGGATGTAAAGCTTAAAAAAGCCGATATCCGGCTTCAATGTGAACGGGAATTAAAGGGCAGGTTACAAAATCTTTGCCAGGGGTATATAAAGGCAATGGGTGATAAAAGGATCCTGACAGATTTGTTTGTAGGGCCGGTTTCCGGTTATTTTCCGGTATTTCATGGCATACTTTTTCTTTATGATCATAAGACGTTGGAGGCAAAGAGCGATGTTCTCTGTGCCCTGGAGAAGTACCTCAGTGTAGATACGAGTGTCTTTACAAGGTTATTGGAGATAAAGTCCAGTAACAGTCATCCATCTCTTGATGCATTGAAAGAGATATTTAAGGATCTTTACCACGTGATAGATGATATCGCCAGGAAGGTAGATGAATTTAAGGTAGATCATGAATAAAAAGGGTTTTTACCTCTATGGTTTCATCATAGTCTTGTCCTGTCTCTTCTCTTTCGCCGTTTGGGCAGAGGGGCTTCCTGTTCCCCAAAAATACGTGGAGGACAAGGCCCAAATTATTGATGAGGAAGTAGAGAGGACATTGAATGGCTACCTTCAGGAATTAGAACAGAAAACAGGTGCTCAGATGATCGTCCTTACAGTACTTAATACCGGTGGTATTCCAATAGAGATGTATGCAATAGAGCTTGCCGAAAAATGGAAACTGGGGCAGGAAGGAAAAGATAATGGGGCCCTTGTTGTTATCGCGAAGGAAGACCGTGCATACAGAATTGAAGTGGGATACGGCCTTGAAGGAATATTGCCCGATAGCTTTTGTGGTACGGTTGGAAGGACGTATTTTGTCCCTCACTTCCGAAAAGGGCAGTACAGCAAAGGGATATTTCAGGGCGTAGCTATCATGGTTCATGAGATTGCTAAAGAGAGCAATATAAAAATTACGGGAATGCCCAACATGAGAAATTTAAGAAAGAAGGCAAGCGGACGTCAAAATCCGCTTTTCTCATTATTGCTCTTATTTATTATATTGCCCGTTCTGATAAATTTTTTCTTTGGCAGATTTCGCGGGAGGCGCTACTGGTATGGCGGCGGCCCTCCGATTATCTTTGGCGGACCAAGGGGATTTGGCGGGTCAGGCGGATTCGGAGGCTTCGGCAGTTTTGGAGGGGGCGGCGGTGGTTCGTTTGGCGGCGGCGGTGCTTCAGGACGATGGTGATGAACTATATTTTATGAGAATGATAACAAATACCTTATGTTGAATCTTTTTCCCGAAACCAGATTACAGAAAACTCAATACAGAATACTTATGAATAGAATAGGAAGGGGATTATGAAAAGGGCAATACCCGCTATTGCATTACTTATCCTGTTAGGTGTCATCTTTGGGATTTGGTATGTTAAAGGATACAATAAAGTTATCAGACTCAATGAGGATGTTAAAAATGCATGGGCGCAGGTGGACACACAACTGAAAAGGCGGTATGACCTTATTCCTAACCTTGTAGAAACGGTAAAGGGATATGCAACCCATGAGAAGGAAATTTTTGAGAAACTTGCCGAGGCGAGAAAAGGATATTTTACTGCCCCGACAGTGAGGGAGAAGGCCCAGGCTGCAACTCAGATTGAAGGGTTTCTGTCCCGGCTGCTCGCATTTCGGGAAACGTATCCTGATTTGAAGGCAAATGAATCATTTCTTAAATTACAGGATTCTCTGGAGGGCACTGAAAACCGTATAGCGGTAGAACGCAAGAGATACAACGATACCGTCCGGGAATTCAATGCCTTTATAAAAAGCTTTTTTGGCCGCTTCTTTGCCGCACGTGTTGGGGTAACCGAGGCAACATATTTCGAGATTGCCGAGGTTGAAAAAGAGGTACCGAAGGTAAAGTTTTAAAATTAGCCATTGCGGGAACCCAATACCTTTTATCAAGTCTGTAAACCATCCGGTCAATTTGTCTTTCCTGTGTTTTGAACAAGGGAGTAATAATAATTGGAATACAAAATATTGTTCACTGTCTTTATCGCCGTTTTTATTGCTGAGCTTGGCGATAAAACGCAATTAGCCACCATGCTGTTTGCCGCAGATAAAGAAGTGAGCAAGCTGACAATATTTCTTGGTGCTTCATTAGCCCTGATGGTCGCATCTGGTATTGGTGTGCTCGTTGGTGGCGTTATTTCCCAATTCGTAAGCGAAAGACATCTGCATTATATTGCCGGCATCGGCTTTATCGGTATTGGTATATGGACACTTTTCAAAGCATAAACCTAAACATTGCCCTTTACTGACAGTGTTCTGCCTTTTCAAGTTCCCCTTGTATATATTCTGCAATTTCCTTATAATTATTTGCGATGAAATCAGCTTCTTTCAGATATTCCTTTCCAAGATAAGTAGGGATAGCTATGCACCGCAGGCCTGCACTTTTTGCTGATTGGATACCAAGAGGGGCGTTCTCTATAACAAGGCATTGGTCCTTTGGTATATCAAGTTTCTGTACTGCAACGAGATATGGCTCCGGGGACGGTTTACTGATTTCCGTTGTTTCCCCATCAATAATTACCTGGAAGACATTTGGAAAAAAAGTATTGATTATGTTATGTACTGTATTTTGGTTAGAACCTGAAACAACTGCAAGTTTATATCTTGATTGTACAAGTTCAAGAAGCTCTTGTATGCCATCAAAAGGTTTGACCTGCGCGATCTCTTCAAAAATTTTTGATTTTTTATTTCCAAGATCCTGTATTTCCTCTTCCGTAGGGGTACGCCCAAATTGCCTGAATATTGTATCAATTACCTTTCGGGAGTTTGCACCTTCAATTTCATAGATCATTCGCTTGTCAATATGGATTCCAATATCCTTCAGTACCGTACTCCATGCCTCTGCATGATAGGGCATAGAATCGACAAGCACCCCATCCATATCAAATATTATTGCCTTCATAGAAAATTGTACCGGACTGTATTTAATGATATCCTTTGTGCTTTTTCAGAAACTCCTTTATTCACCATTTTTTGTATAATACCATAACTTATCCCCAAAAACTGTAAAAAATTTTATTTATTTTTAAGATTACTTTATGTATGGTAAGATTTCGTTCGGTTTTTCTTCAAAAAGTATCTCAAATATAGCCTTGTTTGAGAGATGGTGAAGAACCTGAATAAACCATAAGAATATATAATATATTAATGTTAAGAGATCAGGATAATCCCACTCCTCACCTTCGCCCTGGTACGGTTTGCGACGTCGATTCAATTCTTAAGCTGGAGACGATAAGCTTTATCCGTATTGAAGAGCAATTTAGTCGTAAACAAATACAAAGATTGATAACAAACCCCCGCGCCGTTGTGGTAGTCACAGTAAGTAACGACCGCGTTGTAGGATGGGCTGCGGGATTGATACGTCGTCATTTGAGGTCCATTTCCGGCCGGCTTTGTGCGATAGCAGTACATCCAGATGTCCGGGGGAAGGGCATCGGGAAACAGATGGTTCGCCATATAATTCATTCACTCACCGAACTCGGTGCACGGCGTATTTATTTAGAGGTGAACGCAAAAAATCGGGGGGCTATCCATCTTTATCATAAACTTGGTTTTGCCGACCGGGAGTATCTGGAGGATTATTATGGTCGTGGTTATCATGGAATACGTATGATGCTCTCAACTACATCAGATACAGGAATTAACGAAAAATAACATGATAAATTATTGAGACAGGTATCCTTCGTTTAATTCATTGACACACCTTTTAAAAACAGTTATATTCATAAAAATACATGGGTCTTTTTTTCTCAAAGGGGGATTACAGGAAATCGCTTTCGGTTAAACCACCGCGATTACCCCCATTTCACTATTCATGATAAGACCGAAGTGGAGGCTTATGTGTTTTTATTTATGAAGGGTTTACTATGATCTCAATCGAGGATTTTTTGAAGATAGATCTGCGGGTAGCTGAGGTAAAGCATGCGGAGCCTCATCCAAATGCAGATAAACTCCTGATATTGAAAATTGATGCGGGGGATGGTCTGGAGGGCAGACAGATTGTCGCGGGGATTAGAAATTATTATAAACCAGAAGAGCTCATTGGGAAGAAGATTGTTATTGTAAATAACCTTGCACCGGCGATTCTTCGCGGTGTTGAAAGCCAGGGAATGCTCCTGGCAGCAAAGGATGGGGACCAGGTTGTCGTCCTTACAACAGAAAAAGACGTAAAACCGGGCTCCAGGATACAGTAAATAATGCAGTAAATCAAAGTTCTTTTTAGTAAATATTACAGAAAACCGTGTTGCAAGAATTATATATAACCAATTTTGTGTTAATTGACAGAGTTACCATTAAATTTTGCGAACAGTTGAATGTATTTAGCGGGGCAACGGGTGTAGGAAAATCACTGGTAATCGGAGCCCTGCATTTTATCATCGGTGGACGGGCAACCTCGGATATTGTACGAAGCGGAAAAGACGAGGCAATGGTGATTGCTAAGTTCCATGTTAGTGACAAGAGTATCCTGAAACAGGTAAGAAGGATTTCTGATAATGATGCGATAGATGAAGAGTTGTTGATTCAGAGAAGTGTAGATGCAAGCGGGCGGAGCAGGTGCCGTCTGAACGGTATCCCGATAACGGTATCTATGCTGAAGGAGATTGGAGAGATATTGGTTAGTATTCATGGTCAGCATGAACACGAAACCTTACTGCATGGAATTAACCAACTGTACATCCTGGATGATCTTGGAGGATCTGCCGCTTTACGGGAGGACTTTTCAGAAATACATCAACGATATACAGAAAAAATAAAGGTACGGGAAACACTAAAGAGCAATCAACAGGAACGAAAGCAGAGGATTGATCTGTACGCCTTCCAGATTGATGAAATTGATAAGGCTCAGCTCAGGACAGGTGAGCAAGAGGAACTTGAAAAGGAGAGGAACATCCTCAATAATGCTGAAAAAATATATAATTCCACAGCATCCTGCTATTTGCGTCTCTATGAGTCTTCGGAAGCTGTAATTCCGAGGTTAAAATCCGTTGTTAAGGAACTGCAGACAGTTGTGAAACTTGATGAAACCCTGCAGAGGATACTCGAGACCTGCAATCAGGCGCTGTATCAAATAGAGGACGCTGCGTTTTCCCTGGGAAAGTATAAGGACGAATTCAGTTATGATCCTCAAAGGTTGGAAAATATTGAAGAGCGTTTGAATATGATTCGAAAGTTAAGGGTAAAGTACGGAGATACGATAGAAGAGATCTTATCGTATCGGGATGCGATACAGGTGAAACTGAAACAACTTTCGGAGGAAGGAACGACGGCTGACCGGATAGATGATGAATTACATACATTTTTGGAATCATTAAAACAAAAGGGTCATGAGTTAACGAAAAGACGGCGCTCAGCGGCTGATAAATTAGCGCCCTTAATCAATAAAGAACTTCACCAGCTTGGCATTCCTCATGGGAGGTTTTGTGTCCGGATAACATCTCCCTTCTTTGAAAATAAGGAAAATTCAGAAGATTTGAATGCTCATAGTTATGGTTTCGATCAGGTAGAGTTTCTTATTTCGCCGAATCCCGGAGAAGATTTAAAACCACTCAGGAAGATTGCTTCCGGCGGGGAAATATCAAGGGTTATGCTTGCTTTAAAGCACCAGTTAGCTAAAGTAGATAAAACATCAGTCCTGGTTTTTGATGAGATTGATGCTAATATCGGGGGCAGAATGGGTGAAATAATTGGCGAAAAATTGAGCAGTATTGCAAGATCTCACCAGGTAATTTGTATTACTCATCTACCGCAAATTGCCTGTTACGCCAATGAGCAGTGGAAAGTAACAAAGCTGGTAAAAGATGGTAAGACATTTTCCACTATCGAGAATCTATCAAATAAGGCCCGTCTTGAGGAAATTGCTGATATGATCAGAGGGAATGAGAAAACGGAGACTACCAGAAAACAAGCGCAGGAAATGCTGCGTGATGCGAAAAAGAAGATAAAGAGAGTAAAAGAAATTAAAGATAACCTGGCCACGAATGAACACACATAGGTACGGATAAAAGATCTCATATAAAGGCAGGGAGAATTCACCGAATCACTATCCCCTTCATGACTGATTATATTTCCCTGGGATCTCCCCTTTTCACTTCTCTCCCGTTGTTTTTATTCGTATCCGTGTTCACCCGTGGCTGATGAAGGAAATACTATATGTCAGAACGATTACAAAAGGTGTTGGCAGAGGCAGGATTTGGTTCACGCCGGGAATGTGAAAGATTCATTGCTGCCGGAAAGGTAACCGTTAATGGAAAGGTCGTTACAACTCCGGGTACAACTGTTGATCCGGATAAGGATACCATTTATTGTAACGGAATAGGAGTGCAGAAACAGCGTAAGATTTACTTTTTGCTGAATAAACCAAAAGGGTATGTGTGTACAAACCGTGATGAACTGGAGCGTCTCAGAGCGATTGATATCTTAAGGAATATAACACAGAGGGTATATACTGTTGGAAGATTGGATAAGGAAAGCGAAGGTCTCATTATAATAACGAACGACGGATATCTTGCGAACAGGTTATCCCATCCGCGATATGAAATTTCCAAAACATATTTTGTAGAAGTAGATGGATACCTGACTGATGAGGCGATTGAGGCATTGAAGAAGGGTATCTGGCTTTCCTTTGGCAAGACAAAACCTGTAATGGTGAAAGATGTGCACCGGGGAAGGCAGAGAAGCAGGTTTCTCATGGTATTGAAGGAAGGCAGGAACCGGGAGATCCGCCGCATGCTTGCTGAATATGGATTTAAGGTACGTATTCTGCGCAGGATAAAAATTGGTAATTTATCGGACCCCCATTTGAAAACCGGTAAATACCGGAAATTAACCGATCACGAGGTTGCGCAACTCTATGCATTAGCCGAAAAAGAACATACCACAGGTCAAACAAAAGAAAAAGAACGAGGGAAATATGACACAGCTACAGCAAGCCAGACAGAATAGCATTACAGAGGAGATGAAACACGTTGCAAAGGTTGAGGATGTTGATCCTGAGTATGTTAGGGCGCGGATTGCAGAAGGTAAAATAATCATTCCTGCAAATCATAAACGCAAGGCCACAAAGGTATGTGGTATTGGTACAGGACTCAAAACAAAGATCAATGCCAATATAGGGACCTCTGCCGATTATGCTGATGTTGCAAATGAACTGGAAAAATTACGGATGGCGGAGGAAGCAGGCGCTGATGCCGTAATGGACCTGAGTACTGGTGGCGATTTACGGTCAATACGGAAAAAGATCATAGAATCAACGTTTCTTACCGTAGGGAGTGTACCAATTTATGAGGCAGCCGTTAAAGCTGTTCAAAACAAACGCTCCATTGTCGATATGACCGCAGGTGATATGCTCGAGGCCATACGGTTACATTGTGAGGATGGGATCGATTTTATTACAGTTCATTGTGGTGCCACAAAAGGTGTGCTGAAACATCTGAAAGAGGGTAAGCGCGTTTGTGGTGTTGTGAGCCGTGGCGGAACGTTTCTCGTGGAATGGATGATCCATAACAATCGTGAAAATCCATTATATGAGGAGTACGATGAAATTCTGGCCATTGCCAGTGAATATGATGTGACATTGAGTCTTGGAGATGCCTTGCGGCCAGGTGCCCTGGCAGATGCCTTTGATCGTGCACAGGTTTATGAATTGAATGTGCTTGCCGAACTTGCTCAGAAAGCCCTGGATGCAGGTGTTCAGGTCATGGTAGAAGGACCCGGACACGTACCATTAAACCAGGTGACTGCCCAGGTTCAACTACAGAAAGAACTCTGTAAAGGAGTACCCTTTTATGTACTTGGGCCGATTGTTACCGACATTGCTCCCGGATACGACCATATTACTTCCGCGATAGGAGGAGCTATAGCAGCAGCAGCAGGGGCCGATTTTCTCTGTTATGTAACACCGACAGAGCATTTAAGTTTGCCCCGTCCGGCAGATGTAAGGAGCGGGGTAATGGCAGCAAGGATTGCCGCTCATGCCGCTGATATCGCTAAAGGCGTAAAATCTGCATGGGAGTGGGACAAGAAGATGTCACAGTTCAGAAGAAAGCGGGATTGGCAAGGTCAATTTAATACGTGCATTGATCCCCTGGTTGCCCGGGATATCCGGGAAAAAGGTCGACCTCAGAATGATGAGGTCTGCTCTATGTGTGCCGAGTATTGCGTATTCAAACTGAGTGACAAGGAGTAACGATGATAGTATTTATAAAACATATAACCATTGAGGGCCCTGGCACGATTGCAGACTTTCTTGAAGATAATAAAATACCATATACCGTTATTGATCTTTCTCTTGGTGATAAATTACCCAAATCAGAAAAGGCATTTCAGTCTGTTATTTCACTTGGCGGGCCCATGAACGTGTATGAGGAGGAGAGATATCCGTTTCTCAGGGCGGAGGATACCTTTCTGAAAAGGATAGTGGAAGAGGATGTGCCGTTTTTGGGAATTTGTCTGGGGGCGCAACTCATTGCAAAAGCCCTAGGTGCTCAAGTAACAAAAAACCCGGAAAAAGAAATTGGGTGGTACAGGACTGTACTGACCGATCACGGACTCAATGATCCATTATTGAAAGGACTTCCTGAGGTTTTTAAGGTGTTTCAATGGCATGGAGATACTTTTCATATACCACGTGGTGGAAAAAGATTAGCCTTTTCTGAACTGTGTCAGAATCAGACATTAAAGTATGGTCGTAACGTTTATGGTATTCAGTTTCATGTAGAGATAACGAAGGATATGATTGTCCAGTGGTCAGATGCATATAAAAACGAATTAGAATCTCTTAAAAGTATTGTTTCTGATAAACAGAAAATGTTAGCAGATTATAGTGAATTAGAGAAATCCTATATACGGCAGGCAGAACAGTTTTACGTCAACTTTTTTACCCTTGCAGATCTTTTAAAGAGAAAGCATTTTTCTTTTCCACATTGAGAAGGGAATTCTATGTCAACACCGTTATTTCCCACAACGGAATTTGAGGTAATAAAACGGATTACAGGATATCTTCAGAATGCTTCAAATGTTACTACTTCTACCGATTGGAGCTTACGGCGGGGCGCAGAAAGGTTTGCTTCATTTACCAAATTCGGGAATATGGCCGTTCATTCTACCGTAAAAAACCGCAGTGCAAAGGTGACGGTATATGTAGGAAGTGATGCTGTCAGCTTAAGGACACCGAATCCTCAGCAATCTGAGATAATGAATAATTTGCCGGGAACGCTGGCTCGTGTTGAGGAATATATCAAGCGGGCGCCATTTGTGAGAATCAACCGGACGATGGGGAACAATAGTGAGTTCTCACCACACTGTACGATTTATGTTTCTATTCAGAGACCTGAAATGATTCGGCTTGCCTATATGACCTGGGCAACCCTCTTTTCTCCCGGGGACGGAGAACCGAAGCAAACTATTGTCTATATTCCTGAATGGCAGGAAATGGATCGGCAAATCCTGGTTTTCCCGGAGATAAGTACAACTATTGTATTGGGGAGTGATTACTATGGTGAATCCAAGAAGGGGTTTCTGAGGATGGCGATGTGGAATGCCAAGCAGAGAGGAATGCTGGGGCTTCATGCAGGTTCAAAGATCATTCGCACAAGGGGTAGTGATGGGCGTCTCAGGAGATACGGGATGCTTATCTTTGGGATGAGCGGTACAGGGAAGACGACACATACATGCCACACCCATGGTTTAAACGGTAAAGATGAGGGTATTGAGATATTACAGGATGATGTAATTTTCTTGAAGAAAGATGGTTCTGCCTATGGATCAGAACGTGGATTTTATTTAAAAACAGAGGGACTTGATCCTGCTACCCAGCCAATAATTTATAAAGCAGCAACATCACGGGATGCTGTTTTTGAAAATGTTATGATAGATTATGAGGGGAACCTTTACTTTGAAGATGATACCCTGACAAGTAACGGCCGTGGAATTATGATGCGCGAGGACCTTAAACCGTATATCTCGGATAGCATTAACCTGCCACCTGTTCGGGAAACGGATGGTTTGATTATTGCCTTTATTACCCGTCGCCATACCATTGTACCACTTGCCGCTAAACTTATCCCTGAACAGGCAGCAGCAGTATTTATGTTAGGCGAATCTATTGAGACATCTGCTGGTGACCCGGCACGTGCAGGGGAATCTATCCGTGAAGTGGGGACAAATCCTTTTATTATAGGTGATAAGTCATACGAGGGGAACTGGTTTTATGATTTTGTTAAACAACACGAGGGAAAGGTCCATTGTTATCAGTTAAATACCGGAGGTCTCGGAGAGATTATTGAAAAGAAACCGAATGGTGTGAAAGTACTCAAACGGAAGGTACGGCGGGTAGAGATCCCGGAGATGTCATCTATTATCCGTGGTATTGTGCGTGATACCAATACGTGGAGTAAGGATAAATACTGGAATATCGAGGTACCTGCGTCGGTTGACGGCATGGATTTATCTAAATATGATGTAGAAAGATTTTATAGTTCAGATGATATCATACAACAGGTATCAGCCCTGCGAAGTGAGCGAATTGAGTATATAGAAAGATTTAATACCCTGGATAAGGCTATCATTGCAGCAGCGAAGGCTTTGTAAAGAACCTCAACCCGGAAATAAACTATTCCTGAATTGAGATAAAATTTTGTTGACATACAGGAGTTTTTTTTTAAAATGTCCATTAGTTCGATATAGGTTTTTTATTGGGAAAAATTCATGAAACTCTCCAAGAAAAGTGATTATGCACTTCGCGCTATGATTTATCTTGCGATGAATTACCAAAAGGGAACTTTACAGATTAAGGAAATTTCTACGAAAGAAAAGATACCACAAAAGTTCTTAGAAAATATCCTCCTTACCTTAAGAAAAGCAGGCATGCTTAATAGCAAGATGGGGCTGAAAGGTGGGTATGAGCTGGCCAGATCACCTGATTTGATTACCCTGGGAGAGGTGATTAGAGCGCTTGATGGGGCAATTGCACCTGTTGACTGCGTAAGTAAAATGTCTTATAAACCGTGTTCGGAAGAGGTTACCTGCGTAATACGGAGTGTGATGATGGATGTCAGAAATGCTATAACTGATGTGTTAGATACGATGACCTTTGCGGACATGTGTAAGCGTGCTAAGGAATCATTAGAAAGAAAAGAAAACAACGATGTACTTACCTATGTAATTTAATAATTTTTACCTTAATGTCTACTAATACGGTAGATTTTGTGAGGTAGGATAAGAATCGCAGGTAAGTTTTGAAGTGGTGAAAAGATTTGAAATTTGTGGTTAAAATTGGTGTTCTGTTTCTTTTAAAGGGATTATGAATAAATCAGGATAAATGGGATATGCAGGATGGCGATGATTTTACGTTATTGGAGTATTGTGTGGCTTTTGTTCTTTCTGATTATAAGCGGTTTTGCCTGCTCAAGGAGGACTGATACTTCTACTATCCGTGTAGGGTATTTTCCGAATATTACCCATGCACAGGCCGTTCTTGGATTATCTGACGGTACCTTTGCATCACATTTAGGACCGGGAATAAAAATAGAGGCAACTATTTTTAACGCCGGGCCGTCTATCATTGAAGCAGTGTTTTCCGGGGATATAGATATCGCATATGTGGGGCCGAGTCCTGCAATAAATGGATATGTACGGTCGGGCGGTAAGGCGTTTAAAATGGTTTCAGGTGCAGTAAGCGGGGGTGCGTTATTTGTAATAAAGCCAAATTCTGGTATAAAAAAGGCAGCAGATCTCTCTGGCAAGAGGATTGCGTCGCCACAACTAGGAAACACACAGGATATTGCCCTGAGGGAATACATGAGAAAAAATGGCTTAAAACCCAAGGAAAGGGGAGGGACTGTCAATATCCTTCCTTTACGGAATCCTGATATTTTAAATCTTTTTATGAGAGGGCAGATTGATGGGGCCTGGGTACCGGAGCCATGGGGTACAAGACTTTTGCGGGAAGCACATGGTGAAATCTTTTTTGATGAGAGTACCTTTTGGGATGATGGTCAATTTTGCACAACGTTGATAATTGTGAGAAAAGATTTTCTGGAGAGACACCCTGATTGGATTAGGTTATGGTTAGCAGCCCATGTTGAAGTAACCCACTGGATTAACCAGTATCCTAAAGAAGCAAAAGAGAAGATTAGTGACCGGATTAAGGTTATTTCCGGAATATATTTTCCAAAGGAGATCATTGACGAGGCCTTTGCTCGATTGAGGATTACGTATGATCCTATTGTCCCTTCATTATTTTCCTATGCAGAGATGGCATATAATGCCGGTTTCCTGGGAGATCGAATGCCTGAAATATCGGAGATGGTTGATTTAAGCTTACTTAACGAGGTGCTTGGAAAGAAGTCATTGCCACTCGTAGGTGAAAAGAGGTAGAAGCTGTAATCTATTTTGGAGGTGATCATAGTGTCAGAAACTGTAGAAATTGAAAATCTAATAGATCTTAATTATGTAAATTTTCGTACAGAAGTGCAAACGTCTACGAAATTGTGTGTTCAAGGTTTATCAAAATCGTTCCAAACAAAGAATGGAAGCGTTTGTGTCCTGGATGATGTAAACCTTGAGGTAAAGGAAGGGGAGTTTGTTTGTATCGTTGGGCCTTCCGGGTGCGGAAAGACAACGCTTTTAAATATCATTGCCGGCCTTGAGAGGGCAGATTCCGGTGAATTACGGGTAAATGGCCGTAAGGTTAACGGTGCAGGGACAGACCGGGTTGTCATTTTTCAGGAGGCGGCCCTTTTTCCCTGGTTGAATGTAATAAAAAATGTTGAATTTGGTTTGAAGCAGAAGGGTGTTAATAGTAAGGAGAGGCGGGATATTGCCCTTGAGTACCTCAAGATGGTACATTTGACAAAATTCCAACATGCACATGTACATGAACTCTCCGGCGGAATGAAACAGCGGGTTGCTATAGCCCGGGCTCTTGCGATGAATCCGGAAATGCTCCTTATGGATGAGCCTTTTTCTGCACTTGATGCCCAAACACGGTGGATACTTCATTTTGAACTACAGAATATATGGTTAAAAACAAAGAAGACGATTTTTTTTATTACCCATAATATTCGGGAAGCTGTGTGTCTGGCAGATCGTATCATTATTCTTTCTACCTCGCCGGGAAGGATTAAAAAGGAGTTTATCGTTGATTTACCCAGACCCCGGGATGATAATGATGTAAATGTAGCAGAATATTCTACAAGGATTATGAAGGAACTGAAGGCAGAGATCAATAAGGTGGTGGCTTGTGAGATGGATACAGATTCTTGTGTTGAATGTGATATAAAATGTACAACGGAAGTACCCTCAAAAACGGACATTGGAGGAGGGATTTAAGGAATGAAGAGCACATGGAAAAGGGTAGTATTTTTCGCCCTGCTTGCAGGTATTTGGGAGCTGTTGTTTTTACTGAGGATATGGCCGGAATATGTTCTTCCCTCTCCTTTTTCAGTATACAAGACAATGATCCATGGATTTAAAGACCAGACCTTCCTTATTGGAATAATGATCAGTATGAAAAGAATTGCCATTGGTTACGGGATCGCTACCATAGTTGGAGTTTTTTTAGGTCTGCTTATTGGAAGGATCAGAATTTTTGAAGAAACACTGGGCTCTTTAATATCAGGTTTGCAAACCTTACCGACGATTTGTTGGTTACCACTTGCATTGCTTTGGTTTGGCCTGAATGATAAAACTATTATATTTTTAGTTGCCATGGGTGCAGTGCTTTCTATAACTGTTGCAACTGATGCGGGAATTAAAAGTGTTCCCCCTCTTTATATTCGTGCCGCGAAAACCATGGGGGCAAGGGGTTGGGGGTTATACTTGGAGGTAATTCTTCCCGCTGCCCTTCCCCATATTATTACCGGAATGAAACAGGGATGGTCATTCGCCTGGCGATCCTTAATGGCAGGTGAATTATTAATTGTATGCCTTGGATTGGGGCATCTTATGATGATAGGACGCGAATTAAATGATATGAGCCAGGTTATTGCCGTGATGATTATCATTGTCCTTATCGGTATTTTGGTTGACCGGTTATTTTTTATAAAAGTAGAAAAACATATACGAGAACGCTGGGGCCTGGTCAAGATATAACATTAGATATCTACTTCTACAGGCAATTCCATGTTCTGCATGGATGCCTGTACCAGTGCTTCACGGTCGATTTCATCTTCGGGCAGTTTAATCCGGCTTGCATCTCTTTCAATAAATTGTATACCTTCCACCGCATACTTCTTTTTTAACGATTCACATTTTGGGCAACTTTCGGCTGTATAGATATACTTCAATTTACTAACCTCCTTATCTTTCTGTTTACGGTTTGTACGAAAAATACGGATCACATTGTATATCAGATAGACAGGTTCTTTCAAGGGTAATCTTTTCATTTCTCTTTTTTGTGTTTCTCAATATTTGATAGTAAGCGACTTTATTACCGAAGGATGCTAAAGATACGTTTATTCCCTTCTGTTCTGAATTAAGCAATTTTCTGATAATTATTTGACTGGGTAAGTCCTATGTGGTATATTTCATGAAAATTTAGAAAGGGTAAAAAATATGAGATTTATAGGATTACTTATTGCGGCTGGGGTTGCGATTTGGGTATATATGGACGCCAAAAATAGAGGATATAAGACCATTACAGCTGCAGGATGGATGTTGGGTGTTTTCCTCCTCATGATTGTATTTTTACCGCTCTATTTAATTCTAAGGACAAGGCAGACTAAGAAGGTTGAAATCCTAACACCGTGTAAATATTGTGGTAAGTATTATGAGAATGCACCAATGTATTGTCCCCATTGCGGGCATAAGGTTGGCGGATATTCATTTAAGAAAGAAGAATAGGTTATGAATCTGAAAGAGCGGATAACTGAGGACTTGAAAAGTGCTATGAGGGCACAGGATAAACTACGGACATCGGTCCTTCGTATGATGCTTGCCGATATCAAAATTGCAGATACATCCGGTAAGCCTAAGGATCAAATTGATTATGATGATGTTGTGCGCGGTTATCTGAAAAAGATCAAAAAGGCCCGTGAAGAGTACGAGAGACTCAATGCGCCTGAAAAAGTAAAAGAATTAGACAGAGAGATAGCAATTGTTGAGGAATACTTGCCGAAACAATTATCAGATGATGAGATGAAGAGGATTGTAGATGAGATGGTAGAAAGTAATAAATTCACTGCAAAAGAGATGGGTACAGCGATGAAGCTTATCATGAGTAAATACGGGAGTGTTGTAGACGGAAAAAAGATACAGATGTATTTAAAGGAAAGACTCGAAGCCGATAAGCAGGCTTGATATGGAATACAAAACTGCATGAAAGGATTTCAGGATGGCAACCTCTATTCTGTCACCCTGAGTGAAGCGAAGGGTCTCATCCCTGATGAAAGAGACTCATTCTTGCACGAGGGAGTAATACCATGTATTGTCATAGGGTATATGCCAAAAGCCGGATGTCCGGGGTGTAACAACTAAACCCTGAAGTGTGTTGAGTAAAAGTCCGCCGAAGGTGGTAAGTTCATGCATATGCCCCTAATCCTGAACCGGGAACCTGAATAATTACTTATAACTACAGTTAAATTCTATTCCAAACGGATAGTATCTATATCCTTTCTTGAAACGCCTTTCCAAAGTCCTGCCATTCCTTCCGGTTCTACTTCTTTAACCCCTGTTATCTGTTGAATTTTTATTTGATCAGGGTCTGGTGGTTTCCAAAGCATTGCCATGTAATCGCCCACGTTCCCAACCTTGTTTGGAGTGGCTACGATGATTTTTTCCTTTAAAAACCCCCTTGTAACTAAGGCGTTTTCAGCATTTTCCTGCAGATCCCTTCTTCCATGGAGGAATAAATAGACATCTTTCTGTAAATCTATTTCAGTATTGGCTTTACTTTCCTGCAATGCAAGCCCGAACAAGATTGCAATTGCAATCATGATTACGCTTCCCCACGATTTGAACTTTTCAAATTCCGTCTTTCCTCTTCCCGGATGATCAGGTTCCTTTTCATATGGCATAGGTATTCCTCAATGTATTTTGGGTCAGGTTGTTAAATTATATATGCCGCACGCTTTCTTTCCTTGATGGACCGAATATTTTTCATTGTAGTAAACTTATAGCTATGTTATAACACGAATATTCAAAATGTCAATAAGTTACAGAAACAAAAAGAGGAGTGTGTAGGTTGCCGTGCCAAGTGCAAAAGATGAAAAATGGCATTGCCTTTCATACATTTGGGTGAAATCCTCTTATAGTATCATCATACAATCACCGTAACTGAAAAAACGATACCCCTGTTTTTTTGCTTTCTCGTAAGCATGCATAATGATGTCCCTTCCCGCAAAGGCAGAAACCAGTAACAAGAGCGTTGTTTTGGGAAGATGGAAATTCGTCAGTAGGGCGTCAACGTATTTAAAATGGTACGGTGGATAGATAAATAAATTTGTCTGCCCGGAAAGCTGAGGTTTCACGCCATGTGAAGCAATTGTTTCGAGAGCCCGGCAAGAAGTAGTTCCTATGGCAAACACTCGATTGTTCTGCTTTTTGGCCATCTGTATTTTCTGAAAAACATTTTCACTGCATTCATAATACTCTTTATGCATGCGGTGTGCTCGAATATCTTCTGTTTTGACAGGGAGAAAGGTACCCATACCGACATGGAGCGTTACAAATGCTATTTTAACTCCGTGTTTCTCTATCTTTTCAAGCGTATCACGGGTAAAATGCAAACCTGCCGTGGGGGCTGCAATAGCCCCTTCCCTTTGGGCAAATACTGTTTGGTATCTTTCCTTATCCAAAGAACTTAACGTGTCTTTACCTTTACGACGCTTTATATAGGGGGGAAGAGGCACCTCTCCTATTTGGTTCAGCAAGTCCTTGATATTATATTGCTGCTTGAATTCTATACACCATGTACCGTCTTCAAGCCTTTCAAGAAGTTTTGCAGAAATAGTCCTGTTACCAATACCTATTTCCTCCATTGTTCTTAATTTTGCATTTGATTTTGCGAGCACTTTCCACCGGTTCTCTCCCAAATCTTCGATAAATAATAATTCAACTGATGCGCCACTCATTTTATTTCCCAGGACTCGTGCCGGAATTACCCTGGTATTATTCAGAACCAACAGATCGCCAGGAAAAAGGTAGTCGGTAATTTCATAAAACTTCCGGTGCTCTATTCTGCCTGTATGCCGATGAAGCACCAACAGCCGTGCATCTGCACGGTTTTTTAAAGGTTGCTGGGCGATAAACTCCCTGGGAAGGTCGTAGTTATAATCGGATAATTTAGGAAAGGTTTCCCCTGATTTTGGTAATGTAACGTCCATGGATGTAATATTATACCATTTTGACAGGATAATCAATGTTATAACGTGTGTGGATAAAAAGTAAATGCTTTACATATTCTTCACACATATTCCTCTGGCAAAAAGAGAAAAATCTATAAAATAATTATTTGGATTATGAAAAAAAACGTTAAATATTAAATACTATATATTGTGTAAACTCAATATATAGGATACATTATATTGTATATAAAAGAGGTTTAACCTGTTGAATTCAAAAGGTTTGCCAAAATACCTCTTGACAAATGATTAAAAAAGTTTATTGTCATAAACTTAAGTGGTGTTAAGTGGTGAAAAGTGGTGAAAATAAACACACACATAAAACATGCGATAAATGTTCACCGGTGAATACCATCACACAATTGATGACAAGAATAGGCTGGCCATACCAGCTCCACTCCGTGACAGTATTGATATTGAGACCGAGGGGAAGGGATTCTATATAACCCGGGGACTAGACGACTGTTTATTCCTCTATACGCCAAAAGTATGGCAGAATGTTGTTTCCAAGATCGAACAGCTCTCTTTTACTAATAAAAAGGCACGTCAATTCCAACGCCTTTTTTTTTCTAAAGCGCAGAAAATTCCAGACTATGACCCGCAAGGGCGTATATTAATCCCTCAGTACTTAAAAGATCTTGCTAAAATCAGGAAGAGTGTTGTGATTTTAGGAATAAGCAGCCGTATTGAAATCTGGGATGAAGAGACCTGGAAGCGTTTTGAACTGGAACATGAAGAGACTTTTGAGGAAATTGCAGAGGATTTATTTCGATTAGATCATTTTTCTTCTGCTACGGAATAGCAGGTGCAGTTATGTCGTATGAAATTCTTGATGTATACCTATGGATGATAAAATAGATAGTATTCCCCATGTACCGGTAATGGTTGATGAGGTATTAGACTACTTAGATCCGAAACCAGGACATTGTATCCTTGACTGTACAGTAGGAAGTGGTGGACATGCAAGCAGAATTATAGAAAGAATAAAGCCTGGCGGGTTTTTTATTGGTATTGACAAGGACTTGGAAATATTACAGATAGCGAAGCAACATCTATCAAAAACGGGTGGCATATTTAAACTCTATCATGCAGATTATGCCGATATTGACGAAGTATTGCGTCTCGCGATGGTTGATAAAGTTCATGGGGTTTTACTCGATTTGGGGGCTTCATCCTTGCAATTTGATACTGCAGACCGCGGCTTTAGTTTTTCCAAAGAAGGTCCGTTGGATATGAGAATGAACCGTTCTCATGGTATTCCTGCTTCTGAGTTACTCCGCAGACTCTCAGATGAGGAACTGGAAGCGTTACTAAGAAAATATGGAGAGGAACGGTGGTCGAGAAGAATTGCAAGAGCGATAGGAAAGGCAAAGCGGCAGGAACGTATTACTTCAACAAAACAGCTGGCTGTAATCATTGAAAAAGTTATTCCGGGCGATAAAAGGAAAATCCATCCTGCTACGAAGGTGTTTCAGGCATTAAGAATTGCAGTAAACAGAGAGTTAGAAAGCCTGGAAAATTTCTTAAATACGATTCATCACTATATGGTAGCTGGCTCACGTATTGTAATTATCAGTTTTCACTCTCTTGAAGACCGAATTGTAAAGAATGCATTCATAGAAAAGGCAAATCAAAAAATATTGAAAATACTTACCAAAAAACCTGTAACTCCAAGTGATGCTGAGATAAAGAAAAACATTCGAAGCAGAAGTGCAAAGCTGAGAGCAGCAGAAAGGGTGTAGTATGAGCGTATTAAGAATAGTAGTAATGCTTTCTATCACTATTATGATGGCAGTATTCATAGTATGGGAAAAAAATAAGATTATCATGATAGGGTATCAGGTTGCCAAATTGCAGGAGAATTGTGCTGAATTATCCGAAGAGAACAGGAAAATGAATTATTATGTTAACCGGTTAAAATCACCAGAAGTTATTGCGCATAAGGTGCAAACATTAAGGCTGCCTCTTCTTCTCGAGGGGAGTGTATTGGGGACAGTAGTGGCAAGTCAGACAAAAATGGAAGGAAAAGCAACAAGATCGGTAAAAGCAGGCAGGAATAAGTATCTGTATACTCAAAAGGAACCCGTACTAAATTGTTGTTCACTACATAATTAGTGGAAAGAGTAGCGTGCTGCCTTTAAAAAGACATAAATTCTGGGTAAATGTTATTGGTGTTTTTCTCTTCATACTATTTATTTCACTTGCTGTTCGTCTTGGAAATATCCAGTTAATGAACCATGATAAATACATAAAACTTGCAAAAGCACAACAGTACAAAAAAATTACGCTGCCTGCCAGAAGAGGCCCAATTTTAGACCGTAACGGGAATGTACTTGCTGAATCATTACAAGTAGGTTCTATTTCTGCTGATCCGGCAGAAATAGAGGATATTCCAAAGACAGCATATCATCTGAGCAGAATTTTAGAACTGAATCAATTAAAGCTGATCAAGCTGCTGAAGAAAGATAGGCGGTTTGTCTGGATTAAACGAAAAGTTGGCGATGCAGAACTCGATGCAATAGCAAAGGTATCATTAAAAGGTGTGCATATTTGCAATGAGTATCATCGTTTTTATCCTCATCAGCAATTAGGAAGTCATATCCTTGGGTTTACCAATATTGACGATAGAGGGCTTGAAGGTATTGAACTCTTATTTAATGACGTGTTGTCCGGCGAACCGGGATACAAATATGTTACCCGGGATGCACTACAACGTCAGATTATCACACCTGATTCAGAAATACAATTACCGAAGCATGGAGACACGGTTGTTTTAACAATTGATGCCAATATTCAGCGCATTACTGAAGAAGAATTGGGTTTTGCCTGTGAGAAATGGATGCCTGCTTCTGCAACAGCGATTGTAATGGATCCAATGACGGGAGAGGTGCTGGCTATGGCTAACTATCCTACATATGATCCAAATCATTTTAAGAAATATCAGTCGAATGTCAGGAGAAACCTTGCTATCACTGATTGCTATGAGCCTGGATCAATAATAAAACCAATCGTACTCTCGGGAATCCTTGAACAGGGTATTGTAAAACCTGATGATGTTTTCTTTTGTCATAATGGTGTTTATGAAATAGGTGGCAGAGTTCTTCATGACAGCCATAATGGTTACGGCGATCTTACCGTTTCTGAAATTATTGTTTATTCAAGCAATATAGGAATGGCAAGGTTAGGTGTGCTCATGGGAAAGCAGAAGATGTACCAGCATCTTAAGCAGTTTAAATTTGGGGAGAGAACAGGGATCGATTTGCCAGGTGAAATAGGAGGCATATTTCATCCCGTACGATACTGGTCTGAAGTATACTCTCTTGTATCTATTTCAATGGGGCATGAGATTGCCACGACCCCGCTTCAGTTTATTACCGCCTTTTGTAGTATCCCAAACGGAGGGGTATTGCTTAAGCCGGGTATTATAAAATCGATAATAAGCAGTGATAATAATGAAAAAAAAGAATATCAGTACCCGCAGATAGTTAGGCGTGTAATGGGTGTTGATATTGCACGTGGCACTATGAATTCTATACTAACAAAGGCGGTAACAAATGGTACCGGGAAGAATGCAAATCTTCTGGAATATGATATTGCCGGGAAGACGGGTACATCGCAGAAACCTTCCCATGAAGGCGGACGGTACTCCCGTGAAAAATATGTTGGTTCTTTTGTTGCGTATGCTCCTGCTGACCATCCCCGTATCTGTGTTTTAGTTATCATTAATGAGCCTACAAACGGTGCATACTATGGTGGAACTGTTGCTGCTCCTGCTGTACGAGAAATTATTCGACGGTCGCTTATTTATCTCGGGGTTGAACCCCTGAAATTTCAGATGGCAATACAATAATTACCTGAGCGGCAAAAGGAAGTTGCACGTGATTACAATACATGAGAGTTTTTCTGGATACTATAGAGATGTGATGAACATTTTTGTTATAAATTTCTAAATTGGGAAGAGAGAAATGAATGATAAAGAAATTGAAAAAAAGAATTTTATTCTCTGGTATGGTCTTTATGCTACAGAAAAGGAATTAGAAGTAGCCCGTCTGAATAATCGGGAAATCCTGGATAGGCTCCTAAGGGAATATGCTGAAGAAGTAGATAAGATTGATAGAACAAGAAGTATCTATGAACGAATGAACCAAACAGGGAACAGGCAAACGCAGGGTTTTGACGCAACACTTCATATAGACCGTTCTTCATTAAAGAAAAATGACTTATTTGAAGAGGATTCAGTAATAAGATATGAAATTAGGTGAACTCTGTTCGTGCTTGACAAAGTACAAAATTTATAACCTTGTAGAAAAAGAGATATGCGGAATAACGCATGATTCCCGAAAGGTTAAAAGGGGTTTTGTATTTATTGCGATCAGTGGTAATAGACTGGACGGGCATGATTTCATCATTAGTGCAGTAGAGAAAGGAGCTGTTGCCCTTGTCGTAGAAAAAAGAAGTGAAGTAATGCTGCACATACCCCAGATTGTTGTATCAAATACACGTCAGGCCCTGGCCCTCCTGAGCAACTATTTTTTTGATGAGCCCTCTTCCCAAATGACTGTTATCGGCATTACAGGAACAAACGGTAAAACAACCACTTCTTATCTTACACGATCAATCATTGAGGCCTCCGGTAAGGAAGCGGGCCTTATTGGTACTATTCAGTATCAAATAGGTAAGAGGGCTATACCTGCCCAGGAGACGACTCCCGAATCCGTTGAAATCCAGAACTATCTCTCCCAAATGGTAAAAGCTGATATAAAA
Source organism: Candidatus Loosdrechtia aerotolerans (assembly GCA_021646405.1). Classification (GTDB taxonomy): domain Bacteria; phylum Planctomycetota; class Brocadiia; order Brocadiales; family Brocadiaceae; genus Loosdrechtia; species Loosdrechtia aerotolerans. Next base: position 77,944 of record SOER01000004.1, read on the forward strand.
TATGCCGTAACTGAAGTATCTTCTCATGCCCTTTCCCAACATCGAGTGGATGGTATACGTTTTCGTTCTGCAATCTTTACCAATCTATCCGCCGAGCATCTCGATTACCATAAAAACATAAAAAACTATCGGGAAGAAAAACTAAAGCTGGTAAAAGGATTACAATCAGATGCATTCACCATATTGAACGATGACCAGAGTGCGAGTAAATACTTTGTAGAGAGTACAAGGTCGAAGGTTCTTTGGTATGGTATAAAGAGAAAGAGTGCTGATGTTGTAGCAGAGTGTATTTCTATGGATAAGGACACTACGAGATTTCTCCTGAACTCTCCATGGGGTAAAAAGACAATTCAATCAAAACTTATAGGCAAACATAATGTGTATAATGCATTAGCTGCGGCTGCAAGCACCCTGGCATTGGGTTTCGAGATTGATGCTGTTCAAACAGGTATTGAATCATTATGCACAGTGCCCGGCAGGCTGGAAAGGATTGACTGCGGACAGGATTTTCAGGTTTATGTTGACTTTGCTCACACACATCAGGCTTTACAAGTTGTTCTGAGTACACTCCGTGACACAACAACAGGACGTATTTTGCTCGTCTTTGGATGCGGCGGAGACCGGGATAGAAAAAAACGGCCTAGAATGGGGTATGTTGCAGAAAATTATTCAGATCTTTTCTGGATAACAAGTGATAATCCCCGCTCTGAAGACCCTTCTCGTATTATTCATGAAGTTCAAAAGGGATTGAGCAAGGAAGCCCGTTTTCGTATACAACCCGATAGAAGATGTGCCATTGAAGAGGCTATTCTGGAAGCAAAGAGTGGGGACGTCGTTGTTATTGCAGGTAAAGGACATGAACACTATCAGATCTCAAAAGGTATCGTAATTCCCTTTGATGATCGTGATGTAGTAAGACAAATCTTACAGAGTACCATGGTATCAAATTATAAATAATCAGAAATATGGAACCTCTCTCTTTCGAGGAAATAGTGAAAGCCGTTCGCGGAAACCTTTTCTGTACAAATAAGAATGTACAGATACGGGGTATATCTACAGACAGCCGGAATATTCAACCGGGTGATCTTTTTTTTGCACTTAAGGGAAAACGATTCGACGGGCATCAGTTTATTATCCGGATAATAGATGCTGGAGCAGCAGGGGCTGTTATCTCGAATGCGTGTGTAGTAAACGCGGGGAATAAACATTTCCCGGTTATCCGGGTACCCGATACCACAATAGCGCTGGGAGACCTCGCTCAATATTATCGCCAAAAATTACCTGCACGGGTTATCGGGATCACGGGGAGTAATGGTAAAACTACCACAAAAGAAATGACATACCGCCTCTTATCGCATTTTGGTTCAACGGTAAGGTCTCAGAAGAGCTATAATAATTGTATTGGTGTACCCCTCACGATATTTGAAATAGAGAACAGACATCAGTACGGTATCCTTGAGATGGGTACAAATGCTCCCGGGGAAATAAAACGTTTGTCTGAGATCGGTATTCCTGACATAGCGGTAATCGTAAATATTTCAAAAACTCATTTAGAAGGCTTAGATGGTATTGAAGGTGTTGCTTTTGCAAAGGCTGAAATATTAGAAAATATTCAAACCCACGGAACGTTTGTTTATAACACCGATAATCCATGGTGTGTAAAGATTGCAAACGGATTTAATGGAAATATGGTAGGTTTTGGTTTCAATCCTCGTGCGGATATACAATGTACAGGGGTAAAGAAAAGGGACAAGGGATATAGTCTCATAATGAACGGATGTGTAGAAGTGCTTCTCCCAGTCCCCGGATACCATAATATTAACAACTGCCTGGCGTCTTTTGCCGTTTGTCACGCATTAGGTCACGATATCCGGGATGTAAAGGATGCCCTCTCCTCTTTTGAATTACCCTCTATGAGGATCGAGCAGTTGCGCATTGGTAACGTTACCGTTATCAATGATGCCTATAATGCAAATCCCGAATCTGTAAGCGCTGCCCTGCAATACCTCAGCGAAACTGAAACGGGAGGAAGGAGGGTTTTTATTTGCGGAGATATGCTTGAGTTGGGAAAAGAATCGCAGCAACTTCACAGGGAAATTGGTGAAAAAGTGGCTCGTTTAAATATTGACTTGTTATGGACCGTGGGGGAATACGCACATGAAATTGCAGAAGGTGCAAGATTATCGGGTATGCCTGAAAGACACATTACCCGTTTTAAGAACATTGGTGATGTCTCGGTATCTGAGATATGTAGTCTCAGGGAATATAGTACCGTTTTAATTAAAGGTTCCCGCAGCGTGCATATGGAACATATTATTGAAAGGTTGTATGAGTTTCTTTCTTATGGATAATGTCCCGGGATTCAAATAAACGAGGTTATGCGGCTTTGTTATATCACTGGTTTTCATCAATAAGTTCATTCGAAACAGGTAAGTATATATCTTTTCGTTTATTTTTGGCGGCTTTTACAGCATTTTTTTTTAGTATTTTTTTTGGCCGATGGTTTATTAACAAACTCCTGATTTTCAAGATCGGTGAAGATACGACAAAAACAGATTCCGAAGAGCTTAAGCAGATGCATTTTGACAAAAGGAACACACCAACGATGGGTGGAATTACGGTAATTGTTTCTATCCTGGTCTCTTCTCTGCTCTGGTGTAATGTTGATAACGGATATGTTCTTTTGTTGATATTTTCATTGATATGGCTCGGTGCACTTGGTTTTGCTGATGATTATATTAAATTAACACAAAAGAATGTACCGGGTTTACGGAGTAAATCAAAATTCTTATTCCAATCAGTATTAGGACTTATCGTAGGACTCATTTTATATTTTCATTTTCATAAATACGCGTGGGGTACTCAACTGACAATTCCTTTTTTGAAAGGTTTCAGGCCTGACCTGGGACCTTTTTACATACTGATTGTTACGTTTTTTATTGTGGCAATGTCAAATGCTGTAAATCTTACCGATGGTTTAGACGGATTGGCAATAGGATGTAGTGTCATAGCTGGAATTATCTTTACGGTTATTGCCTATGCTTCAGGAAATGTGAACGTTAGTAACTACTTAAATATACCCTATACTCCGGGGAGCGGAGAGTTAAGTATTTTTTGTGCTGCGCTTGCAGGGGGAGGGTTGGGGTTCTTATGGTATAATTGTTTTCCGGCACAAGTTTTTATGGGCGATACAGGTTCATTAGCACTAGGAGGTATGTTAGGGCTCATTGCTGTTATTGTAAAGCAGGAGGTCGTCATGATTGTCACAGGTGGTATCTTTATCGCAGAAACGATCTCTGTTATTGCACAGGTTTCCTTCTATAAAATGACGAAAAAGAGGATTTTTCGTTGTGCACCTTTGCACCACCATTTCCAATTCAAAGGATTACCTGAGACTAAGGTTACTTTCAGATTCTTGATTGTTTCCATTCTACTGGCTGGTTTTAGCCTTATTTTATTATGAAACAAAGGAACATATTCATAAAACCCTGGCATGGTATTATCTACAGTATTGTTGCCTTACTCGGTTTTAGTCTTATTACCGTATATAGTACGGATACGAATACCTTTGGAACCGGTGGAAACAGCTATCAATATGTAAAGCATCTCCTATGGATAGGTATAGGTATTCTGCTCATGATGATAATGGCCGGGATAGATTACCACTATTTACAGAAATTCAGTATACCTATTCTTATTGTTTCCTCTATCCTTCTCTTACTCGTGCTTATACCTGGAGTTGGCACTGTTACGAATGGTGCACGCAGATGGATCCGTCTGGGCTCCATGTTAGGTATTCAACCATCAGAATTGGCTAAGGTGGGGATGATAATCTTTATTTCAGGTTATATTGCAAAGAACCCCGATCGCATGTCAGAGTCTGTCTATGGATTTGCAATGCCCGTGATCATTGTAGCACTCATAAGCTTTCTTATCGTGATAGAACCTGATTTTGGTACAGCCACGTTTATCGCTGTATTATCTTTTATTATGCTTATAGTTGGCGGAACAAGAATTACTTTTGTTCTCTTCATGGTTATAGCTGCCATACCCTTTATTTATAAAATGGTATTTGAAGTGTCGTACAGAAAAGACAGAATACTATCCTTTTGGGATCCATGGAAAGATCCTTCAGGTACCGGGTATCATATTATTCAATCATGGATTGCCCTTGGTTCCGGCGGCCTGACAGGAGTAGGAATTGGAAGCAGCAAGCAGAAATTATTTTTTCTGCCAGAAAGCAGCAGCGATTTTATCTTTACGATTATCGGTGAGGAACTTGGCTTCATTGGTGTAATGGCTGTTATTAGTCTCTTTGGCTTATTATTATGGCAAGGATTAAGAATTGTACACGGAGCTAAAGATACGTTTGGATTTTTTCTTGGGCTTGGAATTACCGTAATGTTTGGTCTGCAGGCGATTATTAATATTGCTGTTGTTTCCGGCGATATACCAACAAAAGGTATTCCTTTACCTTTTGTTAGCTCGGGAGGATCATCTCTTTTATTCTCAATGATAAGTGCTGGTATACTTATCAACATATCACGGCAATCAATGACGAAAGAACATTCAGACGCATCCGTTTGTGATACAGAGTTATCTCAGGAAAACACGACAGGCAGGTTGCTACCAGGGAAAATCTGGCATAAGATAACATCAAAAATAGCAAATTTTTCCTGGTAAAAAGGGGCAGAGAAAGATGAAAGTGATTTTTGCAGGGGGAGGGACTGGTGGCCATTTGATGGTGGGATTGAGTACCGCAGAAGAAATTCGCTCTCGATTTTCTGATGCTGAAATTATTTTTTTTGGAACGGGAAAGGAGTTTGAGAAACGCTGTGTAGAACAGCGGGGATTTCAATTTCGGCATATAAGTGCCCGGAAGTGGGAAAGATCATATAAACGTATATTTACCTTCATCGGTGTTATATTCGTTGGTATTATTGAAGCATTATTTGAAATGAGAAGATGTAAGCCGTCTATTGTAATCGGCTTGGGCGGATATGCCTCTGCTGCTCCGCTTATAGCTGCAAAATTATTAAACATTCCATCTGTGCTTCTTGAACAGAATGTAATTCCCGGAAAGGCAAATAGGTTTTTGGCAAAATGGGTTCATGAGGTATATTGCCATTGGCGGAGTTCTGTCAAGTGGTTTCGTAGGGCGAAGATTGTTTGTGTGACGGGAACACCCATTCGAAAAGATATTGCATATGGTCAGGAGAAATTGTGTTTTGAGAAATTTGGACTTAATCCTTTAAAGAACACGATATTTGTTACCGGAGGAAGTCAGGGCGCACAGGCCATTAACGAGGTAATGTTACAATGCTTACCAAAACTGGAATCACTTACGGATACGCTGCAGTTTATCCATTGTACCGGTGATCATGATTATGAGATGGTAAAGGCCGCTTATAAACAAACAAAACTGGATGCATTTGTTTGTCGTTTTCTCGATGATATGGGCACCGCTTTAAGAATGGCGGACATAATTATTTGCAGGGCCGGCGCAACTACTATTGCAGAGATTACCGCAATCGGTATTCCTGCCATAGTAATACCATATCCGTATGCAACAGACAACCATCAATACTGGAATGCGATGGAAGTAGCAAGTAATGGCGCAGGGTATTTATTACAGCAAATTGACCTGACCCCTGAGAGGGTTACGGAACTTATTGGAGATCTTCTCAACAATAGAGAAAAGTATGAGAGAATGAAAAGGTTTAGCAAGGAGATGGGAATTCCGCAGGCTGCTGTGCAGGTTGTTGATAATATCTGCAGAGTAGCTGGATTGAAGAGTACGGTGTTTGCGCTCAGTATAGGATAATAATACTACTGAAATTGTTACAACCGGACGTATGTGCCTTGGCACACATGTGTCTGAGACAAATATGTCTCATGGGACATTTTTTCACACCCTGGTAAGGATTTTTAACACCAGAAAAAAAGATATAAATTGCTACAAGGATAAATAAAACAATAGCTTACAGAATCCTAAAACAGGGTGATGTTTTGTTGTAAAAATGATTATTTGGTATACATCTTGACGGGTTAAATAATAAATTCGTTACAGATAAAAAAATATTCATAGTATGTATATAATAAAAATCGGACTAAGAGGAGAACGATACAAAATTTATTGGAAAGGGTAGATTGAATGCAGACATATGCCATACCATTAGAGAATCAGTTTGATTATCGCCCTTTAAGCGGGGACAGTATATATTTTATCGGGATTGGCGGTATCGGGATGAGTGCTGTTGCACGCATTCTTATCCATGAAGGATGTGTTGTAACAGGCTCTGATGTAAGCGCATCTTCTTTAATTTCAACGCTGGAGAAAATGGGTGCCCGAATCAATATCAAGCAGGACGGGAGCTTCATGACACCAAAAACGGATATGGTGGTAATCTCAGCGGCCATCTCTGAAGATAATCCGGAGCTTAAGACTGCCAGGCAAATGGGAATAAAGGTAGTGAAATACTCCCAGATACTGGGTTCTTTAATGAAGGAAAAACGGGGTATTGCGATAAGCGGGACCCACGGAAAGACCACAACAAGTGCAATGATCTCAACGATAGTAAAGACGGCAGGGTTGGACCCAACGTTTGTCATCGGCGGAGAGGTACCGGATATTGGCGGGAATGCTCATTTGGGCAAAGGGAACTTATTTGTTGCAGAGGCATGTGAATATGACAGGTCGTTTTTGAATCTCAATCCGCAGATAGGGGTAATTACGAACATTGAAGAAGACCACCTGGACTATTACGAGGATATAGAGAAGATAATAACGGCCTTTGGTGATTTTGCTTCCCTGATCTCGGAAGATGGCCTGTTGGTGGTCAATAATAATGATGCGAATATAGCCCTTGCAGTCCGGAGGGCACGTTCGGGGGTAGAAACATATTCCCTGAATAAGGAATCTGATTGGCGGGGGGAGATTTTCTCTGCAGGCGCGGGTATCAACAGATTCAGGGTTTTTAAAAGGAATGAACTTTTTGGTGAATTTTCGTTAAAGGTGCCGGGGTCTCATAATGTATTCAATGCACTGGCAGCAATAGCAGTTTGTACCCATATAGGAGTAGAGAAAGAAGTCATCCAGACTGCATTAGCATCATTTAGTGGTGCGAGCAGAAGATTTCAGATTATCAGTACCGAAAACGATATCACGGTAATCGATGATTATGCACATCACCCGACGGAGGTACGGGTAACCTTAAAGGCTGCACGGGAACTTTATCCCCGGAAGAAGATCTGGTGCGTCTTTCAGCCCCATCAGTACAGCAGGACGCGGTACCTGCTGAGAGGGTTTTCGCAATCCTTTGAAGATGCAGATAAGGTGATATTTACTGATATTTATGCGGCACGTGACAGTGAGTATGAGGTGGCAGCGACGGGTTCCGGGATGTTATGTAAAGAGACGTGCAGGGCAGGTACAGATGCACAATACATTCCGCACCTGCCTGCGGTTGTCGATACCCTCTCTTCGGAAGTAGCTCCGGGAGATGTTGTCATTACTATGGGGGCAGGTGATGTATGGAAGGTTGCCTGCGATTTGGCCTCCCGGTTGAGATAAAAAGATAGAGTACTCATGAGATTTTTCATGCTTTATGGTGAAAGGAAATATATTAGATGAGGCCAAAAAATGTTGCTGTATTGATGGGAGGTATATCTCAGGAACGTGAAATATCCTTACGTTCGGGTACTGCGGTAGCAAAGGCGCTAGAGGCTGCAGGGTTTCATGCATTTTGTGTTGATGTAAAAGATAAGAAGATTGAAGAACTGGATACGAGAGAACCTGATGTTGCCTTTATTGCTTTGCACGGATATTTTGGTGAAGACGGAAGTGTACAACAACTTTTAGAGTCAAAAGGGATTCCGTACACAGGCTCGGGTGTAAAAGCAAGTAGAATTGCCATGGATAAACTGGCAACAAAACGGTGTTTTATCGAGGCAGGTCTTGAAACACCAGAGTATATTACTGTAACACGATCTCAAGAATTGATAGAAATACAGCATGAAGTAAGGAGATTTGGTTTACCGGTAATTCTAAAACCTCAAAAAAATGGTTCCAGTATTGGTATATCAGTAGTTAAAGACATGAAAAATCTCGCGGGAGGATTAGAAAAGGCATTTGAGTTTGGGTATGAAGTTCTCATTGAACGATACATAAAAAGCAGGGAATTAACAGTCGGTATATTAGATAACACAGCATTACCTGTTGTTGAGATTAAACCAGCAGCGGAGTTCTTCAATTACGATGCTAAGTACAGGGATACAAGAACAGAATATTTGATTGCAGAAACAGCTTCAAGGAAAGACTCTGTTCATACCACCGGATTTCTCTCCTCTTTTCTCTATAATTATGCACAAAAATTAGCGCTCAATGCACATAAGGTACTTGGCTGCAGAGGAATGTCAAGGGTAGATATGTTATTGGATAATAACGGTAACCTTTTTTTACTAGAAGTTAATACCATACCAGGCTTTACAGAGAAAAGTTTGCTTCCAAAGGCAGCTCAAGCAGCAGGTATTCCATTCCCTTCATTATGCAAAAAAATCATAGACCTTGCTCTGGAGAATACCTGTATTCATGTGAATGAACGCTATAAATGAGAAATATTTTCGCAAGTAGTAATACAGGGTTTAGGTTTTTTCTAAATCTTTTTACCGTTAGGGGGGATGAATTAAAGAGCCGGTTCTTTCCTCTCTTTTTACGGTATATATTGTTTATATGTGTATTGGTTCTTATAGCCTGGGGACTCAAGAGGGTATGGTGTTCCTTAACGAATTTAAATATTTTCTGGGTCAGTCCGGCCACGTTCTCTTTTCAAACACCGTTATGGGCAACAGACCGTATTTCTTATGATATAAAACATATAAAATCCTTAAATGAGCATTATAATATATATGAAAATGGTTTATCCCAGAAGATTGCAGAAATTTATGGAGGATTGGTGTTTGTTAAGAGGGTAGATTCAATTAAAAGGATATTTCCCAATAGACTTAATATTAAGCTTATATTGCGTAAGCCCGTAGCTATAGTCAGAAGCGGAAAAGATACTTACCTTATTGATGATGAGTATGTTTTGTTACCAAAACAGTATTATACATTACCAAATTCAGGGTATGAGAATCCCTGTATTCAAAGTAATAGATTATCCGGATTACCGCCGTATGGGAGTGTATGGAATGATGAGGGGATTAAAGTAGGGGTAGAATTAATAAAATTTCTGAGATTAAATAACATACACAATCTCTTTAAGATTTTGGTCGTTGATGTATCAAATGTATGTAAAAAACAATATAGAGGCAAGAGCGATATTATTTTATGGACAGAGAATAATGTACAGATACTGTGGGGATGTTCTCCATTGTGTAAGACACCGGATGAACTTTCAGATGAGGAAAAATTGCAAAATTTACTGAGCGTTGCAAAGGTGGAAGGAACCAGCCTGAAATATATGGAATATGTTGATGTGCGGTGGAAGAAACCGCTCGGTAAACGATGGGTACAGGCTAATAACCATAATGAATGATTTCGGGGAATTGAACATTTATGGTAAATCAGGATTATCGGGGTCCCAGATTAATCCTTGTCCTGCTTGCCGGTTTGGCCAGCCTTCATCTGTCGTTCCGTCTGAGTCACCATTCTGTATACACTCTACATGTCCGTCGGCAAAGAGGATATTTGCAGCCTTTAAGTGACGTTGTGCAACACTTCCGGAGGTACCATCAAAATTATCAGCCACTCCTTTATTGTTAATGCGACCATCGAATAGCAGTACGGTCTTTGTAGGATATGCAATTGTTTCGATATATCGTTGACATTCTGAATCTGGTATAAGATTTCGGTTCATTTTTATTGTCCGTGTTTTCGATCGGTCAGAAGGGGATATGTTCTTGAAAATAGGATCTTGCTTTACCAGCAAAACCCGTTCTTCAAGTGAAATTTCTTCCCGCGTGTCTGGAAGTGATGATGAGATCAAATAGTGATCAACAGCTTTAAACCAAACTTCTGTATAACAGTCCTTCGTATCATCCCTGCTTTTATCGCTGTTATTTGTACGGGGAAGTAACCCGTTGTTATCATTTGTATACTGTTCAATAGCGAGAAATAGCTGCCGCAGGTTGTTGCTGCAAACAATTTGCTGTGATTTTTGTTTCACTGCAAAAAGAACAGGCAGAATAATGCTCGATAGGATAGCAATGATGATACTTGTTATCAATATTTCAATGATAGTGAATCCTTTATTTCCTCCAATTGTATGTATATTCATACCGCGAGTCTTACTTCAGAATTCATGTAAAAGAAATTGTGAGGTGAATGTATAGATGTAACGCCTTCATACCTGAAGTTGATTTTTAAGCTAACATATTGCGTGCCAAGATAAGTGAACACTCCATAGGATTTTAATTCTTGATATATGAACCTTTTATAGAAATTTTCTATGAAAAGTAAATTGTTGCTTCTTTTAAAAACAAATATTAAATTACAGAAATGTATTTTAGAGGCACATAATTGTAAAAGGGAATACCGGGGGCAGGAAGAAGTTTTAAAATATTACTGTAAAAGTATTTGACTTTTTTTCTCGAACTGGTAGAATTTTATCGGATGTTTTTCAGATATCTTTGATGTAATTTAGATGTACGCAATTCTTATGGAAATGCGGAAGTGGCGGAATTGGCAGACGCGCTAGTTTGAGGGGCTAGTCCCGCTAATCCGGGGTGGGGGTTCGAGTCCCCCCTTCCGCACCACTCTGAATCTACCCGCCACAAGCAATTAAGGTAAATAGCTTAAGGAAAGATACTCCGTTAATACTTCTTAATGTATGAGAAAATAGGGAATAAGTAGTTCAGTATAATGGTGAGAAGTTTACCCCCCTCGATGGGAGATTTATAATGACGAAGCACAAATTATGTATAATTGCACTTGTCTTATCTTTTGCTGGTTGTAATGGGAATCAAAATAAAAAGTTGGAATTTGCACCCTTTAGAAAACCGATAACCCTCTCTACTACAACAGAAGAAATAGAAAAAAAGGCATGGGAATATGAAATCCCGACGAAAGAAAAGATTCGGGCAGAAGAGGAAAAGAAGATACCGGATGAATTTGTATATCCGCAGGAGCAGAAAAAGCCCGAGCCCTCACTGCGCAAACCGGAATTTCTTGGGGATAAAATAGATGTTGCATTTAATTTCGATAACGCAGATGTAAGAGATGTCTTAAATGTTATATTAGGTGAGGTTCTCAATGTAGACTATATCCTTGATAACAGGGTGGGTGGCAAGTTTAATTTCCATGTTACAGGGCAGGTATACAAAGAAGAGCTTTTCTCAATGCTCAATACCGTGCTGAACGTATATAACTTTGCAATAATAAAAGAGGGTGATATCTATAGAATACTTCCGAAAGCAGATGCCCGGCAGGAATCAAATGTCATTATTGTTGGAGATAAAATTCCTCCCTGGAGTAAAGATATTATAATACAAATAGTTCCCCTTGAGTATGAAAATGCAAAAAATTTGCAAGCGACATTAAGACCTTTCCTCTCCAATATAGGAAATATCGTTATTCATGCTGAGTCTCAATATATTGTGCTTATTGAGTCTGCATCAAATATAGAAAAATTGCTTACGCTAATTAAAACATTTGATGTCCCATTCTTTGCTGGTAAAGCAGTGAAGTTTTATGATCTGAAATATGTAGATGCACGAAATATGGCAAAGGACCTCTCCACTTTTATGCAATCCCTGGGTGGAAAAGTGGGAGGTGAAACAGGATTTAATTTCATACCGTTCACAGATACGAATAAGATGCTGGTTGTTAGCAGGGCACCCGATCTTTTATCTAAAGTTGACCTTTGGATAAAAAATGTTGACGTGCCTCCAACATTAGTGGATGAACAACCGAAGATTTACGTTTATAAAGTACAACACCAAAAAGCAGAAACAATTGTTCCTGTTTTAACACAAATCTATGCTGAAAAAATGGCTGCCCAACAGAAAGTACCGGGAAAGGAACAGCCCGAGGCTATGAAGATTGTGGCTGATCCAAAGACAAATTCCATCGTAATTAAGGCATCGCCAACGGATTACCGGGGTATTAAAGCAATTATAGAGGCCATTGATGCAACTCCCCAGCAAGTTTTCATCGAGGCCCTCGTTCTGGAAGTAGATCTTACCGATGATCTGGATTATGGGACAGAGTGGTCAGCTAATCTGGGAAGCCTGGAATTACAAGGTTTAGGAGATCTCATCCCTACTGCAGGCCGGCCATTTGTAATGATTGACAGAGGAAACTTCGACATTTTACTGCAAATCATTGCCAGAAATACCAGAGTAAAAGTATTATCAGCCCCGCATCTCCTTGTAAGGGATGAACAACCCGCCAATATTCAGGTTGGTAGCGAAGTGCCTATTCTTACCAGCTCTGGCCAGCAGACAGGGACAACTGTTACCTTTGAACAGGTTCAATATCGTCCGACAGGTATTATCCTTACCGTAGTTCCTCATATAGGAGAAAACGACTTCATTACACTGGACATAAAACAGGAGGTAAGCGATGCCCAACAAACAACAACAGGGGTGACTAATTCACCAACATTTTCTACCCGTCAGGCGGAAACCTCCCTTGTTATAAAAAGTGGACATTCCATTAGCATGGGCGGTATAATCGAGGAAAGAGATGAGAAAACAGTGGAGAAAATCCCGATTTTGGGAGATATCCCTTTACTGGGCAATTTATTTAAAACCACATCAATTACAAAAGACCGAACAGAATTGCTCATGTTAATAACCCCTTATATTGCTGCCACCGCAGAAGAAGCAGATTCATTGACATCTGCCTTTCAGAAGAAGTTAAAGATGATAGAACCATTGCTATTACGGAATAGAGATGTCGGTCAAGAGAATAGGTATTGATGGGTTTTCACTCGGGTTGGGAGGGACAAAATGACTATTCCCATTTCCAAAAGGAAGCTCTATCCTTTATGGCACGGCAGGAAAAAAAGAACAGGGAATCAGGATAGAGAGGCCCAGGCAAACCTTTACAATGGGTTTACCATTCTTGAGATTATGGTTGCCCTTGCAATTACAGGAATTTCCATTAGCATATTTTTTAGTTTGATTGGAAATTCCTCGAGATTGAGAGGTAGAATTGATGAACATACAAAACAGGTACTTCTGGCGAGGAATAAGACAGAAGAGGCATTCCTGGGTATTCTTGAAAAGAACTATATAATCGGTGATGAAAAAAGACTTTATGAAGGAAAAACCAAAGATGGTATTCAATGGAAAGTAACCGAGAACAGTAACAATAATGATGAAGAAATAAAGGTAGATACAGGCTTTATGCTTTTAAAGGATAAGAAGGGTGATAATACCAAACTTTCTCTCCCTAAAGGAGTTATACTTCTTAACACAGAAGTTGGGGTAATAAATATCGATACTGTTTTTTTTACCGGCGAATCAACAGATGAATTATCAGACCCGGATAGTGAGGGTCTCACTGAAGACGAGAAAACGGACCGTACTTCTATAGTTGACGATGATGATCTGGAGTGATTTCTCTCAATGAAATTAATATTCAAATGAAATGCAATAAAGGCTTCACATTATTTGAACTCCTTATAGCGGTGTTCATCGGTACTATCTTAATTATGTCAAGTGCCTATGCTATAAGAATGGGTTTATTTTCAATGGACAGAGAAGAATCATGGTTTAATGATTCGACAAAAGAAAAGGCAGCCTTTCATTTCTTCTGGCAGCAGGTCTCCTCATTGTATGTTTTAAAGGAACCGGATGGGAAGAAAACCGATACCCCATTCATGGAAAACAGAGCACCAATGGAAGATAAATCAAAAGAGGCGTTTTTCTTTATAGGGGAGAAGGATGTACTCTCTTTTGCATCACCACTCTCATTAAAAAAGCATTATGGCCAGGGAATGATCATAGCTAACTATAAAACAGTAATTCGTGAAAATGGTAAACGTGATTTAGTATATTTGGAATTTAAGGTAGACTCCGGATTAAAAGATGTATCTGAAGAACTCGAAAACAGGTTAATTACCGGTAAGGAAAATACGATATTCTTTGCAGATTGTGATACGATTTCGTTTAAATATCTTGTTAAAGAGGAGACTGGTAGCGGAGAGAATATCAAAACATCAATTCAAAGTGCACTCGATAAAGAAATCAGAGATGCGAAATGGAAAGAAGAAGTAAAAGGGGAAATCCCAAAGGCGATAAAACTAATAGTATCAAGGAACGGAGACCAACAGGAGATTATATCGCCAATCATGGCTACGTATTAATTTTTAGTCTTTGGGTAATAGTACTTTTTGGATTTATTGCATTAAGTTTTACACGAAACACCAGTGTGGCAATAAAAACAGAGACTGCTTATACAGAACATATAAAGAGTGTGTATGCAGCCCGGGGAGCTTGCATTTACGCCACCCGGAAGTTACTTGCTACCGGGAGACAGGAAGTTGAGAATGAAGATGAGGATGAGGATTTTAAAAAGCTAACAAAGAATGAACTTATAAGTACGGAAGAAGATCGTTTAACAAGTAAGTTAGCAGACATTAAAAAGAAGGGTATCATTGCAAGCACACGCCCCTGGGTTCCGAGAAGCCGCCCCTACTCCTTAAAAATAGGGGATACAAATTGTAATGTGTTTATTTATGACGAGAGTGGAAAAATCAATATAAATAAAATAACGGATGAAAATAAGGTTAATTTTGTTAAATTCCTTACTTCTTACACAATAGATGAACTTACCGCAGAGACTATTACCGATTCAATTCTGGATTGGATTGATAGCGATGATCTCCATCATATAAATGGTGCAGAAAAGGATTATTACGCTTCTCTGGCAGAACCCTATGAACCGAAAAACGGACCATTTGAATCCATTGAGGAGTTAACACTGGTAAAGGGTGTTACTCCCCGGATATTTGAACTGATACGGGATAGCCTGACAATTTACGGTACAGGTAAGATAAATGTAAACTTTGCATCGAGAGAAGTTCTAACCCATATTCCTCTCATTACCCGGGAGGCTGCCGATGCAATAATTCTGCTGAGAGAGGAACAGAGAGGTATTCAGAAAATAGATTTCCTGAAGGATATCCTGGGGAAATATGGTATCGTAGGTAAAGATTTTCAGAAGATTATGAATTACTTAACAGTTTCTTACTCAAATTATATGACGATTTATGCAATTGCTTCTGCAGATAAGGTAAGAGGTTCTTATAAGATCGTTGTTCAAAAGGGAGTAAATGAGTGTAAAATTATTGCAGTATATCCTTAAAATATTTTAAAGTTTGTGCTATGAGTAAAATACCATTCGCTAATATGTTTATCCAAAGGGCAATGGGGTTGTCTTTAGAGGGGGATGACCTTATTGTAACAATCATTCATAAAAGATTCATTCGTTATTCTCATGAGACAGTGTATATTAAGGATTTTGTATCCAAAGACCCCCTCCAATTAGAGCTTGTATTTTCTTCATTAAAGAAATTTCAGGGAGAAATTATTCTTTCCTGGCCAAGAGAATATGCCATAGTTAGAGAAATACAATACCCCCATAGTAATCTGAAAGAATTTAAAGAAGCACTTGGCTATCAACTGGATAGTTTCATACCGTTCAGTAATGAGGATGTTTACTTCGATGTACACTTTGATTCTCATTCATTATCACAGAGCAGGCAGGATACAAAAGTTTTTATTGTTGCTGTAAAAAAGGTAGAGTTGGACCCTATTCTGTCAAAATTGCGTACCCTTGAGGTTACTCCTGCAAGGGTTATTATCTCGCCTTTTGCCTTTCTCCCTGTTTTCAGGGAATGTGAAGGTCTTATTGCTTTAGTTCACAAAAATACGGAAAATTATAGCCTTAATTTATACGCTAATAATCATCTTGTATCATCGTCAATCATACAAACAGAAGCTGAACTGATAAACCGGATAAAGGTAAACCCTCCGGACGAAATAGGATTTGTGAATATTGACAACGGGCGTTCCTTCCCGGAAATGAGCCACATTTCTTCCCGGACATTAGATGATAATTCTGAATCCCATGGTGCAGCGCTTTACGGCCTGTCAGATTATTCATGTGATTTAAGTTTAATAAAATCACAGAAGAGGCGGTTAAATCCACAGATCACCTTGATGTGTTTTCTTGTTGGTGCTTTGATATTCTTTGCGTTCCTTATACCGTATATCCAGAAGGTAAATAATACTGCAGCGCTAAAGACGGTTAATACTCAGATTCAATCGATTAAAAAAGATGTCTTTGCTATGGAGAAGTTGCGGGAGCGGATAGGAATACTCGATGAGGCTGTTAACAAAATCAATGAAATAAAGATAAAACATACCCCAAGGATCGATGCGATTTTAGAGCTGGCAAAGGTATTACCGTATGATGCATGGATAAAGGCCATCACGTTTGAGAAAAATAGTTTTGAAATAGAAGGCGATGCGGTATCTTCCACAAACCTGATACCTATTTTAGAGAATTCACCAATCTTTTCTGGTGTAGGTTTAACGTCTCCTGTTACAAAAACACAAAATGGTCGGGAAAAATTTCGGATACGGGTAAATATTAAAAACAGTTGAAGATATGAAAAAGTTTTTAGAATTGTTTAAAAGATTCAGGGTAAGAGAAAGAATACTGCTCGTTGCAGCGTTAATCGTTATCCTGTACATTGGAATTGATAAGATTGCAATTACTCCCTTTCTAGAATCAATTCGTGAGACAAATGAGCGGTTGGAAATGCAGGAGAAATTACTAAAGAAATACCGTTCGTTTGTTGCTAATAAGGAACAGTATGAGAGCAGGTTACATGATTTGGAAAACTATTATACAGGGCTTCAGGAAGGTTTTTTATCGGAAGAGACCGAAGAACTTGCATTTGCAAAGTTTCAGGAAATGATGAATAACCTGGCGACCAGGAACGGATTAGTTGTATCAAGGAGCACAGCTTTAAAAAAAGAAGTAGTGAGTAAAAAACCATACCTCGTTGCGTTATCAATCAATATTGAAGTAAATGAAATAGACAGCTCACAAAAACTGCAGAATTTTCTGTACGAGATAGAGTACAACAGTAGTAAATTCCTTTTTATAGATAACCTGAAAATCAGGACATTTGGTTACGATGTTATAAAAGGGGCTGCCATTTCTTCTACCGTAACGGCAATTGCTTCTATAGAAAGGAGGTCATAATAAGTTATGAAACTTATACATATTCCGTTACTACAACGCATTGTGGATGTTTTGAAAAAAAGACTAAAACAATGGAAGTACTATTTGCCCATAATAAATCTTGCTTTTCTTATAGGAGCAGCCAGTCTTGCAGTTATAGGTATAGTGCACGTTTATTATCCTCCGGAACGCATAATAAAATCAGAACAGCACGGAGAAGGAACCCCTGCTAACGAAGTGTCGTTACCTCTTTTTAAAGGAGAAGCGAAAACGATAGATTACTATGAACCTATACTCTCAAGTAACCCATTTTCTCCGGAACGGACTGCCTGGATCTCTCCGGGAATAAATAAGAGTGAAGAGACAATCAACGATGATGATTATGAGATGGTTGATGCTGAACAGACCGCGCAGATTACAAAAGGACAACAAAAACCTAAGGGGATGCCTGTAAAAATTACCCTGCAAGGAATACTTGTCCTGGGAGATGTAAGAAAGGCATTAATCGAAAATCCGGATAAAACCGGTAACAAAAAGGCCTTTATTTTTGTTGAAGAGGGTGAAGAGATTGCAGACTATACGGTAAAGCGTATAGAGGAAGACCTTGTCAGGCTTGATTGGTATGGTGAAGAACAGATCGTTGTCATGAGACCGAATTTGAAATAAGAATTGTTTACAGGTTATGAGTACTTTTAAATACAGATTATTAACCACATCCAGCGGTATTATCGAAGGGGAAAAGGAAGCCGCTAGCAAGGCAGACCTGGTAAATGAGCTACGCAGGTCAGGGCATATTATTTTACACATTAATCAAATAGATAAGAATAAAAGATTTGGATTCCTTTTGAACCGTGCAAATAAAAAGGCTGTTTTGCCTTTTACCCAGGAACTTGCAACACTCCTTGAAGGAGGAATTCCGATTGATAAAAGCCTGTCTATCCTCCTGTCGTCCCAAAATAATAACACAATGAAAAGTGTTATTGAAGATATCTTAAATGGAATCAAGTCTGGAAAATCTTTCGCCGAGGCCCTTACCAATCATAGTAAACTGTTTTCCGGTGTTTATATAAACATGATACGCGCGGGGGAAGAGGGTGGTGTATTGCCACAGGTACTGAAGAGATTAGGGGCATATCAGGAAAAGCTGCAGAAAGTCAGGGGTGAGATTATTTCCGCAATGATTTACCCGTTATTGCTCAGCATTACCGGTTTAATTTCGATCAGTGCCCTCATTGTCTACGTAATACCAAAATTCTCTGAAATATTTGAGGGAATGGGAATCGCCCTTCCTTTTTCAACACAGGTACTTATTGGTATGAGTCATTATGCGATACGATATGGTTGGATTTCAGTGCTTATTGTCGCCCTGGTATTCTTTTCCTATAAAAAGGCTATGAAAGACAGGAGAATATCGGTAAAAATAGATCAAAAAAAATTGAAAACCCCTGTTATCGGCAACCTCCTCTGGAAGATACAAATATCCAGATTTGCCAGGACCCTTGGTACCTTACTGGAGAATGGCGTATCCTTGCTGAAGTCTATGGACATCGTTAAAGATGTATTATCGAATCACTACCTTACCGATATTCTTATCAATGTGAAGGGCAGTGTAAAGGATGGATCGGGTCTTACCATATCACTTGCAAAAAGGGGATTTCTGCCGGAAATCGCCGTTCATTTATTAAAGGTTGGTGAAGAGACAGGAAACCTTGATAAAATGCTCCTGAAGGTTGCTGATAATTTTGATGCCGATACAGAACAACGAATGAAGAGGCTTGTAACGGCAGTAGAGCCTGTATTGATCTTGCTTATGGGGACAATCGTTGGCGTAATCGTAATCTCCATGCTTACCGCGATATTGAGTGTGAATGATCTGAAGTTTTAGAATGCCAGGAAAAGGACACAAAACGATCTAAAGAAAGAAAAAAGGAGTAGAACATCTAAGGAAAGCAGGAATGGCAGGAGAGAGAAAATTGGTAGGGGGTATAGCGATATGCCTTTACATTTCATAATCTTCTTGTTTCTTAATCATATTGAACGAACTTTCCTGTTTATATTTTTCAGCATATGAAAATGGGAGAAACAAATATGAATCCTCTTTTACATCGTATTTCGATCGATCCCGGCGTCTGTTTCGGTAAGCCCTGCATTCGTGGCACTCGTATCTGGGTATCGCTGATCCTTGATTTTCTGGCCAATGGTGGGAGTATTGAGGAGATTCTTGCAGAATATCCTCAGTTAACGGAGGAAGATGTCAGGGCGGCTATCGCATATGGTGCTGAAATGGCACGAGAACGATATGTTGAAATACCAACCGAGACCACAGGATGAAGTTTAAACTCGACGAGAACTTTGGAATACGAACACAAGAAAATTTTCGTATAGCAGGTCACGACATTCAAACAGTCCGTGATCAAAAACTTCAAGGATGTTTGGATCAAAATCTCTATGAGGTATGTTGTAAGGAAAAACGTTGTCTGGTAACACTGGATTTGGATTTTGCGGATGTAATCCGCTTTCCTTAGATGCTATAGTTAAGCTGTATAGGGATGAATCGTTTTCCCACGTACTTTTTTACGTAAGCAACCACACCGTTACCACTCCAGCGACCATTTCTTATCCCACTCCGGCGTGGGACTTTTGTACTGTCTGATACAGTATCTCAAACTTTTCTTTAGCCAGATATGGTTCTTGATGACTTTTGAACTCTGCCACCAAACCCCCTATTCCTTTCTGACTAAGACTATATCCCCACTCACGTACTGTTTGACGTCTCCGGTAGATGTGCCTGGCAATAAATTGTCTTAATATTTGCATATGCAAAATATTTGAATTGCATTATACTATCTATATGATATACTACTTCAATTCCGGAACAATAACTTTTTCGTATATGAGGTGTACTATGATAACTTCAAAAGAGATTAAAGAACTTCGCGAGAAACTGGGGGCTACGCAGGGTGAATTTGCAAAATCGCTCGGAGTGAGCTTCTCAACAATAAGCCGGTGGGAAAGCGGACAATCACAGCCAACCGATATGCAGGAAGAGCAGCTCGTTGCGTTGAAACAACTAATCGAAAATAAAGAAATAGACATTGATAAGAAAAAACTAAGGAAAATGCTCGGTTTAATAGGTATCAGCGGGGTCATTACCACTGCGGTAATCGCGGGATTTACCATATCCAGTCCCTGGGGAGCTGCAGTTACTTCACTCATAAAAAAATCATCCAACGCTGGAAAAATACGGGACCTTTTCAGAAAGAATAAAAAACAGGATAAAAACACGGAATAAAAAGTTTTCTGCAGACCTTATGAAAAGAAAGGAGTGTACATGGCTTTAATAGATTTTTTGAGTAAGCATAGAGACGCGATAGACAAAACAAGGAACATATTCGATACCATTCAAACGCTGGAGGAAAATGCGATGAACAGACCCGTAACGTCTGATGAGAAACAGTATTTGTTAAACATGATAAAAGGCACCAGCATAGAATCCCCCAAAAACTTTATTGAAAGCGTAACCAAAGGTACCTTTACCGTTACAGAAACACTGGTCAATGAGATCATAAAAAACACTGCACCCGATTTCAGCGTAAAATTCGGGGATGGACACTTCATATTAAACACTCCCTATTTTGTGAAGCCAATGCTTGCTTACGATTCCTGCAACTTTACCGGCACTATGAGATCCGTCACCATAAAACTATTAAACCTTACCTTTATACCCGGTGCGCTATTCAAAACGCTTGCAGCAAAATTCCCTTTCATCGAATTGGGACAAGCCGTTGATAAGACAAAGCTCATCACCTGCCATTTAAACAAAATTCCCAAATTAGAGGACAACAAGATACTCAACAGCCCTTACCTGCAATACGTTACCATAGACCATCTTACTTGTGAAAAAGGAAAGGCCACCATCAAATTAAAGGTAAAATCTGAGGCGCTGTGGGTCACATTATTGAACAGCACATTTGCCAAAAAGTAATTACCGGGATGATCTGAGGAAGGCAGAAATAGCAGGAAAGAAAAAGAAGCAGGGCATCTAAAGAAAGCAGGAATAACAGGAAACAAAGAAACAAATTTTTTTATAACATACTCCTGTATTTTCTGCCTTCCTCAGATGCAAAAAATTTTTTTTACTTTTTTCAAAGAAAGGGGTTAAATATGACGACTCGTGATTGTAATGTATGCGGTGGTAGTGGATATACGAATGAAGTGTGTCCAAGCTGTAATGGAAGTCCTTCCAAGTATATTGACGATAAGGGACATCTTAATGATTGTCCGGCATGTGGCAATGATGGGTATGTAGAAGAAGTTTGCAGCAGTTGTGGCGGTTCGGAGAGAATTGAAGATGAGGAGGAAGGTGAAGAAGATTAAATGGGTAGTTCGACAAAAAATGCAGGGTGTGTTTTGAACAAAATTGAGATATAGTGATCTCAAAACAAAATGTCATATAGTATAGCAGAATTTCCAAAAAATAGAGGGCTTCTAAAGACTGTAAAAGTGACATTCTGTTTTTATAGAACTATAGCATTCTCTCGGTATTTGAAAAATTTTCATCATTCATACTTTTGAACTTTAGGTTTATGTTTTAGAATGTTCTAATTATAGTGTAAGGATAAGATATGCTAAACACTGACGAATATAAAAACAACCTTCAGCAACACATTACTGAAATAATTCAAACATTGGAAAAATTCAAAGATTTACCAAACCTCAACCTAATCAACGAACAACTGATTGAATCCATTAAAAGCATAAATGAAATAATTGATAAAGGGATTTGCCATATAAAAAAGGACATAGAAGATATTAAAAACAATATTAGTTGGGATGTTTTAAATATTGCTTTTTTCGGCGAAACAAATGCAGGAAAAAGCACGTTGATCGAAGCCCTGATAAAAGGTAATGGTAGTTCAATAGGTGAAGGGCGTAAAGATTATACAAAAGAATTGAGTACTAAAAAATTTAAAGAGAAAGGATTTTCTAATATAAAGTTATTGGATATGCCAGGTATTGAAGGTAATGAGAGTAAATATAGAAAAGAAATTAAAACAGCTGTTGAGAAATCACATATAATATTTTATGTAATTGGGACTGATAAAGAACCGGAAGAAGGAACAGTGAGAAAAATTAAGTCCTTTTTAAAAGATGAGGCAAAGGTATATTCTATTTTAAATGTAAGCGGAGAAGCATCAAGGTACAGACAAAAAACAGTATTGAAGGATGAAAAAATATTAAAAATCGAAGAGAGAACATTTGATAAATTTAAGGGACTCTTTTTTGGACATTATAAAGGAAATATTGTTCTGCATGCTAAATTAGGTTTTTTGTCAATTGCAAGATTAAATATCCCTGGAAATACTGAAAATGAAAGAAAATTTATAAAGGATCGAGAAAAAACCAAAGAAGTGTTTGTCTCTCTTAATAACGCATATAATTTTAGCAATCTGGAGGAATTACAAAAAACTATTACAGAACTTTCCCTGGACAGTGTGAATGAAATTATTGTTTCAAATACTTATAAGTTTTTAAAATCTTTAGATTCTGTGTTAACTAAAATTTTAAGAGAAAAAAAGAACTTTGACAAAACTTTTAAGGAATTACAAAAATTGATAGACAGCACTTCTAATACTACTTCTGCAGTATTAGCAAAATACAATAGTGAAATACTTCATGCAATTGAAATTAAAATTGATCGGGCAAAAAGCGAGATTCTAGAACATATTTATAGTGGAATAGATGCTGAAAATGATGAACATGTTATAAAGAAGGGAATAGATAGTATAAGCCATAAATGTAATAAAGAAATAGAAAAAGAGTGTAAAAATTTATTAGCAGATGCAAAAGAAGAAATCGAAACATTACTCAAAGAGTTTAAGAAGAGGGTCGATTTAAGTTTTAAATATAGTAATATGAAAGGTGATATAGATATTACTAAAATAATTGAAAAAATTGAAATAAGTTTTAAGTATGTAATGGGCCAAATCACAGATGTAGGTTTATCAGTATGGGGAGTTATTGCTACTTATGCAATACATCCGGTAGTAGGAATAATTACCACGATATTATTTATATTAAAAAAAATATATGACTGGTTTTCTTATGATCCTAATAAACGGAAAAGAGAGGCAAAACAAAAGGCATATTCTGATGTGGAATCGTCGTTTAATAAAATGAAAGCTGAAGTGCAAATAAATATAAAAAAAGAATTTGAGAAAATAAGGAGTAGTGTAGAAGAAACACTAAAAGAAATTCGTTATTATTTAAAAGGTATTAAAAATTTTGGATTTTCCATGAATGAAAAAATAGAACAACTTAATAATACAAAAACAGAAATAAGTACATTATTAACAAAATATATTATTGGTAATAATGTAGAAATAGCATACGTGGACTTACAGCTTGAGAAAATGTGTATCATAGGAAAACAACTACCTGATAAAATGGGACCCTTTCGGATAAAAGATATTAGCATTTATGAAAATGCAGGAGATTTACTTAATGCTATACTTGTTAAAACTAAACACGATTTCGAAAAGAATAATAGTATGTTGGTTGTAGATAAAAATATAGACGAATTTAAATACAGGGCTTTGGATACTTTCATCAAAAGAGATACATTTATTGGGTTAAAAAGCGTAAGAAGGAGGGTATTATGATAGAAAGTTTTATAGAAAAAAAGCAGGAATTACTCGGTAAACTAAAGAGATTAAATGAAAAATTTTATGAGTTTGAAAATTCTTACGAATTGGATTTAAGTGAACTTAAAGCAAAAGTAAACGAGTTAACTGAAAATCTTGCGAAAGAAAAATTTTCTATTGCTTTAGTTGGCGCTTTTGCAGAAGGTAAATCTACTATAGTGTCAGCCATTACAGAAAGATTAGACATTAAAATTGCACCAGAACCTAGTACATGTGATATTATGCGTTATGAATATGATGATTGGCTTATTGTTGACACACCCGGTCTATTTTCTGAAAAACTACTACATGATGAACTTACAAGGAAATATATCTCAGAAGCAAATATAGTTATTTATACCCTCGATCCTGTTAATCCATTAAAGAACAGTCACCAAGTAACAATAAAGTGGCTTTTGTCAGATATAAACAAGATTAATTCCACAATCTTTGTGATAAATAAAATGGATGAAAGGGCTGATCTGGAGGATGAGGAAGATTATAAGAGAATCAGTGATATCAAAATAGAAGTTGTTGTTGATACCCTAAAACAAATTATTGAATTGAAATCTTTGCCTAAGATAGTATGTGTTTCTGGCGACCCTTATGGGTATGGTTTAAAACATTGGTTTGAAAACTTAAACGAATATAAGAAATTATCAAGAATAGAAAATCTTTGTAATGAAATTAATCGTTTTATAAAATCGGCAAGGGACAGACTATAGTTAATAACAAATGAAACCGAACAGGAAATAAAATTGTTTAAAAGGATACTTCTGTACGTTATGAAAGTTTGTAAACAAGTTATACGAGGAGGTATCCTATGCTTCAATTGGATCCGAAATGGGGAGAAACAGCAGAAACCCTGCTTCAGAAAAGTATTGCTACTGAAAATAAGCGTTTGAGAGAACGATATCTGGCATTGGCACTTATTGCCTCTGGCAAATCGGTACAGAGTGTTGCCAGGCAAATCCACCGGAGACGTCAGACCGTAAGTGAATGGGTGCATAGTTTTAATCAGAAAGGAATAGAGGGTTTGGTGCCAGAGTTCAAAAGCCCTCAAGAACCATCTCTGAGCAAAGAGGAATTTGAGGTCTTGTATCAGGCAATACAAAAGCCTCCACGCCAGAGTGGGATAAAAACTGGTCGCTGGAGTGGTAAGAGTGTGGCCGCTTATATAAAAAAGGTATTTGGGAAAACGGTTCATCCCCATACAGCACGGCGGTATTTGCGTCGGTTGGGCTTTGTACTGAAGAAGCCCCACAAGAAGTTTATCAAAGCCAATGAAAAAGACCAGAAAGCATTCGCCATGGCTCTTGAGCACGTGGAGCAAAGTCGACCAGGCAAGAGTGTTACGGTCTGGATCGATGAAGGACATATCTGGCAGGATGCCCTTCTCAGACGAATGTGGTGTCCCAGGGAACAAGAGGCCATAGTTGATTCTCTGAGCCCTGGCAAGAAGAAACTCTCTTTTTATGTTGCTGTAGTACGACCTCTGGGGAAAATTATCACGCTGCAAGTGAAGAAGTTTAATCAAGAAAACACTGCTCGATTTCTGAAGAAAATCCGTGCTTGTTTGCCAGGCTATCATATTGATGCTATTTGGGATAATGCACCTTATCATCTGGGTACTATTACAAAACAGACGGGGAAAGAAACCGATATTCATATACATCATTTACCTTCTCATAGTCCAAAGATGAATGCAGCTGAACAATGGATTCGATGGGCGAAAGAAGCCCTTTCCTATAATATCTGTTGGGAAACTCTTAAGACGTTAATTCGATCGTTCAATGGCTTTGTTGCCTCTATGGCTCAGAGAACTTCTGAAGTACTTTCTCGGTGTGTTTCTTATTTGTTCGGTTTCAACTGCTGTTAACTATAAATGTAACCTTTTAACAGGAGAACAATCCATGCGTCAATTCATTCTATCCGTATTGTTTATCATCGGCTTCTTAGGATACGCTCAGTCCCTTCAGGCAAAGGTATACACCCCTGTAGTCATAGAGCCGTACAGTGAGGAGAGCCTCAGGATAATCAACTGGTCTCTCAGCTCATTTAAGACAAGCTTCGACCGGGTGAAAGAGGACAGTGCCGGTTTACTTCAGGCGGTTAAAAAGAATAAGGCAAATCAGACCCCGGAGAATGCTGCTCATGTAACAGAGAAGGCAGGACAGGTACTGTATACTACTATAGAATTTGTCAGGAATGGGCAGGAGTCTATTCAGAAAGTAGTCCCTGAATTACAAAATTACAGAAAATACTTACTCAAGATTTCTGCCAGTATGGAAAATGAGGAGAATTCATTACTTTCGGAACGGGCAAACTGGGTAAAAGAGGAGGCAAAGAACATCGAGAGGTTAATAAATGGGCTGGGAAAGACGGAGAAGGACTTAAAGCTGATAAAGAATGATCTGGCGATGTTAACAACGGCATGGCTCCATAGTGAACAAATCAGAAGAGAATTACGAAAGGGTTTTGGAGGAGGGAAGATTGGCAGCCTGTACAGGGATTTATCAGGGGTAGTTGATACACTCTCGGATATTAAGGGGATTATTACCGGTTTGTTAAAGGACAGCAGCCTTGGATCAGTGGAGGAATACGAAGAAGGGATAGAGGCATACAATACCTCAGTACGGAATTACTTCGGTGGTGTACGAAGGTGAGGATATTGAAAGAATGTTGAAACCACGGATTTCACAGAAGGTTAAGTTTTCATACAGAAATCTCAGAGTGATGATTGTAGAGCGAAGAGCCTCTTCGCTCTACAGGTAATTTTTTATAAGGAGACATTACCATGTTCAGGATAATACCATTAATAATGTTTGCTATAATTTTCGTGCAGAATGTTTTTATTCCCAGCGTATTTTCTCAAGTTAATACTGCTACAACCCAGCAACAAGCAGAACAATCAGATGAGGAGAAACAGACCATAAGACAGAGGGAGGAGAATGGGTTGAATCTGGCAAGGCAGGCTATATTACTGGCGGACCCTTATCCCGGTTTAAAAAAATCAGTAAAGATGAAGGGTGAACAAATTCAGGAGCTTACGAAGAGGAAAACAGCTATTCAGGCAATGATCCAGAGGACAAAGATAGAGTTGAATAAGAAAACCAGTGAATTTGCGAATAATCCACATATACTGGAGATTGCCAGGAAACTTTATACCAAAAAGATGAATGAATTGAAGCAGGAGCTTGCAGAGATTGATACAGTATTACCGGGGATACAGATAGAATTAACAGAGGATACGATAGAACTCCAGGCTGAGGAGCTTGTACGGGTAAAAGAGAAGAACGCTTCCGGGGAGATGGACGATATCTATGAGAAGGCCGTTATGGACCGGTTCCAGCATGGCGCTCAATTGTTAGATTCGACGAATCTTGATAAACCTTAACGTTAACAAGGAGAGGTTACAAAGGGGCCTTTTCAATTTCAGAACCTCGGTCTTTTATGGATATGACATTCAAGAGGTTTCAGATGAAGAGGTTCTCAATAATATATGTGCAGGTGTTAAGATAATTCAGTGCGTGGGAAAGGAGAGAGAAAAGACAAAAGATCCCTCCCCCTTCGATAGTGAAATCCGAAATGCTAAATCCGAAATACGAAACAAATTCTCAATTTTCAAATGTTCAAAGTACGGTTTTCTCCCCCTCTGGAGGGGGCGAAGGGGGAGGGAAAAGCTATCGCTCTGCACCAGGCCCCATGGTAGCTCTGATGGTATGATACATCAGCCTTACAAGAAATTTTTCCAACGTGACAGGGAAACCTCTTGGATGTCAGATCTATCTTGGTGTCTTGGTGTCTTTGTGTGAGGATCAGAAAAAGTACCGCATTGTTCCTTAGCTTGATGCATATGGCCGAAGGGGGAGGGAAAAAGTTTAGTAACAAAATATACTTGAAAATATTTTCAAACGTGTTATAAATGGAATCCTTCTTAGATAAGAAACATCCCGTGAACATGGTAAACGTATTTCTGCGGTTGAAGGTCTTCAGCCTGTGAGATTGCCGATGCTGCCATTGCTATCTTAAAATTTGTATCGTATTTCTGTTATTCATAAACAGTCTTGAAAGGAAAGAGAATAGGATATGGGCTGTACTTTGCATGTGACAAAGAAAGATTATGAACAGATCAGGGAAACGGCAAAAAAGATGGTATCTCCTGCCGCCAGTGTTTTAATGAAAAACTACAAAAACGCTGTTAACAAACTTGATTCAAAAACCAGAGAGTACCTGCAAGACTTATTCAAGAACCAAAAAGTAGATACAATGAAGCTTGTTATGGCAATGGCAAACGGAAATGTATCACAAAAACAGATTGCGTCATTACCATCTGCCCTCAAAAACATTGAAAGTAAGAACAGGAACGTCCTGGACTTATTTAACCGCATTCATCATTCATCCTGGAAATCCGGAAATGCTGATAGCATGGTATATAAGGTGCTGGCCACTTCCCGGTTGCTAAATCGGTCCGGTAATGGGTTTTCTATAAAAAAAGATGATTCGTTTGTTATTGGCCGGCATTTAAAGGTACAGTATCCCACTTCCAGATCTAATACAGATTCTCTCCTTCACGAAGCCGTTGATACGATGAAGGTCTTTGCTAAAGAGGGTGTGAGTTTTCTGGAAGATTCACTAAAGGTATTTATGCCTCAACCGCATGGCCTGGAATCAGACCTTACGATACGTCGCGGCGGACAAAGCATTGGCGTTGATTTTAGCTACAAGAAGGGTGATAGCAATTGTACGGTAAGCAAAGAAAAGCTTCAACAGATTGCAGACAGTTTAGAGACTGGGCGCTTTCGGGAATATCATATCGTGAGTAACAGCAATTTTACCAGGGAAACAAGACAGATAGTTGAAACGATCAACAGCGAACTGGAAGCATCCGGGAAACATACAATAGGGCTTCATGAAAAGGTAAGCTAGTTATAGTATCCAGGGGATGAAACCGAACAGTATTTTAGACCGGGTGGCACGGACAAACTTGTTTGTCCGTGATGGTGTAATTAAATCCTTGTTCATTTTTGTTCGGTTTTCGTATATGTAATACTATAAATCGGCATTTGTGATTTTTTCGAAAACCGCAGGTAACCGTGGAATTCCCATACATAAATAATGTCTTCGGCTAATTTTTTATGTAGGGCGAAGTGTCACTTCGCCCTATAATCAGCGCATTAAAATTTTCATATATTCAGATTACGGAAAAAAGTAGAATGGCGCCGGCATTAGCTTTAGCAGAGGATGCATGGTATGAAACCCTCCAGGAATTTTCAGGTGAAATAAAAACCTCACATCCGGTTTCGGATGAAGATATTGAAAAGGTTGAACGTGAGTTGGGACTTACGTTTCCAACCCCTTACCGGAATTTTATCAAAAAAGCCGGGATACTTCAGGCAGACTACCTCGGTATTTATGGGATTTTCCCGGATGATCCTGAAACCTTTTCCGTTTCTGATCTTACCGCATTTCTGCGCCTTTTTGATTCAGATTTTCCGGGAAGTTTTTTGCCATTCCGGGAACTCGGGGAAGAGAAATTTGCCTGCCTTGACTGTTCAGAAGACGGTTCGTCGCACGTTATTCTCTGGGACTGCAATTCGAAACCCGGGGAAAAAAAGAAGACACTGGATGAAGGCTTTGAGGAATACCTGAATCGTCTTATAGATAACTGGAGGTGGTGGAAAAGGGGGCTGGAACGGCTTGAACAGCATATCAACAGGATCGGCTTTCAGTATGACCATCAGGAAGGTGGACAGTTACCCCGCAGCCATATATGGAGACCATACCGGTTCTGTGTTCAGGATATAGTATTAGGTATCACCGTGATCAGGCACGATAAACAGTACAACCGTTTGGTGGTGGACGTATTTTTGACCGCTGAGATTCCCGAGTATGAAGCTGACAGTGGTTGTCGTGCTCTGGTATTAATTCTTTTATCTGATGCTTACAAGACTGGTGGATCAATGGAGATCCGGTTTACAAAAAACGTAGAGGGGGGCCGGGTTCCCCGTGAATTGTGTGAACTGGCTGAAAGATTGGGCGTTATCCTTGCCCACGTATCAGAAGGTGGTATTACGCCGAAAGAGTCAAAAGACCTGTATCTTGCCCTGTCCGAATTCCGGAAGGAGCTGAGGGATAAAATCATGGTGCTCGATAAAGCCGGCAGCCTCTCTGCCGTAAGTGCAGCATATGCCGTTCACCGCGGGGTATGGACACATCAGGAATTTGAAAGTCTGCTCCTCAGTAGCCGGTTTCCTGAATCACTGCAGAAGGGAAGCTTTCCTCCGGAAATCTGGCATCTCTTTTATTATGATTTAATTCACTGCCGTATGGCCACTATGGGTGGTTACCTCGACCGGCAGTTAACGAGGCGCGATCATGTCCTTTCAGAAGAAAGCCAGGGGGCAGTCCTGGAACTGGAAGATGACGAACGTAATGTGGAAATCGAATTTGACCCGGCATATTGCGCCAAGATTTATAAATTCTCTGACCCTGATGAAACGGTCACTGTTCCATGGGTTTTTCATGAAGATGCAGTTCGGGAATTATCATACGGACAAACATTAAAGGTGCTCATACGTGCCCATGAATTTGAGGACATGGAGCACTATTGGCAGGATGATCTGAACCGGGCAAACGAGCTGAAAAACAGGGATAATCAAAACGGTCTGTCATCATTTGTCTGTGTAATGTACCTGTCCGATTTCAAAAGGCTTGAGCCGGATGTTATTAGCAGGATATCTGAAGAATTCAAAAATACGGAGATACCGATCATTATTTGTCCTGATTTTGCAGCTCTGTTGGACCAGGAGATTGTCCGTCGTTTGGAATCAGTCAAGGTTATGCGGCAATAAAGTTACGGGGAACAAATAGTTTTGCAGAGCGAAGAGCCCCTTCGCTCTCTATGAAAAAGTCGCTACCAAAAGCAGTCTCATTTACTGTCTGGAAAATTCAAAATTGTAGAACGAAGCGATTGCTTCGTCACGGGCGAGGTACCACTTCGCCCTCCATTGACAAAGTTGCAAAAGGCCTAATCAAATTCGGGCAAAATGCTGTAAATAACAGATATATCCGGAAAATGGCATAAAAGCCCTGTAATTATCAGATTATTCTTATAGACAGATGGGCTTGCATTGTTTTATTGTATGGAAATTTTAAAATTGCAGTTGTAAAGCGAAGAGTCTCTTCGCTCTCCATTGAAAAGCGTGGCGGAGATCTATCGAATGTATTGAAATTTTAAAGCTATATACTGGAAAGTTCAAAGTTGTAGAACGAAGCGATTGCTTCGTTTACGGGCGAAGTAGCACTTCGCCCTACATAAAAAAATTCGCCGAAGGCTTAATTCAATTAACGGTTACAGCAGAGCAGAACCATAATACATGAGCACAGCCAGATTACAAATGTATATCTTACCCAAAAAACACTGGGAAAAACAGGACGACCCCGTAGCAGATATCTCATGCTTTGTTGCAGACGCCCTTGCCATTGAGCGCCGTTTGAAAAAGGGGGTTAACATGACAAACGAAAGGATGCGTTACCGTCTTTGCTGCCGAAGAATCCAGGCTGCCGTATCACGTTTCAGGGATTCAGGGGAGAAAGAGACATTGGGTGAAAGTTATCTTGCCATTTTGCGGTTCCTGTACACGGACGTCAGAACATCTGCAGATGCTGCCAAATCAAGGATTGCCACAAATTTCTTTCCGCCTGAAAAGATCAGGGAACAGATCGGGGAATTCAGTAATATTACTTCCCTTGCCGGGTTGAGTGAAAATAATGACGTGAAGAGACGCCTTGCCTTTTTAAATACTGCCTTAACAAAAGGAGATGGAATAATAGAGGTCCAGGAATTCTACGTAAATGATACACAGGCTGCCGGAGATGCTGGAGATATTGTCAGCCTTGCCCGGCTAACGACACCCCTTTACCCTTCACACGATGCAGCATCGCAGAAGACAGGGTTTGGGATGGAAGACTGCCTTTCACCGAATGAAAGACGTGAGATACTGTCTGTTTTCAAGGCACAGATAGAAAAGGCTATGCAGACGGGAGGTACTGTAAATTTCAGCAATCAGCCGCACTTCATCATAGCGGATGCCCTCAATGAGTACGTTTACAAGGTGCACACCGGTCAGGAGACAAAAATGATAAGGGTCATATACATGGATGGTTCGGAGGCAGAGCCCTTTCCCCTCCGGTGCTTAACAAAATTAGAGCATAAAGAGCCGGAAAGTGGTCCGTTAAAGGTTTCTCTGGTCAGTATGAGACACCTTGAGATGGACAGCAAGGTAGATCTTGCCTGGTATCGGAACCGCGACGTTTCAGTGCCGCGTCCCTTTGCCGAGACCGATGCCCTCTGTACAGAAAAAACGTACGAACAATTACAGGAAGTAGCCGGCAGGAGGTTTTCCATACATCTTTATCAAACCGGGCTGGAGACAGCAGTCGTTGGTTTTTACCGGGGTCTCGTGCGGTTCATACGGGAACAGAACGAAAGACAACTAACAGTTGTTCCGTATTATTTTGACAAGAAAGAAGGTATATATAATAGGGGGCGTTTGTGGGGATAATGGTATAATCACCAGATTGCTTTTGAT
Source organism: Candidatus Loosdrechtia aerotolerans (assembly GCA_021646405.1). Classification (GTDB taxonomy): domain Bacteria; phylum Planctomycetota; class Brocadiia; order Brocadiales; family Brocadiaceae; genus Loosdrechtia; species Loosdrechtia aerotolerans. The sequence continues at coordinate 110,424 of SOER01000004.1, forward strand.
ATTTTTTCAAGGAACCCAATATTGAATATCAAACAAGGAAGATCAGAAACCTCATGATTCGAAATTCCTTGTTCGATATTCGTTATTCATTACACGGTTAAATTAATCTGTAAATTTAACTTAGAGCTTATTTGGGTAATGGGAAGCAGTGGTTTGGGTAACAAAAAGAGTAATTTATCTCTTCCGGCTTGTTAGGTTTGGTAAATAAAACAATTCATGGCATACGAATATCAATCCAACTGTAAAGACTGTGGAAAGGAATTTGGGTACTCGGAGGCATCACTCCAGGGCGGGAGTGTCCGCGGCCTGTCACGTCCTGAACGGTGCCCGAATTGCCGGGGAATTCACAGCAGGGAGGGAAGATCCATCGGCATATCCCAGATACCTGTCAGGGCAAGGATGCCGCGTAAACCAACCGAAGAACTCATGCCCGGCAGGCTGGGAAAACTCTCGCATCCCGAGAGGATGCACAAAAAAACACACGTTGAGAGTAAATTCAGCCGTCCTGATAAAGGTGGCATAGAGTTTGGCATTACGGACGATGACATCCGCCGGTTGGCTGAAACAACACGGAAATATCAGGTATCGGTAATCGTGGGTCCTACCGGCAGCGGTAAATCCACAATGTCAGAAGCAAAGGTTACCTTTATTTACGATGTAAGTAATTTGACCAGCAAGAATGAACCGCCCGGCGCACAGCTTTACCGTCACATGTTGCTAAAACTGCTCAGGGCATTAGTTTTCTATCATCCCGGATTTGTTGGTGATATTACCTTGAAAATAAAATTAGCGCACAGGCGTATACATTATCCCCGGGCATACGATCTTGACCTGGCAAACCAGGGTTACCTTAAGGTCAAGGTTGACAGAGAGGTATGGTTTACCGCCATAAACGAAAAGGACGTAAAGAGCATAATGCTCTGTTTACAGGATTCACTGGGTTTTAAGAACATCAGGAATACTTCTTATGAAATGATGCCATATTCAGAATGGGATACCCCATTCATGGCAGCCGCCGATATGATTTGTAATAAGACTTTTGGTATTGCAGCAGAGTGCAAACAAAACATGGAAAGATTTTATAAACAGTTATTAAGAAACTTTGGCAGAAGGGAAGACAGAATCTTCTTTTATTGCCCATCAGATTATGAGATTCCTGAAAATATCCTGACTAATTATTATCAGGACAAACCGGGTGAATTCATTGCTGATTATAATAGTCTGGAACGCCGTAAACATAAAATAAGTGATTTTTGTCTGTTGATGCCTGCCCTGGAGGCTTCAATTAAAAAACTGCATCAGATTCATAATCCTGAAGAATACGATAGTATACTTACACTGGCCGATAACTTTCTTAAAGAGAGGTTATATAGCAAATTCGACGTGGTGGAAAGACTAATTAGTATGGTAAAAAGACGCTTTGATGAAATAGCAAATAAAGATACTGCCGACCCCGTCTGGGATGCCAATACATACTTCTACCATGATATCAGTCTGAGGTATTACAACCATACTTCCAATGTCGTTATGGCTGGAAAACAGAGAAAAAATGCCACAAAAATCTTTAACAGGTTTATGCAAACTGATATCTTACAGGTAAGAGAGTATCATGAATTTCTCAATCGCACGAGTGTCACAACAACGAATGAGTTCGCATTTAAAAAGGCCATCTCGTATTTAACGCCGCTGGAGAAGAAAGAGGACCTCATTTGCGAATTACTTTCCGACGGCAAGACGCCCTTAGCAAAAAACGAGGTATTAGGTAAGGTATGCGGGTCCATGGCGCAGAATTATAGCTTTTGTGGGGAGTATGATAAGGCTGATGAGTATTTTAACAAGGCAAAATACCATCTGGGAGAAAAGAATTCCATGCAGGCCTCTTACCGGGCACATCTGGCAGTTGACCGGGAGGATAAAGTGTCTTACGAATCTGAAATATGCCTGCTGTTCAAACAAGAAACATTCCCCGGCGTATCCGTGTTGTTGAATCAGTGTACGGGGAATGTCGATCAGGATATAATTGTATTCAACCTGCATCTGCTCTTAAAGGGGATACTGACATTTTATCCCGGAGAGGGTATGCTTATAAGTGAATTTATTGAAAAAAATGAAATTAACCAGCGCTTTGAAACGTTTAAATCACATCCGTGGGCATTGGTTTTCATAGTTATTGGACGTCTTTTGCAAAAGCAAGGCAAGATTAATGATGCGCGCACATTCTGGCACGCCGCTGCACAATTCCCCCGGGAAAAAGAAGAAGTCACGTTTGTCATGTTCGGCCACTGTGCCAGGGCATGGAACGCGCTTTCGTGGCTGGAAGAACAGAATATCCAAAAAGCAAAAGAAATAATAGATCAGATACGCGCCTATTTTATTCAGATGAAACAAAATACCTGGAATCTCGGTATATTCAATCCTGATAATAAGCAGGAATATGATGGCAAGGTGTGGCCGGGATGGTTTGATGATGTGGGCAAGAAACTCCTGGAAAGAACTGATGTAGCCGACCGTGCTGAATTGCAGTCTATACTCGAAGAATTCGTCAGCCGTTTTACGTTTAATTACTGGTAGCAGTAAGGATTTTAAGGTTGTAGTTGTAGAGCGAAGTGCCACTTCGCTTAATGTTCGAGAGTCATCAGAGGACTGATTTTGTATATCCGCCGGGAACTTAATGTATGTATAGAGATTCTCGGGCTGTAATTACAGAGCGAAGTGCCACTTCGCTCAACATTTAAAAGCCGCAGGGTACCTGTTTTAATGCCTGGGAAATTAAAGTTGTAGCACGAAGCGATTGCTTCGTCACAGGCGAAGTGGCACTTCGCCCTACATCAAAAAGTCACTGCCTGATCAGGTATTTATGAAAAATCATAAAACATTTTACAGACGCAACCTGCCCCATTATCAACCTGTTGGCGCAACATTTTTTGTGACGTTCAGATTAGCAGGTTCGCTGCCCCGTGAGGCAGTCATTCGTTTAAAAGAGGAACGAATGCAGGATGAAGAACTGCTTTTCAAAATAAAAGACGAAAAGGTACGAAAGAAGAGAATGGCTGATCAGCACAAACGTTATTTCAGTGCGTTTGACAGGATGCTGGATAGTGCTGTAAATGGCCAGAACTGGCTGCATGATGAACGTGTGTCTCATATAGTTGCAGAGGCAATACATTTTCGGGATAGAAAAGCATATGATTTATTAGCTTACTGTATTATGCCCAATCATGTGCATATGGTTTTTACCGTAGAGCGAAGTGCCACTTCGCTCTGTATAATTCTTCAATCATTAAAGGCATATACCGCAAGGAAAGCTAATAAAATACTCGATCAAAAGGGCACCTTCTGGCAGCGTGAGAGTTACGACCATATAGTGCGTGAGGGAAAAGAACTGGAACGGATCATTCATTACGTTTTGCACAATCCCGTTAAGGCTGGTATGGTTACAAACCGGGAACAATGGAAATGGAGTTATTGCCGGAAATAATGTCGTATTATTTATTAATTGTAGAGCGAAGTGGTACTTCGCTCATAACAAAGCAGTGCCCTCTGGCTCGAAAATACGGCTGGCTGTCTAGTAATTAAACATTTTCATGGTTTCAGAGTGCCGCAAGAACGGCATGATGACTGTGTCTGTTACTCTGAGGTTCAGGACATGAAATCTTTAGTAATTTTTCAGTGCAGAGCGAAGTGGTACTTCGCTCTACAGTACAAATTGCCGAAAGCCTAACCTGATGTGTAGAAATTTCGAAGTTGTGGTTGTAGAGCGAAGAGCCTCTTCGCTCTACATGAGAAAGCCGCCAAATGCCTAACTTAAGTTTGAAGATTGTGCTGAAAAAAATTCGCATCTTAAAATCTTAAAAAGAAAATACTATAATTATGTAATAGCAATGATATATCTTTTGTTAGAAGAGCATGAACAATGCAATTAATAAAAAAGTTTTTACATGCAAACGTAGTATCTGAATATTTGAATGGAGGTACTTTATATGGCTAAAGTTGAATTAACAGTGCCTGATAAACTTTCTAAAATAGACCCTGACTTAAGGGATAAACTATTAGCAGGCGCCATACGGGAAGTGGCGTCTGTACAACTCAGGGAAAAGGAGGAAGAGTTAAAAGAGGCAAAAAAGCATGTACTTGAATTTGAGGATAAATACAAAAAAAAACTGGAACATTTCGAAAAAGATTTGCCGGAAGATGCTGATTATAAACTGCATGAAGATTTGGTCGAATGGTCTTTCTGGAGTGATGTACTTGTAAAGGTTCAGGGTCTCGTAAAAGATTTGAGATTTGTACTGGCAAAGACAAATGAAGGAAATTCTTAATGAATTTACCCATATAATAAAAGAGATTGAATCTTCTCTAACAATTGAGAAGTATGGGTTCAAATTTTTAAAGATGAAACTTCGCCTGACAGACGGAAGCAGTTTAAGGATATGGGAAAAGAGTTTTGCAGATTGTTTACAGAGGTATAGTTACTACTGGCTTGATGAAGTTAACAATCAGATAATAGGATGGGATAACGCTCCTCACCATCAAGACATGGAAACTTTTCCAGACCATAAGCACGTGAGTGGCAGGGTGTTGTCTTCCAATGATAAGCTAATTGACGTTCTAAAGTTCATTTCAGAAAGATTACAATAATTGTTTATTTCATAGTTGATTCGATCGCCCACGGTTGAATCGAAACGTTACGCATGTTTCATATGTCGGAAGTAATCCAAAACGTACGGTCTCATGCTAAACAAAAGGTTCAATCTACAAGCTTGTCCCGTACTTGATACGAGAATTGAACCAGCCATAAGGGCGAAGGTTTGCTAATCTTTTTCCTTGTCCCTTGCAACTTGCTCCTAGTTTTATTAAGTTATTTTCAGGGGTGGTACAGGGCTGTTCAAGAGGTCCCAAATGCTAATTTTGATGTACACCTGTAGAGCGAAGTGGCACTTCGCTCTACATATATTGCATAGCTATTGCGTGTAGAAAGACTTTTTAGACGATCCCGTGTTACGGTGTTTTACTTGAACATGAAAACACAAAATACCAAAAATTCCAATAGTTCAACAGCCAGACACACAGCAGACATCTTCCGCCAGAAATTACTTTCACATTACAAGGAGCCCATGTCCCTGAAGATTGAAGGACACGCAAAGAACTGGGTTTCCGATAAAGACCTGGCCGGCGCAAATTTTGTCATCTTTATCAACCCCGGTATCCGTATCCTTTTAATATTTGAACTCCTCTTTGTGGAGAATATCGACACAAAGGTAGTCAACAGGCTTCAGGAGCTTACCAATCTGAACGCCGTGGATCAGACCATTCTGTTTACCTTCCATAACTGGGGAAGAGATATCCGGGAGAACATAAAACATCATCCATCCCTGCACATCGTAAGGCAGTACCCTGAAGATGTATTTACCGGTCATCCCAAAATGTTTTCCGATTTCTACTACACAAATACACTGCCGGCTGAGGAACTCTTCAGGATCAATGCCTGGGTCGATGTATTCATGCTGAGGCTGAAGAAGATATTCCACCTCGTACTATCTGAATACGCAGCGGAGACGTACGATGAGTCATACGGGAAGGCGAACTTTGCTACACAGTGTATAAAGGACTTTGAAGAAAAGGTAGTCGCGGATACGCTGGAATCCGTTCCATCAAAACAGCTAGTCATGGATATCGGCTGCGGAACAGGCCGCCACAGTTTTTTGCTTCTCGATATGCATAAGTTTCACAGCGTAATTGGATTTGATTTCTCACCAAAGATGATAGAGGTTGCCCAGAGGAAAAAAAATGAAAAGGCAAAGGCGGATAATTTTGATCTCTCGAAAATAACCTTTATGAGGATGGACGTTGAGGATGAGGAATTTTCACAGGAACAGGGCAGCGCCGATCTCGTGTGCGCCAGTTTCGGGATGGGGAGTTTTGTAGAGAATATTCACAACCTGCTCAAGAAATTATGGCTATTGCTGAAGGACGAAGGTATCCTCATCATATCCTTTTACAACAAAAATGGTATTCAGTATCAGGTCAATCCCGTGTGGCGCGACAGTTCACTTTCCGCAAAGCTGTCGGGCAATGACGAGTTAAAGGTCAACATCGGCGGTAACGTTTTTACTATTTACTGCAAGCCGTATGAATTTGAAGAAATACGGGGCATATTGAACCGCTATTTTGGCATCATCAACCAGTATTCATTTCCGACCCTTTCTGCCTTTATGCCCAACAGTATCTTTGCCGAAAACCAGTATGCCTGCAAGGTATTTAAGGACATAGACGCAGCAATTGCCCAAAAAAACGACATGATGCATGGCGCATACTTCCTTTTCATTTGTAAAAAGGAACCCACGGAAATTGCCGATGCCTTCCACCGGATCAAAGACGTCCTGAACGAACATAAATTATCGGAGGGTATTAACTATGAGGTCATCTCACACGAAGCCGTGGTAGATTTTGGCGCCCTGGAAAAGGTATTGAACGTCCCGCGAAACCAGATGGTGAAGACCATATTAGTCGAAAATAAAAACCAGGGAAACATGCAGGCCGGCACATCAAAGGGATCATTATATGCCTTTGCAGTGCCCGGTCATAAGAAATTGGATATGAAAAAGGCGGCGAAGGTATTGGGGGCAAGGCAAAAAGACATTCGTATGGTCGTCCAGAAACAGCTTGCGCAGAAGGTGGAATCTCCTGTATGCGGTATAGCGTCATTTCTGGAGAGCGGCCGGGTAATCCCCGTGTATTTTGATGAAGGGTTAAGAGGGCATGAATATCTGTATACCCCATATTGGGGATAACCGGAGGACGTTAAAGATCAGGTCTGAAGGACTGTTTCTGATATTAAAGCCGGAGTTTGTGGTGTGTACTTAGGTAAAGGTCTTAGGAGAATTTCTGTTGCAAAATACTACAAATACAAGCATGAGAGAATAGTACTATTTAGTTAATTTTGTATTGAACCATTCAACAAAATCAAGGGAGGGAATGAATGGAACCTTTTACCGATTTAGTTCTCCTTATTGGAACAAACCCATTGCCAAATTTTGTGGTAACGGAGTATTTTTTAAAGGATAATACATATAAAAACGCCTTGAAGAAAATTTGGTTAGTTCATTCGGAATTAGTAACAAATTTACAAGATGGAACAGGAGATCAGGCGAAAAACCTTGAAACACTTTTGCGTAAGAGGCATCCCACGTTAAAAGATTCATTTGAAATGATTAAGCTTCCAGATGTTAGCAATGCAACAAGCATTATTAATGCTGTTAATAAAAAGCTCTTTGATGATAAAAGTGGTTTGCAAAGAGACTGTAAGATACATTTAAATTACACAGGTGGTACGAAGGTTATGGGTAATCATGTATATCGTGCTATAGAGCGGAAAGTTGAAGGTTTTCCTTATCAGTATTTTTCTTATCTTGATGCTAGAAATTTTCAAATTGTAAATGATACCGGCGGCGTAATTGTTACTAATTTGCGTAAAGAGGTAAAGATAGAATTTCAGGAACTTATTGAACTACATGGTTTTAAAATAATTGAAACTCAAAAATTAGATTTTTCTGCTGCGGTTAATATCTTTAGTCAATTGATTAATGAAAACTGTCTGGATAAATATTTTGATGTGAAAAACGGTGGTTATGACCGTACATTCTTTGAAAAGAAAAACAGACCAGGATGTTTGGCAACGGGGAAAAATGAACTCGATATGGAAAAGCTTGTAAAAAACTTCAAGCCAAATGAGATTGTTAAAAATATTATAAATGCAATGCCGGCAAAATATAAACTGTTTGATGAATCTGGTTCGTTTATAGGTAACAATGAAACTTTTGACGATGCAATTAAATTTTTAGATGGTAGATGGCTTGAGGATTATGTTGAAGGGGTTTTAAAAGAAAAATTTGTACAACAATTTAGACAACAAAAGGATTCTCCGATTGAAATTTTGAAAAACAAAGAGATTAGAAAACCTGACTGGGACAAAAATACTAAATTTGAACTAGATGTAATTTTAATTAAGGGTTATCATCTCATTGGTATTTCATGTACAACCGCGCCTAATAAAAGTCTTTGTAAACATAAAGGTTTTGAAATAATCCATAGAACGAGACAAATAGGAGGTGATGAAGCTAGAGCAGTAATTGTAACAAGATTAAAAAGAGAAGAAAAAAATGAGTTGAAAAAGGAATTAGAGATAGATACTGGTGGAAATTCAAAGAATATATTAGTCCTTGGTAGTGAGGATATAAAGAAAAATACATTATTTAAAGAAATAAATGATTTTATGAAATAAAAGCCATCTCAAAAAACTGTATTATTTTGGAGTGAAACGGACTAAAGAATTTACCAAGGTTTTCAATCGCCCAAAAAGGAGGTCTAATGAATGTTTACGCAGTCTTATTAGATGTTGTATCTATCCAAAAATACATATTTGGAAGCAAAAAATTAAAAGGGAATCTAGGCGCTTCTTATTTGATTGAAGAAATTTATCTTTCTCATCTTCAACAGGCGATTAAAAAAATTTTAAGCTATGATAAAATGAATTTTGTTTCTTGGAAGGGAAAACCCGATGAATGTTTAATTAAAGATACTAAAGTTTCCTTTGAGATTGGATATATTGGCGGAGGAAATGCATTATTGTTATTCTCGGAAATAGACAAGGCAAAGGATTTTATTAGAGAATGGACAAAAATACTTATGGTGGAAGCACCTGGAGTTATAACAGCAGTGGCTTGCAATAAATTTGATCTAAATAATTTTAAAAAGAGCGTTAAAGAACTGTTCGGTAAATTATGGGAAAATAAATATCAGCATGTTCCTCAGACGATTATTCCTCGTCATGGTATTACAGCAGAATGTCCATATACGGGTTATTCAATGGAAATATGGCATGACAAGAAAAAGGAATACATGTCAAGTGTTGCAAATGCCAGTATTAATGTTTCGGAATCTGCAACAAATAATCTCGAAAGGGATTTTGAAGAAGAACTCAAAAAAGGAGAATTTTCCTTTACGGAAAATCTCGATAGTTTGGGGCAAAGTAAAGGAGAGAATAACTACATTGCGATAGTTCACATTGATGGCAATGAGATAGGAAAGATGTTTCGTGAATCGGACTCACTTCCTAAAATAAGAAACCTGGCAATAGACGTTGATACGGCAATTATAAAAAGTTTCAAGCATCTCTTGAATAACATTACAAATAAAGATAAATACGTAAAGATTATGAAGTTCCTTGGACATGATACCCCAGAGAAACAGAGGAAACTTATTGAAGCAAATGGCAAAAAAAAACCTATTCTTATCCGGCCAATTATTTTAGGTGGAGATGATATTACCTTTGTTTGTGATGGTAGGCTCGGGATTTGGTTTGCCAAAATCTTTATAGAGGCATTTGAGAAGCAAGAGATAAAAAATGGCCAACCGTTAACCGCTTGTGCTGGAATTGCTATTACAAAAACAAAATATCCCTTCTATAGAGGATATGTGTTAGCAGAAGAATTATGTAAGAATGCAAAAGAAGTGAGAAGAGAAAAAAACAATAGCGGTTCGTGGTTAGACTTCCATATTTCTTCGGGAGGCTTTTCTGGAACGTTAAAAGATATCAGAGACTCCAATTACAAACACATACAAGGGGAACTATTCTTCAGGCCTTACAAAATAGGAACTGATAGGGAAAAGGGGGTTGATATTTTACTTAATAAAATTGAAGAAATCAGAAATAATCTTCCAAACACAAAGATCCAAAAATTAAGAAAGGTTTTAACAATGGGTAAAGAGGCTACGGAGACATTCATTAATGAACTGAAAGCAAGAAATAAGGAACTACCTTCTTATAGTCGGTATAAATATCATATTGCCCTCTTTGAAGATGAAAAGACTCCATACTACGATATGATTGAGTTAATGGATTTTTATCCTGATTTTGAGTTAAAAGAAAAGGTGCAATCATGAAAATTATAATAGAGCTTAAATCTGATACATTAATAGGTTCTGGAGAGGGATACGGTGATATTATTGACTCTGATATTGTCTTTGATGATTTAGGAATTCCTTATATTCCGGCAAAAAGGATAAAAGGGTGTTTAAGGGAATCTGCGCATGAGGTATGCATGATGCTTGAGAGTAGTGCGCTAACCTCTATTCTTGATTTGAAAAAATATACTAATGATAATACAAAATATGAAATTGTCGAAAAAATATTTGGTAGCCCGGGTCAAGATGAACCTGCGCCGGTCTATTTTTCAAACCTAACTATTGATGATTATGAAAAAAACAGGTTGTTTTTGAAATATTTGGCAGAAGAATTCCCTCGTGTCATAACAAAAGGAGGTATATTATCCACTTTTACTGTAATTAGACAACAGACCGCTATTGATGATGAATCGGGTGTAGCAAAAGAACATTCACTCCGCACTGTCCGGTTAATTAGGAAAGGCGAGATATTCAAGGGGAATGTGCAGGTAAAAGGTGACAATAATTTCGTTACGTTGATGGCATTGGCATGTACAAACCTGAGAGGTATTGGTACAAAGCGAAAACGTGGTTATGGAGAAGTTGAATGTAACTTACTTAATAAGGGTAATATAATACCAATTAAAAAATTGGAGGATCTATGCCGTGTGTGACCTGCACAAATTACAATATTGCATAACTACTCTTTCACCTATCATTATTACAACACATGTTGGTGATACTAATATGGTTGCTACAGTGGATTTTGTTCCGGGTAGTTCAATCCTCGGTGTTTTTGCTAATGAATTTATTAAAAAGAATAATTTAAACAAGCCAGACGGAAAACCAGCGCATGAGGATGACACTTTTTGCAAATGGTTTTTAAATGGACATTTGATATTTACCAATGCCTATATAGTTTCTTACGAGAATGGAGAAGAAAGAAGGAACTTTCCTCTGCCCATTTCCATGCAGCATGAAAAAAACAATCCGAAAAACATTTATGATTTGTTACGTTATACTATACTGGTTGACACTCAAACCACCAGCATCGGTGATTTCGGAAGTTTAATGAATAGTTATCTATACAGAGAGTCTGTAAAAAAGTCCCTTAATTTTCATCATCAACGTGATTATGAAACTGGTACCAGTAAAGAAGGTTTTATTTTTAATTACGAATCTATTGATGCAAGCCAGACCTTCTGTGGCAATATCTTAGGTAGCAAAGATGACCTGAACACATTTCTTGAATTATTTAAAAACGAAAAGAATCTTACTATAGGCCGTTCAAGAAACGCCCAATACGGAAAGATCAAATTCGAGATTAGTTCTCGGTGTACAGATAAATATAACACGGAGAATGATTTTTTAATATCAGAGTCTGATGTTGCAGAAACAAATAATATAAGTATATCACTCACATTTCTTTCCAATACGATTATTTATAACGACGATGGGTTTCCCACAACCAAAAAGGAAGTATTGGAAAAGATTTTACAAAAAAATACAGAAAACGCGGGGCTAAAAATAGGCAAAGCTTTTATAAAACCAGATATTGAAGAAGGTTTTGTATCAGTGTGGCGGTTGCGTAAACCTTCTGAAACGTGTTTCTTGGCCGGTTCATGTTTTTTAATTGAAGGTGTTTCTGTAAATGATTATCAGAAATTAATTGAATTGCAGAAAACAGGCATCGGCGAAAGAAGGGGCGAAGGATTTGGCAGGATTAGCCTTGGATGGCAAAACACAGGTGAACCAGAACTTGGGTCACTTCCCACTAAGGTAAATGAACCAAATTTTGAAGAAATACCTCTGAAGACTAAAAATATTGTAATAGAAATAGTTAATATCTTTATTATAAAACAAGTAGAGCTTGAGGCATTGAAAGATGCGAGTAAGTTTATAAAGCTGCCCTCAGGTTCCCTCATTGGGAGACTTGAAGCTGCAGTTAAGGATAAAAAAGTACTTAAAGAATATCTTGTCCCAATGCGCTCCATAGCAAAAGGCCAGTTAGAAGGATGCATAAATAAGCACGAGTCATCAGAAATATGTCGTAAATATCCAACACTTCTAGCCTTTTTAGAAGAAAAGAATATTACTATAGCCGAATTTCTAAACAAACAAGAGGTTGAAAGTGCTAAAATTAGAGAACTTTGTACCCGCGTAAAGTATGATATCGAGAACAACAGTAATTTTGAGAAGAAACTTTATCACGCTTATTTTACAACCTTTTTTTCTGCATTAAGAAAGATTCGAAAAGCAGGAGATAATTAAAATGACAAAAGGAAGATTTATTTTAAAAGGTAAAGTCACACTTCTTTCACCGGCACTAATCGGATGTGGCATGGATGATCGTTCAGATATTGATCTATTGCGAGATCATAATGAAAAACCATTCATTCCTGCAACTTCTTTTATAGGCGTATTGAAATATATCATTAAACCATCTGAAAATGAGTATAAGGTTCCTTTAAAGATATTCTGGGGTTTCACAGAAGGGCAAAAAGGCCAGCAAAGTGCGATTAGCTGTTCCAATTTATGTTGTTGCATTGAAAATCCAAAAACTACTATACGTGATGGTATCAAAATTATGAGTCAGACAGGCACAGTTAGGAAAGAGGCAAAATACGATTATGAGATAATCGAGCAGGGGACACAATTTGATTTGTGTCTTGAAATAAAATTTAATGATGAAGATTCTAAAAAATTTTCCCAAAAAATGTTAGCTACTATTTGTGATATTCTAGAAAATGGGAAAATTCACATTGGGGCAAAAACAAATAGCGGGTTAGGTAAGATGGAACTCTCAAAAAGAGAAGTGTTTGAGTTTGACTTTGGAAACAAACAAGATGTACTTCAATGGCTAACGAAAAATACTTATTCAAGAGAAACGTCTCTTGAAAATATTCAGAGATTGCCAATAAAAGACACAGAATTTATTATTAATGCCACATTTTTATTGAAAAATTCTTTGATTGTACGCTCATACCCGTCAGATCCCCTCATGCCTGATGCCGTCCATATCCAGTCCGGCGATAAGCAAGTTTTGCCCGGAACCTCCCTGAAAGGCGCCATTCGCTCAAGGGCAGAACGGATTTTAAATACTATTTTTGATAATGATACGAAAAAATCCAAAGGTGTTCTTGTAAAATTGTTTGGAGATGTGGATGATGAGACACGCTCAAAAATTGCAGTCAAGGGGAGAATCTGTATAGATGAGGTGCTTTTACCGAATTTTGACACCGAACTCCAAACCCGAATCAAAATTGACCGTTTTACCGGCGGCACAATTGAATCTGCCCTCTTCGAGACTATGCCCCTTTTCTCGGGGGCTGACAAAGGTAAACAGATCAAGGACGTTAGGATAACCATTAGAGATTATAAAAAGCATGAAGCAGGTCTGATGCTTCTGGTTTTGAAAGACTTGTGGACGGGCGACCTTGCTATTGGCGGTGAAAAGGCTGTTGGCCGTGGCATGTTTGAAGGCGTCAGGGCGGATATTACGTGGGATAATACCACGATAACATTAGAAGATGGGCTTACTGGGCTCTCTTCTGAGAATAAAAAGCAATTGGAGAATTTCGTTACTGCACTGAAAGATTTTAAGGAGGAAGCACATGGAAGAAGCTAATGGACTGCAACTGCAAGAGATAAAATCTCAGTCAAATCCCTTTCCAATTGACAACATTGAAACTATGGAGAATTTGGAAAAGTGTATCGCCGCTCAAATACAGGATAAATCATATGTCGTTGCATACCTTGACTACAAGGTGCTCATCGGAACGTTTGAAAATAGGGGGTTTCACTTTTTTCAAAATGAAGAATTTGATCCAAAATACATCCAGAAAATCCGTGTATTTAATCAGACACAGGAATTGTACCTGTGGCGCTCATCTGATGGAATGAGGGGAAGATATCGTACCGACGAAGAAGGAAAAGAAACCTTCGTTGTTGATGCTGAACAGGTACTATTCGGAACAAAGGCAGAACCACCGGATGGCGGTTTTACAAAAATTACCGAAACCAGAGGGACAGAATTGACCCTGCCTTTTTCTAATCTAAGCGTTGATGATAAAAGAAGCAGGGTATTTATTAAGACCAGGAATTACATTGATTATAATGAAGTTAAACAGGCAACGTATGTAGATTGCAGGTTTATGGGATTCTGGAATAATGGTAAAGAACTGACTTAGATGTTTTGGGAGAAATTATGGCAATTCATAAAGCTCAAATAGAAAGGATCTGTACCCTCGCAAAGGCTTATGGCGCGACCCACCTGATCCTTTTTGGAAGCGCTGCTGAAAAACCGGAGGAGGCAAATGATACAGATATTGCCTGCGATGGAATCCCCGGTTGAAAGCTATTCGAATTTGCTGCAAAGATTGAAGATGAATTGGGGAGATCACTGGATATAGTTCCATTAAGTCCGTCATCCAGATTCACGGAATACATTAAAACTAAGGGGAAGGTTTTGCTGTGACACCTGATGAGCTTAAGGAGGAAATAAGTATTGAGCATGTTGTCTATCATGGATATGGATTTCAACTTGAGTGGAACAGGATGAAAGAAGGAATGGAGAATATAGATGATGTGTTCTCAATATTTAATGCAAAACTCTTAGACTTTCTGCAAACTCTGTAACCCTATTTTCGGCTGGTAGTGATTGAAGCAATAGGTAAAGGAAGAATTAATTTGGAGGAAACACCTCATGTCTGACTGGAAAGAATCGCTTGCTAAAATTGCAAAGAAAAATTTCGGGCTAACGCTCGTACCTCACCGGGAACTTTCTCAAATTGAAAAAGAGGCATTAAAACTGAATCATGTAAATCACATTTCCTCCGGCAAACAGGCAAAAGCACCTTATAATTTTATTCCTTTGAATGATAAGGTTGTTATGTCTAAAGAGCTACCCGGAGAAGGTGAGTGTACCTTTGATAGATATCATAAATCAAAAAATACCGGATACATTAAACTAACAATAAAAACAGAAACACCGCTTTATATAAGAGATACATTAGATAAGGATGAAGTACAGCTGAATGATGGAGAAAAAAATCTTATAAATCCTGATTTCTTCTCCCCTGGTAAAAAGATTCGTATTCCGGGAAGCTCCCTGCGCGGAATGATACGGACGATGGTTGAGATGCTGAGTTTTGGAAAGTTCGGATTCTTTGATAATAAAAGGTTGTGTTTCCGGGGCGTTGCAGATCGTTCAAGGCTGGGTTCAGATTATAAGGATATAATGATAGATGAAAAAGATAATTGTTTTCCAAATATTAAGGCTGGTATATTAAAAAAACTCAATCAATCGTATGTAATATATCCTTCAAAAAGTTTGCCTGTTGGGTCTGGTGGAACACAAATATACAGGATAAACTTTGATAAAACTACAAAAATTGTAGATGGTACAACGGGGTTTGTGGTGCCTTGTTTTGAATTTAGAGATGTCTATTTTAAACCGCTAAAACCCCAACCCCACACTCATTATCGGTGGAATAACTATAAAAAAGTTAATGAGCCTTATAAATTGAAGTATGCAAAACTTGCTTCGGTAAGTGATACAAAAGACGCACAGCATCCTCAGAAGGGTTTTATTATTGCATCAGGCGAATTTGGCACAAAGAAACATCTGCACTGGGTAATCAATGAGCCAGATAGCAAACCAGATAACAAATATATTCCTGTTGATGAAAGGGTAATAAAAGAATACAAAGACGACTCCTCTCGTGATGAAGGGGCAGACCTGCTGGAAAAATTAAAAGTCTACAAATCAGGTGTTCCCTGCTTCTACATTCTCAATGACCGGAACGAGGTCACGTCTTTCGGACACACTGGAATGTTCCGGCTTGCCTACGAAAAAACCATCGGTGAACACATCCCACCTGAATTACAAGATGAGACGAAAGTAGATATTGTTGAAGCAATCTTTGGAAATGAAAAGAAATTTGCCGGGCGGGTCTTTTTTGAAGATGCCTTTTTGCAAAAACCCACCGACGATGACTATGAAGAAGTACGAATATCAAAGACGCTGCTCGGACCAAAACCCACCACGTTTCAACATTATTTGGTACAGACAGAAGAAAATCTAAATAACCACCCCAGGAATTTAGCCCATTACAATTCATCGAATGCTATTAGAGGTAATAAACTTTATTGGCATAAGTCTGCCCAATGGGAAAAGGATAATCAAAAAGAATTTAATCCCAAAATCGAGATACAAATGAGACCAATAAAATCAGGCAGAACCTTTATTGGCAAAGTTCGCTTTGAAAACCTCTCCGACATTGAGCTTGGCGCGCTTTTGTTTGCCCTGGAATTGCCTCCGGATTGCTGCCATAAACTCGGTATGGGGAAACCGCTTGGATTGGGTTCCGTTAGAATTACACCAACACTTATTCTGTCTGACCGGAAGAAACGATACACGGATTTGTTTACAGAGTGGCCTCTAAAAGAATCTGCCTTTCCAAATAAAGGTATTGCATATTTCAAAGGGAAGTTTGAGAAACACATCCTTGAAGAAATTAAAGAAACAAAAACAAAATTATGGAAAGTGGACAGGATGAAGGAATTAAAGACCATGCTCATTTTTGATAAGAGCCGTTCCGATGAAAAAACCCGGTATATGACGATTGAACCTGATAATGAATTTAAAGAGAGAAAGGTCTTGCCAAAACCTACCAACGTCCATCCTTTACCGGCAGAACAATAATGCGGGAAAATACAGCATTAGTGTTACCTTTTTCTAACCCTGCTATATAGAATTTGAATGTAGAGCGAAGAGCCTCTTCTCTCGAAATAAAAAAATCATTAAGTTTAATATACAGGAATTTAAATATTGTAGAACGAAGCGCCTGCTTCGTTATGAGCGAAGTAACACTTCGCTCTACATTCAAAAACCGCTGCAGGCCTAATTTGTTATAGAAATACATATAATATGGGGAAAATAAACCATGGAAAAAGCAAAAATCGAAAAGGCAAAATTAGATATTTCGAAAAATAATAAGGGGCGCTTTGTTGTTAAAGCAGTTTTTGCTAATAATAGTCAAATGACAGTTCCAATGAAAGACTATCCTGACATAGCATCGCTCAATGGAAAAGAGGTGGATGTTGAGAGAATAAACGGTCAAATTGAAAAAGTCATTTATAATGGTGAGACTGTATATTCTAAATCACAAACACCTCCACAAACCCATATTCAAAATTCTCAGCGGAGAAATCCGCAGACAAGAAATGCGAACCTTCCTCGAAGTACTCACACGCAAAATAATCGTGCAATGAATGTATTAGAACCCGCAGACGCGCCATATAATTTTGTGCCTTTAAACGATAGGGTAGTTGGAGCAGAACCTATTCCTGATTTTAACACGTATCACCATAATAAATATACCGGTTATATCGATCTCACTATTGAGACAAAAACCCATCTTTATATAAGAGATACATTAACAGCAGCAGAGATGAAGAAAAAGGAAGAACTGGAGCGTGATGAAAAAAAGAAATATAAATATATTAATCCTGATTTCTTCTCTCCGGCCGGAAAGATTCGTATACCAGGGAGTTCCCTACGTGGAATGATTAGGAATTTGGTTGAGATGGTAAGTTATGGGAAGTTTGGGTTTTTTGAAAAAGACAGGAAATATCATTTTCGTTCATTTGCAGACCGATCCCTTGATTTGAGAGATAAATATGCAAATAAAATGCTTTATGGAAATAGACAAACAGGTTTTTCGCAAAACGTAAGCGCTGGTTATCTTATAAAAAACGGTACTGAATATAAAATTAAGCCTGCTCAGGTAATTGGTGGAAGTCAATTTTTCAGAGTAGAAGAGGATATGGTGATAAGTAAAAAGATATTATCAGAGCGTATGAATAAAAAAATTACCGATAAAGATAAAACCGGTAAGACAATAATTAAATATGAAGACAATAAAAATTATCAAGTTACCTTTAAGAAGATAAGATTTACGTATAATGCACCTCAGATACACAACAAACATTCAGTACCCATGTATTATGCGGAAATAACTGATATTTGTAACGAAAATCAATCCTTACAAAATTCTATTGAAGGAACATTGGTTTGTAGCGGTTGGATGCGTGGTCCACGTGGGCGCAATAATGGGAGAGGAAAACATTTACACTGGGTTATTGGTCCTGCAATGAATACTGAAATTGAATTTTCTCCGGGTGTGATCGAGGATTATAAAAATGATGCTAATAGGCACGGAGATGCCAATCTGTTGAGATATTTTAAAGATAATAAACGTAAAGAAATTCCTTGCTTCTATCGTGAAGAAAATGGAAGAGTAAAATCATTTGGACATACTGGTTTATTCAGACTCGCCTATGATAAAAAACTGAATGATTTCCTGCCGAAGGAAATGCAAAAATTCCAAAACGACAGAAAAACAGATATTACGGAGGCTATCTTCGGAAATGAAACAACATTTGCAGGACGTGTTTTCTTTGAAGATGCAAATTTATGCGAGAGTCAATCAAATATTCTTATGAACGAAAGTATACCACAAGTTCTCTCAACTCCCAAGCCTACAACGTTTCAACATTATTTAGATCAAAAGCAGTCAAAGATAACACAAAAATTCAACAGAGCAGGAGAGTTTAGTGGATATAATGGCATTAAAGACTATAATGACGATACCCTTATTCGCGGCAACAAGCTCTACTGGCATAAAACAGGAAATGTATGGCAGGAAACGGAGATAAGTTTATCAAATGCTGACTTTCAACAGATTTTGCAACAGAACCAGAAGATAAAGACTGATTTTGATAATGCCATTACCGATGATGATAAAGGGCATAAAAAAATAGTTAACTTGGAAAAGTTGCCAAAAGATTTGAAGCCGGTTATTCTTAAGGCCATTGGTATCTGTGAAACCCAGCACACGAAAATCACCCCTGTAAACTCTGGAAAGACCTTCACTGGTAAAATCCGCTTTGAAAATCTTTCTGATGTTGAATTGGGAGCGCTCCTGTTTGCCTTGGAGTTACCATTAAACTGCTGTCATAAACTGGGTATGGGGAAGCCGATTGGCCTGGGTTCAGTTAAAATCACACCAACGCTTATTTTATCTAACAGAAAGACACGTTACACAGATTTATTTGCAGAGTGGCCTCTAAAAGAATCTGCGTTTCCTGATAAAAATAACGAACATTTCAAAGAATCATTTGCGGTTTATATTTTGAAGAGTATTGGTCAGAAAATAAAAGAAGAACCTGTAAATTGGTTAAGGTTATGGGAAATGGACAGGATGAAGGAATTAAAGACCATGCTTGATTTTGAAAGGAAACCTGCTGATGAGAAAACACAGTATATGCAGATTAAGAATAAGAATAATATGAACGAATTTAAGGAAAGAAAGGTCTTGCCAGGACCCACGGCGGTCTGCCCTCTTTAGCTGCTTGTTAAATTAATAAAAGCATTTTGATTTTGTAAAATATGAAATCTTTTACACACATTAAGATTGGCGAAACGATACCATCCTGTAATCGTCCTGGGCTTATACGGGAGGAGTTGAAATGACCGGTTCAATGTAGAGCGAAGAGTCTCTTCGCTCTACAATAGTAAAATTGAATTTCCATAATATTATAAAGAATGATGCCTGCTTGATTTCTGTTGGTTCTGAATACTGGAGAATAACATGTCAGTAAATATTATTGATATCTCACAATTCTTTTCTGAACAAGCCAAACTTTCAGAACTGGATACATACCTTTTGAAAGCTAAAGACATTGCAGGTGAAGGGAACGATGTGATACTTACCGGTGCAGGCCCCGTGTGGTTGTATCTCAAAATAGCCCACACCCTCCATGGGAAAGCAAAAAGCCTTACATACCGTTCTCCTGTTACAGGCGATATATTGATATTTAACCACAATCCCCTGTAATACCCGGGAGTGATTGCTAAAGATTTTTGTTACAACAACCAATTAGACGTTCAGATAGTATCCGGTTATTTGTTTTCGGAGCATAACTCAATACTATGTTACTTCCGGCGGGGTGTCAAAAAAGTTTTTCTACACACAACATACATGCATTATATGTAGAGCGAAGTGCTACTTCGCTCCAGATATCTGGCAGGTTCAGGTTTGTAATCTGAACCCCGCAGAAGGTTGTAACAAGGACTTGATTATAGATCATCAATGTGTTAAAGTACCCTCGCTTCGAGTAAAGGTATATGCTATACCACGAATGCAATGATTTGTTTGAATGGGATAGATTACATTGATGGGGTATTTTTCGTATAAAAACCTGCCGTGCCAATTACAAAATTGGCAAAATAGTACCATCCTGTAGTAAGCCATCTGTCTGGGCTAGAAGGGTGGTGGGAAGAGAAACCTTTATAATATCTGCCCTGCAAGGTCGAGGAGGCTGGTAACTGAGTATTGAAGCGGGTTTGAGCGAAAATCCAAAAAAACACACAAAAATGGAGAAATCTCTGTAACCTCTTGTATTTTAGTGGCTTATATTCATAAAAAATAAAGACAAACGCCAAACACCTAAAGAGAAAAATCCAAAAATTCATAAAATATGTCATAAAGTATTAAAATATAAGATGATAGGGGATATTTTAGAAAATTGGTTGTTTACCCGTTTAATTTCAAGCACTTACGTGAAAAATGATGAAAAACAGGAGGTAAAAAAATGTGGATAACCGGGGGTGTTTGGAAATGGCATTTTAAACCCTTATTTCACAATGGCTTATAAAGGAGGAGTTGGAATGACCGGCCCGATGAAGAGGGCACTGAAACCAAAATCCGCATTTTTCTGCGAGAATGTCTGCCCCAATGTAGAGCGAAGAGGCTCTTCGCTCTACAACCATAACCTTAAATTCCCTTTGATTTTATTTGCGGCTGTGCTGCACCAGGATATTACGGGGTTATTTAGAGGATTTTTCCTTACGCTGTCCTGGATAGAATGGGATCTGCTGTTGATTTTGTTTTTTCTCCGACTGGTTCATGTACTTAACCTGAATCTATAGGGTAATGTGGACAGTGGCGTTGTGAGTAATCAATATAGTGTCAAACAAATAACCCTTTAAGTTAAATTGAAATGACCGGCCCGATGGAGAGGGCACTGCGAAGGGAAGTGACTAAAGTTAGAAGTGTCTAAAGTGAACTAAAGTATATGGATAACAAAGAATTTTCGAGGGAACCTGAAAAACACACACTGAATTTTGCAGTAAAGATAATTCGTTGTCTATGTGGATTCAATCGTTCTCCTCGTTATCAAGAATGATGAGATCACACGCCGGGACTTTTCTAAAAAGAATGGGAAGATACTACAGGGAATTTCAAATTAAATATTGGATAGCTCTTCGCCAGAACTAAATCAGTTCTTTAAATTTTTCATCAGTAAGGCCTGCATCCTTTATAATGGATTTAAGAGTATAAGGGTTTATTCTTTTATGTCTGGGAATAGTTACTCTATGGGTGCTGTCGGACATACCAATGTGTTTTCC
The DNA here is from genome assembly GCA_021646405.1 of Candidatus Loosdrechtia aerotolerans. Taxonomy (GTDB): domain Bacteria; phylum Planctomycetota; class Brocadiia; order Brocadiales; family Brocadiaceae; genus Loosdrechtia; species Loosdrechtia aerotolerans. The sequence goes on from SOER01000004.1 coordinate 131,842, forward strand.
TTGTTTGATAATCTTAAATCCAACTTTTGAAAGGGCATTTACTATGCGTTCGGATGAGAGGTCTGTAAACAACATCTTTACACATTTACCTCTACTTCGTAAATAGATCCTTTAGTTTCTTCTGCTATCATTTCCAGATACGTAGTAATTGCATCTTTGATGTTTTCTAAAGCATCTTCAACCGTATCACCTTGACTATGGCAACCTTTTAGAATAGGGCAATGAACATCATAACCATATTCGCTTTTGTGGACAACGACCGGATATTTCATTTCAATCTTTCCTTTTAAAAAATTGTGGATTTTTTTAACAGCTTCATCAAAAAAATAATTCTAAGAAAACTAACTGACACAGTCAAACGTTTTCCTAAGTTCACCTTATTTTTCTGCGAGAATGTCCGCCCCAATGTAGAGCGAAGAGGCTCTTCGCTCTACAACTACAACCCGGAATTTCCTTCATGAAAAAATATGTAAATAGCATCGAAAAATAGGTGCGTGGTGCCTCATGACCGGCAAAATCTACGAACAAAAACCTTGATTTCATAAGCCTTTTTCGCCATAACTGCGAAATTCGGGTTATAGTATTCAACAGATGAAAAAGAACGCATCCTCTGTTGAATACTATAGTGCTTGTGGATGTACCCACCTGAGGGGAGCCGGATGTTTCCCTACATCAGAATATTATTGCAGAACAGGGCGCCTGTTTTGTTATGAGCGAAGTGTCAATTCGATACTTACTGGTAATGGAGTATTGGGTTTCTTTCACGATAATAATCCGTCACTCCACTACTTTATTGCTCCACAGAAAGGATCCCGGGTGCGTCTGCGTCGTGCCAGGATATTTTGGGGTTATTAAGGGTATTTTTATTCAGGCTCTCCCGGATATAATGGTGTCTGTTATTGATTATGTTTTTTAGCTCTCGTGTGCTGATTAGGAAATCCGAAATGCACTACAACAGCAGAAGAGGAGGAGGAGATAAGGATGAAAACAAAACGAATCAGGGCTCGTCTGCCCAAAGGGGTGCATCTTAAGCTCCGCCAGGGTGGTGCACATTCTACGCCAAAGGGCAAAAAGGGATATGACCGGAAACGGGAGATGAAAAGGGTAAGACGGGAAATAGAAGAAAATCTATACCCATAGGCAATCATGGGGGCGGGGGCATTGTCTATATAAGTACCTGACCACAAATTTTTGTACATTTTATTAATAAGGATTTCACTATGCAAATATTTATGTACAGATACTTACATCGGGCTAAGGAAAATCGCAATAAGGAAAGGAGAAAATCGTATGCTGTTTTCCAGACAGAACCTGTATAAGAAGGTTCATACAGATGAAAATATCCACGAAGCATGGCGCCATATACGGCCAAACAGCAAGCTGGCAGGTGTGGATGGTGTGAATGTATATGTGTTTCAGAATGATCTGCTCAAAAACCTGAAACGGTTGCAGGATGAATTACGAAGGAAGAAATACTCCCCGCGGCCAATAAAACGGTTTTGGGTAGCGAAACCAGACGGGACAAAGCGCCCGCTGGGTATATTATCCGTAAGGGATAAAATCGTGCAGAGGGCAGTCTATCAGGTCATTGAACCGATATTTGAGGACGGTTTTGAGGATTGCAGTTATGCCTTCAGAAGAGGAAGGTCTGTGGAAACGGCAATAGCGAATGTAAATTACCTTGTCAATCAGGGGAATTACTGGGCTGTTCATGTGGATATTAAACACTTTTTTGATTACGTTGATGTTAAACTGTTATACACGTTTATTACCGAAAAAATTAAGGATAGCGATGTACGAAGGTTGATGAAGGTATGGCTCGATGAAGAGGCAAGTGTTTTCGGGAAAAAATGGTTTTTTACGAACTCGAAATTGAAGGGGATACTTCAGGGAGGGATACTATCACCCCTGTATGCAAATGTCTATTTAGACCGTTTCGATAAACAGGCTATAGAGAATGGTCTGAAAATAGTACGTTTTGCAGATAATATCATTGCATTAACACCCAGAAAAAGCGATGCAAAAATAGCATTAAAGAAAATCCGATGGATACTGAAAAGGCTCCATTTACAATTGAATGAGAAGAAGACGCGCCTGACGCATCTGGAGAATAAGATTACATTTCTTGGGAAAAAACTGGTCCTTATGAAATCCGGGAAAAAGGCATGGCTCGATGTACGGGATCCACAGGCTAACCGGTCTAACCAGAGGTTAATCCAGCTGCAGGAGACCGGGTTTGATCAAAACGATGCAGGCAGGCAAACAAATTTTATCAGGTGATATGATTCAAAAAAGAAAGGAGTTGGGCTCAAAGATGAGTATACTCTATGTTCATGACCAGGGTGCATCGATTACAAAGACTGACGGAAGGATTGTGGTAAGGAAGGAGCGTGAAATCCTTGAAGACCTTCCCGCCAAAGATATTGAGCGCATTGTTGTTTTTGGTAATGCACATATTACAACACCTGCCATGCGGTTCTTTCTGGAACGGGGAATCGATGTCAGCCTGCTGAGTTATGGCGGGCGATACAAGGGCAGGCTTCAGCCGGAATTTTGCAAGGATGCGGAGCTAAGAAGGATACAGTACAGGCAGTCCTGCAGTAAAAAGACGTGTCTGCACGTCAGTAAAGCAATAGTCACCGGGAAACTGAAGAATATGGAATTCTTTCTTAAAAGACAAAAAAAACATACCAGACAGGTTACACAAGCATTGAAAACGATACAGAGCGGTATCAGCAGTGTATCAGCCGCGTCTGAAATAGATTCCGTAAGGGGGTATGAGGGAAGCTCTGCAGCACAATACTATAAGGCGCTGAGCAGCTTGTTTACTGAAGACTATCGGTTTGAAAGACGGACCCACTATCCACCAAGGGATAAGACAAATGCACTCTTAAGCCTGGGGTATACACTTCTGTATAATACCTTTTATTCGATAATAAACGTTGTAGGGTTTGATCCCTATCTGGGTTTTTACCACCAGGTGCGTCACGGCCATGCATCACTGGCTTCCGACCTGATGGAAGAATTCAGGGCCATTATTGTTGATTCGACCGTTCTTCTGCTTGTCAATAAAGGTGAGATTACCTCAGAGGATTTTGTGGAAAAGCAGGAGAGGATAGTAATAGGAAAGGACGGTCTGAAAAGATTTCTCACACGGTATGAGAATAAGCTGCACAGCGAGATCTTACACCCGGTACAAAAAATACACCTGAGTTATTATCAATGCCTTGTGGCACAGGTGAGACATTTTGCCCGTGTTGTTTCAGGCAAGGAGAGGAATTATACCCCTTTCGTAATTTCCTGATTTCTGATGCATGCTGCCCGGTTTCAATTTCAGAAGACCCTATGTTTGTAATCGTTATATACGACATTCCGGATAATAAGAGAAGGACAAGGTTGTTTAAAGCCTTGAAGGGTTTTGGTACGCCTGTACAGTTTAGTGCCTTTGAATGCATACTGACAGATAAACATTTTCGTGAAATGCAGGAGGTAATACGGAATATTATCGATTGCAGTAAGGATAAATGCCGCATCTACACCCTTTGCAACGGTTGCAGGGTTTCAATAAAGAATGTGGGAACAGGCGAAGTTGTAAAGGATAGAAACGTTATTATCGTTTAGGATTTTATTGTTGATTTTTTATTGGGGAGTAAGTAAATTGTGCTCACGTATTTTTAGCAGCGTATATGAATAGTGTTTCTCAATATGAGGAACTTTGCAGCCGCACACCCTCCCCCTTTTTTAAGAATGGAACTATACGATGGATGCCGGACTTATGAAACTATTGGCACTTGCTACTCTTTCACGATATACATTTCGGTTAAGACCTATCGGCAGGATTGTTCTTCCGGGATTCAAAGGCATACCGTTTAGAGGTGGGTTTGGTAAGGCATTGTTACAGACCGTCTGTCCAGAGAACGTGTGCAAACAAGATGATTGTCCACAACTATTTCATTGTGCGTATTCATACATCTTTGAGACTCCTGTTCCTTTAGATGCAGAGGTGCTGAGGTTGAATAAAAATGTAGCACATCCCTTTATTATCGGGCTTTCTGACGATTCAAGGATTACGTATGAATATAATGATATACTTGAGATGAATCTTACTCTCATAGGCAAGGCCGTGGAATATCTTCCTTACTGTATACTGGCATTTGAAAGACTGGGCATGACCGGTATCGGGAAAGGGAGGGGGAAATACCTCGTTGAAAGCGTTAGTACCTTAAAGGATGATGTGGAAACAATGGTTTTTTCCGGTAAGGAGAAAAGATTATCCGGGAAGGGGTATTCTGTCTCTTTTGCAAGTATTATGAGTGGAAGAGAAGCCGACAGACAGCGGTGGTTTCAAAAACGATCCCTGGAAATCACATTTGTAACCCCGGGCAGATTTGAATATGATGGTGAAGTGGTTACCAGGGAACTGGAATTTCATATCCTCTTCCGCTCCATACTCAGACGCCTTTCTACGCTGTTATATTTTCACTGTAATAACGTAACACTTCCTATCGATTATAAACAATTCATCGGGGATGCCATGTCGGTGAAGATAGATGGAAATAATCTTTCCTGGCAGGATTACAGAAGGTATTCAACGCGGAGAGAAAAGAGGATGACGCTCGGTGGATTAACCGGCACGATACGGTACCAGGGAAATTTGGAACCTTTTATTCCTTTTCTCCTCCTTGCAGAATATATCCATGTGGGAAAATCCGTTTCGTTTGGGTTCGGGAAGATATCCGTTCGCTAGAAGAAGTACCGGAGTAATCCTGACAAAACGGGGGACCAATCAAATACGAAACCTCAATCGAGGAATATCGTCAGGAACGAATAGTGCATTCTTCTGGGGAGAGAACGGCCCTATTGGAAGTAAAAGATCCACGAAACATCCGACTTGCCTCAAAAATCCAGAAGGCTGTATCCCTGCAATCTGATGTCATACTTGCAAAGGCAAAGGAGGTCCTTAATTGGTACGCATCTGACCAAGAATGTAAAAACGATCTCTCGCGATCAGGTATTATTCTTTCAGTGGTTCAGGAATCTATGAAGTTTGCCATCCCTAACTTTCATCCGACGATACAGTTTGGATTCCCTAAGTTTATTGAATACATGCAGTTTGTTTGTAAGCAGACCCAATTGTGCGTGGTTCGTCCCCAAAATAATCAGGCTGTTTTAAGATTTCGTGATTCAGTCAGAAAGGGTGTTGAAATTCTTCCGGATCTGGATGCGCAGGATCTCCATACAGTTGAGGGTTATCGATCTCTCTTGGCAACAGGCAACTCAACCTTCCGGTTCCCTCAGGCAAACGAAATGCAAGCGGTTACAACTTGGATTATACAGCATCCACCAGAGGCAATGGACCTTGGTTCGATGATCGAAAAAACTGTTACTGGCCTTAACGGCCTGGTGTCGTCAGAATCGGTAAAACGTGCTCTGTTGTGTCTGGTGTCTGCTGAGGCATTTGATCGTCAGCCAGAGGGTATGTCACTCTCGGAACAAAACCTAACGTTGCGGAGTGATGTGTGCAGTTCTTCAGCATTGAGAGACAGGTTGCTGAAGGCAGCAAAGGAGAAGTTGGTCATGGTTCTGGGGCAAGTGAAAGATGACATAATTGAAAATGTTTTGTAGAGCGAAGAGCCTCTTCGCTCTCTGTTAAAAAGTTGTTGCCAACAGCATAAAACAATAGTAACAATTGAGTTTTTTGAAAACCCTTACACGGAGATATTTATTGTAGGGGAGGGTTTTAAACCTGCTTCTTACCCGATGAAAGACTATCCCGCTGGTTATTGTGAGGGTCTTTTCCGAAGCGATCGTTCGACAGCCCACGACGAAGTCCCACAGGCAGAGATTGCGGAGCCTGTTCCGAGCGTACCAGCAAGGGTCTCTTGGTTTGCTTCAGCTTCCACCTCGCAACCGATTCGCTCCTCGCAATGATATTTTTCAGGATTCTCAACTTCACTATTTGCTTACTGTATCAGAATGTTTTTATTCCCGTTTATCATTGGTAACTCCCCCTCTTTCCTCTCCATCCCTACATCCTCTACTCTTTTCTGGTATTTGAACGTGAGTGTGCGCAGGCTAAAGACCTGCTGCTGCTTGTCCGATGTAGCCGCATCCCTTCAGGGTGCGTTTCATGCCTAAATGCGGAAACAATGCGGTACTCTTTTCTCCTCCCCGTACCTATACTCTCCTCCCTGTTACCCTTTCCTCCTGCCAGTTTGTATGTATACCCTCCATCTTTTCACCCTGAATGGAACGAAGGGTCTCGTTTTCTGTTATTCAGGTACAAGCAATATATTATCTGTCCGGTATCAACTCCCCTCACCGAGTTAAAAAAAGATATGGGTAAGGACGAACTCCAGAGGGGGACAACCGCTGCTGCTCACTGTTGTAGCACGAAGCGATTGCTTCGTCACGGGCGAAGTGGCACTTCGCCCTACAACAAAAAGTCGCCGAAGGTCTCATTTAACGTTCAGGAATTTCAAAATACCGGAGATTACAGGTATATCTGCCGGATTTTAATTTTTGACTATAAAAGGTAAAGTATAAACAACAATATGAAAAAGGCAAAAACAACAGAGAAACCTTCTATTCTGATTATCGATAGTGATATGAAATTCTCACTGAGTCTTTCGATACGGTTAGAGAATGAACTTACTGTTATTACCGCCTCAAACGGGAAGGACGGGCTTTCTTTGTTCTATGCCAAACCGGTATCAATGATATTGCTTGATCTGGTTTTATCTGATATGAACGGTTTGGAGGTACTGAGGAAAATAAGGGAAAAATGTAACAGTACAGAGGTGCTTGTAGCTGCAAGCAGCCGTTGTTATGAGTGGGCAGCTGCCTGTGCAGATCTCAATATCCAGGGGTACGTTGAAAAGCCGGTTGATCCGGAAGGGCTGGCAGAAAGGATCAGGAAGATGATCGGCGCCGGAGATGTTATGTTTTTGCAAAGCCTTTGGGGAAAGGAATACGAAACGCGGGTGGCATTAATAAGTTATAAGATTAAAAAGGTGATGGATTACGTTCACCAAAATTATTGCCGGGATTTTTCCAGAAATGAGGTTGCTAAACATGTTGGTTTGTCCCCTGATCATCTGAGCAGGCTCTTCCATAAAGAATCCGGACGGCGATTGAAAGATTATGTTACGGCGTACCGGATATTTAAAAGCAAAGAGCTGCTGACAAAACGGCCCGACATGAGGATTATAGATATTGCCGCATCGACGGGCTTTTCTGATGATAATTATTTCAGCCGGTTTTTTAAAAAATATACCGGGCTTACTCCGGGAGAATTTAGAAGAAATTCATCCCTGTGAGATCTGGCTGAAGAAGATCCAAACAGATTCCTGGGGAAATATTTTTAGGGATATGTTGTCACAAGTGTTCTAGGAAAACACGGAGGCACAGAGGCACTGAGAAAAACGAATTTAAATAGATTATACGTAACTACTGGGTTCAAGGTTCAGGGTTAAAAGCGTTATACATAACGCTGCAAGCCGCACTAAATCCACCTTGTTAAATTCGTGCATGTTGGATACTGTCAATAACAGAATTATCCGGAATATGACAGAACTATCCCATAATTATCAGATCATTCCTGTAGACAGTCAGGCTTTGCTTGTTTTATATTCTACTGCTTATTTATGAGTTGGTCCATGTGCTATGGTACGAATAGAATTTAAAGGAATAATGGATGATAACCTATGAACATAAAAAAAATACATGAAGTTTTGCATATGCTGGTAACCCATAGATCCCCGGAGAAACCGAAAAGGTACTCACTGGTAAAGACCTTTCTCTCAACCCTCCTGCCAATGATCGGGGATTCTGTAGAAAATGATGGTAAGCAGGGCAACAGGTATTATGAACTTGTACACGGGATTGTTGGTGTGCTGCAGTCAGTAAGGAATGATTCAACAACGGCACCGGTCCGGTTTCCGTCGGAGGCTCTTTTTCAGGAGTTTGCCCTTGCTCTCTATACACATTCGGACAGGATGCTTTTTGAAGAATATGTGTTTACTCTTGCAGCATGGTTTGAGAATAAGTTTACCGGAGGGAAACATCCCTTCTGGGCCGTATTTCTGGACAGGGCGGTACTGAAACCGTGCAATATCAGTTCAGAGAAAATAGTGCCTTTGGTATTTATGCCTGTTGAAAGTGTGGTACATGCGCTCGATGACTATATCGATACGGCACATGCTGCACCCTCGGAGAGTATGCTTGATATGGGACTCACTACTCTGTCGCTGGTTTTGATGCCCCGTCTTTTTCAAAGTGCTGCCGGTATCACGGGGTATGAAGACATCCATGATGTATCAGTTAACACCTTTAAAAGTTTTACCGGCGCATTTCAGAATACGATACAAGTCCCGCAAGTAGAAGACGAGACTCCCCGTATGATAAGAGAGGCAAGAGGAGATTTCGACAGAGAGATAGATGCTGCAATGTACAACATTAATTTCCGTACAAAAGGGACTACCGGGGCCTTTCTGAGCCCCCTTGTTTCACTCCTGCCGGAACATGCCGAAAGGATAACGAAGGTATGGGATTCTCTCTGGCTCGCCCGTGCTACAGAGATGTGTGCTAAGGATGCAGTGTTCGATGTTGAGGCTGATATACTCAACCGTGATCATACACCGGCCTCCGCATGGGCAGAGGATTTCGGGGTTGGTACGCCTGAATGGTGCAAGCGGATAGATGTCCTTTTTGAAAGATATCTTACGTTGTTTTCCGCCTCGTTTTTAAACCATTCTGTACTGCCTGTGGATCTTGTTACAGAGGTAAAAAACAAGGTCCACAAAAACAGGTTCATGACCGAGGCGCTTGTCTCAAAAAAATGTATAAACCTTCCGGCAGGTTTGACGAAATTGAAGAAGGTATACATGATTGGTTCCGGTAAGGGAGGGGTTGGCAAGAGTACGGTCTCATGGCTTATTGCGAATAAACTCCGGGATTCCGGCAGAAGGGTTGGGGTAATAGATGCCGACATCTGGGGGCCATCACAGGATATCCTGTTTGGCGGGAAATCAAAGGTCTCGTTTGATGGACTTGATCTTGTTCCCTGTACAGAAGGCGGCTTAACACTGGTAACACTGGGGCAATTTGTAGCCCGCAGTGATGCCATTCTTTTGAGGAGTTCCATGGCGGCAAATCTGATAAAGAGGATGGCTCTGTCTGTACGGTGGCCTGAAATTGAGTATATGGTAATTGACCTGCCGCCGGGTGCATCGGATATACATATCCAGCTCTGTTCTGTATTTCCTGAGGCAGAGATTATACTCGTGACCCTTGCGCAACCGCTGGCACTGGCCGATACCTCCCGTACCGTAAATATATACAAAGGGCTCAATAAAAAGATAAAGGGCTACGTCCTCAATATGACCGATATCACCTGCAGCAGATGCGGAGAAGGTAATGCTTTAGGGAACCCGTTTGTGGAAGGGTTCAAAGGACTCATGCCCGATGAAATACCACTCCTGGCAAGGCTGCCGTTTGATAACAGGTTGATAAGATGTCATACAGGAAGGTTAGACGGAGGCCGGGATGGTCTGGAAGATGCAATGTCCACTCTTACCCGTGATCTTATGTCCTGATTATGCAGGATTTTCATGTTCAGCAAGATTTTTTGAATAAGAGAAGTTATCACACAAAGACACGAAGACACAAAGAATTAGGGTTTGGTGATAGGGTGTAAGCAGGTGGTAGGAGATAGGAGATAGGTTGACATTCTAACACCTATAGTATCTATCAGATGAAACTGAACAGAATTATGTAAAGTTTGGGGCATTGAGTTTTTTTGTCATTTGAAATTGTTTCGTATCCGTTCGCTCCGCTCAGGACAAGTTTCGATATTCGTATTTCTGATTTTGTTGCGGCCAAAGGCCGCGCCAGGTATTCCGTGTGTTCCGTGGTTAATATAATTGGAGAGGGATTTCAAGCAGGATGAAAAATATCTTTGTAAACAGATTCCGGCTAACCATAATCTTTATATTTTTATCGTTATTGCTGCACGGTGTTGCTGCAGCTTCCGGTTTCAGAATTGTTTCGCAAGGGGCAAAGGCAACGGGCATGGGGAATGCCTTTACTGCAACGGCAGATGATCCATCAACCATTTTTTATAATCCTGCCGGGCTTATTCAAATGAAAGGCACGAACATTTATATTGGCACGGCAGCCGTCATTCCTGCCACGAAATATACTTCTCCGGCTGGACCCTATGAATATACTGATGATCAGGTCTTCTTTCCCCCGCATCTTTATGTGTCGTCAGATTTTGGCATGGAAAAGATGTCCTTTGGGGTTGGCGTGTATTCCCCGTTCGGCCTCGGCACAAAGTGGGATGAGGAAGGGATAGTGCGATACGAAGCTACTGAGACTGAACTAGCAACACTGAACATAAATCCAACTGTTTCTTTCAACATACTTCCAAATGTATCACTGGGGTTCGGTATAAATTATATGAGGTCAAGCGTACTACTTGAAAAGATGGTGGACCAGTCCCTTGTTAGCGGAAACGATGGGAGGTTTCGTCTGGAAGGAGACGGTGACGGTTGGGGATACAATGCAGGTATCCTATACAAGCCTGTTGAAAGAATGAGTATCGGACTGGCATATCGCAGCAGAGTAAAGATTGATTACCGTGGTTCTGCAAGGTTGAAAAACATTGCACAGGCAGTACAGCAGGCCTTCGGAGGTGATTATTACGAGACGGATGCGGATACCGGTATTGAGTTTCCGGATATTTTTAACATCGGTATTGCTTACCGGTTGACTGAAAGGTTTACCCTTGAGGTGGATGGTGAATGGACGCGGTGGTCTGCCTTCGACAGTCTTGATGTAAAACTGGATAAAGAGGTGATACCGGCTGGCTTTGTTGATAGTTCAACACGAAAGGATTGGAACGATGAATGGGCGGTAAAGCTTGGCATTGAGTACAGGGCAGCAAAGGGTTTTTTTTCTCAGGGGCGGATATGTGTATGACAATAACCCTGTCCTGGAAAAAACCCTGGATCCACGACTTCCAGACTCTGACCAGCATAATGTATGTATCGGTGTTGGGTACAAAAGGAGCCGCTTTACTATCGATGCCGCTTATCTGGCTGCTTTTTATGAAGACAGGGAGGTAAATAACGACGTGTTTAAGGGAGAATACGAAAGCTTTGCACATTTTGTTATTTTGAGTATTGGCTATGTGTTTTAAGGTGTTGCAGGCAATGTCAATATACACCGGATTGAATAAAAAGATCAGGGGACTTGTCTTCAGCCTGTTTGTCACGGAGGCATAATCATGGATTTATTGATCATACCGGACGGCAACAGGAGATGGGCGAGGGAGCGCGGCAGGGATTTTGATTTCGGGTACAGTCAGTTGCCCAGGAAAATAGCCTTTTGTTGTCATTTACCCTGGTAATTTACTGGCGCTTTTTACAAATTCTTACACCCCCTGTTGACTAGCTCCTCCTTTATTTATCAGGGGCTTTTAGTTTATGCGTAGACTCTATACGTAAATAAAATGTGGATATAAGACTTTACAAGATACATTTTTTTAGCGAAAAGACAACAAGAAATTATTCATCTTTTTATAACAAATTTAATAACAAATTAATTTTCAAAAAGTTTCTAGAAACATTAGATTTCATTTTTATTAATCTGGATAAAGGGCTAAGCATTTGAACACATGCCTAGCCCCTGTTTTTAGGCTAAATCTTCTCTACTTTTACGGCACACACCTTATACTCCGGGGTGAGCGCCAATAAGTCTTCTCCGGGACCCGTCAGGACATTCGTTGGGGTTTCCGGGAAGTGGAAGGACAGGAATACACTTCCGGGTCTGGATTTTGTCGTGACATGTGCCTTCACTTCCAAAGAACCGCGTCTTGATCTTACCCTCACGGTATTCCCTGTTTTTATGCCCAATCTTTCAGCCTCACTGGGATGGATTTCGACGAATTCCTCCGAACTGATCGACCGGATTTCTGGGTTTCGTAATGACATGGAGCCGTTGTTGTAATGGTAAAGGCGGCGACCTGTGGTTAAATACAAAGGATAGTCGCTATCGGGCAGTTCCTCCGAAGGGGTGTACAGAAGGTCATTCAATTTCCCTTTTCCTCTGGTGAATGTGTCTTTATGCAAAATGGGTGTGCCAGGATGTTTCTTGTCCCAAACAGGCCATACCAATCCGTCTCCCTCGATTCGTTTAAAATCGATTCCTGCAAACTCCGGGGTAAGGCTGGCAAGTTCATCCATAATTTCGCCCGGATGATTATAATGCATGGGATATCCCATAGCGCTGGCAATCAGGCATATAATCTCCCAATCGTGTTTTGTTCCCTCAGGCAAAGGAATAGCCTGATTGAGCCGTTTGACCCTTCTTTCTGCGTTTGTAAAGGTGCCGTCCTTCTCAAAGAAACAGCCGGCAGGGAGTACTACATGGGCCAGTTTGGCGGTCTCTGTCATAAAAATTTCTTGTACCACAAGGAGATCAAGCTTCTTCATGGCTGACTTCACATGATTTATATTTGCCTGTGTCGCAGCGGGGTCGTATCCAATGATATACATCGCTTTTAGTTTTCCTGCCAGGGCTTCCCGGTACATCTGAGGTTCCTTGAGTCCTGGTTTTGCAGGAAGCTGGCGACCCCATGCATCTGAGAATTTCTTATTTGCAACAGGATCGTCTACCTTCTGATAACAGGTGTAGACGTCTGGCAATGCCCCCATGTCGCACGAACCCTGGACATTATTCTGTCCACGAAGCGGATTGATTCCGGTATTTGGTCTTCCTACGTTGCCCGTAATTAAAGCCAAATTGGCCAGTGACATGACACCATGCGAGCCGGCCTTATGTTCGGTCATCCCCAATCCGTAGACAATCATGCCCTTCCTTGTGCCTGCATAGATTCTGGCGGCCTTGATAATATCTTCTTTTGGCACCCCGGTAATTTCCTCTACCCTTTCAGGTGTATATTGGGCTACCACTTGCCGCAACATGTCTATGTTCTCTGTCCTTTGCTGGATAAATTCCCTGTTTTCCAGGCCTTCTTTTAAAATGACATGCAGCAGACCGTTGATAAGGGCTACGTTGGTGCCCGGTTTTAAACGGAGCCACACGGTTGCGTACTGGACGAGTTCTATCTCACGCGGATCAATTACGATGAGCCTGGCCCCGTTCTGCCGTACCGCTTTTTTGATCTTTAAAGCTGCTACAGGATGGGCCTCGGTGGTGTTGGAACCGCTGACAATAAGGACTTCTGCACCCTCAATATCAGCCAGGGAATTAGTAGCTGCTCCACTTCCTAACGCAGCCCTGAGTCCTGTTACTGAGGGGGCATGACACACACGGGCACAGTTATCCATGTTGTTGGTTCCCATTACGGCACGAGCAAATTTTTGAGCCAGATAATTTTCTTCGTTCGTGCCTCGGGAGGAACTGAGGCATCCCAATGCGTCCGGACCATATTTTTGTTTGATCTCCACTAACTTCCTGGCTACAAGGCTAATTGCATCATCCCAGTCCGCCTCCCGAAATGGCTGGTCAATACGATCCCGGATCAAAGGGGACTTTAAACGGTCCGGGCTCTTGTAAAACTCGAATCCATATCGCCCCTTGACACAGAGACTGCCATAATTTGGGGCATCATGGGTATCGGCTGTTACCTGCAGAACTTCTCTATTTTTTACATGAAGCACAAGGCTACATCCCACACCGCAGTAACAACAGACAGTCCTTACCTTCCTGGTTTCCCATGGCCGTCCCTTTTTTATGGCTGGTTTGTCCATAAGGGCACCCACAGGACATACGGAAACGCAGTGTCCGCAAAATACACAGCCAGCATCTTTTAAGGGTTTTTCAAAGGCCGTTGCGATTGAGGTTTGCATCCCGCGGTTTGAAAATGCCCAGATGTGCTGGTTTTGAACCTCATCACAGATCCTGACACACTTTCCGCAGAGGATGCATTTATTCATATCCCGATAGATTCCGGGATTTGAATCGTCTGGTGTTGGGGGCGGATTCTGTTCTCCAAACCGTGATGTCTTCACATCGTATTCATACATGAGTTTTTGAAGCTGGCATTCTCCTGTTTTATCGCATGTCAGACAGTCGTTGGGATGGTGAGACCAGATAAGTTCCAGGTTGAGTTTTCGTGCACGAGTTACTGATTCGCTCCGGGTAGAGACCTTCATACCTTCTGACACAGGGGTTGCACAGGAAGCGACCAGGGATCGTGCACCCTCTACCTCTACCACACACATCCGGCAGGCTCCGGAAGGGGCCAGACGCGGGTCGTGGCACAAGGTGGGAATATGAATCCCCACTTTTTGTGCTGCCTGCAAAATCGTTTGAGAAGATTCAGCCTCCACTTTTTTCCCATCTATTAATAAAGATACCATGATTGCATCCTCCATTAAAAAACCTTTAATTAGGCCTTCGGCTACTTTTAAATACAAATTTTTACGACAGTGGGCCACCCCCCTTCACCCCCGCCAGCGGGGGACAATTGGTTGTCCCCCTCAGTGAGGGGGATTAAGGGGGAGGAAATTTTTGTTTGAAATTCCTTAGCGTTAAATTAGATTTGGTTTTGCGATGCAAAACCAAACGGCTTTTATTTCATGTATAAAATTTTACCCACCCCTCAATCCCCTCCCAGGAAGGGACTTTTAAAAATCCCCTCTCGAGAGGGGACTAAGGGGTGTGTTGCCATCTTTTTAGAGGGAAATAACTACAGCGCTCCCCTTCATCGTTCGACTGAGCTTACGCCAAAGAATCGAGAAGAAGTCTGTGTATATCTGCGGGAATCTGCGTCCCCATGAAAACAGATTGTCCAATTAACTATTGGACGAAGTGACGGTATCTTTTCCTGGTAAGATGAAGCTGAGATGGATGGGGGATAAGAATTCTTGCCGGATGATATAAGTACAGAGCAAGGTAGGGGTGCCCCTTGCATTTTTCGGGAATGTACTACAGGTAATCCTTTAAGAGTCTATACCTTGTCCACTTAACCTGGAAATGGCACCGCCACTTCAGTAAGTGCACTCACCCGTATTTAAATGATGTGCAGTTTTTCCAGATCATAGGTTAGACCCAAAAAAAGATGACAATATAAATTAAACTACCACCATAATAGTTTGAATTCTAAATTCAAATTATACAAGCGAGCCGATATTTTGCAATATCAAAAAGTTACGATATCCTGTATCTTTTCCAAAGACTCCCATCGTTGATAGGCTTCTGCCAATTCACGTTCCAGGGACGATACCCTGGCTTTGATATTCGTGATCTCCTCTTTCCCCTTTTGAAAAAACATGGGGTTACTCATGGTTTGATACAGTTGTTGTTGTTCTGCTTCCTGCTTCCAGGACTTCAATACGCTGTGGCAAGGCTTCCAGTTCGCGCTGTTCCTTAAAGGTAAGCTTGCGGGGCCGTTCGCACTGCCTGCGCACCGGTTCTGTCTTCGCCGAAATTTTCTCCGGAACGTCTTTCTTTTTTCGTTCGTTCTGGCGCTGCCAATCGTCATACCCGTCAATATACTCACTGACCTTCCCTTCCCCTTCAAACACAAAGGTACTGGTTACTACATTATTGAGGAAGGTTCGATCATGGCTGACGAGGAGAAGAGTACCCTTATAGTCTAAAAGCAATTCTTCCAAAAGCTCCAGGGTCTCCAAGTCCAGATCGTTCGTGGGTTCATCCATCACGAGGACATTTGACGGTCTGGCAAATAGCCGTGCCAGCAGGAGACGATTGCGTTCCCCACCAGAGAGGGCATTCACTGGGACGCGTACACGATCGGGGGAAAACAGAAAATCCTGCAAATAACTGATAATTGGGTAAATTTAATCATCTTATTATACAAGATGGGCGCTCTTATTTTGTAATTTAATCCCTCTTTCCTCTCTCTTTTTTTGCCTTTTCCCGGTAAAATAGCCTTTTGTTGTCATTTATCCTGGTAATTTACTGGCGCTTTTTACAAATTCTTACACCCCCTGTTGACTAGCTCCTCCTTTATTTATCAGGGGCTTTTAGTTTATGCGTAGACTCTATAGTATATAGCGGATGGCATGATAGCAATTTGATTTATCCAAGTCAATTATTATCTGCTTAATTATTATTGATCTATCTTTGTGTTGGTTTCGTTTGTTCTACTTTTCTTTTGGTGAATATAGTAGGGAGATTTATCTGTTCTTTCCTGTTTTACTTCAAGATATCATCGGTATCATACCTGAATAAGCATACCTAAATAAGCGTCAGCAAGTAAAAAAGATTGAAGTGTATAAAAGAAAGTGGTAATATGCCTCAAATAATTACGTAATTTGTCTGTCGATACTTTAGGAATGGGCAAGTCTTAAATAAAAGAGGAGAGGCAAAAAACATGGAATTAAAACAACGTGATTATGATTTTGTGAAAGTTTTATAAAAATTAGATGTACACGAAAACAAAGAAGGTCACGGTGTCCGAAGCCCGGTTGATGGGTTGTAGGTCGGATTATACAGTTTGTATAATTCAGAACTGGCAGAAGGACAAAAGTATTAGTAACCATTGGCATGAAAGACGTTAAAGAAAATCGTGAGAAGATTAGAGAACTTCTTATACAGAAAAGGATAGTTTGTGTTTCCCATTTTATACAGATTATATAATCATAGTTATACTGAAAAGGGCTAGCCGCTGTGAGCGATAAGTATCTCTGGCGCTACACGGACCTGCCAGCCCTCATCTACCTCTTAAACGAGCACAAGCTTACGTTTCTCGACCCGTTGTGGAATTGGGATGACGGCAACGATACTTACTACCTCTCTTTGTATCGTAAGAAGAAGCGCTTGAAATCTCTCTTGGTAGTCTGTTTTACGCAGGCTAAAGAGACATACCACCATTGGCGTGTGTTTGCGCCGGGTTCGGGAGGGGTCTGCATCAAATTCATCCGCACGAAGTTACTCAAGGCCGTCAAAAAACAGTCCGGGATCCGATTAGAACCTGTCAAGTACCTGAAGGTGTCGGAGCTTCGAGATCTGAAGCTGAAGGTACACGATCTCCCATTTCGCAAGCGATATGGGTATGAGCAAGAAAACGAGTTTCGAATGATTTACGAAAACGAATCAGAGTTAGTACCGAAACTCGATATCGATATTTCGTTGTCTTCGATCGAACGAGTCATCTTGAGTCCCTGGATTCACCCGGATTTGTCAGATCATGTTAATGAAACAATCCGATCGATCCGTGGCTGCTCGAAACTAAGCATCGTCCGGTCCACCTTGATTGGCAATAAGGAATGGAAGAGACTTGGTAAGGACGCAGTATAAAAAGCTGTTTCACCTGACGCCGGACTTCGTTTCCTTCGGTCGCTCGGTCTGCCGCAGGTGAACACCAGCGTTATGCTCCTTACTCAAATCAGCGACAATTGAATTGACAAATTAGACAATTTATTGATTAACTGATGATATTTTCACAGATCTCGAAAGAGTTGCTATGGTAGGCTTAAAAACAACTTCTGTACGCATATCCAACTACAAGTGTTTTGGTTCAAATGAACATGGCTATGACAGTATACTACCCGTAAATTTAATCATTGGCAGAAATAATACTGGAAAGTCTACCCTACTCGATTTGATTGATTATGTAACCGCACCAAAGGACTTGGGATACTTAGGGCATAATGGGAAGCCTCCGCAAATTTCATTATCCCATATACTTAGCGAAGATGATCTGCGTAAAGTTTTTGACGAAAATAGTCACGGTGGTCCTATAGCTGGCAATCACTGGAAATTTGGGCACAAATGGATAGGCAAATCTATTACTTGGAAAATCAGACCGAAAGGTTTCGAGTTCATCAACATAAACCCACCCTTTGGAAATAGCAACTTCAGAGATTATGAGAGCAGATTGGCTGAGGCAATGGGAAATCCCTTTTCCTATTCTGTTTTCAAACGTCTATTCGCAGATCGAGATATTACACCAGAAATAGACTCAGACGAGCTGCAAATCCAATCAAACGGACAGGGAGTTACGAATGCGATTCAAAACTTTATCAATAGAGCTTCTCTTTCCAGTGCTCTTGTAGAAGATACATTCTTAAAAGATTTGAACTTTATTTTCGAGCCTGATGGTCGCTTTACTGATATTGTCACGCAGAAACTGGGAGATGGTCGCTGGGAGATATATCTCGAAGAAACAGAAAAAGGCCGAGTTCCACTGTCGCACACAGGCAGCGGGTTAAAAACCATCATTCTTGTTTTAGCGTTTTTGCATCTAATTCCTTTTATTGAGAACAGGTCGTTGTCTAATTATCTTTTTGGTTTCGAAGAGCTCGAAAACAATTTACACCCAGCACTTCAACGTCGTCTTCTTCTTTATTTGCGAAAAAAAGCTGTCAACCAGGACTGCATATTCTTTCTAACCACGCATTCCAATATAGCAATTGATCTATTCTCAAGCGATGACAAGGCACAGATACTCCATATCACACATAATGGTAAATACGCCTCTGCCAAACGTGTCACAACCTATGTCGAGAATAGAGGAATACTCGATGACTTGGATGTTAGAGCCAGTGACCTTTTACAGGCAAATGGAATTATCTGGCTTGAGGGGCCCTCTGATAGATTATATTTCAATCGATGGATTGAGCTATGGTCCGATGGCGAACTGAAAGAGGGATCTCATTATCAGTGTGTTTTTTATGGCGGCAGACTTCTAGTCCTGCTTCTATTTAATTTTTCAACATATGGTATTTGCTTTTAAGTTTTTCACGAGCAGTGTCTTTTGTAAATTTCCAGCTTACCGTTGTCCCTTTTTTATTACGATTTTCAACCCATGCAAGGACCTCTTTTTCCAGGGTTTCCCTCTTGGGGATACGTCGGGCGAGGCATTGCCGAGAAAGAGCCGAGAACTCTATTTCGGCCATATTAAGCCAACTACCCTTTTTAGGCGTATAGTGTACCTGAAACTTTTGAGCAAGGTCAAAAGCCTCTTCAGGAGGAAATACTTCATAAAAAGAACCAGGTGTATGGGTATTCAAATTGTCTTGAACAAGACGAATATATTCAACCCCAGGATAATGTACCTGAATGAACTGTTTCATAAATTCGGCATAATCAGCCGCAGTACGCCTTGCTCTTACTTGAACATAACGAAAGCCAGTATGGGGCTCGAAAGCAAGCAAAACACAACAGGTACCATTGCGCTCGTATTCATAATCTTCACGTTTAGGTTTTCCTGGTTTCATGGGTATCGGAACAATACTATCACCAAGAAGCTGACACGGTCGTTCATCAAAACAGATCAGAGGACGCAAAGGATCATAGGGTTGAGCATACTGATGGAGAACATCTTCCATATGCCAGATATAATCGCCAGTAATTTTCCCTATACACCATCGCTTTTTCAGCCATGGTTTCAGGTCGTTTTTTTTAAAGCCTTTCTTACACTTTCTAAACAAATGGATTCTACTACTTTTAACTCTACCAGTTTCTCTCCTAGTAACTCCAGTGTCCATCGTGCAGCCCCCTGGGGAGGCTCTGAACAGGCTATCATGGAAACGGCAGATTCCACTC
>SOER01000050.1 GCA_021646405.1 Candidatus Loosdrechtia aerotolerans
ACTGGCCGGGCTATCTTACGGGGCGGTGGGATCGGTACTGGCGTTGGTGTCGGACATGCTGCTGCGTTCGCTCATGGTTTCACAAAGGGGCAGCCTATTCGGCGCAAGTTCTTAGCGACGGGTAAAGCTGGTATCCCCGCTGGAATTTTGGGTGCTCTCGCTGGTATGGCGCTAGGGGGGCATTTAGTAAACAGGAAAACCCCGGAGTATCTCAAACCAAAGGTTCGCAGCGAGGTTTTGCGAGGGCTTACAGATTTGCCGGAGGGTGGTTTTGAGCGAACTCCGGATGGCAAGTTACAACGAGTTTCTTATGATTGGATTAATTGATAATTAAGAGAGGGGGAATATATGAATACAGCGAATGATGATGGACTTTTAAATACAGCACAAGCTGCGGAACTTTTAAACGTATCGCCCTCAACAATTTATGCATGGACGATGCGTAGGACTATACCACATTTCAAACTCGGACACCTTGTACGTTTTCGTAGAAGCGATCTAATCGAATTTGCGGAGCAGAACCGGGTCGAACCGATTCGCACTTCAATGAACTAAGGAGGTTTCATGTTTAAAACAGACAGAAAGTTAAGGAAGTCTGAACTGGAGATTGGGGCTGCTATTAGAAGAGAGTGCAGACTTTGCGGCTTAGTTACGAAAGAACTGGTCTGTTTCAGCGATACATGCTGTTTGAATGACACGTCCATGCCTATCCTGGAGCGGGTTAAGCGGTATTGTTTGGGCTGTGCCGGGTCGGGGGATGAGGTTGAGAAATGCAGCGGCGTACTACTGGGGGGAAAAAAATGCAGCTTACACGAGTATCGGGTGTGAAGTCTCCGATTTACCGGTTTGGTGGGAAACATTACCTGGCCAGTTGGATCGCTGAGAAGATCCCGGGGCATGCCGTTTATGTCGAGCCTTTTGCGGGTGCCGGGCATCTGTTGTTTGCCAAGGGACATTCAAAGGTGGAAGTGTTGAACGATATTGATAAGCACCTAATGACCTTTTACAACGTCCTACAGCATCCTATTAAACGGCGAAAGCTTGTAGAAAGGCTACAGGGTATGCCGTATTCAAGGTCTTTGTGGCAAGAGATGCGGGAACAGTGGAAACAGGGTTATTTGCCTTCTGATGAGGTTATACGTTCTGCATGGTGGTTCTATCTGAACAGAACATGTTTTGCAGGCGACCAGCTAAGAGGTGGTTTTGCTGTACCTTCTACCACAGGCCGGAACCCGGTTCAGAGCTTCAGGAATGCTATTGATAGCCTTAATGCTGTAGCGGATCGGTTAAGAAATGTGTGCATCGAGAACCTTGATTACCGTGAATGTATTAATCGGTACGATTCCCGGGATACGTTATTCTTTTGCGATCCACCTTATTTGAATGCTGAACACTATTACACCAGGGGGGATTTCACGCTTGATGACCACAGTACCCTTGCAGACCTCTTGCACCAGGTGAAGGGTAAAGTAATGATTACCCACTATCAGAATGACCTGTACGACGAACTATACCGAGACTGGCAAAGGTATAAGTTTCAATCCTTTAAGGGTAGCCATAAGGCCGATACCGGGGAGGTTAAACCGCAAACTACCGAGGCGTTGTATTGTAACTTTGAACCAAGGGCTAAAACACGTGATTTGTTCGAGAGGTTAAATTGATGAATCAATACACTGATTTTATAACATGGTTGTTTTATTTCGAGTGTGTCAGGGCTTTTTGCTGGGCATTGGCGTTTGGTTTAAGCAACTAAGGGGGGATTACATGCAGAAACAAGCGAGAAAGTTCGACACGGGTAAAGCCAGATATGCCCTTATCCCTCCCGGTGCATTGGAAGAGTTGGCAAGAGTTTACACGATGGGGGCCATGAAGTACGAAGATAACGATTGGTTAAGAGGTATGGACTTCGACCGGGTATTCTCAGCTATCCAAAGGCATCTATGGGCTTTTTGGGGAGGCGAAAACCTTGATGAGGAATCGGGGCTATCGCATCTGGCACATGCAGCGTGGGGGTGTTTTGCTTTGTTTGAGTATTTAAGATTGGGTTTGGGTGTCGATAATCGACATACGAATATGTAAAGTTTTTTTCAGGAGTCTAAAGCATGAGTAACAGTTTAATGCCGTTTATATTTGAGGGTGTAGGGATTAGGTCTTTGACGAAAGAAGACGGGAGTATCTGGTTTGTAGTAAAAGATGTTTGTGAGGTATTGGAGATTGTCAATTCCAGAGATGCTATTGCAAAACTAAGAGACAAGGACAAAGATGACGTCGGTTTAACCGACACCATCGGCAGAACTCAAAAAATGACAATTATCTCTGAATTTGGCCTGTACGAACTGGTCTTATCTTCCAGGAAGGAAAACGCACAGAGGTTTAAGTATTGGATTTGTGATGAAGTTATCCCCAGCATCCGCAAGACAGGTACATACGGCCATAGAGAACTAACCACAATGGATATGTTGGAGACCATGTTTAAGCAGTACAGGGAACAGGAAACGAAGCGTATGGAGATGGAGCGTAAACTTAAGGCCGTTGAAGCAAAACAAGAGGTCTTTCTGAAATCCACAGAATACTTCACAGTGCTGGCATATTCCAGGATGATAGGGGTTGCAATATCATTAGATCAGGCTAAGCGGTTAGGTAAGAAAGCTACAGCATTATGTCGTGAGAAGGGATTACCAGTAGACAAGGCCAGAGATCCTAGATTCGGGATGATCGGATGCTATCCGGAGAAAGTATTAGATGAAGTATTTCAGCAAGAGTTCTCTCTATGTTAATAAATGTTCGAAGCAATTAGGTACCAAGAGAGGGTTAGCCAATATCAATGTTTAATATGTTTCTGCTTTCGTTCTCTAAGGATAAAGATACCGTATCCTGCAAGGGTAGCTATAATCACTAATATAAAAAACAGAGTTAACGGATCCATGATTATTCCTTTCTAAGCCGATAAGCTATAACAAAAAAGATTATTGATACAATAACACCAAAGAGTATATGTGACCATAAAAGGCCTTTCGGTGATATTATACCACCAATGATAATACCTGTATAAGTGAGCTTTGCTAAATCATACAAGAACTTAGTGACATCTTCTCTTTGTTTTTCGTTCATATGCAATATTATATATCACACACAAACAAATAGTAAAGGGTAAAAAGAGATAAGAATATACCAAAAGAAAACAAGAATATCCTTGCAATTTCCCGGAAAGTACGATAGTACGTACCTATTGATAACAAGGCGTGGTCAGGACGCTATGTATAATATGCCTGGGGAAACCCGGGTAGCAAGGGCAATGGTTGTGGGACCTGACCTCCCATGGCCAGTTGCCTTTTTTATTGGAGAAGGGAGGGGTCTAATGGCTTACGAGTCAGTTGAAGAGGTCCTGAACGGCGTCATTAAGGGGCGGAATGTTAGGGATTCCGAGCTTGGTGATCCGGGCGTGAGGGCAGATAACGAGAATTTGCTGGTGGATCGGCTCTTTGTGGTCAGGGGGTTCATGGACATGGTGGGCTGTTGTTTGAGTGTAATTAGAAATTATGATTGTATAACCAATGCACTTGGCAGGTCTTATGAAGATTCGGGTCTAGTGTATCCGATTGACTGGTGTAAACCGCCGCGGGAAGGGGAGACCATTGTGCCTGAAGGTTGTAAGAGGCTGCTGGATTCCGTCATCAGCACTGTCTCATTCTTCCAGGACGTCCTCTATGGAGATTGCCGGGGCTATAGTGAGGTGGGTGAAAAAGATAAGGGTGGCGAGAAAACTGGAGAAACAGATGGAAATTCCACTAAAAAAGAAGGGAGGATATCATGTATTTAGACCTAAAAGAAATCCTTATTGGGCGATTTCATCATGATAAGGATTTATCCAAAGATATCAACGATCGGGATCAGGTCCAAGGGGAGCCCGAAGGCAAGTGTAATATGTATATTGATCGTTTATGGGTCTTGGAAGCATTCCTGGATATGGTCGGGTGTGCCCTGTCTGTGGTGCGGCATGAGAAATCTATTCGTAGCATGGACGATGTTTTCATTCACCCTATGGCTGAAATCGTAGGAGGCAAGGATGAAGATGGAGTCTCCGCTGGTGCTGCGAAACTACTAGATTCAACGAGTAGGATGATTAGTTGGATTCAGGCCGTAATTTTCGATAACACAAGGGAATACCACAAACTGAGCAGCAAGGAGTATTGCGATGACTGCATATATCATCCCGAGACCGGGTCGAAGAAAGACTCAGAAAATGGTCAGGACAATACAATTGGAGGGTGATCGATGGGAGAAATGTCGGAAGAAGAAAAAGAGGTTATCAAGAAAAAAACTCACGAGGTCTTCAAACACAGCATCGGACATTGGCGTGACAGCTTCGGGGCTATTCAATACGTGGTTGAATCCCTGGAGAATTACCTTGAAATTGGCGAGCTCACGGAGCAGCTTGGCGGAGATGATCCCGACAAGTGCAAACGAAGTGCATGCATACGTTCGCTTCTCGATGATTTGGCTTGCTACACCAAAAAACTCCGGGAGGATTTGGAGGCGTTTTGGTTGGGGGAAGCGAAGGGAAGTGAAAAAAAATATCCCTGTAATCTAATCTCATTGAAACAAGGCGTGGGCGGACGCTAAGTGATATATGCCGTGGAAACCCGGTAACGAAGGCAGTGGTCAGGTATACCGTCCTATACTTGGCTTACTGCCTTTTTTATTGAAAGGACGGTGATAAGTTTCATGGGTGTAAGGTATCGAAAGTATTTCCAGCAGTGTAAGCCTATTAACTGCAATGGAAGACCTCACAAACGCCATTGTCCGGGTGATCGGCCTAAGAGGTCTAATGGTGAATACAAAGCCTGTGGCGTCTGGTGTATTGAGTTTTTTGACGATAGCAAACAGTGGCAGTCTCTTACTTTCAAGGATATACGGAATAAGACGGATGCCGAAAAGAGACTTGCTCTGTATATCTCAGACCGGGAAAGAGGACAATTAAACCTGCCAAAGAAAAAGGTTACTCCTATCTTAGCAGAGTATGGCCAGCAGTATTTAGCATTCCATAAGAGGGAAAAGGAAAACACAAGACTTGCCAGAATCCGAGCCATACAGACACTATCACGATACCTGGGCAATTACAAGTTGGATAAGCTGACTCCATTTGTCATAGAGAAGTTCAGGCTTGAGAGGCAGGAAAAGGATCAGGTAGGGGCAAACACTGTCAATGCAGACCTGGCATTTCTCAGGCATATGTTGAATATGGCCTGCAAAGAGGGATCAATCAGTAACAATCCATGCAAAGAGGTAAAGAGGTCTAAGACAGCACAAACACGTGACAGGATCCTAACCGATGTAGAAATCAAACAGATCCTTGACACGGTACAAGGTAAGGACCGGTTAATGATCCTGATGTCCTTGTTTACCGGTATGAGACTATCTGAGGTGCTATCCCTATCATGGCAGAGTATAGATTTCAACAGGGGTCTAATAGAGTTTAGCCAGGGTAAGACCGGTAAGTTAATTGCAGTCCCCTTGTCTGTCCTTCTGGCAGAGGAATTGACCGGGTATAAGAACCAGTACAGCATGGATAGTGACAGGGTTTTCGATAACCGGCCAGTAACGCAGGCAGTTATTATCCGGTATAGTGATTATTTCAGTAAGTTGTTCAAAGAGCTAAATATTGAAAACTTTACCTTTCATAATCTCAGACATACCTTTTCGAGTTTCCTGCAAGGACAATTAGGGATCGGTGCGGTAGTAGTACAGGGCATGACAGGTCATTCCAGTCTGGGCATGCTTCAAAGATATTCACATTCTAATCTTGATTAGTAGACGTATGGCAATAGATGCATTGACAGGGCACATCGAGGGTCTAAACCAGGAGAAGGTTTTACCCTTAATTACCCGGGCAGGTATGTAATGGTACGACGAAAGTACGACATGGAGAAAACCGTATTTATATATCTATTTGTTACTAAAACACTTATAATATTTGGCAAAGATATTTTTGTGTTATTCAGGCATTTTTAATAAAGATTTTTTATCGTTAAAGGATGACGTATCTATGCAGCACAGCGGACGTAATGCTACTATAATAATAGTTATCGGTAATACATTACTTTTTGCTATAAAAATTACTGCTGGCATTATGTCAAATAGTTTAGCGGTTATTTCAGATGCCTTAAATTCAATTACAGATATTCTGTCTTCAATTATTATATTTTTTGCTGTAAGGATTTCTTCCAAGCAAGCAGACGAAGGGCATCCTTTTGGCCATCACAGGGCAGAACCTATAGCTGGTTTGGTTGTGGCTATTTTTGCCGGTATCCTGGGATTTGAGATACTCCATACATCTCTCTTTAATCTTTTTAAGCCTCATGAATATAAATTTAGTTATTATGCTATTGCCGTACTTTTGATATCGATAGGTACGAAATTTTTCATGTCGGGATATTTAAAAGGCATTGGCAGGAAGATTAACAGTCCTGCATTATTGGCAAGTGCTATTGACAGCAGAAATGATGTATATGTATCTGCAGCAGCACTGGTAGGTATTGTTTCCGGATTTTATGGATATCCAAATGTAGATAACATTGCGGCAGCCCTTATTAGCTTTTGGATTGTCTATATGGGGTATAAGATTGGCATCAAAAATATTGACTACCTTATGGGAAAACAACCTGAATTAAATATCATGGAAGAAATAAAAAGGAAGGCCACCACGGTTTCCGGGGTTGTTGGGGTCCATGATGTTAGGGCCCATTATGTGGGTAACTATATTCATGTTGAAATACACATATCATTAGATAAATATTTGACATTAGTACAGGCGCACGAAATAGGGAAAAATGTTCAGAGGGAGGTAGAGAGCATCGAGAGTATTCATAAGGCCTTTGTACATATAGACCCAATTTAGCCTTGCATTCAACGTAATAAAATGCTAAAATTATGACCTATTTTGGTCATAGACGATGGGTTGAATAGATTGAGTTTTGTTGCATAATTGTTTGTTTGAATTATAGATGGAAATTATTACAAAAAATAGGAAAGCATACTATGAGTATGAGATAATCGAGAAAATTGAAGCCGGTATTGTGCTTAAAGGAACAGAGGTAAAATCAATCCGAAACAGAGACGTGAGTATTAATGAAAGTTTTGCACACCTCGATAATGGTGAGATCTTTATCCATAATATGCACGTTGGACAATATAAACAGGGGAACAGGGAGAATCATGATCCTAAACGGGTAAGGAAGCTTCTGTTACATAAAAAAGAGATCGATAAAATAGCTGGGAAGATAAAGCAAAAAGGATATACAATGGTTCCTTTATCTTTATATCTTAAGGAAGGTCTGGTTAAAATAGAACTGGCACTTGTAAGAGGTAAATCAAAGGTTGATAAACGTGAAAGTATTAAGAAACGTATCATTGACAGGGAAATTCAAAGGGCCATGCGATAATGTGAGAAGTTCTAACAGGTAAGCAAGTTTTCATTCTCTATTATTTTAAAGTAAACATTTTAAAATAAACGTAAATCTCGTTTCCTATATATTTACTCTATATAAAATACTATATAAAGAAAAAGAAAGGAGGACTATGCCTCCTGCAAGAATATTAATTGTAGAGGATGAGAGACAGATAGTTGATACATTAAGGGATTTATTCGAACAGCATGGCTACGAAGCAGAGGTTGCCCTTAATAAACAGGTAGCTCTGACGATACTCCAGGAAAGAAAGATGGATCTCCTGATTATCAGTACCAAGTTTCAGGAGAATCAGGGAATTGAAATATTACAAGAGGTAAAAAAACAAAGTCAATATTTACCGGCTATCGTAATCGGTGATCAGAAGTCAAAGCGAACTGAATCATATGCTATTAAAGCAGGTGCAAGTGTATTTATTATTAAGCCATTGGAAGAAAGAATCGTATTACAAACAGTTGAAAGGTTGTTGGATTCACGTTTTAAAATTGCTGCACCCAAAAAAACAAAGGCATATCCAAAAAGCAAGAAATAACCACGTTGTCTTTCTTATAAAGAGTTGATGAGTCATCGCAGATTCGTAGTAAATTCACACATAAGCTTTACTGTTGTTATTTTCTTTTTTATCACTTTTTTATGCATATTCCCTTATCCATTTCTGCTTGCTGATACGATATATTCCGTCGATTTAAAGAAACGAATCGATCCTATAATAAAAAATATATCCCTCAAAGATGTTTCTTTTGGCATTCAGATTGTTTCTGTGAAAGAAAATATTCCTCTGTTCAGTTATTGCAGTGACGATGTATTTCGTGTCGCCTCAAATATGAAGCTTCTTACTACTGCTGCAGCATTAGAATATCTGGGGCCTGATTTTGAATATACAACATACGTTGAGACACAGGGTACAATAACAGGTCAGGGAACACTTATGGGCGATATTGTTATTCGGGGAAGCGGCGATCCTAATCTCTCGGGCAGGTTTTTTGACGATAATATTTTAGCTGTTCCTGAATTCTGGGGGAATGCCGTGAAAAACAGAGGTATTTATAAGATTACCGGAGATGTTATAGCAGATGATAGTATCTTTGACAGAGTATATGTTAGTCCGCATTGGCCGGAAAATCAGTTATCCAATTGGTATTGTGCCCAGACTTGTGGTTTATCCTTCAATGACAATTGTGTAGATATTACACTTACTCCTGAGAAAAAACCAGGAAAACCTGTTTTACTTTTCATAGAGCCAAATACATCCTATTTTACGATTTTTAATAACTGTATTTGTACATCGAATAAAAAAGAGCATAAGTATTCAGTGTACCGGAGGCCTGAGACAAACCAAATATTCATTAGTGGCAAATTCTGGGTTGGTGCACCCTCCGTAAAACAGTGGGTAAGTATACACAATCCTGCTCTTTACCTTGCTACAGTTTTTAAGGAAGTTTTAGAGAGATATGGTATTACCGTCTGCGGAGATGTCCGGTTAACAGACAAAACCGATATTCTTAATACCCGGTTAGAAAGGATTGCACAGACCATTTCTACTATGGGGCAGACTATTTCAGTAACAAATAAGCGTAGTCAGAATTTTTATGCCGAGCAAATACTAAAAACGTTAGGTGCGCAGATTCATGGCAATGGTAGCTCGGAATCGGGTATTGATGTAATGCGTAATTTTATGAATAAACTGGGATTTCATCCGGATGAATATCAAATTGAAGATGGATCGGGTTTATCAAGGGGAAACAAGCTTTCACCGGAAATGATAACCGCTCTTCTTACATATATGGCTCATCACCGGCATGGAAAGGTGTTTTATGACTCCCTGCCAGTATCAGGAGTAGACGGTAGCTTGAAGCGAAGAATGAGTTCCCCGCCGTATAAAAATAAAGTACATGCAAAAACCGGATATATTGCAAAAACTTCCTCACTCTCCGGTTATATCGATACAGCGAATGGAGATATCCTTGCTTTTTCAATCTTAATGAATAATTTTAAAAGTTTACACGATATGAGAAAGATACAAGATACTATTTGTCAGGTATTAGTGGACTCTTATAATTGAATTGTTATGGGTGATAATATTAAAAGAATGTATTCTCTTTACGCATGGATTTACGATGCCTTTTTTGGAAGGATCTTTGAACATGGAAGATATGTTGCCCTTCAGGTAATGGACGTAAGACTAAATGACGCAGTACTTGAAGTTGGTACGGGAACCGGATTAACGTTACCTTTGTATCCTAAAAGTGCTTGTATAGTAGGGATAGACATTAGCCAGGAGATGTTGGATAAAGCTGAATTAAAAAGATGCTATCATAAATTATCGAATGTGAATTTGTATAACATGGATGCATCTTCCATGACTTTTCCGGATAACACCTTTGATAAGGTTATCGCATCGCATGTTATTACTGTGGTACCCGATCCATTGCGTACTTTACATGAAATGAAACGGGTATGTAAGAAAGGTGGAGAAATTTTTATATTAAACTATGCAGGCTGTGATAATAAAATTATCTCTCGCATTGAAGGATTAATCTCACCGTTCAGAGATAAATTAGGATTAGGAAAACATATCAATATAGATGAACTGTTGCGGAATGCTCATCTGCCGGTCGAATACGAACAGCGTGTTAACTTTCTAGGAATGTGCCGCTTTATAAAATGTAGGAACGGTGATTCCTAATCTACGAGCAGCAGTATGATGTCCATGACATTTGTTTTGGTTGGACCGGTAATGATGAGATTATCGGTAAGCCTGAAAAAAGAGTAGGAGTTGTTATCGGTAAGGTAAGCCTCTGGATTCATATGCCCCTGTTTTGCGCTGGTAATAGTAAAAGAATCTGCTATCGCACCGGCGGCTTCTGTATTCCCATCGGTACCGTCTGTACCGGCACACAGGATAACGGTATTCTCCAAACCGTCAATCTCCATTGCAGCGGACAGGGTAAATTCCTGACTCCTGCCCCCCAGGCCATTCCCTTTTACCGTAACGGTAGTTTCTCCGCCTGCAATGATACATGCAGGCCTCTTTGCCGGATTCCCCGATGAACAAATTTCTTTGGCAATGGCACCAAATACCTTTGCCACCTCTTTTGCTTCGCCTGTTATGCAGGAAGAAAGGATAAAAGGATTATATCCCAATTCCCCGGCTTTTTTATATGACGCATAGAGTGCCGTACGGTTATTTCCTATGATGACGTTGTGAACCTTACGAAATACCGGATCAGTTGCCTTTGGTGTCTCTTGTACCTTACCGTCCAAACCCTTTTGTATGTGTTCCCGTATAGAGGAAGGAATTTTTTGAAACAATTCATACTTTTGTAAGATTTTTTTGCAATCGAGAAAAGTACTGTCATCCGGTGACGTCGGCCCGGATGCAATAGTACCCGGTGCATCGTTCGTAACATCCGATAGTATAAATGATATTATTTTACCTTTGCATATCTTCGCCAGCTGGCCTCCCTTTACCTGTGAGATATGTTTTCGTACAGTATTCATTTCGTCAATCCTTGCCCCGCATTTTAAAAACATTTCTGTAATATCCTGTATCTCTTTCAGGGTAATACCATCACAGGGCAATTCAAACAATGCAGAACCCCCACCGGATATTAAACAAAAAACAAGGTCATCTTCCTCTGTGTGTTGTAAAAGCCGGACGATTTCATCAGTACCTTTTCTGCCGGCATGATCCGGAACCGGGTGACCCGCCTCATATATGTTAATAATTTTACAAGGCGCTTTATAACCATACCTTACGTTGACAATGCCTGTTCGTATTCTTTCCGGGAACAATTTTTCTATTGTAAGGGCCATAAAACCGCTAGCCTTACCGAAACCTATAATATAAATATTTTTAAATTGAGAGAGATCATAACACCTCTCTCCTGTTTGCAGGAGGTTTTTCTCTGGTAAAGAGATATGTTTTTTCATACACGTATCCGGGTCTACTGCATGTAATCCTGCATGAAATATGTCTAAAGCGTCTTTTCTTAAAGAGTTTAATGTTTTCATAAGTATCTATGTACGAATAGCGTATGAAAATTCTTCGAGATTCTTCGCTCCGCTTTGCTAAGCGGCCGGGTAGGGCATTGCCTGCTAAAAATATTTGTTTATGGTTAAAAAAGTCCCTATAATTTTAGCTTATGCATTTCAATTTTCAAATAAATCTTAAATCTGATTTCTTACTTCACTTATTCATGAAATAACCTTATAATTTATGTTAGTATTTAAGGATTTGGCAGTACGAGAATGAAGTAAAACCATGTTTTTCTTAATAAATGGGGAGAACGTTTATGTCTGATGGGTGTTTGATAAACGAAAGTAAATTTGATATGAGTGAACTTATATCACTTGTTAATACGGAACAATACGATAAATTAGAAGAATCCTGGCTGGAGATCGTTGAGTCTAATAATAAATCACTCCAATCGCTTTTGGAGGTGGTTGACCTACTGCTAAAACGAGAAGAGAGGAAGCGGGCAAACGATTTTTTAATGACACTCGTCTCTCATTACAAACAAAATGAGCGTTATGAAGATGCTTTAAAGATCTTAAAAAGGCTGTTGGAATACAATTTCAATGGAAAAGAACTAACAAAAGAGGTTGTTGAATGTTATACAAATATCTATAAAAACAGGCCTTACGCAAAAGCCATGGTTGAAAAAACATTTGGATTGGAAGCGGCACCGAATATCCATAAGACTATAGAAAGGTTAGAAAGGTATTTTTATCTGGACTGCGGTGATTACGTTTATCATAGGAGCTGGGGCGTGGGCCAGGTTTCCTTTATCGATACAGAATCAGAAAAAGTAAACATAAATTTTGAGAAAAAGAGCAATCATAACATCGCAATGGATATTGCGCCTGATATATTACAAAAGCTTGAGAAGGATAACCTGTTGGTAATGATGTATGCACAGAAAGAACAACTCAATGCAATGATTGACGAAGATCCGGTCGGTTTGGTTAAGCTGGCATTAAAATATTTTAAAGGGAGGGCATCGGTTTCCCAAATAAAAACCCGGCTTGTTTCGGGTATTATACCACCAGCAGCATGGAGCAAATGGTGGACGACTACGAAGAAATTGCTGAAAAAGGATCCGTATATAAAACTTACCGGTGGTACACCGGCAAACTCCTTTCTGGAGGTTCGTAATTCACCAAAGACGCAACATCAGGAAATACTTGAGACTCTGGGATCCATAAAGGATGTGAGTAAAAGAGTGGAAATTACGAAGAAGTATATTTCAGAATTAAAGGATGCCGAGCAGTGTAGGGAAACCTTGAATGAGATTATAGCAATCTTTAAACAGGAAGTTGATACAAAGTGCAAAACAGCTACTTCCATTGCTCTAGAATGTCTCTCTCTTCTCCGGGAACTGCAGGGCATCCTCAAAGAAGATACTACTCCCTACGATACCACGATGAAAGAATTCCTGTGTGCTGGTGAGAATCTGCCTGAACTGATCAATAATATAAGTGTGTTAGAGTATAAAAAACAGCTTCTTCTCTTAATGAAAGAGCTGAGACCGGAGACATGGCAGGAAGATTTTGTTTCTGTATTTTTTACCAATGACGGTAATCTTTGGGAATTCATTATGAAAGAACTTATTGCTGAAAATAAGCAGAATGTTGCCGGGAAGATATCGTTAAATATTTTTAATCAGTTTAATGCGTATCCGGAGCATTATATCTGGTTTTGTAAAAATGGCATGCAGGACCGGTATCCTGAATTGTATAAAGATATTGATCCTGCTGTTATGTTCAACCGGTTAATAGAACTCTCAGATAATATTTATTTCAAAATCCAGAAAGGGCGTGACGGTAATTTAAGAACCCTTACGAATAAAATTAAAAACCTCCTGGAGAGCAGAGGGCGCGATTATGTTACGGGCATTCTGAACGATACGAACGCAGAAAGTATTTTTACTGTTATTTCCAGTAGCAGGGGACTGGATGATATGTTTAAGTTCTCTGTAGAGAATGCTATTCGGAACCGTTTTCCGGACGTATTCGAAGAACCCATCCTGCCCCGGTTTGATGATAATAAGATTTATGTTACGAAAGAGGGATTTGAGAAGAGAAAGAAGGAATTTGATCATCTCATGAATGTCGAGTTTGCAGAGAATGCATATGACCTTGGGGAGGCCATAAGCCGGGGAGATCTGCGGGAGAATGCAGAATACAAGGCAGCAAGGGAAAAACAGGCGTTACTCGTAGAAAAGGGCGAACGTATGAAGGCCGAATTACAAAAAGTTGTAATCATTGAGCCGTCCTCTATTCATTCTGAAAGTGTTTCTCCCGGTACAAAGGTTATCTTGAGACAGGAGGGAAAAACAGAGTTAGAGGAATATACACTATTAGGACCCTGGGATGTCGATATCGATAGAGGCATTATCTCCTACCTTTCTCCAATTGGGAAAGGATTACTTGATAAAAAAGTGGGAGATGTTGTAACGATTAAGCTGCCTGAAGGGGAATCTATGTATGAAGTTGTTAAAATCGAGAAGGCATTGTAGCGGGGATAGCAGCGTACATGCTGGTTCCACTTCCTTTCCTCAGGAGTTTATCTAATGCGTTTTTTTTATTTATAAAAATCTTGTGATCCTTCCTGGCCCGGGTAAAATATTTTTTTCTGACCTGAGCTATTTATCCATACGCCAAACACCATAGGTCAAAAGTATTTGTCATGGTTATGGAGATATCTATCCCATTATAAAGAATCAGAAAAATGCTTCCTCCACACATAATTATACCCACTCCCGATAATCTTCCTCAGTGTCTCTTCGTCTGCTTCATGGTGTAAGCGATATGAAAAATCTGATAGAGCTATTACAGGCAAATGAACAGTACCGGGAGATTATTACCCGGTTACAACAAGGAACGGATTGTTCTGTGCATGGATTATGGGGATCGTCTGCAAGTTTTTTTGTTTCGGCCGTTGCCCATGAAAGAGCAAAGAATATTAAGAAGCAGCCAAAGCTACTCCTCGTAGTATCCAATAATGAGGAAGCCCTGAATATTCTTGAGGACATGAATACCTTTCTTCTGGGGAGCACCAGTTTGTTTCCCGCGGGTGAAAGTGTCTTTGCTGAAGATTTTGAAGATGAGGAGAATGTTTTAGCACAAAGGGTTCTTATCCTCAGGCAAATATTACAGAATAATGCCAATTCGGGGAAAAAAGTGGATATCCTTGTAGTGCCTGTCCAGGCACTTTTACAGCCTGTACCATCACCTCAAACCCTGTCCGAACATAGTCTCTGCATACAAAAAAACCAGGAGTATTCCCGCGAGGAACTGATAGCATGGCTGCAGGAACATCATTATCAACTGACCAGCCAGGTTGAGAATACCGGAGAATATGCCCTGCGTGGTGGTATAGTTGATATTTTCCCGTATGCCTCGGATACCCCATACCGTATTGAATATTTTGGTGATGAGATAGAATCCATCCGTAATTTTACTGTTGAATCTCAACTATCCGAACACGATACAGACATATGCCGGATACTCTCTCTCGATAGAATTCATCGTACCGTTTACCGTCACAGGATAGATCCGCATAATCTCCCGTTTCCTAAAGGGGGGGCAGGGGGGAGTAATGACGATGCCGGATTACATCCGCCACATGCCTCTCATTCTTTCAAACTACAGGAAACATCTCTCCTTGACTACCTTGCCGGGGATACGTGGATCGTTCTTCATGAGCCTGCAAGTATACAAGACCGGGCAAGGAAGGTGTTGGCAGGTTTAAATGATAAAAAGGGGGAATTATTTACCGTAGATGAGATTTTTGAGCGGTTGAATGCATTTACGAAACTAAGCGTAACGAAACTGCCACTAACACTTATGAATGGTAATTTTACATTCCATGTTCATCCGGTAGATACATTTTCCCGGGATATTCAGGCAATGGTAACAGAACTCGATACCGTCATCAAAACCAATTCGACTACAGTTGTTTTTTGTAATAATGCAGCAGAGAGACAACGCTTCCGGGAGATTGTGAATGAGTCTCCCATGAAAGGGCACAACAACTTCGAACTGCGTATCGGGAATGTGCACAAGGGATTTCAATTCTCAGATATCAGGATTGCTGTTCTTGCTCATCATGAGATCTTTCAACGGTACCGACAGCGCCGTGAGCTGAAAAAACCTGTCCAGAGCAGGGCAATCGACTCGTTTCTTGAGCTCAAAAAGGGGGATTATGTCGTACATATAACCCACGGCATCGGACGTTTTCTGGGTATTGAGACTTTAGAGGAAGAAGGGTATAAAAAGGAATACCTTATTCTGGAATTTGATGAGGGCACAAAGATTTACGTACCAGCCGCCAGGATTGAACTGGTGCAGAAGTACATTGGTAGTTCGGACTACAGGCCAAGACTTGATAAGATCGGTTCCAAATACTGGGAGATCAGGAAAAAGCGGGTAGAGAACGCCGTTAAGGATATTGCCAGTGATTTACTTCACGTACAGGCGCTGCGAAACGTGAAAGAGGGTATTGCATATCCTGGAGACACAGAGTGGCAGAAGGAATTTGAGGCAGCATTCCTTTACGAAGAGACCCCCGATCAACTTCGTATCATAGAGGAAATGAAACGTGATATGGAATCAAAAAGGCCTATGGACCGGCTTATCTGTGGGGATGTTGGGTATGGAAAAACAGAGATTGCTATGCGGGCAGCATTTAAGGCGGTAATGCACGGGAAGCAGGTGGCCGTGCTGGTACCAACAACAATCCTTGCACAACAACACTATAGTACCTTTTCAGAACGAATGGCCGACTATCCTGTCAAAATAGAGGTATTGAGCAGGTTTAAATCACACAGAGAGCAGAAGGAGGTTTTGGAAAAAACATCTGCTGGTATTACTGATATCCTTATTGGTACTCACCGGCTTTTACAAAAAGATGTCTATTTCAGAGATCTCGGTTTGATTATCATTGATGAAGAGCAGCGGTTCGGCGTTGAACATAAGGAACGGCTCAAGAGATTCCGGCAAATGGTAGATGTGCTTACCCTGACAGCTACACCAATTCCAAGAACACTTCATATGTCACTTATGGGAATCAAGGATATCTCTTCACTGAATACCCCGCCGCTGGGCAGACAGGCTATTTATACGCGGATAATCCGGTTTGACCCGAAGTTAATCCGTCAGGCGATTATGCATGAGCTGAGCCGCGATGGTCAGGTATATTTCGTTCACAACCGCGTATATAACATCGAACGTATTGCCAAAACACTGAACGGGATCGTACCGGAAGCAAGGATCATGGTTGTTCACGGGCAGATGGATGAGAAAATTATGGAGCAGAGGATGAACGCATTTATCCATCATCAGGCAGATATCCTGGTATGTACAACGATTATTGAATCGGGATTGGATATACCAAATGTGAATACCATACTGGTCAATTCTGCTGATACCTTTGGCCTTGCCGATCTCCATCAACTGCGCGGGAGGGTTGGCCGGTATAAACACCGTGCCTATGCGTATATGATATTACCCGTCGATCGTCCCATTACCCCTGAGGCAGAAAGACGGGTAAAGGCAATTCAGGAATTTACTGAACTGGGTGCGGGATTCCGGATTGCTATACGTGATCTGGAAATCAGGGGCGCAGGGAATATCCTTGGTACAGAACAGCACGGTCATATTGAGGCGGTAGGGTACGAAATGTATTGTCGGTTATTAGGACTTGCGGTGAAGAAGGCGAAGCATGAGCATAGCGAAAAACCCCTTGATATCTTTCTTGATCTTAAACTGGAATCATATATTCCGAGGGGCTATATTCGGGATGATTCATTAAAAATGGATATCTACCGCAAATTGAGCCGCTCGGTTACAAAAGAAGACGTTAAGGCCATTGGTGAGGAAATGCAGGATCGTTTTGGTGATATGCCGGTTCCGGTGAAAAACCTTCTTTTAGAAAGTGAAATAAGGGTAGCCGCCCAACAGTTGAAGATACGCTCTCTCGTACGGGTAGACGCACTTTTAATCATCCGGGTAGCCGATATAAAAAAAGCAGAGGCAGGTTTATATAACCTGAAAAAATACATACGGGTAATTAATGAAGATACTCTGTACCTGCGATTGCCAAAGAAAGATATGACATCAAAGGATTTACTAGGCTTCTTAAAAAACTCCACAATGCTCACAACATGAGGTGATTATGAGGCTTATTGTTTTGCTTTTTTAGCTTCTTGATTGTAGGTAATCTTTTCGATCAGGAATTTACACACCAATCCCTTATAATTCAACAGGTTATTTATTCTTTTTCCATCATGTTGTTAATTATTTATTGAATCAAAAATAAAAAATTCCTGATTGTGGTATATTTTTTGTAGTCCTTCTTTAAAGGTTCAAGGTTCTTGAATTAGTCATTTTTCTATTGTCCTGTTATACCTTTGTGGTAGTCAGCACTATTCTGAATATTTTTATATCCAATCCAAAAATAATTAAATCGGGACGATTAGTATCGATTGTTTTCATGCCCTCTATGCCGCTTCTCTTGAGCTTGATAGTGGTATACATTATTTTTCTCTTAACATACCACTCCTGAAGGAGTTTTTCAGGTTTTTTCAAAAAACTAAATTGCTACCAAATACTCTTTGTTTACCTTTAAATTATAATTTTACTATGGAGGTATTTTTACTATGCCCGAAAACAAGGATAAGAAAAAAAAGACAAACCCGAACAGTAACTCTCCTGATTTTGATGAGAATATCAAAAAAAAGCAAATGGAAGAGTACCATATGGATTATAAGGGTCAGTATATGACGACTGACCAGGGAGTAAGGGTTAGTGATGCAGATAATTCGCTAAAGGCAGGAGAACGGGGACCGACAATTATGGAAGATTTTCACTTCCGTGAAAGGATGACCCATTTTGACCATGAATCTATTCCTGAAAGGATAGTTCACGCCCGTGGCTCAGGTGCTCATGGCTATTTTCAGCCTTACGAGTCCATGTCTGAGTATACCAAAGCAAAGTTTCTTCAGGACCCAAAGGTAAAAACACCGGTATTTGTACGCTTTTCAACAGTAGTCGGCTCAAGAGGCTCTGCTGATACAGTTCGTGATGCTCGCGGCTTTGCTACCAAGTTTTATACGGAAGAAGGTAATTATGATCTTGTAGGTAACAATATGGCCCCGTTTTTTATTCAGGATGGTATGAAATTTCCTGATGTGGTACATGCGCTTAAACCTATGGCAGACAGTGAAATACCGCAGGCATCTGCTGCTCATGATACCTTCTGGGATTTTGCTTCCCTTGTGCCGGAGGCTGCACACATGCTGATGTGGGTACTATCAGACAGGGCCCTTCCCCGTAGTTTCCGAATGATGGAAGGATTCGGTGTCCATACATTCCGCTGGATAAATGAGGCAGGTAAAGCCAGGTTTGTAAAATTTCACTGGCGACCTGTACTGGGTACTTACTCCCTTGTCTGGGATGAAGCACAGAAACTGGCCGGTAAAGACCCTGACTGGCTCCGCCGTGATTTATGGGAGTCAATCGAAATGGGAGATTATCCTGAATTTGAACTTTGCGTACAGCTTGTAGAAGAAAAAGATGAACATACGTTTGATTTTGATCTTCTGGATCCCACCAAAATTATTCCTGAAGAACTGGTACCTCTCAAGAAAGTCGGAAAAATGGTATTAAACCGCAATCCTGACAACTTCTTTGCTGAAACTGAACAGGTTGCTTTCCACCCGGGAAATTTAGTGCCGGGAATTGATGTCACCAATGATCCGCTTCTTCAGGCACGTCTCTTCTCATATCTTGATACTCAGCTAAACCGGTTCGGAACTCCAAATTTTACTGAGATTCCTATTAACAAACCTGTAGTACCGGTGAGTAATTTTAACGGTGCCGGTTTTATGAGGCAGAGGATAGGTAAAGGAAAGGTAAACTATTTCCCCAATTCCCTGGGGGGTGGAGATCCGAAAATGGCTTCCGAAAAAGAGTGTGGATATGTGCATTACCAGGAAAAGATAGATGGACATAAAATCCGGAAACGCAGCAAAAGCTTTGAAGATCACTTCAGTCAGGCCATTCTTTTCTGGAACAGTATGTCAAAAACAGAACAAATGCATATTGTAAAAGCCCTGCATTTTGAATTAGGTAAAGTAGATTCAAAAGAAATCCGTGAAAGAATGGTTAATAATATTCTTAATAATATCAGTCATGAACTTGCTGCCAAAGTAGCAAAAGGAATCGGGGTAGAGCCGCCTTCCGGTGAAGCGTTCAGCAGGGTAAAAGATGAAGTCAGGAGTGTGAAAGATAAAGTTGTTGATGCTGTTACCCATGGTAAAACCGTAAAAGACTCCCCCGCTCTGAGTATGGAACGCAGCAAAAAAGCAGGTTCTATCAGGAGCCGCAAAGTAGCCATCCTCATAGACAATGGCTTTAATCATCAGGAACTCATGTCTGTTAAAAAGGCCCTTAAAGATCAGGGTGCTCAGGCCAAAATTATCTCTATGTTTAAAGGAATGTTAAAAAGCTCAGACGGACAGGAGGTTGAAGTAGATAAAAGTCATATAACCACTGGTTCTATTATGTACGATGCCATTTTTATTCCGGGAGGTAAAGAAAGTGTTGAGACAATGAAGAAGCAGGGAGATGTGAAGCACTTCATTAACGAAGCCTTCAAACACTGTAAAGCTATAGCAGCTTCAGGCGAGGGAGTAGATCTGGTAATGGAATCAGATATCAAAGGGGTAAAACTTGCAGCAATGGGAACAAAGGAACTGGTTAATGATGCCGGGGTTATTACCCTTCGTGATACATCTGACCTGAATGCCTTCAGCCAGGCCTTTGTAGAAGCTATAGGACTGCACCGTCACTGGATGCGTGAAGAGAAAATGGAAGTACCTGCTTAAGTTGAATTAAAGCGGAGGGTTCTTTCTCTGTCTATTTTCGTAACTACTCAGGTTCAGAGTTAAAGGTTCAGGGTTCAGGGTTAAAAACCAGGTATGGCATTGCTCTATAGGCAGCAAGCCAGGGAATTTTGCTGTACTTTTTCTGGGATTTGAACGTGAGTGTGCGCAGGCTAAAGACCTGCGACTACCTGTGGTTGCCTTTGGCAACGGTAGCCGCATTCCTTTAGGGTGCGCATAGATGTGGCACCTTAACTCAATGCATATATGCTCCTAACCCTGAACCGGGAACTGGGAACCTGAATAATTACCCTTTCTCTTTATCAGTATCAGTATCTCCCAAAGAATTATGTTTCCCTTTGTTGATACAGCTCCGTTAGGAGTGATCTGTTTGTAGAAAGAAAACCGCACCACAAGGAGAGCTCCGGAGGAGCGACCTGTACTCTGTTTAAGGTATTTTAAAGATGTGGGGAAGGATGGGTCTTGTGAGAGGGCCAACCCACTTCCACCTCTTTTCTCACGCTCGAACCAATGCTCGGCGCCGTCAGCCTGGTACCACCGATGTCACGGCGTTTCTCCACCGCAGTGCGCTGAAAAACAAATACGACCCGACCAATTTCTGGCGGCTCAACCAGAATATCCTGCCCACAGTTGGTAAGAAAAAGGTTGCGTCTTGGGTAGCAGATTTGAAGACACAATTATTTAAGATGCACGTAACACGTCAGTTGTATGTACAGGTTAATCCATCATTATGTTTCTCCTGCAGGCTGAACTTTGCCTGCACCCCAACAAAAGATTGTCTATCTGAAGGAATAATTGGTACAGTCCTTGCATCTGACATTCAAGAGGTTTTTCAAAGAGGAGATAAAATTTAATTGATTTTTTAGAAGGATAGATTAATCTACCCGGTAAAAACCTTCAGAAAAGAAAGGAAAAGGTATGCCGGGGAGTGATTCTTT
>SOER01000051.1 GCA_021646405.1 Candidatus Loosdrechtia aerotolerans
GGTACACACTTTCCCAGTTACGGTCCGGATAGGCATCCAATGGATTTCCTACCTCAACGGCAGGCTTTAACAACCTGAACGCCATCGCCTTGTTAGCAAGGGTAACGGTTGCCCCTGTCGCCCCTGCTAGCTGCAGGAAAGTCCTCCTCGTAAGTTTCATATTTTCTACTCCTTTCTCGAATAAAATATTTCGGGTCTTTCATACAAATCAGTTCTTCTACAGCTATCCTTGAATCAAAATGTCCTGCCCGACATTTGCCAGATAGTATACATTTGTTTACTTTTATTTTCAACAACAAATAAACGATAGTTTACATATACCACACGAAGAATCGAAATAGAGACTTTTATTAATTAGACTTATGACATATGTATAATTAAAATTATTTGAAAAATATTTAGTAACTGCCCAGGTACAGGGTTCAGAATTCCCGCTTTAAGGTTCAGCAAGATAATGAAAACAACGAATAACAACTTAATTTTTTTAAAGCATTTACACTACCCGGCAAGCAGAGATGATATCAGGTATATATTTCCTTGACATAGGATAAATTACTTAGTATTATTACCTTTTATAGCAACTCTACAAGTTAATATTGCAGCTACAGAAAGAGCACAGCAGGAAGGCTTGAGAACAGAAGAAATATCGGCAGAACGACATTATGAAGGATGTATCGGCAGAATTAAGCTGTTTAGAAATGTATAGTTGCAAACGAAATAAGAATTTATAGTATTTAAATTAAAAGAATTATAACAATGAAAAAATACATTTCTCTCATTTTTCTGGTAATAAGCCTGCCCTATTTATCAGTGGGATGTACTGGATTTTCCAAAAAGATCCATACCATTCAAGAGGCACAGGAAAAACGTTTTGTGCTCGTTGATAATAAGATTCACGACCAGGAACAGGCACTCTCAAATCTGCAATACGCCAACCAGGAAATCAAAAAACAGACCGAGGAGCTCTCACAAGAAGTTGTTAACATAAGCACACTTTATTCAGAACTTCAAGCTACACTGGAGGCCATCAATTCTAAAATTGAAACAGGGGATAACTCCTCTGAGAATACCCTTTCTGAAATCAGAAAACGTATCGATGAGCTTGATGCGAAAATAAGCAGACTTCAAAAAACAGAAGATGATTTACAGAACAAGTTTGCTACACTTCAATCACAGTTGTCTGATATCTCATCTGAAGTAAAACAATATGATACTGGTTATAATGAGCTTGGTTACTCGAATCAGTGGTTAAGAGACGCTCTTAGTAAAAAAGATCAACAAAAGAGATCCAAAGACAAAAAAGAAGATATAATAAAATAAATAGTGCAGTTATTTGTTTTTATTAAGCCAGGCATCAGAGTGTTAAATAGACATCTATCTTCCTTGTGTTATCATCAAGGTATGTCTCACCGGGCGCCTTTTCTAATTCTACTTGTATTAGATAGCTATCCTCTTTTAACCCTTTGGTATCCCAGGCATAAACAATTTTTTGAGAACTTAAACCATCCAGGGTTTCTGCTTCGCGACCTATAAGCTGGTCTGTAGTAAGACATGTTACTGTTAATATTGTCGTCACCTTTGTCATTCTCTCGT
This sequence comes from Candidatus Loosdrechtia aerotolerans, assembly GCA_021646405.1. GTDB lineage: Bacteria > Planctomycetota > Brocadiia > Brocadiales > Brocadiaceae > Loosdrechtia > Loosdrechtia aerotolerans. Next base: position 1,594 of record SOER01000051.1, read on the forward strand.
TACCGATAACTACTTCAATAAAAACCGTATCTCCTATCGTTGCACGCATCGGTGCATTAAGCGATACAATCATTACTCCCTTAGCCTCTTTCGGTTCAATCTTTTTCTTTTCGCCGGCATAACAATACGATAGCCCACACACGAAAAAACACCCTAAGAAAAGAATATATTTCGGTTTACAGCCATGTATAAAGTATCTCATCATAATAATGGCCTTCCTTTCTTAAACATGTCATTAGATAAAATAAAAAATGCAGAATCTTTCATACAAGAATATTGAATAAAAACCGACCTCTTTATGATAAATATCATATTAGTGACAAAGCCAGATTCCAATCCAACACAAAAAACAGCGCTAAACAAAAACATATTGAGTATACATTCGTTTACTTGTTATGTCAACATAAAATTGAGGCAATAGCAGGAATCAAGGTAAAGGTATTGATTGTGATAAAAAACGGGGAATTTCTATCTTAATAAGTAAATCTGTATTTACACTTTCTTGACAAATAGGTAAAATGTAGTATATTAATTACTGTTTAATAAAATTGTCAATAATCACAAAAACCGTAAAAAACACCCATGAAATATAGAGATCATTCTTATACTCATGCATATTATAAAGTTGAAACAAATATTTGCGATATTGCTAATTTTTCTGTTTTACTTTTATGGAATATGGTTACCCCAGGGAAAAGCAGAAAAGGTCTCAATAACAAAGGATTCGGAGCACACTCCTGCCAATAATAAAAAAGAGATACACGCTTCTAATACGCACGTAAAATATCATCAAACTGTAGATAAAAAACCTTCTCAGGATATTGTTGAGGAAAAAATTCCTTCTCCTGATACTGCAGAAGGGAAAAATATTCAGGAGAACCCCTCCGCCAGTGATGATAGTCAGGAGATTGCTGCAGAAGAGGGAATCTCTTCTGCCACATCCCCGGTAACACTTTCCGATCCTCCTCCCAATGAGGAAATATCTGTAATTGAGGAAGAAAAGGAGGATCAAACACCGGTATGGACGAGTTCCCCATCTCCATCTCCATCCGCAACTGAGAAAAAAAAGGAGGATCAGACGCCGGTTATTCATGAGGAGGAGAAGGAGGAGGAAAAATATACATGGAAAATCTGGCATTCAGACCCAACCCATAGTATTATCCTTGCGGTCGTTATTACCCTTGTTGCTGCTAAAATTGGAGGGTTGGCGGCAAAGGTAATAAGGCTTCCCGGGGTTGTAGGAAAGTTAATGGTAGGGATACTATTAGGGAATATATGTCTCCTCACCGGTTCTGATTTTTTTGATTTCCTCAAAACATTGCCATTTATCAAAATGGTATCGTACTTTGGGACATTAATACTTCTTTTAACAGCCGGGCTTCACACTGATCTCCGGGCATTATTACGTGTCGGGCCTTCTTCTTTTCTCGTATGTTTAGGTGGCATAGCTGCTCCTGCCGGATTGGGAATTATCGTAAGCTATTTTCTCCTTCCTGATGCCTCAAATGGTACCAAGTTGCTTTTAGCTGTTGTTCTTGGTAGCACAAGTACTGGGTTGTTGTTTGCGATTCTGAATGAGTTAAAGGCTATGAATAGCCTAGAGGGGAGGGTAATAGTAGGTGCAACGATTCTTTCTGAAATTATTGTAATATTAATCTTTGGTGTAATCAGTGGAATTGTTGTCAAAGGTGGTATCTCCCTCCTTGGTATATCAGTTAGTTTTGGTATTGCACTGCTTTTCCTGATAATTGCTATAGTAATCATATTCAAATATGGTGAGAAACTTGGGAGTTTCTTAACAAACAGGTTGACAGAGGGTTTAAACATCCCTATAGTTGTAATCTTATCTCTTCTTGTAGCCTTTATGTTCGGTTCAATTGGCCTTCATACAGTAATAGGGGCATTTATTGCCGGTTTGTTACTACGCAATGTAAAGTTGAAGGATTCGGACGACAGGGAATATCGTAACGTTGAGTCATTTATACGGCCATTTTATATGATTCTTGTGCCAATACTGTTTGTCCGGGTAGGGGCCCAGGTGGACTTGAGAAGTTTTTTTCATATGGATGCAGTACTGCTCGGTCTTGCCATTACCGGTGCAGCTATCATAGGAAAACTGTTTTGCAGTATTTGCCCCATTGAGAAGGGGATAAATCGTCTTGCTATAGGTATAGGAATGGCGACAAAACTGGAGGGAACCCTGATCCTGGCCGGGATAGGGAGAGATATAGGAATACTGAATGATACGGTATTTTCTTCTCTTATTATGGTAATTGTACTTACTTCAACGATATGCCCTTTTCTTATGAAGATAGTTTTACTCAAGAAAAAAACTGTTTATAGTGAGAATATATCTGCAATTACTGAAAAAAAAGAATTAAAAAAGGTTACGGTACATTAGGCTATTTTATTAAATATGATTTATTTTAAGAGAATTCTCTGCCCTGTTGATTTTTCAGATTGCTCAATGAAGGCATTTAAGTATGCAACAGAAATGGCCGTAAGGGATTCGGCTGCACTGTATCTCCTGTATGTAGAAGATGAGCGTGGGTTTGAATACGGAGGATTGAGATTTAGCACCGAGTATGATACTGATACAGGGGCAATTGCCAGAATAGAACAGAAGTTGAGAGATAGTGTTCCGGAAAAAGTAAGGGATTGTTTGAGGGTGGAAATTTTTGTCACTGTGGGTATTCCGGTTAAAGAGATTTTGCAGATAGCAGATAATAAAGAAGTGGATCTTATCGTTATGGGTACTCACGGCCGTACAGGTATTGCTCATATGGTGATTGGCAGTGTGGCTGAGAGTGTAATAAAAAAAGCACCGTGCCCTGTTTTATGTATAAGAGGCCGGTAACTGTTCATGTAGCCGCATGGTCTTCAGCCTGCACACACTCATGATCAAACCCGGGAAAAAGTATAGCATTGTCGCACACTTTGATATGATACGCACCTTATAGGGATGCGGCTGCGGCTCCTTCAAACTCAATGAATTGGTTCGCAGGTTCCACAGAAGCGTAAATTCCAAATGTCAAATCCCAAATTTCAAATAATTTCCAATTTTCAGATCTCAAATTCCAAACGGCTACAGCTTGTGCACAAAGTAAGGTGTGTCTCGCACATCAATCAGACATTACAAATTCCAAATACAAAACCCCAATGGAAAAAACCATGTTTTTGAACATTTGAAAATTGAAATTGAGAATTTGTTTCGTATCCGTTCGCTCCGCTCAGGACAAATTTCGGATTTAGCATTTCGGATTTCACCATGCTACAAACAGCCGGCTCCGGCGGAGCCAATTGCATGTGTGCTTTTATCATGTTTATCGCTATTCTTTATCAGTATCTCCCAAAGGATTACGTTTCCCTTTATTGATAAATACCTGGACATAAATTTTTGCTTACCCACAGCGGGTTCAGGTTTGTAACCTGAACCCTGAGGATTACCAATATATCTGACATTTAAGAGGTTTTTTATATGGTTTGGAAATTGGATATTGATATTTGGAATTTATTTGGGATTTGATATTTGGAATTTACGCTTCTGTGGAACCTGCAGACCAATTCATTACATGAATTTTACAAGTTTTATTTTCACTGTAATTCTTTTGCTATTATAATAAAGCTCTCTATTTGTAGTATATATATTTCTAAATGCGAAGTTCCGCTGTCATTCTGGGCCCCCTTCGATAAGTTCAGGGCAAGCTCTTCAGCAATCTCAGGAGCGTGGGACCTCTTATTCCAAAAACAATGCCCCTCCGTTTCACTCAGAGTGACACAGAGGGGTATACATATTTTAACGTTCATATACTGTGACCTCACATGGTAAAATAACTACCTTAATTATTTATAATACACACGGAGGGACTATGCAGGTTAGAAAATCGACCACTATCAGAAGACAACAAATTGTGGAGATTATCCGAAAGATTATTTCTTTAAAAGGAATTGAGCATGTAACAATAAGTGAAATAGCCGGGGAAATGGGGACCACGAAAGGTGCAATTTACCGGCATTTTAAAAGTAAACGGGATATATTAAGTTTGTTAATAGATAACGTAGAAGAAACCCTTATGGAAGCAATCGATAGCGCAATGGCAGATGAAGATCCGGTTCAAAGTTTAAAAAATATCTTGCTTGCCCAGCTTACGTTAGCGAAAAATCGGCGTAAGACGTCTTTCATGATTATCATGGGTGCTATGCAATTTAGTGATCCTTTTATCCGTAAGAAAATACTCAAGCTTATTCAAAAGTATTTACGAAAAATAGAGAATCTGCTGATAAGTGGTATAAAGTTGGGATCGGTAAAAAAGGACATCGATCCCAAGATGGCTGCCACGGTCTTTATGGGGCTTATACAGTCTGCCATAACGGTATGGTCGTATAAAAACTTCAGATTTGTACCCCAGAAATTACATGCAGATCTCTGGGACATGTATCGACAGGGGATATGTATCTCTAAGCCGTAAGATTTTTCATGACCCAACCGAAAAAATATTCTGTAGAATTTATTGAAATTTACTGCTAAACTTACGCATTTGAATCTTCCTCTGTATGTTTTTCCCGGGAAAAATGTGGTATATACGGATTAATTAAGTAATAAATGCAGAAATTCAGTATAAAAAGCAATACATCTTTAGGAGAGTTGAAATGTCCTTAAAGTATACGATGTTTCTGAAAAGGAACAGATTTATATCTGCGTTACCTTTTACTCTATACGTTTTATTGGGAATTCTTGCTGTTTCTGTAAGCGCACAGCCCCTGAATGAAAATACCAGTACAACAGAAAATAATGGGATAGGGATAAAGGTTCAACCAAAAGATGTTGAAGAGGCGAGGGCAAAGGCTGAGGAAATCAAAGCTTATGTTGATAAGTCTCTCCATGAACTTGAATCTTTTATATCGAATCTGCAAAAGGATATAGATGCAACGAACGGTTATCTTGAAAATCTACATCAGGATAAGAAATCTTATCAAACGGGAGAGTCAGATCCAAAATTTTTAGAATTATTGAATATAGAATTGAGTACCATTAAAGGGAAAATAGATGTAAATAATGAACTTATAAAGGCATATAAGGATCAAACATCGGCGCTTCAGGACCAGCTGAAGTCGTATACCGATCATGTTGAATCATTAGAATCTCTATTGCAATTGTCACAGATGGTTGCTGCACTATCACTTGATCAGATTCCCATTCTCAAACAGGAGGCAGATGTTACCAGAAGTTATATTACAACGGCATATGTAACCCTCAAAGAAAGGGATACGATTGTATCATTCTTTACCCAGGAACTAAAAGACGTAAAAGAGAGGGTATCTGATAGGGAGCAGGATTTTTCTGAATATCTGGAAACGTTAAGAATAGGGATATCTGTTGATGAACACCTGGACATAGTGCAGGAGAAGGTTGATAATACCCTTCTCTGGAAGAAAACGATAGGTGCCCAATGGGTTACGATATTTACAACACGGCTGGAGACTGCAAAGATACGGTACGATCAGGCACGGCAAGCCTTAAAAAATACAGAGTTACAGGCTGCCTTTATAAATGAAAAGATATCATATCTGGAAAAGCAATTCATGGCCGAAGAATTAAAAAAGAAACAGGCTGATTTGGAAGCTGCAAAAAAGGTTGCAGAGATGAATCAAAAAATTGCCGAAACAAACAGGGTTGAAGTGAAAAAAGCACTCCGGGAGGCAATTGAAAGAGGTGAGGAAATTGAAATTGAGCAAATAACTACAACTTCCCAGGAAAAAAAGAAGGTACTGGAATTAGAGGCCGATGTCCATAAGCAGACGATACTTGTTGCAAATAAGAAAGATGAACTTATTCAGGAAGGTGCCCAGCGGTATAAAGATATTACTGAATTCAAGGAACTGGAAGCAGACATCGAACTATTTTTCAGCAGGGGGAGTACAACAAAAGAGATTGAAGAGATGTATAAAAAGGCCGAATCTGAGATACTCCGTTTCTCGAATGCAAAAGCAGTTGCGGAGAGCCTTATTGCTTCATTAACAGAAGAAGAAAAACTATTTTCTGAAAACCTTGATGCTACCCGGAAAGAGATTGCAAAGGTTGAGGGGGAAGTGATTGCTTTTGAAGATAAGGAATTAGCCCGCCAGGCAGTGGCTCATGCACAGAGAAAAGTAACATTGCAGCAGGAACTCCTGAAGCTTCTCTCGGCACGAACAGATCGACTGCGAGAGCGGGTGGAAATTAAAAAAAATGTAATAGATCTTTTACAGACAACTAAAGAAAAACTCATTCAAATGAAAGCCGCTAACGTCTGGACAAGGATAGAGAGTAAAATCTCTACCGGGACTGTAAAGGCAATATATAATGACGCGGTAAATTATAACTGGTGGCTGGAATTCTTTTCCGGAGAATTTCAATCATATGGAGAGAGCATTCTTTCATATATATCAGATATATCAGACAAAAAGGATGCCATTTTTTTTTGGATAAGGGCTGGAGGGGTTATTCTGCTCTTTGCCGGATTTTATTTTTCGAAGAGGATGATACAGCAATGGTGTACCGCTAAAATAGAAATACTGTGTGATAAAAACCTAACGTACTACAACGCAAAGGTACTTCCGAGTCTTTTGATTATACTGAATAAAAGCATTACTATCATATGGCTTGCAATCCTCTCTTTCTCAGTATCGAGTATTTTCCTTATAAAAACACCCTTCCTGAGGGCAGCGTCCTTCGTGTTAGGTTTTCTTGCCGTCTATAAAATACTGAAAGGTTTTCTTGTCGAGTCTTTTGGCCCGGGAAAGGGTGACAGAAAATTAATTACATCGCTTGCATATATCTCTCCCAGGCATATCTATAATGCATTAAATACGATCCTCCTGTTTTCTCTGGCTTTCTTATCGGTAATTACCGTACTAACAGTGTTTCAATACAGGAATGATGTCATTGAATTTCTCTGGTTTATCTACCGTCTGGGTATATTAGTTCTTTTGTTGTGGCTTGCAACCCAAAAGACGTTGATATTCAAACTGTTGCCGAGTGTCGAAAGCCCGCTCGGAAGGTTTATTTATCGTATTATAGCAGTACTCTATCCACTCTTTGTTATTTTTGTTGTTTCTCTCTTTGCAATAAGGAGTCTTGGCTATACGGTACTTACTTACGTTCTGTTAAAGACATGCATTAAGAGTTTTATTATTGCATGCATTGCATTCTGGATTTGGAAGTATTGGAATAACCGCCTGAATTATCTGAGAGAGGTACGCCTCAGGAAAAGTACTATTTTGAAAGACACACCGGAAGAAAAGAAGTTTCATACCATTACAAATCTTTATCATCTCATATCGAATTATACCATTTCAATTATTGCAGGGATTGTTATTATTAAGGTATGGGTAAAGTCATTTTATGAGGCACTCAGTTCACCGGCAGCCCCATACCTGGTTCAGAAAATATTTGGGCAGGTTTACACGGTTCTCACGAGTATCGGTAAGGGATTGCAATACCGTTTTGTTTTTGATGAGGGAAGATATACAACGCCAATAAAGATTATCTTCGCGGTAATTGTATTGGTAATATCCTTTTTCGTCGCCCGATATGTAAAGAATCTGATGGAGGAAAGGGTATTTCAGAAACTTCGCCTGGAGCGCGGGTCACGACAAACATTATCCTCTATGATACGATATTTCATTATCGGTATCGCAGCCCTGATCGGCATGAATATGGCTGGTATTCCGTTGAGGAGTCTGACAATATTTGCCGGTGCCTTTGGTATTGGTATCGGATTTGGAATGCAGAATATCATAAACAATTTTGTTAGTGGTATTATCCTGCTTTTTGAACGTCCTATGCGTGTAGGAGATGTCATTACCCTTGATGACGGGACGTTAGGTACGATTGAAAGGATCAATGCACGGAGTACCACGCTTCTCACACCGGATGAGGTTACGGTAACCGTGCCAAACGCAAAATTTATTGAGAGCAAGATAACAAACTGGACACTTCCAACGTCACGCATGCGGGGTCGGGTGAGCGTAAAGGTTACCTATGGTTCTGATATAAACCTGGTAAAGAAGTGTTTGTTGGAAATTGCAAAACAGAACCCCAATGTGAGAATTCATCCGGAACCCTTTGTGCGGTTTGCTGAATTTGGTGATAATGCACTGGCTTTTGAACTGTACTTCTGGGCAGATAATCCGGGAAAACGATGGTTTACCCAGAGCGAGCTCAACTTTGCCATCGATGAGTTATTCAGAAAAAATAATATTGAGATCGCCTTTCCCCAACGGGATATTCATATTCGTTCAGTTGTACCTTTTCCTGTTCAGAATATACAGGGACAAACGAAACAAGAAGTGGTCAGGTATGCAGTCAAGGAGGAATTGCCGCTGAACACGGATGAACACTGATAGAGAAAAGAAAATAAATGAACCACGGATGGAGAAAGGAAACTTATTATCTGTTTTTATCCGCCTGCCTATGCGGTGCATGCAGACAGGTGGTTCATATGATTTTTTAGAGAAGGGTTATGGAATCTGCGTTTATCTGCGCACATCTGCGTCCTATTTTTTGGAATTTATTTGGAATTTGAGATTTGGGATTTATACGAAAGCACCGAGTCCCTTCAGAGTACGTTTTTTATGTAGCCGCATCCCTTTAGGGTGCGCATAGGTGCTAGCAAATTATGGAGGGCTTGATGCATATGGGATAAATGTAGGGCAGGGCCTTAGCCTTGCAGAAGCAGATATGGAAAAAGGACCTGATGTATTACGATGCCTTCACTGCGGCAAAACATATCACCGTGATCAGGCTGATGAGAAAAAGGGTCTGGTATGTATCAGTTGCGGTCTAAAACTATTTCCTTTAACCGTGAAAAAATCGGGTGATAAAAATACGAAGGATCTTTCTGTTGTATTAGGTTATTTTACCGTTACCGCCCTCCTGGGCGGACTCGGCGGTGTTATGATAGTGCATGGATGGAACATCTGGACGACATTTGCCATAATAGGCGGGATTCTCTATTTCACAGGGAAAATCTTTGTCGGGAAGTACAGGATTCATGAGGCCGGTGAACACCTGCCGGAAGAGACGCATCACAATGATGATCATGACAGTAAGCATAAAACAGTTTTCGATCAATTAGTGATAGATGCGATAAAGGAACTCCCGTATTATATACGGAACCGCCTGTCGAATATATCTATCGTTGTAGAGGACAGGCCGGGTCGTGCGGTACTGGAGAAACTGAGAATGAAGCCAAACAGGATCTTACTTGGTTTGTTTGAAGGCGTGCCGTTGAATAAACGGAGTGTATGGCATTCTGGTACGATGCCGGAGAAAATTACCCTGTTTCAGAAGAATATTGAGGGCATTTGCCACTCGGATGAAGAGATGAAAACAAAGATCAGGGAAGTGGTATACCACGAACTGGCACATTTTGTAGGATTTACAGAAGAGGAGATACGGAATCTGGGTTACTAAATAAGGAGATACGTATATGGCAGAAACACACTCTTTCGACATTGTATGTAAGATCGAAACGCATGAGATTAGTAATGCCGTTGATCAGGCCAAAAAACAGCTTGCTGCACGATACGATTTTAAAGGGAGTAAATCTACGATTACACTTAACAGGGACAATTCTATAACACTCATTGCCGATGACGATTACAAGATGAACAGTTTAACAGAAATCCTGAAAGATAAACTGGAGAAGAGAGGCATCCCTTTAAAATCGTTAAACTATGGAAAACCTGAAAGTGCACTTGGCGGTACCCTCCGGCAAACGATTACCTTTCAATCCGGTATTCCTACAGAAGAGGCAAAGGAACTTGTCAAATTTATCAAGGGATTAAAACTGAAGGTGCAGACCCAGATTCAGGAAGACAAGGTCCGTGTATCAGGGCAAAAGATAGATGATCTTCAGGAGGTTATAAAGGCAATAAAAGATCAGGACTACGATTTTGCCATGCAGTTTGTAAATTATAAATAGTGGGGATTACGACCCGCAGATTACACGGAAGCGTAAATTCCAAATATCAAATTCCAAAAACAGGACGCAGATTTGCGCAGATAAACGCAGACTTCATAACCCTTCTATAAAAAATCATACGAACCACGGAATATACGGAATACTTAGCGCGGCCTTTGTCCGCGACCAAATTCGAAATACGAATATCGAAATACGAAACAATTTCAAATGACAAAAAACTCAATGCTCAAAACCCCCGGCGAGTTCAGGTTTGTAACCTGAACCAGCTGTGAGGAAAAGAAAATTTTTTTATCTATTTTTATCCATGTTCATCCGTGCCTATCCGTGGTTCGCTTTACCTTTCAGAACGGATAGCCTTCCAGCTCCTTTACAATACTCCGGTAAACCTGTTTTAGCGGGATGCCCTTTTCTTCCGCAATCCTCCTGCAGTCCTCATATTCCGGGGAGAGGCTTTTTACCTCCCCGGCCAGTTTTCCAATCTTTATCCTTACGGTACCAAATTGACTGTCAAATTCTTTTAGTTCGCGGGTAAGTATTTTACGGATTACTTTGTATTTTCGTATACCAAAGGTAGCTGTTTGGTTGAATAAAACGGATTCAACAGAAGATATATATGATTCGGATACAATCGCACTAATAATCACTCCCGGCCGTCCTTTCTTCATTTGAGTTGGGGTGAAATAGACGTCGACTGCCCCCGCTTCAAAGAGTTTATCCATAACATATCCTAATATCTCCCCCGACATATTATCGATGTTTGTTTCAACTACCCACATTTCATCGTATCCCGGGCCGGAGATAGTCTCTCCGATAAATACCCGCAGTAAATTTGGTGTTGCAGGATCATCATAATCCCCCGCACCGTATCCAACCTGCAAAACCCTCATTTCAGGAACAGTATGCAGACCCTCTCCGAGTGTGGTTATTATTGCAGCACCGGTAGGTGTCGTTAACTCTTTTCCGATATCAACAGATTTTAATACCTGGTCTCTCAGAAGTTCTGCCACGGCAGGGGGAGGCACCGGGAATGTACCATGCTCGCATTTCGTAAATCCATGTCCCGTGGGAATGGGTGAGAAACAGATCTTCTCAATTCCTAACTGTTTTATGGCGATGACCGATCCGACGATATCAATAATCGAATCCAGCGCGCCAACTTCATGAAAATGAACCTCCTCAACTGAAGTGTTATGGACCTTTGCCTCTGCTGCTGCCAGCCTTTGGAAGATCCTGATGCTGTCAGTTTTAATATCATGGCGGAGGCCGCTTTTCCCGATAATTGTCCGGATATCAGAGAAATTAAAATGGGGGGTACGGTGATGACTGTGGTTATGATTATGATGCGCGGAGGTATGCTTTGTATCGTGAGAAATTATTACATGCACCTTTGTACCGCTTATTCCCGCCCGTTTCACTTTCTCTGTTGATATTTCATAGCCGTGCAGGTGGAGTTGAGCTAATTGTTCTTTTAAGACACTAAAGCTTGCACCAGCATCTACAAGGGCCCCAAGGGTCATATCACCGCTGATACCGGAAAAACAATCGAAATAGACAATCTTCAAAATATTCCCTCAAAAAAGGTTTGTGTTCCTGTGTTAACCCGAAGATGTTAGGCTAACAAACTATATTTTATGAGTCAATGGAAAATACATCAATTATTGTAACCCTTTAGCCACCAGGCTGGTTTTTAGCCTCGTGATTACTTCAAGATTAAATTCCAAAATCTCAAAAATAGGACGCAGATGAACGCAGATTTCATAAACTTCTCTAAAAAATCATATGAACCACGGATGGACACGGATGCACACGGATAAAGTCAGAAGGTTCAGGGTTCAGGGTTTCCGGTTTAAGGTTCAGTAGGGGAAAAGCGAGGCTGACACCATAAATCTTTATAACCTCCGGACAGCCCTTTTCCTAACACTTTGAACCCTGAACCGGGAACCCTGAACCTGAGCAATTACTAATAATTTCCTTTCTTTCATCCGCGGTTACTTTGCCTTTAAACCTGCGTCCTATTTTTATTGATTTATTTACATTCATTTCTATCAATTGTATAATTCAATGCATAAATCCATGTGTTGCATGCCGCTATGTGCAAGCAAGACTTCTTCACACAATGATCAGGGAAGAATTTCATTTATAGGTATAAAAACACGATGAACATCGGCATTTTAGGAGGATCGTTTAATCCAATTCATATAGGCCATCGTATCGTTGCTGAAGAGGTATTTAACCAAAAGGCCTTATCAAAGATACTATTTATCCCTACAGGGATATCCCCCCACAAAGAATCGGGGGAGCTGATAGATGCCTCTCACCGGTACCAAATGGTAAAAGATGCAATACGTGATAATGATCACTTTGAGATTTCTGATCTGGAAATCAAACGGGCGGGAAAATCATATACTATAGATACCGTCAGAACACTTAAGGAGATGTACGGAGAAAAATATACCTTCTCGGTAATTATTGGATCGGATATGGTGCACGAGATTAATACGTGGAAAGATATCGGTACCCTTTTGGGCATGTGTCACTTTATAGTCGTCAATCGTCCTCCCGTTTCAGCACATGAGGATCTCCTACCGCAAAATATGTTTTCCGGGAAAACATTTACCGGGACTCCGTGCGGGGAAGAGAATGGAGATTCTTTATCTCTCACTGAACGGAGGGGAATACAGGAGAAAAACCTGCTTTCCAGGCTAAAGGCAGATATTGAGAGATTCAGGGTCCGTGTACCGCCCATCGGGATATCTTCCACTGAGATCAGGGAGAGACTACGGAACGGGCGCAGCATACGGTATCTGGTTCCACGTTGTGTAGAGGACTATATCAGGGCTTATGATTTATATAGAGAGAAATAAATTGTAACTACTGAGGTTCAATGTATAGGAATTTTTATTTGTTCAGTATAAGGTGTTCTCTTAACACCAAGAAAAGACGAGATTCTTCGCGGAGTGAAGAATCTTGAAAGATTCTTGCGGTTTAAGACACGGGGGAGGAGTGAAGCTGGCTGTCAGGTGTTCTTCATAACCTTCAGGCAGTTCTTTTCTCATGCCTTCGACCCTGAACCTTGAACCGGGAACCTGAGTAAGTATAATAAATTATCAATCGTGTTTTATTGAGTAGCAGGAGTGGTGCTAATGAAGAATTGCATTGGTAACGTATCCCGGGGTAAAAGCCCTTTCGTATTAAATATGTTAAATTTTGTTACCTCTTATTTATCTTTCCCTGCTCAAAAGGGGATGGTCTGGCCGCGACTGCTGCTTCCTCTCCTTGCAGTAGTAGTCTCTTTATCCATAAGTACCCCTGGTTTTGCCCAGGGGAATATTGTTGATTACTTCCTGAAAGATCCCAATGCCTGGGAGGATACCAGGAAAATTACCCGCAAGGAGCCGACAATGGTTACCGTTACTGATGGATTAGAGGGATTAGGACTTGATCTTGTTGAATTAACAAGGGGAGATGAGGTTGCCCTGATATTTCTCGAGACCCGGAAGTCTGACAGATTAAAACAGAAAGGTTTTCTTCGTGTAGAAGATAAATTAGTACCCGGGAAAAACCGGGTAGTATCGGTCATTACCCGGAATTCAGGCGACCGCACAAAATTCCATTATAAATTTATCCTTCAAAGGAACATCAACAACGAACCGGTGACCATTTATAACAATGGAAATGCCGTTTTGGAGAGCATATATGACGGGAGCCAGCCGGTAAAGGACATCTCTAATCTATCAGGCATCAAGCTTTGTGAAATAGAGGTGCGTTGAGTTTCTGGAGGAATTACATCTTTCATCCATTAGATAAAACAGCATGAGATCTTTTAGCCTCATATTTTATTCCTATAGAACTCTTTAAATCCTATATCCTTACAATAAAAATAGTCTATGTTAAAGGATTGCCTGGAGCGTAACATGGCACATGGTGTGCCATGTAAGGAAAGCTGCTGCCCACGGTATCTTCACCCGCATCTCCTTATACGAAGGGCGGGCTGGAAGGGGATTTTGGACATATAGTGCCCCGGAGTGATGAGGAATAATAGACGGGGTACCTTCTGAGATTGTTTTTGATACTATCAAGTGAAAGGAGAACAAAAATGCCAGGAAAATACACTTTTTCATAGGGGTATTCGGTATGATTATGTGTTTTGGTGGTTGTGCAGCCAGCCGGCTGGAAAAGGGCTATGGAAGCTCATACAAACTTGCCATATCCGGTCAGACATTAAATCCTGAAGCAGGGAAAGACCTTGAGCCCGTTTATGGGCTTGATGGTCAGGCGGCCTACAGGTCGGTTATACGGTGGCGAAAGAGTTTTGACAAAATCCAACCACCTGCCTTTTACACTACCGGTATAAGCGCCATACCCGTGGTAACCCGATAAGGAGTGATTATTCAGGATCAGGATAAGCCACGAAATGAAATCCGAAATCCGAAACAAATTCTAATGACAAAATGATTTAAAATCCTAAACGAATGCATTTATGGAAAAGAAATATGATTTGGAGGAAAGGACATTCATATTTGCAAAGGACGTAAGGTTGTTCATAATGAAACTTCCCAAAACTCTTGCAAACATTGAAGATTGCAAGCAACTTGTAAGGGCTTCTGGTTCAGTAGGTGCTAATTACATTGAAGCTAATGAAGCATTAAGCAAAAAAGATTTTATTGTACGAATCAAAATTTCCAGAAAAGAAGCAAAAGAAAGCCGGTACTGGCTAAAATTAATTAACATTGGTGGTAACACAGAACTGGAGGAAGAAAGAGATAAACATATTCATGAGTCCACTGAACTCATGAATATTTTCGGCGCTATACTTAAAAAATCAAAATAATATTTTATTTCGATTTTCGTACTTTCGCTTGTTGGATGTTTTTGATTTGTTTTGAATTTTAGGCTTTGTCATTAGAATTTGTTTCGTATTTCGTGTTTCGTATTTCGGATTTCTTATTTGGTTCTGGCTTGTCTAGGCTAGGTATTTTTCATATAAAATGTCAATAGTTCCGGAGGGACGATCAAAATAGGTGAATGTTGATCGTATAGTCCTTATTTACGATGGCAATTGCAGTTTATGTCGTGGAAGTATGAGGTGGGTTAAACTCCACGCCGTCCGGGAGAATGCATTCGAATGTATCCCCTGTCAATCTGAAGAACGGAAAAACCGGTTTCCGGAGATAACCGATGAGGCCTGTTTGCAGGCCCTTCATGTAATTCTCCCGGACAGGAGAATTTTAAAGGGTGATGAGGCACTACCAGAGATACTAAGCCGGTTAAGAAGATTTCGCTGGTTTTCCGTACTGTTTAAAATACCGGTAATGAAAGTACTGTTATATGCCGTCTATCATTGGATTGCTAATAACAGATATATTATTTCGAGAACCATATGGCCTTTGATGGACCGCAAGTAACGGATACGACATAATTCTCGTTACCTATCCAAATTTCAAAAAGCAAGAATAGGACGCAGATGAACGCAGATAAACACAAGGGTAAATTTTAAGTATCAAATCCCAAATTTCAATCTCCAAAATTTAGCCTCACGATTACTTCGTAATTACTCTTGATTTCCCTCGATTTAGCCTCATGATTGCCTCACGATTACTCTTGATTTTCTTTGGTTTAGCTTCTTGACTACTCCCGATTTGGAATTCCTTTGTTAATAATACCAGAAACCCCGCCGCCACCACCAGTAATCATCATAGTAGTAATAAGGTCTGTAAGGGTAGTAATATGGATAATAATACCGCCTTTCAACTGGCCAGAGGTATATCTCCTTGACATGAATTACCGGGTAGCGATACCGTATTTCTCCTTCAGGCAGTTCTCGTACCCCCTGGACTTCTCCTCCAACCGTGACTTTACGTCCTTTCTTATAGATATATGGATCAAGATAAAAATCGGCAGTTGCTAAAAACCTTCCTGCAGTTTCATCCACGTTTTTCGGTTTCCCCCAGGCACCTGTCGGACGTTGCATTACTTTCAATAGTGTGCCTTCTCTCGTAATCGTAGCATCTATAATATCTCCGCTTACAATAATTATCTCGCCTTTGTAACGTTCAGGGTTACTAAGTACTTCCTGAATAGTAATATTGGGGTTGACCTGTTCTCTTATGGATTTTGAAATAACGGGTGCACAACCGGCAGCAATTACCATAATAAACGTTAGGGTAATGAGGAATGAGCAGGTACTATTTTTTAGCATAGTAATTCTCCTTCTCGATAATCTAAAGTATCAAATGGTGTTAAAAAAAATACCCGAAGCCTAACCCTATATGAAAAGAAGGGTACGGGCGATAATAATCTCTCTCGATTGGCCAGAGGTAGAGATCTTCAACGTGAATTACTGGATAGACATACTGTGTTTCTCCCAGAGGCAGGGCTCTTGTCCCTTCAATCCTTCCTCCAATGGTAATCTCACGCCCCTGTCTGTATATAAAAGGATCCAAATAATGATCAACCAATGCCAAAAACCTTCCTGCAGATGTACCAGCATCTTTGGGCCTTCCACGGAAACCTGCCGGGCGCTGCAGCACTACTATTAAAGTATCCTCTTTGTCGATTTTGGTTTCAATAATCTCTCCGCTTAAGATAATCATTTCTCCGCTATACTGTTCAGGATTGCTGAGGACTTCTTCGGGGGTAATGGCGGGATCTACCTGCTCACGAACCTGTTTCGATATTACCGGTGCGCATCCAATCATGGATAAGAGTAGTACGATTGGTAACAACCGGGAACGAACAGCATATTTACTCTGTTTTCTCATCGATTTATTCCTCCTTGTATATTATAAGAAAAAGATATAGTCTGGAGCAGAAATGTGTTGCGATCAATAATAAGAAATGGTATTACAGAAATAAATATATAAGGGGGTTCCTGGTGTTTCTTTCTACAAACACACAAATTGTCAGAATACCATAATTACTCAGATTCAGGGTCCAGAGTTTCCGGTTTTTCGGTTTAAGACTCAGCCAGGGAGGAGCGTAGCTGATCTCTTCATAACCTCAAAACAGTCCTTTTCCTAATGCTTTCAACCCTGAACCTTGAACCCTCGACCTGAGCAATTACAAAATACTTATCAAAAAATATACCATTTTTCAAAATTAATAATTAAATATTCGTAAGTTGATAAAACTTGACTTTAATAGTGAGAAATCTTTCGATTGGTATACTGTATGCGGATAGAAACCATGAAGACAATTACCTGTGGTAAGTATGCAATAAGGAATGAGAAGGAGTTAAAGAACTATGCCCCCTCCTGCTGAAATAAAGAGAATATCCGATACTATTTGGGAACTACCGGTATCTTATAAAGAAGGGATGCGTGTACCAGCCCGAATTTATGGAACCGAGAAGTTGATTCAAGAGATGGATGATGCCGTTTATGATCAAATTACCAATGTGGCAACATTGCCAGGGATTGTCAAATATGCGCTCTGTATGCCTGACGGGCATTTTGGCTACGGCTTCCCTATCGGTGGTGTAGCTGCAATGGATGTTGATACCGGGGTGATCTCCCCGGGTGGGATTGGCTTTGATATTAATTGTGGTATGCGTTTAGTGACAACAAATCTTACTTATAATGAGATAAAACCTCATCTCAAAAAACTGATTGACAACCTGTATAAAAGGATTCCCGCCGGAGTGGGAGGTACGGGTTTTCTTAAGATATCGAGAAGTGAATTTCGGCACGTTGTTGAACAGGGGGCACACTGGTGTGTCAAAAATGGTTATGGATGGGAAGAAGATTTGGATATGACAGAGGAGTCAGGGTGTATCCGGGGGGCAGATTCAACAAAAATTAGTGAAAAATCTATCGATCGTGGCTATAACCAGATTGGTACCTTAGGGTCTGGTAATCATTATCTGGAAATTCAGGTAGCGCGTCGTGAGAATATTAAAGATGAGGAACTGGCAAAGGCATTTGGGATTACCATTCCAGACCAGATTGTCGTTATGTTTCACTGTGGCAGCCGTGGATTTGGACATCAAGTGGCTACGGATTATTTACAAGTCTTCTTGAAAGTGATGCAGAGTAAATACGGAATAAAGATTTTAGACAGAGAACTGGCATCTGCACCTTTTACCAGTCCTGAAGGGAACGATTACTTTGCTGCTATGAAATGTGCTATCAACATGTCTTTTGCAAACCGGCAGGTTATTTTACATCGCGTACGGGAGGTATTTGCTGATGTGCTTGGCCGGTCTGCCCGGGATTTAAAGATGGATATGGTCTACGACGTTGCCCATAATACAGCAAAGCTTGAACGCCATAATGTTGATGGTCAGATGAGGCAGTTACTTGTACACCGAAAGGGCGCTACCCGTGCCTTTGGACCGGGGATGGAAGGTTTGCCGGAACGTTATAAAAATATAGGGCAACCCGTTATTATCGGAGGAAGTATGGAGACGGGTTCCTATCTGTTGGTAGGGATACCGGGAGGTGAACAGACCTTCTTCAGTACGGCACATGGGAGCGGCCGGACGATGAGCCGGAGTAAGGCGAAAAAGACATGGAGAGGGGAAACATTACAACGTGAAATGGAAGCCCGGGGGATCTATGTCCGGAGCGTTTCTATGCCAGGGCTGGCAGAAGAAGCGGGAGGTGCTTATAAAGGTATTGATGATGTTATCGAAGCTACAAAACAGGCAGGGATTAGTAAGCCTGTTGTACGCTTTGTGCCGATTGGTAATGTAAAAGGGTAAAGTCTCAATCATTATGTTAAAACGGATGTTAAGGCAGTAATCCTCCAGCAATTTCGCCTTGAAAGGAGAGGGAGTGGATGGGAGGCCACGGGCGATTCTCGATGTGTAGTTATAGTGAAGGGATGCAAATAATGCCATATGAATATTTAGAAGAAATTGCTATTGCTGATATTGCTTTCAGGGCCTGGGGTAAGGATTTAGAGGAAGTGTTTATATCGGCATCGGATGCGACGATGAATGTTATGGTCGAGAGTCTTGATACAATCCAGTCGCAGGAAAGGCGTGAGGTCAAACTTGAAGATGATGCACTGGACATGCTCCTTTTCAATTTCCTCCAGGAGTTTATTTATTATAAAGATGCCGAGCAATTACTCCTGCGTACCGACCAAATACACATCAAAGAAGATCATAAACATACATTAGTTGCAACACTTATAGGCGAAAAACTTAATCCTGACCGACATGGCCTCAAATCAGATGTAAAAGCAGTTACCCTCCACCGTTTCAGTCTCGAAAAAAATGATAATGTATGGGAGGCGACGGTGATTTTGGATGTATAATTGGAAATTGGAGATTATTTGGTATTTGATATTTAGAATTTACACAAAAGCGCACCAAATCACACTATCCAATAAGCCTCATGATTACCTCACGATTTCTAACGGGGTAAATTTTTACTCTGAGATAATGAAGGCAGCGCACCATCGCCTCCGTAAGGAGGCTGTCTCCCTGCGGAGGGGGAGGAAGGGCATATGCATCAAGCTAAGCCTTAGTAGAGACGCAAAATCTTGCGTCTCTACTTGGCCTGCCACAGGCTGTTCCCAAACTCTCAGGCTGGGTCAAATGAACAATTTTAGTACATTTTGAGATGTTTCTTCCCCACTCTCAGGGTTAAAAGGCAATACATTGAAGATAAGTACCTGGACATAAATATTTGTATAAATGGAGGAGATTTTGTAATATAAACTTAAGGAGTTAATTTTTGAAGAATCTTTATAGGAAAAAGAATTATGAAATATGTATCTCCTCTTAATAAAGA
>SOER01000052.1 GCA_021646405.1 Candidatus Loosdrechtia aerotolerans
TTACAAGTATGTCACCCCTTCGGGGTTTACAATTCTTCTGAGGTCTTTTGCTATAATCATGGCATCCCTTCGGGATGAAAAACAATTGAACATAAAGAATCACTGTTGCATCATAGTAACATCATTACCCTTATAACAACACCTCCCCGTAAACCCGCTTACATAAAATGAAAATCCCTATACAATCAAGCTAAGTTTCAGTAATTTGCTCGCTTGTTGCTGGCCTGTTCCCAAACCATGCGCTGAGCCTGTCGAAGCATCTGTTTTCCTCTTCCTCTTGTTTCCAAAGAGACAGGCTGGGTCAAATGGATTCCTTTGTCTTAAAAGTGGGGAATACCCCTTATAAATTACCCGCTTTATCTTCCATGTGTTGCTAAAGTCCTCCCTTGAGAAAGGAGTAAGAAAGTCCCTCTCGGGAGGGGATTTAGGGGTGGATAAGAAACACTCAAAATGTACTAAAATTGTTCATTTGACCCAGTCTGAGAGTTTGGGAACAAGTAGGCGGGATAGGCAGGCTAATAAGGCTTAGCTTGATGCATGTGGGATGAAGGGGGAGGGAAAAGGAGATCTTTCCTTACCAGGTCTCATGGTAACTTTGATGCTATACTCTATCAACTTTTACAAGAAATTTCCTTAACCTGATAAAAAACCTCTTGAATGTCAGTTTTCCCTCCTTTTTACTTTGCATTCCAAAATGCCTCGGCAGATACCCGTATTATTCTATGCAATGCGTTTGTATCTCCTTTTAATGCACCGAACCATGTTGTAGCAATCATACCCTCACCGCCATCAGGCATATTGGCAATGTATTGGCTGAAATTTTTTATTGTCTTCTCTTTCTTCCAGGTAGCACCCAATACCCTGTGTCCGTTACGGGCAAAGGCTAAAGCCGATGGGAATTCGGGTTGCTCGTCCAGATAGTGCCAGTCACAAATCACAATCTCTTTGGGGATTTCATCTCTTATCTCTGAATACCCTTGTAATCCGTGTAAATGTTTCTTTTCCATAGTGGGAAACTCATGTGGAGCTATGAGCATATCACCCCACATCCATGTCTCAATACCCTGGCTTTTAAGATATTGATGTAAGCGGCGTACATCAGCAAGGAAAAGTTCCTTTGGCAGCGGTTCGTCGCCCTTACCAAGCCATTTTCTCCTGGACTTTGGATTAAGACCCGCTAACTCATCATGACCTATATGGATCGCTTTCGGATTAATTGCGTTTATTACTTCGTCTATCATTGAAAAAATTATAGTATAGGTTTCATCTTTTTTTGGATCATAGGTAGCTCTGTTAAACATAAGATGCGGATAACTTTCTTTGAATAACTTTTCCTGATGGGTAAGTAATCTGAGCTCAGGTACGATCTCTAATCCGTTTTCCCTTGCAAATTGCAATACATCTAAAAATACATCTTTTGTCTGTGCACCACGACTTGCAACCCTCTCCATTGTTTTGAACCGAACGTTGTCTTTAATCTGGACTATTAAAGCATTATAATGCCCAAAACGCGCCATGGTAATTTGTTGCCTGAGATCGGCCGGCCTTTGACCTCGCAGGACTATATGAAGAGCCCGGATTTTCAAATCAGGCCAACTGGCAATTTCTCCGACCCTAATCTTTCCTTCATTTTTTCTCATCAGTGCTTCAAAAAGAGTTAAGCCATATAATGCCCCTAAAGGGTCCTTACCGGTAATTGTGACATTATCAGAAGATATGTTTATGAGGTACCCTTCGTTATGCGATAATGCTTCTGAAGACTTATCAGCACCCTGACCCCCATGTACCTTTACCGTTATGGTAATGTCCTTTTTCTGTGGTTTTAAACTCTTTATATAGCTTTTCACAGATTGTACCGCGGATCTATAACGATTCATGATATCATCAGGAATCGTTAATGGACTGTTTGAGCCGATAGTAATATAGTTGTCGCTAAGCTTACTCTGTTTTGGAGACGGGGAAAAAACTTGTTCAGATAACCCTGTTTTTCCCCATAACAGAATGAACAGAATAAGAAAAAAACCTATTTTTTTATAGTACATAATAACACCTCTTCAAGAAAGTTCAGAAAATCTCAAGTATTTTGAATTAACCAATTTGGCATGTCTTTATAATCTTTTTCTGTGAGCATGTCGTATAATTTTTTGTTATAAGGTATGTATAAAGACTTAAGATGTGAATGGGTATCGGGCAGTATTTTATCTTCGAAGGAAGATTCGTTTGCGAAATAATATAATTCTCTCAATATCTGTTTTAATTTTGGCAATTTTCGGAAAAATGATTCCAGCCTTCTGTTAGCAATTATTCCTGCTTTATGAAGAAATTTATTCTTATAAAGAGCAGACCTGTTTTCAACAGGAAATTCCCCGGATGAATAGATACTTGAATTAATCTCCAGCCAATTGCATAGTCTGTTCATGAATAAAAGGGGATTATCCTTTAAATGTTCAAAAAACATTATTTTTAGAGAATCCCCAAAATACCGGTACCAATCCTCTAAATAATTGGAATAAAAACCCTCTCTTATACCCCTGTATGGGGTATCTTTCTCAACCAGGGAATCTTTAAACACATCCATATGATCCATACAAGAATTAACATACTCTTCAAATGACATTTCTTTCGGTATAACCATTCTCCCTTTAAAAGCCTTATAAAATGAGAATAATCTGCTAACTGGTTCACGGAAAATAATAAGTATCTTTATTTTCCCTAATTCCTCATAAATTCTTTGGGGAATTGTTTTGCTTCCGTAAAAATATCCGGGAGTTGCCTCTAACAGGTACTTTTCGTTCCTGTAATGTTTAAAGTATTCTGTGTATTTATTATCAGAAGATATTGTATTACCGTATCGTAATGGAAGGAAATAACAGGTTTCCTTTATGCTGGAAGAACAAATTTCCGGATGGCGGGACAGATATGAGAAAAGGGATGTTGTACCCCCTTTCGTAACCCCGGCAATTATTAGATTTGGTTTTTTTCTCATAATCGCTTCTGTAATAACTCATATAATAAATTCCTTTTCAATTTCAATGCCATTACAATGCTGTAATATTCTTATACATTAAGATATACCTCATTGTCTAGACAATTTTGGATAAAAACAAGGAATCAGAAGAACCAGCCCTTATGAGATGCCACGCCATAGCCAAAGTTAACCCTAAACACATCATCGGAGATGGGCCTATGGTGACATGGCCGCTCATAGAAGAACTTAAAACACCTATTAAAAGAACGCCTAAGATCGATATCGGTAAATTACTGTTACCTAAAAATTCTGAAGTTCTTACAGCGTGCTTCCGTTTCTTTATAAGTTGTATAAAAATCCATAGTATTGGCAGATAAACCGTCAGGACACCGAGTATTCCAACCCCCCCCAACAGATCTATAGGGTCAACTTCTGCCATGCGGATGTCGCGGGTATCCAGATGAGTCCCGACCGCTTTTTTATACGTATAAAAAGTAGCTCCTATAAAAAGGTCCTTTATATTGTAATTACTTATCGCCTCTAAAGCGTGTGAAACAAAGTAATTTCTCTGACTTACCAGTGCAGTTAGAATTCCATACGTATTGATACTCTGTGCTAAACGATCAGACCTGCTTGAATACTTAAAAAACACATCTGCAACGAAATTTATGCAGAGTTCAAAATTGATAAAGAGAAAAATGGTCGATGCAACTGCGGTTATCGCAGTAAAAGCAAAAATTATTCTGGACGCATCGTATAATTTTTTAAGGAGAAAAAATACGATCATGAGTATTGTCAGTGCGACACCCGTTTTCGTTCCTATAGCAAATAATATCGTAAGGGTTAAGAAGGTTATTATGGTTTGTAAAAACAACCTTAGACGGCCTGATTGTAAAGAGCCCAGTGTTAATGATGCAACTACCCACCATGATGTTGTATAAAAAAATGCCAGTTGATTCCCGGATTCATAATATGAATTATAACCGGGGCGTACTAAACCACTATATCCGTACTTTACACCTCCGAAACCAAGTGTAGCATGTAAAACTATAGCAATGGTAATAACTATCCATTGAATAAGAAAATATCTTTTAAAAAGATACCCCGCCTTTTTAATATGCAGGGTATTTATAAAGAGAATTACAGATAACATAATTAATATACTTCTGCTTGTGTACTTGAGTTCGAACAGAATTGCTTCTGCACTGATATTTATTCGGGTTAATCTGAGAAACATGTGTGTGAGGATAAACACAAAAAAACACAGAAAGAGGTGCCCTTTCTCAGAAGGAAGGTACAGGATAAGAAACAGAGGAAGTAACAGGAATAATGCACTGATGAGCGGTCCGAAATAGGGAAAGTGTAATGTTAAAATCAGGAAACCATCGAGTAATTCAAGTACCGGACTCAATAAAAAAAGGAAAAAGACACTGTTTTTTATAAAGTGTTCTAAATAATTTTTCTTCATATGTGATTCCAATAATGAAAATCACGCCCCAGTAATTTTTCCAACGTATCGTTGTAAGGCTTAAAATATTCTGCCAGCCTATATCTTGTTTCTCTCTTCATTTCAGGAGGTGTAAAACCCTTTTCATTTAACTTCAGAATTTTGTGACGAATTTTATAGGTGAAAGAGCCGGGTATAAGAGAGCGGGCAAATCTTTTTAGCGGGTGTGTGTTTGCCAGTAAACGTGAAAATGTTTGTGCAAGAAATTCGGAACGCGGCAGGCATGAGGTATTGTGGCGAACGATAGTTTCGGAAACAAACGTTGAATCCAGTTTCAACGTTTCATAAATCCCTCTGCATATCTTACCCGCGTCATTTGTCAGTTCATCTGACGTTAATATAAGTACTTGATTCTTCCCAAACTTCTCCAGTATCCATTCCAGATAACGGTGATATATCCCATTATGCACGTACGCACAGTTGCGCCAGGTGTACCATCCTTCCTTCATACGTTCGCTCTCCGCTTCAAGAGCCCCCTCGAAGGTTTTAATATTTTCCCAGCCGCGCCTCCTCGCATACCAATATGCAGAGTATGCCCGGTCGACCGGATTTCGGAGAACCACGATCAGGTACATATTCGGGTTATGTTTATGTATCCTTGCCAGTGCATCCTGCGAATACATTGCCATAACATGTTTGGCAAGAAGTACAGAACCGTTATTATTACCCGGTTTAAAATATTTGGCGTATGCAGTCTCGTAACCAGACGCATATACTTCATCGTTCACAAAATATACCATTTCCCTTTGCGGATGGGTACAGATAGAAGGGTTCTGGGCAATATATTGAAACAGCGATGTCGTTCCGGCCTTCTGTGCACCAACAATCATTACCTGGATAGGTTGTATCATTGCAACTCACTTTCTCTTTTCATAACAATGCAATTTTTTTTGTAATACCTTTGCTTCCATTCAGGAGGTTTTCCTGTTACGTTGTAGAAATTTCTGGTAAAGACTGATAGATCATATCATCAAAGTTACTATAGGACCTGATGCAGGGCTCTATCCTTTTCCCTCCCCCTTAATCCCCCTCCGGCTCATCCTTGCCCACATATTTTCAACCCGATAACTGGACATGAAGCACGAAATCCGAAGCACGAAATCCGAAACAAATTCCAAAATACAAAATTCCAATGGGAAAAACCGTGTTTTGAACATTTGAAAATTGAAATTGAGAATTTGTTTCGTATTTCGGATTTCACTATCGAAGGGGGAGGGATCTTTTGTCTTTTCTCTCTCCTCTCCCACGTCCTGAATTATCTCAATACCTGCAGGTATATTTTTGGAGACCTTTTCATCTGAAAACCTCTTGAATGACTAAGTTTCGTCATTCTTTATTCTTTTTATTCTCCGTATCTTTGTGTGATGAGACACCTTAACTTGATGCACATGGGCATTACTGCCTAAAATATCTAACACTTTTAACTCTCAACTCCCTTCTCCCACGGAACACACTTACCAAGCAGTACCTCCAGTGCGTGATATTCCTCCCGGTAATAATCTCTGAGATAATCTTTTGTTGCCGGAGAGATTATCAGGTTCTCAGGAGAGCGGGTATTTAAAGACAAATAGAATGGTTCAAACATCGACTTCAAATGCCTGAGAATACCATGGATATAAGGTTTGCCGGAGGTATATTTGCGCACAGAGAAACGGAATTTAATATACAGAGAATGGATCCTGGAGTTTCTCATAGTTTCGCTGCGGTTAAATGCCTTAAAATCATAATTGTTGTAAAAAGTCGGGTCGATATTGGCAAAGGTACATATCTCTTTTACCACAGATGCCGGATTATTTGAAAGATCCTCATAAAAGACTACATGGATCCTATCACGACCAAACAATTCAAAATACTGTTTGAGATATGTGGAATAACGCCCCTGTTCAAGGGCAAGGAGACATTGCTTATTTTTGCTTTTCCCATTGTGTTTTAATTGCAAATCGACATACTCTTCAAACGTTGTCTTTCCCGGAATGTCATTAATCTGTTTTGCGAACTTGTACCATGAAATAAGCCGTGAAACAGGTTCTCTCAGGATAAAAACTATCTTTGCTTCAGGAAGGGAGTCCTGTATCTTTTTCGGCGTACCCCGGGAATAAAGATAATCAGGAGTAGCTTCCATGCGTACGTGCATATCGGTACAACATGAATACAATTGATTGTATTTGTCCAGGCCGTCTTCAAACCGGTAACCAGGGGGTACAGGATAACCGGCATCGAGAAAAAAACGCGTTTCCTTCCTGTTAGCAGCACAAATCCGGGGATGATTTTTCAGGTAAAAAAACAATGAGGTTGTTGCTGCTTTCGTCGTCCCCCCGATAATGAGATACTGATAATCCTTTACCGATAATTTTTTTATCATTTTCTAAACCTCATCGAGCTGAAAACCGGAATATAAAAGGTAACGACATTTAAATACGATTTAATGTAGAGCACCGAGCTTACATTCCGGAAAATCGTAGCAATCATAGTTGCCAGGGCTGCTCCGTTCATACCATATTTTGGTATTAAGAGAGCATTGAGCAGCACGTTCAGTATTGTAGCAATGATCATAATATTTTGAAATGCTTTTTGTTTTCCTGTCATCTGTAATATAAAGGCAACAGAACCTGATACAGCATTAACAAATTGCCCGAGTGCTATCAATATCAATGCATGAGCTCCTGCTTTAAACTCTTCTCCGAAAATTCCGAGTATATAAGAAGGGAAAAATAAAAAAATTAAAAGGAGCGGAAAAGAACTCCAGAAAATAAGTTTTGTTGATTGCTTTGCTGTCCTGCCGAGTCCCTTTATATTCCCTTTCGCATAAAATTCAGCAAATTTTGGTGCTGCTATACTATTAATGGCAAATAACGAAATGCTGGTAAAGTTTGCAACCTTTAAAGCAACATGATAGATGCCTGTTTCGTCTTCTGCCCTGAATATTCCCAACATGATAATATCCGTCCACTGCATAATAAAAAGCATTGAACTTGATAATAACATCGGCAGGGAAACGCTTAAGATCGTGTGATAACTTATTGAGTTTCCAACCTCATATCCGGAAATGCCGGTATATTTTATCCACAGAACACTGCTAATAACAGATAAGATTATTATTCCCGCAACGTAGGAGATAACAGGTGTCTGTAAATTTTTTGAGAAAAGAATGGCAACACTTATAATTATTGAGGCTAAAAAGGGTATGGACATATTTCTGAAAATCGCATAAGCCACAATCTTCTTTAGCCCTCTGAGGCTCTCAGAATGTAAAAAGAGTATTGCATGCGGAAGGACAGCCAGAGAAATTATTCTGAAGCCTGAGGATAAATGAGGTTTGTTAAAAATGTATTCCGCTATATAGGGAGAAAAGAAAAAAAATAAAAACGAAACAAGGAAGGATACAGGAATTAAAAGTGTTAAATTTTTTCTATACACTTCTTTTACAGAAGCCCACTGCCCCTGTGATGAATATTCCGCCACAAACCGTATCGATGCACTATCAAGTCCGAGTTTACAAATCAATGAGGTAATGAGAAGGGCTGATTGAGAAAGTGCAAATATGCCCATTGCTTCAGCACCATAATTTCTGGTAATTATCAGGGCAAAAAGATAAGTAGTTCCCATTCCCAGTATACGGATAATAAAAGCAGCAGAGCTACCCTTCAAAAGTTCTTTGAGATGAACATCGAAATGAGAAGGTAAGAAGGGCAGATGGTAAGAAAGTCTCTTATAAAAATGAGAAAATAGGAACCTGATGTACGATGCAATAGACCCGTTTTTATTCATTAGTCTTAAAATAGAGTATTCAAAAGCTTAATGCATATGGGACAATGCCCTGTCTGGCTTAGGAAAATAAGGAGGAATATATCATTTTTAAGATATTTCGCAAGTAAATTTATTAGTAAAGAATCTGAAAAAAACTTATTTTAGAAAGCAATAAGAAACATTGCGTAAAACCCTGCCCGTTTTCATTAAATTAAGTCTTGATTTTGGGGCACGCTATAGTTATAATTTCACAACTTTTATTCAACCTTACGCAGAGATCATCTGAAACTAAAAAAGAAGTCTCATGATTACCTCGCGATTACTTCACGATTCCTTTGGACGAGAACATGAAACCCAAAATCACAAGTAATCGAGAAGTAATCGCGAGGCTAAATCAAGGGAAATCATGAGGTATTCGTGAGGCTAAAAATAAAGTATTTCATATTTTTTATACTACTCTACAGTATCGCAACAGCAGGAAACGCATTTGCCGGCGAGCCAAGGATCGTTAAGGTTAAGGCCGTAGGAGACAAACAGTTTAGAAAGCAAGAGGACTGGAGGAGGACAATAGAAGAGGGCATACGGAGGGTTTCAGCCTTTTTCGAAAAGCAGTTTGACATCTCATTCGTCCTGAAAGAAATTGGAGAATGGGATGCTGCCGAGAGCAAAGATATTCAATCCCTTTTAAAGGATTTGGAAAAAAAAACCGGGAAAGGGAATAACGACATCGTCATCGGTTTCAGTAGTCAATTACCCTCAAGGGTCTCATGTATTTTTCGGGGATTACCATTAGGTGTTGCGCTGCCGTTTCACGACTATCTTGTAGTGAGGGCAGACAAAAATGCACACCATACCAAAAATGACCGGATGGTAAGGATATTAGCCCATGAACTGGCTCATGTATTCGGGGCATTTCACGTTAACGACTCTTCTTCAATAATGAATATCTCCCTTCAGGACAAAGAGGAGATGAAATTCGATGCGGGTAATAAGCAGATCATCGCACTCTCCGGATCCCTTGATTTTCATAAGGGAGTAACATCGATCGACAGGGCAAATCTCGACAGGATACTAGGTATCTACAGAGACAGCCTGCAAGACAATCTTGAAATTACAGAGAGGCACAAGGTGCTGGGGACCATATATGATGAGCTCGGTTCATTTGAGATGGCGATCGATGAATATAAAAAAGCCGTGGCATCGGATCCCAAAGACCTGGAATCATCTGTCCGGCTGGGCATTGCGTATGTTAAACAGGGGTTGTTAGATCATGCCGTAGAAGCGTTGAGCAGGGCTGCAAGGTTTGATACCTCTGAGGGGGTGGCTCACTTTAACCTGGGTCTGGTCCTTATGAAAAAGGGTCTGTTGGATGAAGCCATTAGCCAGGTAAAAAAGTCCATAAAAATAAACAGGAGCAATCCGGAGGCCCGTTGTGTGCTTGGCGGATTGTATATTCAAAAAGGGTTGTACAACAAAGCCATTAAGGAGTGCAGGGAAGCGCTAAAGATATCTGACACCTATGCCGATGCCCATTATAACCTTGGTCTGGCGTATCATGCGAAATCAATGCTCGACCACGCCATTCATGAGTATAAGAAGGTCCTTTCAATTGACAGCAGCAATAGAGCAGCCAGAATTAATCTCGGCACGGCATATTACGATCAGGGGTTATTGGACGAAGCTATTACGGAATATCAAAAAATACTCGAAGCAGACCCCGACGATGAAATGGCGCGCAACAACCTTAAAGCAGTATTTTTGGCAAAAGAGGCAGATTGAGATTTGAAACGGGAATAGGACAATAGGACGCAGATTTACGCAGATTTTTTTATTTTTATTTTCTCTATTATTAAAGGCTTGTCGTCTTACATCTGGCTTTTGACTATTTATGATCCAGTTTTTTAAGTTCTCACAAAAAACTATAACCAGGCACATTCTATACCTTGTAAAATGCCTTTATAATTCTATCAGTCAATATTGAATTTTATAATCTTTTAAATCTGCGTTCATCTGCGTAAATCTGCGTCCCATTTTTTGAAATTTGTAATTTAATTTTGAAATAATCATGAAGCTAAATAAAAAAGGATCAACACAAAAAGGTTTATTCATAAGTATCCTGTGTCTGGTACTTCTCAGTATAGGCTGTGCATCAACCCAACCCGTGCCGGACCCTTCTCAAATTTCTCAGATACCCGCTCAGGAAGTCTCTTTACCCCCTCTTTCATCATCGACACTCACATCAAAAATACCTCCGGGAATTGCTGGTCCCTCCTTTTCGTTTATGACAGAGGATTATTCGATCGGACCAAAGGATGTGCTTGATATAAAGATATATGGTGAAGAGGATTTAAGCAGAAAGGTGCGTGTCGGTGCGGACGGATATATTAACCTGCCTTTAATCGGGTGGGTATCAGCCACCGGTTTAAACGCCTCGGAACTGGAATCCCGCATAGCAGCCCGGTATTCCGAACGATATTTACAAAGCCCCCAGGTATCTGTTTTTGTTGAGGAATTTCACAGCAAAAGGGTGGCAGTTGTGGGTGAGGTAAAAAATCCGCAGGTGCTTAAATTACCAAGAGATAAAGGCACCCTTTTAGAAGTAATAAGCATGTGCGGAGGGCTTGGAAAGGAAGCCGGGGATATTATTTATGTGGTACGACCGGCTAACGGAGATAACCGGGAGGAGGTGATCTCTGTCAAGACCGCTGAACTCGTAAAGTACAGGAATCCGGCTGCAAACAAAGAGATACTTCCCGGCGATATGATAAGCATACCTCCTGCAACCATGTATTTTATCGTTGGAGAGGTCAGTAAACCCGGGGCCTATATGTTAGAACAGAACATGACCGTTATGCAGGCAATTTCTCAGGGCGGGAAATTTACAGATACGGCCAAGCGTAAGGTTAGGATAATGCGGGAAGATCCGGAACATGGTACACAGGTTTTCGTGACAGTAAATATGAAGAAGGTGACAAAAGGAAAGGAAGAGGATGTAGAGATCCAGGGCGGCGATGTCCTGGTTGTCGGGGAGAGTACGGTAAGGCGTGCAACGAAGGAGACGTTGGATTTCACAAAGGCAGCCCTGAATGCCTTTGCCTATGGCTTTGCTGTCACTGCTGCAAGAGATTAAATAAAACGAAAATCGTGGTTATAAAATCAGGATAAAACCATGCAGCATGCGCCCACCTCCGCAAGGAGGCTGTCCCCCCTCCGGAGGGGGATGAAGGGCATATGCATCAAGCTAAGCCTTAGTAGCCTGCTGGCCTGCCACAGGCTTGTTCCTAAACTCTGTTTGGGAACACCATTTCAGATGAAACTCTGTTTCATGTTTCATCCTCGAAACAGAGTTTCGATGCCCATTGTGTTCCCAAACAGAGTTTGGGAACAAGAGGAGGAGGCAGGTCCAGCGCATGGTTTGGGAACAGGCCAGCAGGCTAATATAAGACTTAGCTTGATGCGTATGGGATGAAGGGGGAGGGAAAACGCTAAACTGTTTTCGGTACCTTAACAGTTATTTCTTCATACTTTTTGTCAAAATACTGAATGGTGAAATCCAAAATGAGAATTTGTTTTTTATCCCGTGTTTGTCATGTACCCGCTTGAAATAATTACCTGCATTTATCCGTGAAAATCCGTATTCTTATTATTCCACTTTTTTCTATCCTAAACTATGAACAAGAGCAATGCAGTAGATAAGACCCACTCATACAGGCAAGACGATATCTCCGAACTAGATGAGATAAATCTCAGGGATTACTGGCGAATAGCCGTACACCGTAAATGGCTAATCATCTCCCTGTTTTCAATAGTCGTTCTCCTGGCTACCATTTACACCTTTAAACAGACACCCATCTTTCAGGCAGTTTCAACCATCAGGATTTATAAAGAGGCCCCCAAGGTCCTTTCATTTGAAGAAGTGGTAAGCTCGAAACAGGATACTGATTTTTATAATACCGAATGTGATATACTTAAAAGCCGCTCCCTGGCGGAAAGGGTTATCAAAAAATTAAAACTCGATCAGCATCCGGAATTTGTTGGTAAGGATAAAGAAAAGGATAACGTAGATGAAACAACAAAGATGAAAAAGTTGGTAGATGCGTTCTTAAAGAGGATTACTATAGAACATAAGAGAAACAGTGAACTGGTGAATATTAAGGCGGAAACCAGTATACCAACACTTTCAGCAGTAATTGCCAACACCCTTACCAAAGAATATATAGACAAAAATATGGAAAGCAAGGTATTGACCACAAGGGGGGCAACAGAAGAGATATACAAACAATTAGAGGAGACAAAGAAGAATCTGAAGGAGTCAGAAAAAAGGCTCTACGCATACGCCCAGGAGAATGACATCGTGGCCATGGAAGAGAGACAGGGTGTAATTCTCGATAAAATAACTACCATCGCACAGAAATTAACAGAGGCCGAGGCCGACCGGATAACGAAAGAGGTCGAATTTCTTCAGCTACAGAATAACGGGTTATCTGCCGTAAATTTAGCTGATAATGAGAATCTCGGAAAACTGGAGTTAACGCATGCAGAACTTGTTGCCGATTATTCTACAAAACATATCCGGTACAAAGAAGATCATCCAATCCTGGTAAGCCTTAAAAGGCAGATCGGTGTCCTTGAGGAGAAAATAGAGAAAGTGATCAGGACGGCATACCTTGAGGCAATCGATAAGGAAAAAGGACTTCAACGGCATCTGGAGGAACTGAAACGGGAAAACAACCTGCTGGAAGAAAAATCTATCGGGTACCGGGTATTAGAACGGGACGTAACGGCAAATACCCAGTTATACGAGGGGTTGCTCCAGCGTATGAAGGAGGCAGCGGTGTCCTCGGAAATCAAGACCACGAATATCCAGATTGTAGACAACGCCGCGGTGCCGACAGCCCCTATCAAGCCCAACAAGAAACTGAATGTACTCTTATCAATGATAGTGGGATTAACCATGGGTGTAGGCCTTGCCTTTTTTATTGAGTATCTTGACAATACGATAAAAGGCCCCGACGATGTAGAACAGCATTTAAAAATCCCCCTCCTGGGAATCGTGAACAAGCTTGAGGTGGAGAAGGGCGGGTTACCGGACAGGCTCATTGTGAAAACAACCCCCCAGTCCGTTGTGGCTGAGGCCATCAGAGACATCAGGACCAATCTCATATTTTCCTTCTCCGGCGGGGATACAGGGCGGATAATAGTAATCTCCAGCACTATCCCTTTTGAAGGCAAATCCTTCGTTTCAAGTAATCTTGCAATTGCTATGGCCCAGGCAGGGAAGAAAGTCCTCTTAATAGATTCAGACCTGCGGAAACCAACACTAAATAAATACTTCGATACAAAAAGAGAACCGGGCATTACGAATGTACTCGTGGCAGAGGCCGGGTTAGAATCGGTGGTCCATAACTCCATCGTTCCGAACCTGAGTTTCATGTCCTGCGGTCCAATCCCCCCGAACCCATCAGAACTTTTGGGTTCTCCGAGGATGGAGGAGTTTTTACGGGATGCGCGGGAGAAATTCGACTGGATATTCCTGGACTCACCGCCTGAGTCATCCGTTACAGACTCAAACATCTTAAATAATATGGCCGATGGGTCCATAATAGTTGTCAAGGTTAACACGGCTTCCCGTGACCATATCCGAAAAACCATCTCACAATTTAACGAGAACCAGCCAAAGGTAATCGGCGTGGTCCTGAACATGGTCGATTTCAAAAAACGCGGCTATTATTATCGATACGGGTATTACAGCAGGTATAGATATTACAGGGAAGAAGAAGCGGTAAGAACAGGATAAATATAAAAATAGGACGCAGATGAACGCAGATTTACCAGATTATAAACATTCAATATTGACCGAGAGAATTATAAAGGCATTTTATAGTGTATATAGTGTACTTGGTTATGGTTTTTTAGAGAAGGTTTATGAGAATGCTCTTTTATTGGAGATGAAAAAGCAGGGTCTTAAATCTGTACCGCAGAAGCCGATAAAGGTTTTATACGATAATGAAATAATCGGTGAATATTTTGCCGATATCCTTGTGGAAGATAAGGTCATAGTAGAAATTAAGTCAGCAAAGGCTATTGCCGATGAGCACGAAGCACAGTTGTTAAATTATCTTAAAGCAACAAACATAGAAGTTGGTTTACTCTTAAATTTTGGCCAAAAGCCTGAAGTCAGAAGAAAAGCCTTTGATAATAAAAGAAAAGAGAGAACATAAAAATAAAATAATCTGCGTTTATCTGCGTCCTATTTTTTTGAGATAAGGCAAACAGCATTATGCACTCCAGATTTTCTAAAATCATCGATCAAATCATAGAATGGGGAATTATCTTTCTTCTGTTCTTTACCCCGCTTGCCTTTGGTGCCGTCCACCTGTGGGCATATTCACTCATGGAACTCGTCATATGCCTCTTGTGCATGCTGTGGATACTCAAACTAATTGCCATTCGTAACGAAAGAACATCTTCACGCATCACATCAGCACCAACGAGTCATCATACCCCTTCCCGGGTCAACCGTTTCGGATTTGTTAAAACGCCGCTCAATATACCGGTACTCGTATTTGTCGGCCTGATCTTTTTTCAGCTTATACCATTACCACCAGGGGTCCTCAAGTTCCTGAATCCACATACCTATTCTTTATATGAAACAACATTAACCGGGTGGCCTGAAGAAGCACCTTTTTTTGAATCAGCAGACGATACACCGGAGTATCAAAATACAGAAATTCTCCCCGGAGAATCTCCCCAATATAAAAAACAAAATCCATATTCTTCCTGGAGAACACTCAGCATTAATCCTTATGCGACAAAAACCGAGCTGTTGAAGGTCCTGGCCTATATCGGTATATTTCTCCTGATCATAAACAACCCGGGGCTGAGAATTACCCGCATTATTATTGTTGCCGTTGGTATAGGATTCTTCATCTCTTTCCTGGGTATATTACAGAAACTTACCGGTACGACAAAGATATACTGGATCAGGGACGCCTCATATGCTACTCCTTTTGGTTCTTATATATGCCGGAATCATTTTGCCGGTTATATCGGTATGGTAATACCCCTTACCCTGGGTTTGCTTGTTGCCCGCTTTGCAAGGATTACCTTTTCTCAAAAAGTCACATGGCGCACCTTTGTAGAAACACTTGAATCACATTTTCTGGGTAATATCATCCTTATCTTTGCCCTTATGATCATGATCTCAGCCCTGTGCCTTTCCCTGTCGCGTGGTGGGATTATATCATTTCTGACGAC
The DNA here is from genome assembly GCA_021646405.1 of Candidatus Loosdrechtia aerotolerans. GTDB lineage: Bacteria > Planctomycetota > Brocadiia > Brocadiales > Brocadiaceae > Loosdrechtia > Loosdrechtia aerotolerans. The sequence goes on from SOER01000052.1 coordinate 15,480, forward strand.
GGTAGTTATCTTCTTTGCCCTTATTAGTTTTAAAAGGACAAGGGCGGTTATTCATAAAGGGAGAGGAGTACTACTCTCTGTCCTGCTGGTAACCCTCATATTCCTGTTGTGGTTTGGCCTCAGCCCCGTCCTGGACCGGATGTCTGATCTTTCCTCATCAAGCAGAATAGTGGTTTATCAGGATACCATAACGATGGCGAAAGATTTTCCTTTCTGGGGGACGGGATGGGGTACATTTCAATATCTCTATCCCAAATATAAGAGCCTGGAAGACCGGTATTTCTATAAATATGCGCACAACGATTACCTCGAACTCCTTTCAGATAATGGTCTTTCAGGGTTTCTGGCCGTCCTGAGCTTTATTGTTATATTTTTTTGGAAGGTATTGGCAAAATGGTGGAAGAGGAGGGATTCTTATGCCAGAGGGATTACGTTAGGGGGGGTGTGCAGTATCGTCTCAATCCTTTTTCACAGCTATGGGGATTTCAATCTCCACATCCCTGCCAATGCCCTCTTTCTGTCATGTGTATTAGGTATAACCTATAATGCAGTTACTATAAAAAAATAAATCCCAAAAAATAGGACGCAGATTTAAAAGATTATAAAATTCAATATTGACTGAAAGAGTTATAAGCCAGAATTTAGATGAAAAGCCTTTTATAACAGAAGAAAAGTAGAGAACATAAAAATAAAAAAATCTGCGTCCTATGCTGTTTTTGCAATTTGGAATTTAATCTTGAACTAATTGTTATGATAAAAATAAAACCACTCCTCAAACCAGGGAACATTACCTATATATCTCTATTAATCTTCTCTCTCTTCATCTGTTTTCTTATCATCAGGAACTTTGTGGCCGGTGTATACTACCAGAAATGGGATAATGCCGGGGGAGAGATTGAAGACCGGATATCCTTTCTGGAAAAAGCCATACACCTTACTCCTTCACAATCATGGTACTGGTATGAACGCGGAAGATACTATCACAAAGAGGCCTATAAAAACAACTCCCCTGAAGACCAGGAAAAAATACTTTCATTAGCAGAAACATCCTTAAAAAAGGCGATACTCCTCCAGCCGGGCAACAGCCGGTATCTGTCAGAATTTGCACGGCTCATAGGAAACCGGGGAGAGATAGAGAAGGCAATTACCTGTTTCGAGACCTCCCTGTCACTGGCAGCCAAAGACGCGCACATCCATAAAAAATATGCCATATGGACCTTATCGTATGCGAGGAGAGTTATACCAATAGACGATATGGAATTCCTTATCGAAATGTATCGGGATCCGGAGGAATTGATTTCGACGTATGAGAGGAAATTCATTAGCGGGGTTCCCGTTAAGACAATCCTCGAAATCTCCGAAAGGGAGTGGAACGAGGCCTTACGTTTAAGAATCCCAAAGGATCGTGAAATATACAAGAACCTGGCAAGTCTTTCACTCATAAAGGGAGAGATAGACGAGGCAATTGTCAACTACAGGAATGCAAGGGAAAACGTAAAATTAGCATACTGTTATTTTATTAAAAAGGACCTTCATAACGTTTTTCAGCAGATAAAACAAGTAGTAGAAAAGCAGGACGAAAACCTTGAGAGTGAATGGAATACAATAAATACTCTTCTCTGCAGGGTTATTATGGTGAATAAAGACATTTGGGAGGCGTATTATTGGTTAGGGAGAGGTTACTATCAGTTGGATATGTTTGAAGAGGCAGTTGAGAATCTCAGGAACGCAGTACAGATAAACCCCGGCAGTATAGAGAGTCGTCTATATCTGGCAAAATCATACGATGAAGTGGGAAAAACAGACAGGGCTATCGATGAATACATGGGCGTTCTCAGAATAAAACCAGGCCACAACGAAGCAAACACCCTCCTTACCAACGCCCTGAAAAAGGAATTCTAAAAATAGGACGCAGATGAACGCAGATTTAAAAGATTATAAACAGAAAAAATCTGCGTTTATCTGCGTTCATCTGCGTCCTATTATTCTTTTCTTAATAAAAAGGAGATAAAGTAAATGAAACAAATACCCATGCTTGATCTGCGCCTTGAGTACCAACACATGAAATCCGACATCGATACTGCTATTCAAAAATGCCTTGACCACCAAAAATGGATACTGGGTCCGGAGGTTGAAGAGCTCGAAAATACCATAGCAGAATACCTTGATGTAAAACACTGCATAGGCGCCTCATCCGGTACAGAGGCATTAGTCCTTTCCTTACGGGCATTAGCAATCAAACTAAAAGGCCAGGAATATTTCGATAAAACCGACGAGATCATCACCACCCCCTTCACCTTCACCGCCACAGGAGATGCCATCTTACGCGCAGGTGCTACCCCCGTCTTCGTCGACATCGACCCTGTTACCTATAACATCGACCCTGATAAAATTAGAAAATATCTGAGAAGTTGTGAAGATGAGAAGATGAGAAGATCTGAAACTGCAACTTCCCAACCTCCTGACTTCTCAACTTTCAAAGCAGTGGGCATCATCCCCGTTCATCTCTACGGCCAATCCTGCAACATGGACGAAATAATGTCGATTGCGAAGGAATACAACCTGTTTGTCCTCGAAGACGTAGCGCAAGCCTTTGGTGGTACATGGAATGGTAAAAAACTCGGCTCAATCGGTACCACAGGCGCCTTCAGTTTCTTCCCGTCAAAAAACCTCGGTGGATTTGGAGATGGAGGTATGATCTCGACAAACGATGCCGGATTAGCAGAACTTATAAGAATGTTATTAAAGCACGGGGGTAAGGATAAGTATAACGTAGACTATATCGGATACAATGCACGGCTCGACACCCTCCAGGCAGCCATCCTGCTTGCAAAATTTAAATATATCGGCGAGTTCAACGAGCGGAGGCTAAAAATTGCAGAGATATATAATCGTGGATTCTCAAACATTGATGGGGTAGTTCTCCCTGCCAATCACTCAACTTCCCAACCTCTCAACTTCTCAACTTCTAATTATACAAATGGTCATGTATACCATCAATATACCATAAGAGTGAACAACGGCAGGCGGGACGAACTTCAAAAGCATCTCAAAGAAAAAGGCATAAGCACCATGGTCTACTACCCGGTACCTTTACATAAAATGAAAGTATTTGAAGGGAAGTGTAAGATGAACGGGGATTTAAAAGAGTCCGGACAGGCAGTAAATGAAGTTTTAAGCTTACCTATAGAACCCCTTCAAAATGAAAACGAAACGAAACAGGTAATTGATTGCATAAACAATTATTTTGGGAGATGAGAATTACAAAAAAAATATTAGTTGACTCGGATATTAATAATGGTATAATGCGAACCCATAAAGATAGAAAATCGCCTGTTGTTTTTCCAGGTAGAGATTGAACAGTGTGTTTTTACCTTAAGGAGATTTTGAATATTTATTGAAATAAACCCTTGTAAATAATAATAGGAACAGAGAACCTTACAAAAAAAATTATTATAAATACATCACGATAATGGCAAACCTCAAGTGATTGGGGGACGCAAAGGAAAGGGTCTTTATAATACGACGAGATGTTATTATAAAGATAGCCTTGCTACCGAAAATGTATATACAACGCAGAAGAAAAAAGAAAACCTTACTGCTGGAAATATTCTATTGTCGGTAGATATTTTTGGAGTAAGGTTTTTTTGTTTTTAAAAGTATACAAAATGATGTGTTACCCGCAGCGGGTTCAGGTTCGTAACTTGATTGTATAGGAATTTTCATTTTATAGTACTAATCATATGAAACCGAACAGGAAATAAAATTGCATAAAAGGACACTTCTGTAAGGAAGTTATGAAAGTTTGTAAATAAGTTATAAAAGAGAGTAAGTTTTTAAATTACAATCTGATGTTTGCAAATATGTTCGGTTTCATCCCTTGGATACTATATGTAAGCGGGTTTACGGGGAGGTGTTGTTATAAGGTTAATAATGTTACCATGATGCAACAGTGATTCTTTATGTTCAATTGTTTTTCATCCCGAAGGGATGCCATGATTATAGCAAAAGACCTCAGAAGAATTGTAAACCCCGAAGGGGTGACATACTTGTAAATAAAAAATAAAAATAACAGCTAACCCGGAACGGTGGTGCCAAAACACAGCTTCATAATGTCACCCCTTCGGGGTTAAGTTCAACCCGCTTGGGATTCTGGAAGATAAATACTATATCGATGTTGATGTATAATCCTTTATACATAATAAAGGATGAGTTAAGAGGTAGCGTAATTTT
>SOER01000053.1 GCA_021646405.1 Candidatus Loosdrechtia aerotolerans
GTTGAGCGCATCTATCAGGGTATTCGCCAAATAAATGAAGAACCCGTTATCTTCAAATGGCGTTATAAAATGGATGAAATTGCCGTCGTATGATTTATAAAATATTATTTATGGAACGCTCTACTAGTGTCCTACTATTACCTGATGCACTACCTTGCCGAGTTCCTCTACTCTATAAGGTTTTCTCAGAACGGCACGAAAGCCGTATTCAAGATAATCAGACATTATCGAATCGCCAAAATAGCCACTTGAAACAATTGCCTTAATTTAAGCAGTTACACCTTTGCCACTGTATCACCAATATCAGCAGGATTATCAACGATAGTAACTCCTGCATTTTTCAACGCCTCTATTTTTGAAGCCGCAGTCCCCCTATTACCGGCAATGATAGCACCTGCATGCCCCATACGTTTACCATGAGGAGCTGTCATACCTGCAATGAAACCGATAACCGGTTTTGTAATCTCCCGTTTTATCATTTCAGCCGCTTCTTCTTCTGCCCCTCCTCCAATTTCCCCGATTAGTACAATAACCTTTGTTTCGTCATCCTTCTGGAAGAGTCTCAACACATCCACAAAATCGGTCCCTACAATTGGGTCACCCCCGATTCCAACACAGGTAGACTGTCCCATACCCTTTTGGGAAATCTGCCAGACGGCCTCGTACGTAAGTGTTCCGCTCCGGGAGACAATCCCTACATGGCCGGGTCTGTGAATGTATCCCGGCATAATACCAATCTTGCATGCGTTTGGGGTAATAATACCGGGACAATTTGGTCCGATAAGGCGTGTCTTCCTGTGGAAAAGGTACTCTTTTACCTTAACCATATCCAGGGTGGGAATACCTTCGGTGATGCAAACGATCAATTCAATCCCTGCCTCAGCAGCCTCCATAATTGCATCGGCCGCAAAGGGAGCAGGTACATAGATGACTGAAGCATTTATCTTAAATTGTGTGACTGCGTCACGTACACTATTGAAGACAGGAACACCATGCTTCATGGTACCACCTTTACCCGGTGTAACGCCAGCAACGAGTTTGGTGCCGTATTCCAGCATCTGTCCGGCATGAAAGCTCCCCGCCTGCCCTGTTATACCCTGGCATAGCACCTTCGTATTTTCATGTATTATGATGCTCATAACTACTCATTCGTCTCTCATGCAAACCCCTGAAGGGATCTGGCACTTTCGTATAAATCCCAAATCTCAAACACCAAAAACCAAATAATTTCCAAATTTCAATTTCCAATCTCCAAATCATACTGTTTGGAATTTGAGATTTGTTTTTTAGAATTTATTTGGTTTTTGGTACTTTCGTACTAAGCCCAAACAATTTCTCAATTATAAAAACAAGAATAGGACGCAAATTACAGTGATTTCCGCAGATTTTTTAATCAGAAATTTACTAAGATTTTATTCTGAAACCTTCACTACAAGGCGTGCAGCTTCTTTCATATCTTTTGCAGAAATGATACCCAGACCAGAGTCATCAAGTAACTTCCTGGCACTATCAACATTGGTTCCCTCGAGTCGTACAACGAAGGGAATATGAATTCCGGTCTCTTTTAAGGTTTGAATAATACCGGAAGCAATAGTATCACATTTCATAATCCCCCCGAAAATGTTAATAAAAACTGCTTTTACCTTTGGATCAGTCAGGATGATTTTCAATGCCTGTACGACCTGTTCTAAAGAGGCATCTCCGCCTACATCCAGGAAGTTAGCAGGTTTCCCTCCGTGGAGTTTAATAATGTCCATGCTAGCCATAGCAAGACCCGCCCCATTCACCAGACATCCGATATTTCCATCGAGGCTTATATAACTCAAACCATACTTCCTGGCCACTACCTCTGCAGGCGGGAGGTCCTGGTCATGAATGAATTGTTTATATTCCGGATGGCGGTAAAGGGCATTATCATCAATATCTATCTTTGCGTCTAATGCACATACTTCATCATCTGCTGTTATAACGAAAGGGTTAATCTCCAGGAGTGAACAGTCACTGTCAATAAATACATGAAAGAGGTTTACGAGAAGGTTGTGTATTTTTGCGGAGGGTATCCCTGATATATTTAGCTTTGTCAGAACACGCCGTACCTGGAAAGGATGTATCCCAAAACATATATCAACCGGTTCTTTCACAATTTTATCAGGTGCCTTTTTTGCGGTTTCCTCTATATCCACACCACCTTCAGCGCTGGCAATCAGCACCGGGGAACGAAGGGACCGGTCAACCAGTATGGCAAGATACAGTTCTCTTTTAATCGAGATCGCTTCTTCAACGAGGACATGCTTAACTTCGATACCTTTTTGATCGGTTTGGCGTGTTGTAATGCGGGTGCCAAGCATGGCTGCTGCATACGCCCCGGCTTCTTCAGGCGTGCTGGCAAACCGGATACCGCCACCTTTCCCCCTGCCGCCGGCAAGAATCTGCGCTTTCACGGCACAACGACTGCATCCGATTTCCTGAAATACCCCCGATGCATCATCACCCTGTGCTATGGCTTTACCACGAGGAACTCTAATGTTTTTCGTCCGGAGGATGCTTTTTGACTGAAACTCATATAGCTTCAATGATAGTTTTATGATTTGTCCGATTGAATAATGTCTTTAAAGTAAAGTCGTACGAGTTCGACCATTTCTTCATCGGAAATGGAAACAATACGCCCTTCATCGTATTGTCTATCCACCCATTCCTTTATCTTAATGACCCCTTCATGATTTTTAGGAATCTGTTTATCCCCTTCCAGTTCAAAAAAGGTGTTAATCCAGTGCGCAATTCCGGCGGAACCAGATTTATCAGTTACAGAAACACCAATAGATCTTTTGAGAAGCTTTTTTGTATCAAAAATATTATAAATTTCTTCACTCTTCAATATTCCATCAGAGTGAATACCGGCACGGGTAATATTGAATTCAGAACCTACAAAAGGTTGGGTTGGAGGAATTGCATATCCGACCTCATTCCTATAATAATCACCAATTTCGGTAATCACCGTAGTATCGATTTGGTCGTCGTTTCCCCGCAGTGCAAGATACTCAATTACCAGTGCTTCTATAGGTGTGTTCCCTGTGCGTTCCCCCAGGCCTAATAAAGTACCATTAATACCGCTGCATCCATAAAGCCATGCAGAGGTAGCATTGCTTACTGCAAGGTAAAAATCATTATGGCCATGCCATTCCAGATATTCAGAAGGCACCCCTGCATAATGAGTCAGACCGTATATAATACCAGGCACACTGCGGGGTAAGGCAGCACCCGGATAACTAACTCCCAGGCCCATAGTATCACAGGCACGAATCTTGATCGGGATCTGGCTTTCCTTTGATAACCTCATAAGCTCTTTTGCAAATGGCACAACAAAACCATAAAAGTCGGCTCTGGTAATATCCTCAAAATGACAGCGGGGGATAATACCTTCATCTAAAGCAGCTTTTACAATATCCAGATACATATCCAGCGCCTGCCTTCTGGTTTTATTGAGCTTCAAATATATGTGGTAGTCTGAGGCTGAACACAAAATACCCGTCTCTTTCAGTCCCATCTCTTTAACCAACTTAAAATCATTCTTTGCTGCCCGAATCCACCCGGTAACCTCCGGGTACTTATATCCCTTCTCCAGACACTTCCTTACCGCCTCCTGATCCCTCTGACTGTACAGAAAGAATTCACATTGACGGATGAAACCCGCTTTACCGCCCAGTCTGTGGATAAAATCATAAATATCTACAATCTGCTTGACAGTATAAGGTGGCCGGGATTGTTGTCCGTCACGAAAGGTAGTATCAGTAACCCATATCTCCTCCGGCATATTCATCGGATTCAACCGGTAATTAAAAGGGATTTTTGGTATTGAATCATAGGGGAAAACGTCCCTAAAGAGATTTGGTTCCTCCGAATCTTGTAGTTGGAAAATATACTCTTCAGGTTCTAATGTATTATGTTGTTTATTAAATCGAAGCATCCACAATTCCCCTTATAAAATTTTTATCACCAAATACTATACAAAATATTACTCGGTTATGGATTAAATTTTAAATTTTATAGATAAGATTTTTTAAGTCAAGCAAAATGCGGGGAAAAAGAATTGTTTTTTAATCTTAATCTGTAATCATTTCACTCCTTCCTGCCATTTCTGCTTTCCTTAGATGTTTTAAAACTGCATTCTGATATGTGCAAATATGTCCGGTTTCATCCCTGAAGTACTATACCTGCGGTTATTCTTCGGCTGTTGCGAAAAATTTATAGAACATTGACATCAAGAGAAAAAGCTGGAATACTATAGAAATTTATACCAAAAATGTAGGAATAATCTTCTTATAATTCATAACTTTGGAGGAGGATATGAACTTAAACCCCGGTACCTATCAGCTGACTGCCCAATCAGGAAAATTGTATATCTATACCTTTAAAGAAGGAATGTTGAGTGCGGTAGCACATGACTTACTCATCGATGCAACGCAGTTTACAATCAACGTGAATATTCCGTCCACCAGTTCCGAACCGGCAGGTTCAGAAGCAGAGATTAAAGCAGACTCGCTCAAGGTAATCTGCGCGATGAAAGATGGACAGCGCCAACCTAATACATTAAAACAAAAAGACCTTGCGGACATTGAAGAGACTATGTTTAAGGATGTACTCCATCCGGCAAAATATCCCGTCATTACCTTTCGCTCCACAAATATTATGCAGGAAAAAGAGGGCACTTACCGTGTAAAAGGGGAACTCACCTTACATGGGGTTACCCGCCCTGTAGAATTTAATGCAAACACTACAACAGGAAAAGACCTCAAGGGAAAGGTTACTATTGCCCAAAAGGACTTTGGAATAAAGCCTTACAAGGCTTTACTGGGAACCCTTAAGGTCAAAAATGAAGTAGATATCGCCTTTGATCTGTCCTTTTAGTTTTCCAATAAAAAGGGCTTTCTTTTTTCATAAAAAGCTTATACAATTTTAATTTTGGTCTATAGTATAGTAGCGACTTACACGTATCAAGAATTCCTTTTCAACGAAGGAGAGAAAGATAAAAGTGGAAAAGAGTAGAAGAAAATTCCTGAAAATTGCATCCCACGCATTGGGTGGCGCGTTAGCCGCCGGCATTGCAGCACCGCTGGTTGGGCTGGTTGTACATCCCTTAATGAAAGAGACGGTATACGGAACCGAGGATTTTATCAATATTGGTAAACGAGAGGATTTTCCCGTTGGTGTCCCGAAAAAAATGAGTATCACCTCCTCAAAAATGGACGCATGGAACGTCTTTGACGGACTCGTTATGGGATCTGTCTGGGTCATTCGGCAGGAGGACGATTCTTTCCATGTATTTTCCACAAATTGCCCGCACCTCGGGTGCGGCATAGACTGGGGACAGGAAGAGAATAAGTTTTTGTGTCCGTGTCACGGCGGTGTATTTGATGTTGATGGCAAAACGCTTGCAGGTCCTTCCCCGCGCGGCCTTTTTGCCTTTAAGACAAAAATAGAAAATGATAATGTATTGGTAAGTTATAAAGAGATTATATAAATTTTACACTATTTTCTCGGGTGATCTACTTATGGCAAATAAAATACGTGAATGGATAGAGGATAGAACCGGATTAAGCAACCTTTTAAAGACAGCACTCGACGAACCGGTACACGGTGGAGCGAAGTGGTCATACGTTTTTGGTAGTGCCCTGGTATTCCTCTTTGCCCTTCAAGCCATTACCGGTATTGTAATGGCTAGTTTTTATTCCCCGTCTTCTACTTCGGCATGGGGAAGTGTTCACTATCTCCAGGAAAAAACCTCCTTCGGGTGGTTTGTACGCGGCCTGCACCACTATGGTTCAAGTGCCATGATTATCGTTGCTATCGTTCATATGTTCCAGGTCTTTATCTTCGGTGCGTATAAAAAACCGCGCGAGTTGAACTGGATATCAGGAGTAATCCTCCTTTTGTTCCTTATGGGCTTTGGCCTGACCGGGTATCTCCTGCCCTGGGATCAAAAGGGGTACTGGGCTACACAAGTTGCCACAAACATCATTGGAACTATCCCGGTGATCGGAGACTATATTAAGGTGCTGCATCAGGGTGGCTCTGATTACGGAAACTTTACCCTAACCCGTTTCTACGCACTCCATGTATTCATATTACCGATTTCCTTACTCTTCTTTCTCGCCATCCATATCGCACTTTTTCGCAAACATGGCGTGACCCCCTACTGGAAGATGAAAGAGGAGGTAATAAAAAACCGGGTAGACCCATTCTGGCCGGATCAGGTATTTAAAGACATTGTATTTGCTATGGGAATATATGTCGTACTCGCCGGATGGGTATTCTGGAATAAGGGAGCAGAACTCTTCGCACCGGCAGATCCGGCATCCAATTTCCTTGCACGGCCCGAGTGGTATTTCTTATTTTTATTCCAGCTCCTGAAATATTGCCAGGGCAAATTCCTTATTGTTGGTACGGTTATTATACCGGCACTCGCCATGGTGTTCCTGTTTGCATTGCCGTTCATAGATAGAAATGAATCACGATATCCGTCGAAAAGAATGCCATTTTTTGGCGCTATATTCTCCGGACTGGCCGGGGCTGTTGCTTTAACGGTTATTGCAATGGTTCATGATAGCCATGATATTCACATTATCCATCAACAGGAAGAGTCTGAGATACAATCTGCCCGCGCTATGAAACTTGCAGCCAGTGGCATACCTCCTGCCGGTGGAGCAGCCATTTTCCTCAACGACCCTGTTTACCTCGGAGAGAAGATTTATAAGGATAACTGTATTGGTTGTCATATGGTAAGGGGACAAGGGGGCGATACCGGACCCGATTTTACGGATTTTGGATCGAGAGAATGGGTAGCCGGGCTTCTCAAGAATCCTAAGGATGCGAAGTATTTTAAGGAATCAAGCGCCATGCCACCCACACAACTCCCTGATGAATCGCTGCTCGATATGGCTGAATTCCTGCTCAGCCAGTCAGGAGATCTGCTCAATAAAAATGCAGAGAGTACAGAGCGGGGAAAGGAGCTCGTTTTAAAGGGGAATTGTGCTATTTGCCATCCCATCGGGGATAAGGAGCAGAAAAAGATAGCGCCCAACTTAACAGATTATTTATCCGTAACATGGTTGAAGGAATTTATAAAAAACCCGTCAGATCCCAGGTTTTACGGCGCAAGAAATAAGATGCCCGGATATGATAAGTTTACCGACAAGGAGTTGAATGCACTGATACAATATCTGTTTACCCTGTCAAAAGACCGTATCTTAACATCCCAGAAGGAAGAATATACAAGGGCATCAAAATATACTACCCTGCAAAAAAAGAAACGTACCTATGTATTTGGTTTAACGGCTCCAAGGACAATTACAGATTTTAAAAATAACAACCAGTACGTAACAAATAATGCCTATTTTAGAGACTATAATTAAACGTCGAAAATAGAATCAATCCTGGTGTTGAGTAGAGACGCAAAATCTTGCGTCTCTACAATCCACTTGGTGCAGCCCCCCTTTCCCTCCCCTTGAATCCCTCAATTTGTTTCGTATTTTTTTCAAAAACTAAATAGTTGTAAATATTTTAAGTTTTTGATTGATATAAATCCAAAATCCTTTAAAAATAATAGAGACCTTACGTTAGTTCAGATGAGGACCCGGCTATTTTTAGAAGGAGGTAAAAAATGGAAAAGTACAGATGCCTGGTTTGTGGATATGTCTATAACCCGGAATTTGGCGATCCTGATCATGGGGTAGCCCCTGATACCAGTTTCAATGATTTACCCGAAGAGTGGGTCTGTCCGATATGTGATGCGCCAAAGGATCAGTTTGAAAAAATTTGATTATTACCAGAGCAAAAAACAGAGAAATTTTAACAAAAGTAGAGGACACAAAAATGAGTTGGGTTTGCCCGTATCAGATAAAGAATGAATGTCTCAGATTACGAAAAATATGTCAGCCATCACAGGATGGTTGTGTGCTGAAAGGAAATGTTACATTTATTGAATATCAGGGAGAGAGCAAACAGAATAATAACGTCAAATCTGACCACAGAGTCCGGAGAAGGTCGCAGCGTGGCAAAACCATACCCGAAAAATAAAAATACCGGGTTCTGGTCCCATTCTTCTACTAATGGATTTTATAATAAAAAAGGTTCCTTACTTTATTTTGTACCACGTAATCTGGAACAAGCAAAAAGGGTATGGACGGTATTTGCTATGAAGTTACCTTCCTCAATAATTCGACGGGCAAGGTCTCTTTCCCAGCTTCCCTCACTACTTTTGTTAAATAATATTTGGGCACAATTGATAATGCCTGTTACGGGATTATTTATCTCATGTCCCATACCTGCTGCCAGTTCATCCAGTAATACCTGATATTCATCTTGTAAAGATTCCATAATGAGGATCACCTTCTCGGTAATATTCCAGAAAGAACCGAACACACCAATAACATTACCTTTTAAATCTCTTACGGGTGTTCTAATCATCTGTATAACAAACTCTTTTCCGTCCTTGACGTGTTTATCTTCTGTCTCTGCTATTTGTCCGGATCTCATAACCTTTTTATCATCTGTCCTGTATTTTTCGGCCAGTGCCACAGGATAAAAATCAAAATCTGTCTTTCCCCTGATCCCGTCTGGCCTGATATGTAAATCCCTCGCCAAATTTTCATTGCAGTAAACATACACCAACCTTCTGTTTTTGTAAAATATTCTGAGTGGAACATTTTCAAGGGATAACCTATATATTCTTTCGCTCATAATAAATCATATACCCTACACTATTAAAGAATAAAAGTGGCGTTATGCGATATTCGGCAAATCCTTTGTCTGTGTTTTGGCTATTTTTAGCGGCTTCGCCGTTTTAAAACAGTATCGCAGTACCGTAAATGCGGGTAACACGTTTCTGTACCTCTTCCCATACTGGTTGGACATAATTGCGCAACCACTTTTCCTCACCACCTTTGGTAATAATGCGAAACTCATCCATTCTGGGCTGACCCGAAAAGAGACGGTCAAGATGCTTTCTCACAACAGGCATATCATCGGGATGAACGAGGGCTAACCAGCTATTCCGCGTATTTACCTCCTCAATGGTATATCCGGTAATGGAAAAAAAAGCATCCTTCGTAATACACTCACATACCAGCGCACCGTCAGCCCTTACCTGAATTTTATATGCATAATTGGAGATCTGTCTATTATTTCTCATTTTCTTATAAAATGGCAGCAACCGCTGCTACTCCATCAAGCCAAGCCATCATCCTCAATAGGCTAGCATCCATGAGCGGTTCAAGCCGTTTAAACAGTTTGAACAGCTTAATGCATATGCGTCACTATTCATAATTATAACATGTTGTAATATATTTCAAGAAAAATATTACCCGGTGAAATTGTTTTTTATAACAAAGTGCTATATCATTTTTTAATGAGTAAAAAGAATATTGTTGGAAACAATATAAGAAAATTCAGATTAAGATCCGGGATCACACAAGAAGAACTTGCCTTAATGAGCGGTCTGTCGCAGGGATATATAAATCAACTCGAAAGCGGCAAGAGAAAGTATACCCAAAAATCGCTGGAACTTATTGCACATGCCATGTCGGTACCATTAGTAGAGTTCTTCACAGAGAAAGGTGTTAATAAAGATACTGTTGTTAAGGAAACAGAGGGTAATTATCAAAAGAAAAAGCTTTATACAAAGGAATTCGTTCAACTTTTAAATGGTTTGCCGGAACATATAATCAAACACTACCTCACTCTTTTAAAGTTAGAGCGGGAACTCGTTATGAAAAATAGAAAATCATCATAATATCATCTCACCTTTCAATAAATATTAGTCATATTCACCAACCGGTCAGAATGACCATACATGGTGTTACTCTCTCGTGCAGGAATGAATCTCTTTCATCAGGGATGAGGCAACTTATTGCCGAAAAATGTAGCCACATCCCTTTCGGGTGCGTTTCACGGCAGCATGCGGAATAGCGCTATACTTTTTCTTGATGTAGAGAGCGTAAGGGTGCGCATTGCTGATAGTATAGTGAGAAAAGGCACCTTAAACAGGGTATAAAAAACCCCACAAAAAATCGGCCAAAAAAATTTCTTGCCTTACCTTTTTCCTAATGGTATCATTAAACGTCTTGTATAATAAACAAGGCGGCATCGCCAAGTGGACTAAGGCAACGGTTTGCAAAACCGTCATCCTGGGTTCGAATCCCAGTGCCGCCTTTTTATTCATAGTATGCCACGTATCAATCCAAACTTGTACGAAGAGAAATGCCATGTTCATGAATATTCGTACAAACTTTTTCCTGACAAGCCCTATCCGTGGTATGGCCTCCGGGATGCGGAATCCGTGGCAAAATCAATAACAGACGAATGCGAATACATCCGGGCGAGTGGTGGAATGGCAGACACGAAGGACTTAAAATCCTTTGGCCGAAAGGCTGTGTGGGTTCGACTCCCACCTCGCCCATGTATTTTCCTTTATAAAAAATACAGGAACATATTCTTTCAGTAATTTGTTTTTATAGGAACATATTTGTTCTACAATTTGTTATCACATTCATTCGTAATGGAATAACTTATTCAATGGACATTAAAATTATCCAATACTGTATGTTTAAACCAAAAACAGCAATAGAGTTAAACCCGGAGATTCTCGAGGCCTTAAAACAAATTACTGAAAAGAACCCCCGACTCTCTATCAATCTCCTCATCGATGTTGCATTAGATTACATATCTAGTCTGAAAGAAGAAGACCTCCTGAAGCTCATTACAGAATATTATGGAAGAAAGCATCCCCCACATACACATACATCTGAATAATTAAAAATTTCTCATAGTCTTAATAATTACTATACTATAACTAAGGAGTGTTTATGTTAAGAAGAGCTACTGTTTTTATACTTTTTTTGAGTTTCGTTGCTGCGTTTATTTATGGCTGTGACAAAAATGAATCGGGAAATCATCAGTTAAGTGGTGAACTTAATGAACGGGATTTTGCAGAAATACATAAAAACGTTGACTTAGGCGGAGATGGCATGGGCAGCATGCATGGGCAAGGGATGTCAACAGAGGGTGGCGGATATGGTATGGGACATGGTATGAGTAGTCCTCACGGCAAAAAAGATAAGCCTGATCCCAACAAGGTGATCGCTACCGTCAATAATGAAAAAATCCTCCGGAAAGATCTGGATGCGATTCTGAACAGATTCAGACCCCATGTAAATCCCGTCGCTGTAGCCTCTATGGAGCAACAAATCACAGAACAGCTTGTTACACAGGCATTGTTAAGACAATTTGTTACGGAAAACAAACTCTCTGTGAAAGAAGAAGTAGTAGACAAAGAGATCCTCAAAATGCAGGAAAATATCAAAAGTAACCCGGCAACGAAGGATAAGACATTAGAGCAGTTTTTGGAACTTCAGGGCAGCAATATTGAAGAATTACGGATGGCAATCCGTATGTCTGCAGCAATTGAAGAATATGTATCCAAAAATATCGATGAAAAGAGAATGGAAGAGTACTTCCTGGAAAACATTCAAAACTTTAGCGGTGAAACCGTTACGGCAAGCCATATACTCGTCGATACAAAAAAGGCAGAGACTCAGGAAGAACTGGACAAAGCAAGGGCAGAAGTAGAATCGATTAAAAAAGAACTCAACGATGGAGCAGATTTTGCCGAATTAGCAAAGAAATATTCTGACTGCCCGACAGGAAAAACCGGTGGTTCACTGGGTTCCTTCCCGCGGCACGGTGTTATGGTAGAAACTTTTGCGAATGCTGCATTTGCTACAGAAGTAGGTAAAGTAAGTGACCCGGTAAAAACAGAGTTCGGATACCACCTCATAAAGGTCACCGATCGTACCCCTGCCAAGGATGTGAATTTCAGTGAGGTAAAAGACAAGGTCCGGTATGAACTGGTTGCAATCGAAATGAACAATTTGATCAAGGATCTGCGGGAAAAAGGAACAGTTGAGGTTACCTTACAATAATGGAAACAGCTATCCTTCTCAACAAGATATCGGTACTCTTATACTGGATTTGTTTTGGTGCCTACTCACTGTTTTGGATCTTTGGGTTCACCAGATGGAAGTTACGCTTTACCATTTTACTTGGGATTGTATCCGTTCATCTAGCTGCGATTATCCTCCGGGGTGTATCGATCGGGTATTTCCCGTTAACGAATAAGTTTGAGTCCTTTAATGGCTTCGCTGCTGCCACGTTCCTTATCCTCCTCCTTTATCTGAAAACAGAGAGTGCTATTTATCGTAAATCTCTCTTTGGAGTTGGATATGGATTCTTTGTAGCGGCCATGCTCTTCCCGAAGGGAATAAGTTATGCACCGCCGCTTATGCTTACGATCTGGTATATATTGCATGTACCTCTCTCCTTCTTCTGTTATGCCCTGTGGGTCAGCGCTACCGCAGCAGCAGTAGCACGTTACTTCACACCGGGTGAAAAAAGACCATATGACAATATCATTGACTCAGGTTTTCAATACGGTCTTATTGCATTTTCCATTTCCATGATCTTTGGTGGATTATGGGGATATGTTGCCTGGGGGGCATACTTTATGTGGGATGCAAAAATCCTCTGGTCTGTAATCATATGGTTTTTCTATGCTACGTGTATTCACCTTGACTACTGGCCCGAGGCAAAACGATTGAAGCCACCTATGGCAATTGTAGGATTTGGAATACTTATAATGACATATGTAGGAACAAGCTTTTTTATCGGTAGTTCGCACAGTTTTCGGTAAATATCAAAATTCCGGATCACCGATATCAAACGCTATTTCAAGCAATTGAATCTTGGAATTTGGAATTTAGAACTTTATACAGGCAGGTGTTTTCCATTGAAAAAAGTCTACACTATTCTTAAATCACAAAAAGTTGGTATCATAACCGGATTCACCATTACCGGCCTGCTTATCATTGGCAGCCTTATTATGAACTATTACCCGCGCCACTATGCAGGACTTCATGGTGAAGACATTTCATTCTTTTTTATTCATAAGAAACCAATCCATACATGGTTTTACCTCCTGTTTCTCGCCTGTGTTCTCTACGGTATCAATGCCTCGCTGTGCACCCTGGATTCAATCATTAAGAAAGCAAAACGGGGAATTAGGAAGATACCCCTGTACGGCGCATCTATTGTACATATTGGATTCGTTATTACGTTAGTTGCTCATCTTGTCGGCGGGCTGTATTCTTCAACAGAACCGGCTGTGCCTGTATCAGATAAATGGACTGCTGTTGCCGGTGCAGAAATGAAGATTACCGATCTCAAAACAAGCTCTTACCCGAATGGAATGCCCAAAATAATAGAGGCCTCTGTTACCGTTCGAAAGGATGGAAAAGAGTACGCAGATACCCTTGGTTATAATAATCCCGTTCTTTTACGCCGTGGTGCTACGGGGCTTCTTATGGCAGACTATGGCTGGGTTCCTTCCGGTGTTGTAGTTAAGATAGACGACCGTACCCTTAGTTTAAGGATAAACGAGCCGTTTACCATAAATAATAATCAGATGCGCATTGCTGATCTCTATATGCCGCCACAATTTCGCTATCCGGTAGTAAAATTAATTTCGATAAATGAAAACCAGAACAGACAACAGATCTATGTACCTATCGGAGAGGGTAACGGAAGGAGCATCGGCGGAGCACACATTACCATCGTAGATGTAAATACTGCACCGGGTGTTCTTGTCAATGTGAAAAATAATCCCAGTATTCCGTTAACCTTCGTTGCAATAGTTTTCTTTTCAACCGGCATGATCCTCGTAATTATGAGAGTCGTTGGCATTAGGAATTACACAGAACAGCAAGACAGGCTTCCTCTTCCATCAAGAGAAGTAATCACACAGAGACAAGAAGGCACAAAGGGAATGGAAGAAGTGGTGTTAAGAAGTTAAGAGGCTGAGAAGTTGGGGATTATGTCTTCTTAACTTTCCGTCTTCTTAGCTTATTTCTCTATTTTCGTAACTACTCAGGTTCTGGGTTCAGGGTTAAAGGTTCAGGGTTAAAAGCCAAGTATGGCATTGCTCTATAGGCAACAAGCCAAGGAATTTTGCTGTACTTTTTCTACTCGTTCCAACGCTCTCAGGCTGGGTCAAATGGATTCTTTTATCTTAAAAGTGGGGAATAACCCTTAAAAATTATCCATTTTATCTTAAATTTATAGCTCTTTAATCCTTTTTAAAGCCCAAAGGGCTTTTCTATGATAGCCCAGGGTAAATTTTTACCCTGGGATAATGAAAAAACAATGGAATTAACCCTGAAAGGGTGACATAAAATTACACCAATCCCATCTATACCGCTCTTTCAGAGCTAAAAGTGGAAAGCTCCGTTAGGAGCAATATATTATAAGAGAACAAAATCTCCATTGATATTAAGCTCCAGAGGAGCGGCAGAGAAGGCACGGAAACAATTGATGCTATAATCGTACCGAATTTTTATACCATCCAAACGGTCCTTTTCCTATTCCTAACGCTTTTAACCTTTAACCCTGAACCTTGAACCTGAGGGTTACCAACATGTCGCTCCTCTGTAGCTTATCATGGAGTACATTCTCATTCTATTAACAGGATTTTCATTCAGTGAGCGCTTATGCCCTGAAAGGATGTGGCTGCATGTAGCGACAAAATCTACTACCGGAATAACGGGATCTCCTTTGATTCGGATAACAGTGTCGTAATAACCAGGGCAGCGTTTTCAATACTATTACCCATGTAGCGGATTTTACCCTCTCTGTCAAGTACAAACATCACCGGTATAATCTGCACGTGGTACAGACCGGGAATTTCACCCTTCCAGCGTCTTCCGTCACATATTTGAGGCCATTCTATCTGTTCATATTCAACAAAACCGGTTAAATCCCGAATATCATCATCAAGACTTACCCCTATGAACTGCACACCACTATTCTTAAATTTATTGTACATATCCTTAAATCTCGGAAAATCTCTCATACATGGCTCACACCAGGTTGCCCAGAAATCGAGAACAACTACGTCTCCTCTATATTTTTCCAGATCGATCTGGTTTCCTTTAAAATCTGTCGTGCTAAAGACTGGTGCCTCTTTTCCTACCTGTATCATACCACTGAGTTCAGTTCCAAAGCTATCAGCAGCCCTCGGTTCTATGAGTTTCAACTCTGCAATGGTTTCTTTTGCCTTTACAATATCACCCTTCCTTAAAAGGGCCTGTGTTTTGAAGTATAATGTACGTGCCCTGAAATTACGGTGAAGGTAATCCTGATCCAGTATACTATCAAAATATTTAATTGCTTCATCAAAATTGCGCATCTCGTTATAAACAGCACCAATATAAAATTTTGCCTCCAGTTCCTGTTCCGTTCTGGCATATTTCTTAATCACGGCATTCAAGTCTTTTAATGCTTTTTCGTAATATGGCTTTGCATCTGCAGGTTTCATTTCGGTAAGATTTGGTAAATCCTTTCGGATAGAGTCCAGCTCTCTGGCTGCTGCAGGATCATTCCTTAATTCTTTAGCATATGCAGTATACCCCACACATGCAAAAAAAATACATAATAAAAACGATACAATAAAAATGCGATTTTTACTCATAATGAAAACTCCTGTCCTGTTCATAGATAGAATACCCCCTTACTAACAAACCCCCTACTTTCATGAGTAGTGAATGAAGATATTAGCATGATTGTGCATTATATTCAAGTGTCATTTTTCCCGATGTTATTGACTTTCTTATCATGACATAAACTTTTTGTTGACCGGTAGCAGGAGAGAGATTAAAGTGTTTTTTTGAAAAACAATACGTTATACTCATATAAAGTAGTATAAAGAGATCATCAAAAAAGATGAATTTGGGAACTAATTAAGACTTGTTAAGGTTATGTATAGTATTTCTAAAATTACGGTTTTTCATTTATTCGATAGAGTTGTAAATTATCTGTTCAACAGACCAGGGGGAGTATTCAAAAAATGAAAAAAAAGATGTTGGTGTTGATTTTCTCAGCCGCAATAGCTGTTCTGCTCTTTGCCGTACGCGGGATATATGCCCAATCACTCAAACTTGATGTAAAAGAACATGTATTTAAAAATGGTTTAAAACTCCTTATGTTGGAAAAACATGATGTACCGATTGTTTGTGTCCGCATTAATTATAAAGTAGGTTCGGTAGATGAAGAACCGGGGATTACCGGTGTATCCCATCTTTTTGAGCATATGATGTTTAAAGGAACAAAGATATTTGGAACACGGAACTATGATGCAGAGCAACCCCTGCTCGACAGAGAAGATGAATTGGTGATACAAATCTCTGCAGAAAGAAATAAGGAAACCCCCGATACCGAAAAGATCGAGCTCTTCACGGAAGAATTGGAGGAAGTAAGAGAACAACTAAGGAATCTGGTAGTAAAGGACGAACTCTTTGCACTATACTTACGGCATGGTGCTTCCGGACTGAATGCTGCAACTGGTTCAGACGGTACATACTATTTCTGCGATATACCGGCAAATAAGCTGGAACTATGGGCATTTATAGAGTCGGACCGGATGAAAAATCTCGTATTGAGGGAATTCTACTCGGAGTGTGATGTTGTTATGGAGGAGAGGCGGCTCAGGACAGAGAACAGCCCTTTTGGCCTGCTGATGGAACAATTACATGCGGTAGCCTTCATTGCCCATCCCTACCGTTGGCCTACGATCGGCTGGCGATCGGACATCCAGAACATCACAAAGGCGGAAGTACAGGAATATTTTAAGAAATATTACGCCCCCAATAATGCTGTGATAGTTATGGTTGGAGATTTTGATCCGGATAAAGCAGTCAAGCTGATACAGAAATACTTTGGCGATATCCCCCATCAATCTTCACCACCGAATGTAAAGACCGTTGAACCTGAACAAAACGGAGAACGAAGAGCTGAAGTAGAATTTGAATCAAATCCCTACATGGCGATTGCTTATCATATTCCGGAGATCGGTCATCCCGATTTATATGCGTTAAATGTTTTAAGCTCTCTTCTTTCTGACGGACGAACTTCCAGACTCTATAAATCATTAATCGAGGAAAAGCGCATTGCCGTCATGGCACACGCTTTTTGTGAAATAAGTAAATACCCGGACCTCTTTGTCTTTATTGCTGCCCCCAGGGCGCCACATACCACGGAGGATGTGGAAACCGGGATTTATAGAGAAATCGAAACATTGAAAACTACACCACCTTCCGATTGGGAATTACAAAAGATTAAAAACCAGATAGAGGCAGATTTTATCCGAAGCCTTGATTCTGCTTCTGGTCTTGCAAATGAAATAGGACAATTTGAAGTCCTTTCTGACTGGCGCTACATCAATACCTTCATGGATAAGCTGGCACAAGTAACTGCAGATGACGTGGTACGGGTTGCCAGGAAATATCTCACCAGAAAAAATCGTACGGTTGTAAGTATTGTGAAAAAATACGGTCAGAGATCAGAAGATGTGCAAAAAAATAATGTCCCGGAGAAAACAATAGTCGTCGATTAAGTACGTACTTTACTTTTTTATGAATAATGAATAATGAATAATGAAAATCTGGAGATGGTAACGTGAAAAGAAATAAGTATCGCATGATTTCTCTTATGCTTGTTGTATTGTTATTCTCCCTTACCTGCTCACCGGGTCTCTTTGCACAACCTGAGACTCACGAGCACGGTCATGAACACCCGGTTGCTCCGATAGAAAAACCAGAATCAGAGGGAAGTAAAAGGGTTGCCAGCCTCAAATTTGAGCCACTCAGTTTTGCTCCCCCTCTGGTAGACAGGATTGTTCTGAAAAATGGCATGATCATATATCTCCTGGAAGACCATGACCTGCCAATAGTTAATGTTGTAGCACGTATCAGGACCGGAGCCATTTATGAGCCTTCGGAAAAAGCCGGTTTAGCCAGTTTAACAGGACATGTAATGAGAAGCGGCGGCACATTGTCTATGTCTGCGGATGTTATGAATGAAGAGTTAGAATTCATGGCAGCTTCAGTGGAGACAGGGATTAACCGGGAACAGGGAGATGCAACCTTGTCGGTACTCAAAAAAGATCTCGACAAAGGACTCAAGATATTTGCTGATGTCCTTATGAACCCGGCCTTCCCGGAAGAGAAAATCTGGATGAGAAAGGATGAGGTTATAGAGACCATCCGGCGGGAGAATGATAATCCCTCACAGATTGCACAGAGAGAATTTCGCAGAATCATATATGACCGCAAACATCCATACAACAGAAAGGTTGAAGGAACGTTGGAATCCATTGAGAGAATAACGCGGGATGATATGGTCGCGTTCCATAAGAAATATTTCTATCCGGATAACATTATCCTTGGCATTTCAGGTGATTTTCAACGAGAGGAAATTATCAAAAAATTACATGACGTTTTTGCCGGATGGAAAAAAGGGCGTGTACAGTTTCCTGTAATTCCAAAGGTTGAAAGGCAGTATGAGAGAGAGGTACATTACGTATATAAAGATATTAATCAATCGAATATTCTGATGGGACATCTGGGAATTCAGCGGAAAGACCCCGATTACTTTCCCGTTATGATAATGAATTTTATTTTGGGCGGAGGAAGTTTCAAGGCACGTATTATGAGCAGGATCCGTTCCGATGAAGGACTCGCATATTCTGCTTTTAGTGCGTTTCAGCCTGCACAGGATATCGGGGTATTCTTTGTTTCATGTCAAACAAAATTAGAATCTACAAATCGTGCTATTTCAATTGCATTGGAGGAGATCAATAAAATGCGTACAGAAGCAGTTGATCAGGAGGAACTAACGGAAGCGAAAGAGACCTTCATGAACCAGTTTATTTTCCGGTTTGCCAGGAGTTCCCATATTATAGCACAGAAAATCGATATCGAATACGAAGGGTTGCCCTTAAATTATCTTGAAACCTACCTGGACGAAGTAAAAGCCGTTACACAAAAAGACATTCAGCGAGTTGCCAAAAAATATCTCCATCCGGATAAGATAAAAATCCTCGTCGTTGGCAATAAAGAAAAATTTGATAAGCAACTTGATAATTTCGGTAAAGTTAACGTCATTACATTACAATGATGTGATACTGTTTACCGCAAAATTGACGCAAAGTGCCTGGTTGTACGTTCCAGATTTTTTCTCAAGACCAAAGGGCTTTTCTCCGATAACCCGGGATACATATTTTATTTTGAGATAACGAAAAGCAGCAAACTATCGCCTTCGCAAGGAGGCTGTCCCCTTCCGGAGGGGGATGAAGGGCACATGCATGTACTTAACCCCGAAGGGGTGAAATGATTATAGCAAAAGAATAAACCACAGACTAATAACCCCGAAGGGGTGACATTATGAAGCTGTTAGTTCGATAAGCTCACTACAAGGTTTTGGTACATCCATTCCGGGTTAGCTGTTATTTTCATTTTTTATTTACAAGTATGTCACCCCTTCGGGGTT